>NZ_FOED01000001.1:436254-1218508 GCF_900110545.1 Pseudomonas sp. Snoq117.2 | reverse complement strand
TAACCGATACTAATTGCCCGTGAGGCTTGACCATATAACACCCAAACAATCTGACCGCGGTCAGAGCGTGAGGAAGACGACGCCGAAAACGGCGCGTGGGTTCGCAAGACCCAAGACGAGTTGTCTACTTCGATCACCGACCCAATTGGGCCAGCCAGGTAAGCTTCAACGCCTGGCCAGCCAACCGAATTGCTTGACGAACATAGAGCATTGGAACCACCTGATCCCTTCCCGAACTCAGAAGTGAAACGATGCATCGCCGATGGTAGTGTGGGGTTTCCCCATGTGAGAGTAGGTCATCGTCAAGCGCCTAACACCCAGCACCCCCGCTCAGTTCACTCTGGCGGGGGTGTTGTCTTTGGGGCGGAAGAAAGTCGAACGGAGTTCGAGGATGCCGTTGCTGAAATTGCTGAGTGATGGAAAATTTCATTCCGGCGTCGAGCTTGGTGAGGCCCTGGGCGTCTCCAGGAGTGCCATCTGGAAGCGGCTGAAGACGCTGGAAGATGACCTGGGCGTCGAGGTGTTCAAGGTTCCGGGGCGGGGTTACCGCCTGGAAGAGCCCCTGTCGCTGCTCGATGCCGAACGGATCGCGGGGGAGGGTGGTTGGCCGGTAGCGGTCCTGGCTTCCATCGACTCCACCAATGCCGAGGCACAACGCCGTCTGCAACAACAGCAGCAAACGCCGTTCGCCTTGCTGGCCGAGCATCAGCAGGCCGGACGTGGCCGGCGTGGCCGCGCCTGGGTCAGTCCCTATGGCAAGAATCTCTATCTCACCGCCGTGGTCTCCAGCCAGGGCGGGATCCAGAAGCTGCAGGCCTTGAGCCTGACCATGGGCCTGGCGGTGATCCGTACCCTGCAACAGCTGGGAGTGGAGGATGCCTGGCTGAAGTGGCCCAACGACGTCCTGGTTCGTGGTCGCAAGCTGGCCGGTATCCTCATCGAATTGTCGGGTGATCCGCAGGACGTCTGCCAGGCCATCATCGGCATCGGTATCAACGTCAACATGCGCATGGCCAACGACATCGATCAGCCATGGATTTCCATGGCCGAGGTCCTGGGCGGTCTGCAGGATCGCAACCAGGTCGCCAGTCTGCTGCTGCGGGAGATCGACAGCCTGTGGCAGATTCACCGCCAATCCGGATTCGCCGCCCTGCGCGGCGAGTGGGAGCGTTATCATGGCTGGCAAGGTCGAGCGGTAACCCTGTCTTCGGGGGTTCGCTGTATTCAGGGCACAGTGGCAGGAGTTGCCGAAGATGGGGCTATCCTCATGCGCGTAGACGGGCAGACACAGGCATTCAGCGGTGGCGAATTGAGCCTGAGCCTAGATCATGATTCTTGAACTCGATTGCGGTAACAGCCTGATCAAGTGGCGACTGCTCGCCGCGGGAGCCGAAGTGGTCGACACCGGCATCGTCGACAGCGACGACGCCCTGATCGCGGCCCTGTCCCAGCCGGATGCTCCCACCCTGGCGGCCTGTCGGCTGGTCAGCGTGCGCAGCGACGAAGAGACCCAGCAGCTCAAGGAGCGGTTGACGGCGACCTTCGCCATCCCCTGTCACCAGGCCGTGCCGGTAGAGGTGTGGAATGGTGTGCGCAATGGCTATCGGGATCACCAGCGTCTGGGCATGGATCGCTGGTTGGTGATCCTGGCCGCGGTGCAACTGGCCGAGGGCAAGGCCTGCGTGGTCCTGGATCTGGGCACTGCGGTGACGGCCGATCTGGTCGACGCCCAGGGTGAGCATCAGGGCGGGTTCATCTGTCCGGGGATTCCGTTGATGCGTCGGGAACTGCAGACCCATACCCGTCGGATCCGCTACGATCCACATTGGGCCAGTGGTGAACGCTACGAGGCGCCGGGACGTACGACCATCGAGGCCGTGGAGCGTGGGTGTCTGTACATGCTCAAGGGCTTTGTCCGCACCCAGTACGAACTGGCTCAGGAGATGTTCGCCGAAGGCTGCGAGGTGTTTCTGACCGGGGGTGACGCGGAACTGGTCAAACATGTCGTTCCGGGCGCGCGGATCGTGCCCGATATGGTGTTTGCTGGATTGGCTTTGGCGTGTCCGCTCGAGAACGAATGATGCGTTGGTTGTTTCTGCTATTGGTGGTACTGAACGTTTTCTACTACATATGGCATCAACAGCAGGTGCCTTTGCTAGGTAAGGAAATCGCCCCTCTGACGCTGTACAAAGGCGAGCGTGAAAACATTCGTCTGTTGAACGAGACGGCATCTGGTGACGCTGCACGGCGTCAGTGACGGCGGTACCCTTCGATGAGGAGCGAAGATGCTGACGCTAGGTAATCTCTGCCTGTTGCTGGGCGCAGTCGGCATTGGTCTGTGGTTCTGGCACGCCCACGGCATTCGCGAGCAGGCACTGGTGCTGGCCGAGCAGGAGTGTCGTCGCCGCAAGGTCACGCTGCTCGATGGCGCCGTGGCCTTTTCCCGTTTTCGCTGGCTGGCCGATGCCAAAGGCCGCAAGCGCCTGGCGCGGTTGTTCTCCTTCGAATTCACCGTGACGGGAGAGGAGCGACTCGACGCCTCTCTGGCCCTGTTCGGCAAGACGCTGGCCAAGGTCGAGTTCGCGCCTTTCGTGGTGCCCGAGGTCGAACGCCCGGCGGCGGATTCGGTGGTGGCTTCGGCCCCTGCCTATCAGGCCAAGCCCGAGCACGGCCAGGTGGTCTATCTGGATCAATGGCGACAGCGCCAGCGTACCGAGACCAATAGGCGCCAGGAGCCGGAGTGATCCCCGGCACTATCTCCTGATATTTTTTTCCTTCCGTAGTCTGACGATCAGTTCCGGCTGATCCGTTCTGGCTTTCTGCTTCTTTTCATGTGATCCCTGATGTTCAGCCCTCTCGTTACCTTTCCTGCGCTCTATTTCGCCACCCTCCTGATGTTGGCCGGCTCCGGTCTGTTCACCACCTATATCGGTCTGCGACTGACTGAGCAGGGGGCAGGGGATTTCTGGACCGGCGCCCTGATGGCGGCCTACTACTTCGGGCTGGTGTGCGGCGGCAAGTTCGGCCATCGGCTGATCGCCAGTGTCGGCCATATCCGTTCCTATGTGGCCTGCGCCGGTGCGGCCACCGTTACCGTGCTCATTCACGCCCTGATCGACGACCTGAACGTCTGGATCGCGTTGAGATTCATCATGGGCGTGGTGATGATGAATCAGTACATGGTGATCGAGAGCTGGCTCAACGAGCAGGCGGAGAATCACCAGCGCGGCAAGGTGTTTGCCGGCTACATGGTGGCGGTGGACCTGGGGCTGGTGATCGGCCAGGCGCTGCTGGCCTGGCATCCGCAACTCGACTACAAGCCGCTGTTGCTGGTAGCCATCTGCTTCGCCTCTTGCCTGATTCCTCTGGCGATGACGCGGCGGGTGCACCCGGCCAAGCTGGTGGCGGCGCCGCTGGAGATCCGCTTCTTCTGGCAGCGGGTGCCCCAGTCACTGGTGACCATCTTTACCGCAGGCCTGCTGGTGGGGGGCTTCTATGGCCTGGCACCGGTGTTCGCCAGTCGCAGTGGCCTGGATACGGCGCAATCGAGCTTCTACGTCGGGCTGTGCATCGTCGCGGGCTTCTGCGCCCAGTGGCCGCTGGGCTGGCTGTCGGATCGACTCGACCGCTGCAAGCTGATCCGCGCCAATGCGGTGCTGCTGTGCCTAGCGGCGGTACCGCTGTGGGGACTGATCACCTTGCCCTATCCCTGGTTGCTGGCTGCGGGCTTCGTCTCGGGCATGCTGCTGTTCACCCTCTATCCGCTGGCGACCGCCTTTGCCAACGACCACGTCGAGCCCGAGCGGCGGGTGGAACTGTCGGCGATGCTGCTGACCACCTATGGCGTCGGTGCCTGCATCGGGCCGCTGCTGGCCGGCGCGGCCATGGAGCATTTCGGCCCGGGCACCTTCTATGTGCTGACCTCGGCCTATGCGCTGATCCTGATCGTCTTCGTGCAGCCCCGGTTCGTCAGTGGCGAGCACCGGCTGGACGCGGCACCGCTGCATCATGTGGCCATGCCGGATTCCGTCAGTCCGATGGCAGCGGCGCTGGATCCGCGTATCGACGAGGTGCCGCAGGAAATGGTGGTGGAGGCCCCCGCCAGCATCGGACCGGGTAGCGAGAAGACCTGATAGGCGAGCCCGGCGCGAGGCCAGGCAGGAAGGAGCGGGTAGCGCTTAGGCCTGACGGGTCTGGCCGGGCTTGATCAGGCGGTCCAGGGTCTGGGCCGAGCCGTTTTCGGCCAGGGCGCCCTCCTGCAGACGATGCTGCTGATGCTCGATCAGTCGACCCACGGGACGCTGACCGCTTTCTTCGGCCACTTCGTCGCCACCGAGACGCTGTTGTTGGTCTTCGATCACCTGGCCCAGGGGACGCAGACTGGACTCTTCGGCGATCCGGCGGTCCTGCAGTTGGCGTTGCTGCTGCTTGATGACTTCACCCAGCGGACGCAGGCTGGATTCTTCGGCCAGGGTGCGTTCCTGCAGACGTTGCTGCTGTTGCTTGATCAGATGGCCTAGCGGACGCTGGCTGGATTCCTCGGCGATCTGGGTGGCAGGGCTGGTGGGGGTGAAGGAGAAGTCCTGGGCGAAGGTGTTCAGGGCCAGGGCGGTCAGGGCGAAACCGAAGGCGATACGCAGGTTCATGATGGTGTCCTCTGGGGAAACTGTGCTGGAGTGAGTTCAGTATCCCGAGCAGGACCGCTCGAAAAAAATAGACTGGCGAGATAGTGACTATCAGCGCCGTCGATGCCTTTCAAAAAACCTCTAGCCTCCCGTCGATGATTCCTGCTTTTCCGCTTCGCTCAGGTGCGTGCCACCGAACAGCTCGCGCAGAGCGGCGGCATAGGCACGTGTGCCTATCACCATGCTGTTGGAATGGGTGCCGCCCGGGATCAACAGCAGCCGCTTGGGGGGTTGCGCGGCGGCATAGAGGGCCTCGCTGAAGCGGGGCGGCACATAGCGGTCGTCGCTGCCGTGAACGATGAGCACCGGGATATGGATCTCCGGGATCTTGTCCAGGGAATCGAATTTCTCCGTCATCAGCCAGCGCAGGGGAAAGCGGGTGTCGACCACCGCCGAGGCGGCATCGGCCAGGGTGGTGAAGGTGGATTCGATGATCAGACCGGCCGCGGCGGGATAGTCGCCCGTGGGATCCCCGTCGCGGGCGATGCGCCAGGCCAGATCCACCGCCACGGCGCCACCCAGGGAATGGCCATAGAGGTATCTCTTGCGCGGATCGGGCTGCAGGCTCTGCAGGTGCTTCCAGGCGACCCGGGCGTCCTGGTAGACGCTGCGTTCGGAGGGAACGTCGCCAGGACTTTCGCCAAAGCCGCGATAGTCGATGGCCAGCACCGAGTAACCCAGTTGTCGCAGGGTGGCGATGCGCCGGACCTGGGCGGTGAGATTCCAGCGGGTGCCGTGCAGATAGAGCAGGGTGGGGGCGTCCGGGCGCCGGGCGGGCCACCACCAGGCATGCAGGTAGTCGGTGCCGGTCAGACCGTCCGGGACCGGCAGATTGAACTGGCGGACGCCTTCCGGCACCCCGGTGAACCAGCTGGCATTGCCGGGCTCGATGCTGAACACCCATTGACGTTCGCGGTAGGCCAGTTCCGAGCAGCCATAGGGGACCCCGACACCCACCAGCAGGGTGACGAAGAGCAGCGGGATCAGGCGACGGCGGAGCAGGGTGGCAAGGGGCATGGGTTTCTCTGGATACCGGAAGACGCAGGGTAGGGGCGTTCGTCGCCTGGCGCGAACCCCCGTTTCGGTTGGACAGTCATCCTAGAGACAGCGACTGCAGTGACCCCACACCTGAGGTGAGCCATGAGTGCTACGGCCAAGAAGAGCGATCCCGAACTCTGGGAAAAGGTGAAGAAAGAGATTACCGAGGGCGACAAGGGCGGCAAGCCCGGCCAATGGTCGGCGCGCAAGGCGCAACTGGCGTCCCAGGAGTACCAGAAGCGCGGTGGTGAATACCAGGGCGGCAAGGGCAAGGACAATCATCTGCAACAGTGGACCGACGAGAAGTGGGACACCCGCTCCGGCAAGAAATCCGAAGAGACCGGCGAACGCTATCTGCCGGAAAAGGCCCGGGATTCCCTGAGCAAGGAAGAGTACCAGCGCACCACCGCCAAGAAGCGTCGCGACACCCGCCGCGGCAAGCAGCATTCCAAACAGCCGGCGGATGTGGCGCGCAAGACGGCGACCGCGCGTGAGTCGGGCCTGGCCGGTCTGACCAAGGACGAATTGATGAAGCGTGCCGCGCGTCGCGAGGTGCGGGGCCGGTCGCGCATGAAGAAAGACGAACTGGTGAAGGCGTTGCAAAAGGCAGGTGAAAAATGAGCACCAAGAAGGCTTCCAACGACGACAAGAAAGACGACAGGAAAGAGGTTCGCAGCGAATTCAAGCAGGTGGTCAACATGACCCCCAGCCAGCTGCGCAAATGGCTCAGCGGTGATACCAGCAAGGGTGTGGGCATGACCAAGGGCGGCAAGAAGGTCACGGCCGCCAACGATGGCAAGGCGGTCGGCCATGCCATGGGTGAGCGCATCCTGGAGCTCAAGGGCAAGCGCCAGGCCGAGCTGGAAGACGATGACTACCAGGCCATGCGCAAGGTCATCGGCTATGTGCATCGCCATCTCAAGCAGCGACCGGAGGGCGATATCGAAGACTCGCGCTGGCGCAAGTCGCTGATGAACTGGGGCCATGATCCCTTGCGCGACAAGCGCAGTGCCTGATCCCGACGAACCGCAGCCCAGGCTGCGGTTTTTCGTTGCTAGGGAGTGACTGGCCGAATTTGTGGGCAACTGTGACGCCGCAGCGCGGACGCAAAGGAGTAGGGTAGCCACCTATCTATCTGAAATCCTTCAAGGAGTTGTGAATGGCACCCCGGGATCTGTTGCTGGCATTGGTCGTCATCCTGGCCTGGGGGGTGAATTTCGTCGTCATCAAGGTTGGCCTGCATGGCGTACCGCCCATGTTGCTGGGCGCCCTGAGATTCTGTCTGGCGGCCTTTCCCGCCATTCTCTTCGTACGGCGACCCCAGGTGTCCTGGCAGCTGCTGCTGGCCTACGGCCTGACCATCTCGCTCGGCCAGTTCGCCTTCCTGTTCTCGGCCATGTACGTGGGGATGCCAGCGGGGCTGGCCTCGCTGGTGTTGCAGGCCCAGGCCTTCTTTACCCTGGCCTTCGCCGCCACCTTCCTGGGTGAGAAGGTACGGCGGGCGAGTCTGGTCGGGCTGCTGGTGGCGGCCTTGGGGCTGTTGCTGATCGGTACCGAGCATGGCGTCACCATGACCCTGGCCGGTTTTCTGCTGACCCTGGCGGCGGCGGCCATGTGGGGCCTGGGCAATATCGTCACCAAGAAGATCGGCAAGGTGGACATGCTCGGCCTGGTGGTCTGGGGCAGCCTGATTCCGCCCATCCCCTTCTTCATCCTGTCGTTGCTGCTGGAAGGCCCGGAACAGATCGCCACGGCGCTGACGTCGCTGTCGGGCGGCTCGGTCTTTGCCATCGTCTACCTGGCCTTTATCGCCACCCTGGTCGGCTACGGCATCTGGAGCCGGCTGCTGTCGCGCTATCCGGCGGGCCAGGTGGCGCCCTTTTCGCTGTTGGTGCCGGTGGTGGGGCTGACTTCCGCCGCGGTGCTGCTGGGGGAGCAGATGACCATCCAACAAGCGGTAGGTGGCCTGGCTGTCATGTTCGGCCTGTTGATCAATGTCTTTGGCGGTCGCTGGCTGGATACGCGGGACAAGGCCTCAGCCTCTGCATGATGTTGCACGTTTATAAATGATTGTGCATGATCTGCTGATCCTCCTGGAGTATCAGCATGACTGCATCCATCCACCTCCCCGAAGAACGCCAGGCCGCGATCCTGGCCCTGTTGCGTGAGCAGGGCCGGGTCCTGTCGGCCGAACTGGCCGCCACCTGGGGCATTTCCGAAGACAGCGTACGTCGCGACCTGCGTGAACTGGCCCGCCAGGGCCTGTGCCGCCGGGTGTACGGTGGGGCGCTCTCGCTGCTGACACCGCCGCAGGCACTGCCGGCGCGGATCAGCCAGGACGAGACGGCCAAGCAGGCGCTGGGCCACGCCGCGGCCAGGCTGGTACAGCGGGGGCAATTGCTGCTGCTGGATGCCGGCTCGACCAACCTGGCCATCGCCCAGGCGCTGCCCACGGATCTTGACCTGACCGTGGCCACCAATGCGCCGGTGATCGCCACGGCGCTGCTGCAGCGCCCGGGCATCCGGGTGCTGATGATCGGCGGCCTGGCTGCGCCGCAGTCCGGCGCCTGCCTGGGCGCCCGGGCCCTGCGTGACCTGCGTGGCGTGCGCGCCGACCTGGCCTTTCTCGGGACCTGCGCCCTGGCGGTGGAAACCGGGGTGACCGGCTTCGACCTGGAGGAGGCCGAGTTCAAGGCGGCCGTGGCCGAACAGAGCGCCCAGGTCGCCGTCGCGGTGACCGCCGAAAAGCTCGACAGCGTGGCCTTCTATCACGTGCTCCGGCTCGATCAGCTGAACCATCTGGTGTTGGAGCCGGGGTTGAGCGAGGAGCGCCTGCAGCCCTATCGCGATGCCGGCCTGCACCTGCATTCGCTCGCTAGCGACCGCTGATCTCTCGCCCAAGGATTCCCATGACCTCTGCCGTACTGCGTCGCCAACGCCGCGCCACCTTTACCGTCTTTCTCGCCAATGGTTGCGGGATCGGTGGCTGGGCGGCCGCCATTCCCGAACTCAAGCGCGATCTGGCGCTGGGCGACGGCCAGCTGAGTCTGGTGCTGCTGGCGGTCGCCCTGGGCGCCCTGCTGACCATGCCCTTCGCCGGGGTGCTGGTGCCGCGCCTGGGCGGTACCGGACGCCTCACCCGGCTGAGCATCCTGGCCTTCGTGCTGGTGCTGATCTGGCCTGGGGTGGCGCCGTCGCTGGGCTGGCTGCTGCCTTGCGCGCTGCTGCTCGGTGCCAGCAATGGCCTGATCGACGTGGCCATGAATGCCCATGCCAGCGATGTCGAAAGCCGCTGGAACGGCCCGCTGATGTCGTCCTTCCATGCCGCCTTCAGCCTGGGCGGATTTCTCGGTGCCGGCCTGGGGGCACTGGTGCTGCACCTGGGCGCCTCGGCGCTGGTGGTGTTGCTGGCCGCTGCCCTGGTGGCGCTGGTGCTGGCCTTGCCCGCCGCCCTGGCCCTGGACGAAGGCGATCGCAGCCCGGTGAGCCATGCCCTGCGGCTTCCGAATCGACGCGTACTGGCGCTGGGGTTGATCGCCATGGGCTGTCTGATGCTGGAAGGGGCCATGACCGACTGGAGCGCCGTCTACCTGGGCCAGGTGGGCGGCGCGAGTCCGGTGGTGGCGACCCTGGGCTATGCGGCCTTTTCGCTGACCATGCTGGTGGGGCGGCTGTTCGGCGACGGCATCCGCGCTCGCTTCGGCGGCCCCCAGGTGATCGTTGGCGGGGCCCTGCTGGCGACCCTGGGGCTGGCCCTGGCGGTAATCCTGCCGGCGCCCTGGACGGCGATCCTCGGCTTCGCGCTGGTCGGCCTGGGCCTGTCCAATGTGGTGCCCGCGGCCTTCAGCGCCGCCGGCCAGGTGGCCGAGACGCCGGCTGCGGGCATCGCCATGACCGCCACCGCCGGTTATCTCGGGTTCCTGCTCGGTCCGCCGCTGATCGGTGCCGTGGCGGGGCAGGTGGGACTGCGTGGCAGTCTGCTGTTGTTGACCCTGATCGGGGTGGCGGTGGCGCTGCTGGCGCTACGCCAGCGCAAGGCATGACGTCTATTCAGGGAACCCCGCTGCGCTGAGCAGACCCAAGAGGGAACGGAAATCCAAGGAGGCGGCCATGACGCGCCCACGCAAGATCCTCGCCTGGCTGCTGGGAATCATCCTGCTGCTGTTCGTGCTGGTGGTGGTGATCCTTGCCACCTTCGACTGGAATCGGCTCAAGCCGACCATCAACGAGCAGGTGTCGAGCGCCTTGCACCGGCCCTTCGCCATCGAGGGCAACCTGGGCGTGGTCTGGCATCGCGAGCCGGATCAGGGCGGCTGGCGCGCCTGGATTCCCTGGCCGCACATCGCCGCCGAGGACCTGACCCTGGGCAACCCGGACTGGGCCAAGGAAAAGACCTTCGTCCACCTCGACCGGGTGCAACTGCGGATCTCCCCGCTGGCACTGCTGGCCAAGCAGATCTATATCCCGCGCATCGACCTCAGCGGGCCGGTGGTCAATGCCCAGCGGCTGGCCGATGGCCGCAACAGCTGGACCTTCGAGACCGCCGAGAAGGACCCCAAGGCCGAACCCTCGGCCTGGACCGTAGATATCGGCACCATTGGCTTCGACGCCGGCCAGGTCGGCTTCGACGATGCCCAGACCGCCACCCGGCTAAGGGCGCGGATCACCTCCCTGGATGCCCCCATCGCCTACGCCGATCTGGTCGGCAAGCAGGGCACTTCGCGCCAGCGCTCCCACGTCAAGCAGACCCAGCCCTTCCAGTTCGCCCTGGCGGTGGAGGGCAGCTACAAGCAGGTACCGGTCAGTGGCCGTGGCCAGATCGGCGGCCTGCTGGCGCTGCAGGACGCCGACGTGCCTTTTCCCATCCAGCTCGATGCCCGGGCCGGCGAGACCCGCGTCCAGGTCTTTGGCACCCTGACCGATCCGCGGCGGCTGGGCGCCCTGGATCTGCACCTGGTGCTGGAAGGCAAGAGCCTGGCGCAGCTCTATCCGCTGACCGGGGTCACCCTGCCGGAGACGGCGCCCTATGCCACCGACGGCCATCTCACGGTCAAGCTCAACGATCCGGCGGGCGCCCGCTTCAGCTATGAAGACTTCAATGGCCGGGTCGGCAAGAGCGACCTGCACGGCGAGGTGCTGTTCACCGGCGGCAAGCCGCGGCCCAAGCTCAGTGGCACCCTGCGCTCCGATCAGCTGCTGTTCGAAGACCTGGCACCACTGATTGGCGCCGATACCAAGGAGCAGCAGGCGGCCAAGGGCGAGGCCAGCAAGCAGCCGGCGGACAAGGCGCTGCCGATCTCCGAATTCCGCACCGAGCGCTGGCGCGCCATGGATGCGGACGTGCGTTTCACCGGCAAGCGCATCGTGCAGAACGCGCAGCTGCCGATTACCGATCTCAACACCCACGTGCGCCTGACCGATGGCGTGCTGCTGCTCGACCCCCTGCGCTTTGGTGTGGCCGGCGGCGATCTGAACACCACGGTGCGCCTGGAAGGCGACAAGACGCCCCTGCAGGGGCGGGTCGATCTGCATGTGCGCCGGGTCAAGCTGAACCAGCTGTTCCCCACCGTGGAGACCATGAAGCGCAGCATGGGCGAACTCAATGGCGATGCCACCCTGAGTGGCACCGGCAACTCGGTGGCGGCATTGCTCGGCACCAGCAACGGCGAACTCAAGCTGCTGATGAACGACGGCCGCATCAGCCGCAGCTTGATGGAGCTCGCCGGACTCAACGTCGGCAACTATCTGGTCGACCGGCTGTTCGGCGATGACGCGGTGGAGATCAACTGCGCGGTCGCCGATCTCGATTTCAAGAAGGGCTTGGTGCAGCCCCAGGTCTTCGTGCTCGACACCGAGAATGCCCTGATCAACATCACCGGCACCATCAACCTGGCGAGCGAACGACTGGATCTGACCGTCGATCCCCACAGCAAGGGCTTGCGCATCTTCTCGCTGCGCTCACCGCTCTATGTGCGCGGCACCCTGAAGAATCCCGCGCCGGGGGTGAAGGCACTGCCCCTGGCGGCCCGTGGCGCGGCGGCGGCCTTGCTTGCCACCTTCGCGGCGCCGGCGGCCGGTCTGCTGGCGCTGGTGGCGCCCAGCAACGAGCAGGGCGCCCAGTGCAGTGCGCTGTTGCAACAGATGCGTACAGGGCGTTGAACTCCTGCGCTAGAGCCGGTTCGCGCGCCTTGACAGATGACCGTTCGGCGGCGTCTGACGGGTGGAAAAGAACCGCTCTGGTTGCCTAGGCTCTATAGAAATAACCCGAGTCGGGCAGCCTTTTCGCGGAGATCCCTCATGCGTGACGACACCGATAGCCACTACGAAATCCACTACAAACTGCTGGGCGAAAGCTATACCGACCGTATCAGCAATCTGGACGTGCCCATCACCGACGTGGTCCGTGACTTGGCCTGTCGGCACCTGGATGCGATCAACGACGAGCGCTTCCACCTGGCCGACATCGAGTCCGGTCAGGCGCTGGTGGCGCTGCACGATGTGTCCATTCATCGCGTCGCACCGGAAGCCCCATGAAGCGGCTACTAGGCGGTGGGTTGCTGGCCCTGACCCTGACGGGGCTGGCGGCCTGTTCCACCGAGACGGTAGTGACCCTGCAGGACGGTACCCAGTACATCACCGAAGATCGTCCCAACACCAAGACGGCCGACGGTTTCTATGAATTCACCGATGTGGCGGGTCGTCACGTGCGGGTGAAGGCAGCCGATGTAGCCACCATCAAGGCGGAAGACTAATCAGGAGACTGCCATGCCCCGCGGCGACAAATCCAAGTACAGCGACAAACAGGAACGTAAGGCCGAGCACATCGAGGAGAGCTACGAGAAAAAGGGCGTCTCCAAGGATGAAGCCGAAGCACGGGCCTGGGCGACGGTGAACAAGCAGTCCGGCGGTGGTGAAAAGGCAGATTCCGGCAAGGCCAAGAGTGGTACCGCCAAAAGCGCGGACCGCAAGGATTCCGCCCGGCGGGCGGTGGCGACCAAGCAAGGCCAGTCGCCCAACAGCGGTCGCGCTTCAGCGCGGCATTCGCGCACTGGCAGCACCTCGCTAAGTGACCTGACTCGCGATGAGCTGGTGAAGAAGGCGGCTGAGCAGAACGTCCGCGGTCGGTCGCGAATGAAGAAGGACGAGTTGATTCGTGCCCTGAGCTGAGGCAAAGACACAAATAAAAAAGCCGGACAATGTCCGGCTTTTCTTTGCCTGGCGTTTAGCTGGGTAGCAGACGGCAGGTGAGGCTCTTGATGTAGCGGGTCTCCGGGATGGCCGGGTGCACCGGGTGATCCGGGCCCTGAGCGCCGCGTTCGAGGATCTGCAGGTTGCGATCCAGATGGCGGGCGCTGCCGAGCAGGATGTTTTGCAGGTCGTCTTCGGGCAGGTGCATGGAGCAGGAGGCGCTGACGAGGATGCCGTCCTTGTTCAGCAGCCGCATGGCCTGTTCGTTGAGGCGGCGATAGGCGGCCTCGCCGTTCTTCAGGTCCTTGCGCTTCTTGATGAAGGCTGGCGGGTCGGCGACGATGACGTCGAATTTCTCTTCACCGGCCTTGAGTTCCTTGAGCGCTTCGAAGACATCGCCCTCGACGCACACCAGCTTTTCCGCCAGGCCGTTGAGGGTGGCGTTGCGTTCCACGCCGTCGAGGGCAAAGCCCGAGGCGTCCACGCACATGACCTCGCTGGCACCGAAGGCCGCGGCCTGCACGCCCCAGCCGCCGATGTAGCTGAACAGGTCGAGCACCCGCTTGCCTTCGACATAGGGCGCCAGGCGCGCACGGTTCAGGCGGTGGTCATAGAACCAGCCGGTCTTCTGGCCTTCGCGGACCGGTGCCTCGAAGCGCACGCCGTTCTCTTCCAGCGCTACCCAGTCCGGTACCTCGCCGTAGGCCACTTCCACGTAGCTGGAAAGACCCTCGGCCGTGCGGGCGCTGCCATCGTTCTTCCACAGCACGCCCTGGGGCTTGAACACCTGCAGCAGGGCGGCGAGGATGGCCTCGCGCTGGCGCTCCATGGTCGCCGAGGCGATCTGCACCACCAGGATATCGTTGAAGCGATCCACCACCAGGCCGGGCAGGAAATCCGCATCGCCATAGACCAGGCGATAGCAGTGGCTGCCGAACAACCGCTCGCGCAGGCTCAGGGCGACCTTGAAGCGATGCACCAGCAGCGACTTGTCCAGCGGATAGCCGGTGTCGCGGGAGAACAGGCGGGCGCAGATTAGGTTGTTGGGCGACAGCGCCACCAAGCCCAGCGGCTTGCCGCTGGTGGTTTCCAGGATGGCCTGGTCGCCCGGTTCGAAGGCGGTGAGCGGGGTGGCGACGACGTCCACCTCGTTGCTGTACACCCAGAGGTGCCCGGCGCGCAGACGGCGGTCGGCATTGGCTTTGAGGCGCAGGCGAGGCAGGGTCATGAATCACTCCAACGAAGGGGGCAAAAGCGCGGAATTATAGCGCAAAGCCACCTGCCTGGGCCGGCCGTCAGTCCCGCTGGCTGACCTCGATATCGCTCAGTCCGGCTTCCTGGGCACGACGGGCGATGCTCGGCTGGGCATGGCGCTCCCAGGGCGCATCGACCACCACCTGGGGTTCCTCGACGTGCTTGATCAGCAACTGCAGCAGCGCTTCCTCCTCGGTGACCGGCTCGAAGCTCTCCAGCTCGTGGCTGAGTGGCTCGCCATTGAGGCGATAGCGGATCTGGTAACGGTGCAGGGTCTGCATGGGGGTACCTCGGCAGCGGGGGATAAGCGATGGACTCCGCCAGGCGGCCGCGGTTGCGTCAGAACCTGTTAACGATCTGCTGCGCGTCGGCCAAACGGCGTTGAAAACGCCCTGGAAGGCCAGCCCCGTCAGAATGCTCATTTACCACTTGTAAACCCGAGCGCGGGTCCGATCCGCTTCCTCAGGCATTTTCGTGGGGCCGCCTAGGCCTTGTTTGGCTCTAGCTCGCGAGATCGTGAACAGGTCCTCAGCCGCCGAGGGTATCGAGGATCGGGCAGTCGGGGCTGGCATCGCCGTGGCAGCAGGAAACCAGTTCGCCCAGGGTGCTGCGCAGGCGGGTCAGTTCGGCGATCTTCAGATCCAGCTCGGCGATGTGCCGCTTGGCCAGCGCCTTTACGTCGGCACTGGCACGCTGCCGGTCCTGCCAGAGACTGAGCAACTGGCGGATCTCCTCCAGGCTGAAGCCCAGTTCCCGCGAGCGGCGGACGAAAGCCAGCACCCGCAGATCTTCGGCGCCGTACTGGCGATAGCCGCTGTCGGTACGCCCGGCAGGCGCCAGGAGACCGATGCGCTCGTAGTAGCGCAGCATCTTGGCGGTGAGCCCGCTGGCCTTGGCGGCCTGGCCGATGTTCATGACAAGAGATCTCCAGACGGGCGCCAGCGGCCGAGCAGTAGGGCATTGGCCAGGACACTGACGCTGGAAAAGGCCATGGCGGCGCCGGCATAGACCGGGTCGAGCAGGCCAAAGGCCGCGAGCGGCAGGCCGATGACATTGTAGACGAAGGCCCAGAACAGATTCTGGCGGATCTTGCGCTGGGTACGCCGGGCGATGTCCAAGGCCGCTACCACCTGGCGTGGATCCTCCTGCAAGAGGGTGATGCCGGCGGCATGGCGCGCGGCGGCGGTGCCCGAGCCCATGGCGATGCCCAGCTCGGCAGCGGCCAGTGCCGGGGCGTCGTTGAGGCCGTCGCCGACCATGGCGACGCCGCCCTGGGTCGCTTGCAGGCGGGCGACCACCGCGGCCTTGTCGGCGGGCAGTACCTCGGCCTCCCACTGCGCGATGCCCAGCGCCGCGGCTACCTGGCTGGCGCTGCCGCGGTTGTCACCGGTCAGCAGCCAGCTGTCGATGCCGTCGCGGCGCAACCGGGCGATGGCCGCATTGGCCCCTGGGCGAAGCTCGTCGCCAAAGGCCAGCAGGCCCAGCACCCGCGGTTGGGCGCCGGTTTCCAACAGCCAGGACAGGGTCAGTCCCTGGTCTTCCCAGGCGCGAGCGGCGTCGGCCAGGGGGCCGGCGTCCAGCTGCCGTTCGGCCAGCAGGCGGGCATTGCCCAGCAACAGCGGCCGTCCTTGCCAACTGCCCTGGAGGCCGCGGCCGGGGAGGGCGCGGACGTCCTGGGCGGGCGGAGTGTCCAGGTCACGGTCACGACAGGCGAAAAGCACCGCTGCGGCCAGGGGGTGTTCGCTGCCGCGTTGCAGGCTGCCGGCCAGACTCAGCAACTCGGCTTCCTCGATGCCAGGCGCCGTGGCCAGGTGGCGTAGGCGCAACTGGCCGGCGGTCAGGGTGCCGGTCTTGTCGAAGACCACGGTGGTGATGCCCTGAGCGCGCTCCAGGGTTTCGGCGTCCTTGATCAGGATGCCGTGACGCGCCGCCACTCCGGTGCCGGCCATCAGCGCGGCTGGCGTCGCTAGACCCAGGGCGCAGGGGCAGGCGATGACCAACACGGCGACGGCGGCGAGCAGGCTGGGCTCCAGGGCGTGACCGGCCAGCAGCCAGCCGAGCAGGGTGACCAGCGCCAGGGTCACCACCACGGGGACGAACACCCGGCTGATGCGATCCACCAGTTGCTGGATGGGCGCCTTGGTGGCCTGGGCGTCTTCCACCAGGCGGATGATGCCGGCCAGCACCGTCTCGCCACCCAGGGCGGTGACCTCGACCTGCAGATTGCCCTCGCCATTGATGGCGCCACCCACCACCTCGTCGCCGGGGCCCTTGGCGACCGGGCGGCTCTCGCCGGTGAGCAGGGCTTCATCCACCTGGCTTTCGCCTTGCAAGATGCGGCCATCGGCGGGGATGCGTTCACCCGGACGAAGCTGCAGGCGATCGCCCAGGCGCAGCCGGTTGAGGGCGACCTCCTCTTCGTTGCCGTCGGCATCCAGGCGGCGGGCGCTTTCGGGGCGCAGAGCTTCCAGAGCGCGCAAGGCCGCGCCAGTACGGCGCTTGGCACGGGTCTCCAGATATTTGCCCAAGCGCACCAGGGCGATGACCATGGCCGCCGTCTCGAAGTAGAGATGGGGGCTGCCCTTGACCAGCCAGAGATAGAGACTCAAGCAGTAGGCGGCGCTGGTGCCCAGGGCGACCAGCACGTCCATGTTGCCACTGCGGGCGCGCAGGGCATGCCAGGCGCCACGATAGAAGCGCGCGCCGATGAGGAATTGCACCGGTGTCGCCAGCAGAAATTGCAGCCAGGCGGGCGGCATCAGGTGCCAGCCGAAGGGCGTCAGCAGCATGGGCAGGATCAGCGGCGCGGCCAAGAGCAGCGTCAAGGCCAGCTCCAGGCGTTCCCAGCGCAGGCCCTGACGTACCGGGGCAGGGCGGTCGTCTTCGGCCAGGCGATCCTCGGCGCCGTAACCCGCCGCTTCTACCGCGACGATCAGGGCCTGCGTCTCGACCGCGGCCAGGGTCTTCACCCGGACTCTTTCGCTGGCCAGATTGACCTCGGCGGTCAGCACCCCGGGCACCGTACGCAAGACCTTTTCGATACGCCCGGCGCAGTTGGCGCAGCTCATGCCGGACAGTGACAGGTCATGCTCGACCTCGGCCACCCGGTAGCCAGCCGCGCTGACCGCCTCGGCCAGCGCCGGTGCCGCGTCGATTGGCGCGCTGACGCGAGCCTTTTCGCTGGCCAGGTTGACGCCGGCCGCACTGACGGCCGGGACCTTCTGCAGGGCGCGCTCGACCCGCCCGGCGCAGGCCGCGCAGGTCATGCCGCTGATGGAGAGTTCGAATTCGTGCATGGGCACCTCCTAAGCTCAGTGTTGACCTTGACCTCGGGTCAAGGTCAACACTGGAACCCGGTCCTGGCGCTGGCGTCAGGAGAAAGAGGTCAAGACAGACAGGAGCAGACCATGCATGTCATCAAGGTAGTCGGAATGAGTTGCGCCCACTGCGTGAGCGCGGTCGAGGCGGCGGTCCTCAAGGTCGATGCCCGGGCGCGGGTCGAGGTGGATCTGCAGGCGGGCGAGGTGCGCATCGACAGCGCCGCGGTGGCTGCGCCCTTCCGCGCGGCCATCGAGCAGGCGGGCTATACCGTCGTCGACTGAGTCCAGTCGCGCACGATGGCGCGGAAAAAGGTGGTGAACACCTGATCGGCGGCCAGCAGCGGGGCGAAAGTCTGTTCGTCGCGCAGCAGATCGGAGAGGGTGCCGAGAAACAGGCTGTGCAGCATCCGACTGGCCAGTTGCGGCGTCACGCCCGGCTGCAGGCGGTGCGCCTGGGCGGTGAAGAGGGCGTCGGTAATGCGAATGAACTGCCGCAGGAACTGCAGATCGCGTTCTTCGGCCTCGCGCAGCTCTTCGGTGAATTCGCAGCGGTGCAGCATGATCGTCATCACCCGCTGCTCGCGGCCAGGCTGGGTGAACTTCGCCATGCCTTCGATGCACAGTTTGAACAGCCGTTGCAGGCTATCTTCCTCGCCGTCGACGCGCAGGCGTTCGCTCAGTTCGTCGGCGGGGATCCTTATCGGGCTAAGCATTTCGTGGAACAGGTGGGCCTTGTTCTGGAAATGCCAGTACACTGCACCCCGGGTGACGCCGCATTCGCGGGCGATCATTTCCAAGCTGGTACGCGCCACGCCATTGGTCAGGAACAGGGCTTCCGCCGCATCGAGAATGGCTTGGCGGGTCTGTTCGGCTTCTTCTTTCGTACGACGCATGGGCGATCTGACTGGCAGTGGGTCTGCCACGCAGTCTAGCGCGCCTCGGCGCTTTTACAAACATGATTGTATGTAACTGCGCGACACTTCCGCTTCCATCGGATCAGGCTTCATGACTTTTCGCTTATTGTTGATTCTCGGGGCCCTTTCGGCCTTCGCTCCCTTCGCCATCGATATGTACCTGCCCAGCTTCCCGTCGCTGGCACTGTCGTTCGCCACCGACATCGAACACGTGCAGCTGAGTCTGGCGGTGTATTTCGCCGGTCTGGCCAGCGGCCAGCTGTTCTATGGCCCCCTGGCGGACCGCTTCGGTCGCCGCCTGCCGCTGCTGATCGGCATCGGCCTGTTCTGCCTGGCGTCGCTGGGCTGCGCCCTGGCGCCGAGTCTGCCCTGGCTGATCGCCGCGCGCTTCGTCCAGGCCCTGGGCGGTTGCGCCGGCATGGTGATCGCGCGAGCCGTGGTGCGGGATCTCTGCGAGCCCATGGCCGCGGCGCGGGCCTTCTCGCAGATCATGCTGGTGACCGGGATCGCCCCCATCATCGCGCCCTTCGCCGGCAGCCTCCTGCTCAGCACCTTTGGCTGGCAGGCGATCTTCGTCAGCCTGGCGCTGTTCGCCGCCGCCTGCGGTACCGCCGTGGCGCTCTGGTTGCCCGAGTCCTTGCCGGCGCACCATCCACGGCCGCCGCTGCGGGGGGCCTTGCGCAACTACCTGCGGCTGCTGCGTGATCGCACCTTCATCGGCCACACCCTCACCGGCGGCATCGCCATGGCCGGCATGTTCGCCTACATCTCCGGCTCGCCCTTCGTGCTGATCGAACTCTACGGCGTCAAACCCGAGCACTACGGCTGGGTCTTCGGCCTCAACGCCGCTGGCTTCATCCTGCTGGGGCAGCTCAATGCCCGCCTGGTGGTCCGCCAGGGACCGGCCTTCTGGTTGCGTCGCGCGGTGGTGGCCTATGCCGCGGCGGGGCTGGTCCTGCTGCTGGTGGGTGCCTTCCAGCCCAAGGCGCTGCCGGTGCTGATGATTCCATTGTTCTGCGCCATCGCCCTGCTCGGTGGCATCGTGCCCAACGCCTCGGCCTGCGCCCTGGCGGGGCAGGGCGCCAATGCCGGCAGTGCCTCGGCGCTGATGGGCAGTCTGCAGTTCATCCTGGCGGCGCTGGCCTCCAGCAGCGTGGGCGCGCTGCACAACGGCACCGTGGTGCCCATGTGCGCGGTGCTGGCGCTCTGTGCGGTGGCGACCGCGCTGATGGCCCGGTGGACCCATAGATCCACACCCACCTGAAGCGGAGTGGATTTTTCCCGGCCAGGCAGGTCAGATAGGCGAACCCTCACACTTCCAGGGACGCCGACATGACCTTCGCCTACTGGTGCATCTTCCTCGTCTATCTCGTGCCCTATGGCGCGGCCTATTACGCCAAGTTCAAGGGCAGCGGCTTCACGCCCGAGGACAATCGGGATCCGCGCAGCTTCCTCGGCAAGCTGGAAGGCGCCCGGGCCCGGGCCAATGCCGCTCAGCAGAACGCCTTCGAGATCAATCCGCTGTTCGCCGCGGCAGTGATCGTCGCCCACGTCACCGGTGGCGCCGACCAGGGCACCATCAACTTCTGGGCCTTCCTCTTCCTGCTCAGCCGCATCGCCTACACCTGGCTGTATATCCGCGACCACGCCACCCGCCGTTCCCTGGCCTGGGCCGGTGGTTTCTTCTGCTGCCTGTGCCTGTTCATCGCCGCAGCCTGAACCTGCGGTGAGCCGACGTCATCGGTCTTGACCGGCGGCGTCGGCTCCGGCTTCATTAGCGGCCTATCTTTCCTGGCCAGCCGCCATGACTTCCGCTTCGCCCGCCCAGCAGGTGCTGGAGCATTTCGCCGATCTGGCCCAAGCCCGTGGGTACACTCTCGATAGCGCTCAACAGGCCGCCATCGAGCGCTTCGCCGTCTTGGCCGACGAACTCCTGCGCCCGCGCTTGTTTCGCCGCCAGACGCCGCGCAGCCTCTATCTCTGGGGGCCGGTGGGGCGTGGCAAGAGCTTCCTACTGGACGGCTTCTTCGCCGCCCTGCCATTCGCCGAGAAGCGACGGGTGCACTTCCATGCCTTCTTTCGCGAGCTGCACGAGCGGATGTTTCGCCAACCGCCGGGGGGCGATGCCCTGGCCGCCAGCCTGGACGACTTGCTCGCCGGCTGCCGACTGCTCTGTTTCGATGAATTCCATGTGCATGACATCGGCGATGCCATGCTCATCACCCGGCTGTTCAAGGCCTTGTTCAGCCGCGGTGTGGTGCTGATCACCACCTCCAACTATCCGCCGGAGGGGTTGCTGCCCAATCCGCTCTACCACGAGCGCTTCCTGCCGGCGATCCGTTTGATCGAGACGCGCATGGACATCCTCTCGGTGGCCGGTCCCCAGGACTATCGCGGCGCCAGCCCTGCCGAGCCCGATCCCTTCGGCGCTGGTGCCTATCTCTGGCCGGGTAGCCCGGAGCAGCGTCGTCGGCTGGCGCTGCCGCCATTGGCGCAGACCAGGATCGAGGTGCCGGTAGGCCATCGCAGCCTGCCCGCCATCAGCGCCGCGGAGGGTCTGCTGCACTTCAGCTTCGCCGACCTCTGCGAAGGCCCCACGGCAGTCCTCGACTACCTGACCCTGAGCGAAAGCTGGCAGCGCTGGCTACTCGATGCGGTGCCGCCGCTGCGCGACGCCAGCCCCGCCGCGCGACAGCGCTTCATCAACCTGGTGGATGTGCTCTACGACCGCCGCCTGGCGCTGTTCCTGGTCAGCGCCGCGCCGCTCGACGCGACCCTGGCCGACAGCGAGATCGCCGACATGTCGCGGACGCGTAGTCGGCTGTCACAGCTGCGGCAGATCGGCCCCGGTTAGTGCTGTTGCCGTAGCTTCGCACTGTCCAGATGCCAACGGCGCTGCTCGGCCGAGGCGCCGTTGACGTCGTTGACCCGGCGTAGCTGATAGCGGCCGCTGAAGGTCTGGCGGGTACCGTCGGCGAGGCGCGCCTTGACCGTCACCGGGATGCTGACATAGCTCGAACCGGCCGCACCCTCGACCGGGCCAGGTTGACCGAGGGTCACCTGGACGCTGCGAGTCCTGGCATAGTCCTGGCGGAATTTCTCGTAGCTGTTGCCGGGCTGGCCATCGCTTCCCCATAGCTGCCAGGCGGTGCCGTAGTCCCGCGCATCCAGCGCCCCGTAGTAACGCCGGACCACGGCCGCCGCCGCCTCGGCGCTACTGGGCAACGGACCGCAACCGGGTTCCCTGGCCGCCTCGCCATCGCCGAACAGGGCACAGCTGCGAGCGATCTCGTCCTGCATCAGCGCGCAGCTGTTGGCCGCGTTGCAGGGCGGTCGCGTGGCGGGGGAGAGCGCTCGGCAGGTGGTGGCCAGGGCCTGAGCGGGCCGCTGTCCGATTTCCTGGACGCAACTGCGCGGTGAAGGTCCGGTGGCAGCCATGGCGCCGGTGACGAGGGACAGCAGCAGGGGGCAGAGCAGCCAGCGCGGGGACATCGGCGAGATCCTTGAGCAAAGTCCCAGCCTAGCAGGGCAGGGGCGACGTGGAAAAAAGCCCGCGACGGTCATCCGTCGTCTGGCCACTTGGCTGACGTAAAAGCGTCATGTGGCCGGCGCAGGGTAGGCAGATCCCGTGTCGGAGTTCGCCCCATGCCTTCGTCCAGTCCAGTCGCCTCCCTGTCACCGCTGTCCCATCCTCTGCACAGTTCGCGCAAGCCCGGTCCGCTGCGGATCGTGCTGTTCACCGCGCTGCTGCTGACCGGTCTGGCGGTGACCCTCGGCGGTATCCACAACGATGTCAGCGATGCCCAGTCGCCGCCCACCACCTGGCTGCCCTTCGCCGGCCTGGCACTGGCGCTGGTGATCGCCCTCGGCTTCGAATTCGTCAATGGCTTCCACGACACCGCCAACGCCGTGGCCACGGTCATCTACACCCACTCGCTGCCGCCCAATGCGGCGGTGCTCTGGTCCGGCTTCTGCAACTTCCTCGGGGTGCTGTTCTCCAGCGGTGCGGTGGCCTTCAGCGTCATCGCCCTGCTGCCGGTGGACTTGGTGGTGGAGATGGGCGCGGGCAAGGGCTTCGCCATGATCTTCGCCCTGCTGATCGCCGCCATCATCTGGAATCTCGGCACCTGGTGGCTGGGCTTGCCGGCGTCGTCCTCCCATACCCTGATCGGCTCCATCATCGGGGTCGGTCTGATGCATGCCTGGCTGGGCGGGATGGATGGCAGCAGTGGGGTGGACTGGGGCCAGGTGGCCAAGGTCGGCTATGCGCTGCTGTTCTCGCCGCTGATCGGCTTCGCCTGCGCCGCGCTGCTGCTGGTGCTGCTCAAGCGGATCGTGCGCGACCAGACGCTCTACCAGGAGCCGAAGAGCGCCGAGCCGCCGCCGCCGTGGATCCGCGGCCTGCTGATACTGACCTGCACCGGGGTATCCTTCGCCCATGGTTCCAACGATGGCCAGAAGGGCATGGGCCTGATCATGCTGATCCTGGTCGGCGCCCTGCCGACCGCCTATGCGCTCAATCGAGCGGTGCCGGCCACCGCCACCCCGGCCTTTGCCGCTGTGGCCGAGGTCACCGCCAGCGGCCTGCGCCAGGCGGCGCCCCAGGCTGCGCCAGCCGATCCCCACGGCGTACTGCTGGAGTTCGTGCGCAAGCGGCAGAGCAATCCCGCGGTGCTTCCGGCGCTGGCGGCCATCACCGACGACATCGCCCGCGAGGTGCGTCAGTACGGCGCTCTCAACAACGTGCCGGCGCAGAGCATGCCCAACGTACGCAATGCCATGTACCTGGCCTCGGAATCCATCCGCCTGCTGGAAAAGGAGCACCTGCCGGGGCTGGCGCCCAAGGCGCAGGAGGATCTCAAGGAATTCAAGCGGCAGATCGACCAGGCCACCCGTTTCATCCCGCTGTGGGTCAAGGTGGCGGTGGCCATCGCCCTGGGCTTGGGGACCCTGGTCGGCTGGCGGCGCATCGTCATCACCGTCGGCGAGCGCATCGGCAAGACCCACCTGACCTATGCCCAGGGCGCCTCGGCCGAGCTGGTGGCCATGGGCACCATCGGCGCGGCGGACGCCTTCGGCCTGCCGGTCTCCACCACCCATGTGCTCTCTTCGGGCGTGGCCGGGACCATGGCCGCCAACGGTTCCGGGCTGCAGTGGGCCACGGTGCGCAACCTGGCGCTGGCCTGGGTGCTCACCCTGCCGGTGGCCATGGCGCTGTCCGCGTCACTCTACTGGTTGCTGGTGCACCTGTTCTAAGAGCCTGTTCAAAATCTGCTGCGCGTCGGCCAAACTGTGTTGAAAATGGCTTCGGAATGCTCATTTACCACTCGTAAACTCCGCTTCCTCAGCCATTTTCGCCTTGTTTGTCTCTAGCTCGCGAGATTTTAACCAGGCTCTGACACGGCTTCGGTCAGGCAGCGGCGGAATAGCGCCACGGCCGGCAGGTCGCGCCCGGCGTGGCGGGCGATGACCTGCAGTTCGCGATGGAAGGTGAGGGCGCCGAGCGATAGCCGGCGCACCCGCGCATGCTCCAACCAGAGGCCGGCGCAGGGCACCAGGGCCACCCCCAGGCCGTGCTCCACCATCTTGACGATGGCGTCGAGTTCGTCGAGTTCGAGCACCTGGCGCACCGTCAGGCGCTGCTCGCGTAGAAAGGCGCTGACCCGGCGCCCGCCGAAGGAGTGGCGGTCGTAGCGGATGAAGGGTTGGGTCTCCAGCAGCAGCCGGGGATCGTCACCTGTCAGCCCTGGCGGGACGATCAGCACGAAGGGTTCCTGCAGCAAGGTGGTGGCGTGCAACTCCTTGGGCAGTTCGAAGGGCGGGCGGATGAGGATGGCCAGGTCCAGCTCGCCGGCGTCCACCTGGCTGAGCAGGGCGAGCGACACCCCAGGCACCAGGCGGGGCTCCAGGCGTGGCGCCCGCTGGCGTAGCCGCACCAGGGTGCCAGGTAGGAGACCGGTCTGGACGCTGGCGATGGCGCCGATGCGCAACTCGCCCTGGATCTCGTCGCCGGCGCCGGCCATGCGCGCGTAGATGGCGAGGATCTCCTCGGCCAGCGGAAGGGCGCGGCGTCCCGCGGCATTGAGCAGGGCGCTGCGTCCGTTGCGGTCGAACAGGTCCACGCCCAGATTCTGTTCCAGGTTGCGGATCTGGGCGCTGACCGCCGAGGGCGTAAGCCCCACATGCAGACCGGCCGCAGCGAAACTGCCGTGGCGCGCGACGGCGAGCAGGGTCTTGAGTTCGCGAAGCATGGTGGTGGCCTGAAGTCAGGAGAGGCCACTGTAGCGAGCCCCAAAATTTTTGTCGCTCGGGGGCAGTAAAATACGCTTTATGCACAGGAAAACCTGGGGTGAGAATGGCTGCATTCCCCCTCAGCAGGATTTCCCAGCATGGCCCTGTCGCCCTTTCACCTCGCCATTCCCGTCTACGATCTGGCCGCCGCCCGGCACTTCTACGGCGATGTCTTCGGCCTCGCCGAAGGTCGCTCCAGTGATCACTGGGTCGACTTCGACTTCTATGGTCATCAGCTGGTGATCCACGAGCACCCCAAGACCGCGTCCCAGGACGAGGCCCATACCAACGCCGTGGACGGCCACAACGTGCCGGTGCCGCACTTCGGTATCGTGCTGGGCTGGGACGAGTGGGAAGCCCTGGCCGACCGTCTGCGCGCCCGCGAGACCCAATTCGTCATCGAGCCCTATATCCGCTTCCAGGGCCAGGTCGGCGAGCAGGCCACCATGTTTCTCTTCGACCCCTGCGGCAATGCCCTGGAGTTCAAGGCCTTCAAGGACATGAGCCAGCTGTTCGCCAAATAGCGCGGCTCGGCCGGTCTGCCGTCACGAAACCTAGGCAAAAGACGCGGCAACGGCCATCCTTGAGGTCTTGCCCGTCGCCCGGTCGCCGTCATGAATGCCCGCCAGCCCTTTCTCGATCCCTATCACCAGACCATCCGCCAGCTGTCCGATCGCATCGTCGCGGCCCAGGCGCCGATCCGCATCCTCGATGCGGTGAAGTGGGACGACGGGGTGCGCCAGGGCTTCCTGGACGGCAAGGGCAAGCGCCTGCCGGCGGTGGATCGCGCCTTCTACGAAGGGCGCCCGTTGGGCTTCGACGCCGATGCGCTCAAGGGCGAATTCCAGAGCATCGAGCGGGAGGTCACCCGCCAGCTCGGCCAGTTCAATCCGGTCGGCCAGATCATGAGGCGCATGTGCCGCGAGTACCGCATGGTGATCCGCATGCTGCAGGCGCGCGGCACCCCGGACTTCGGGCTGATTTCCCAGGAGCTCTATGGCGCCGCCTCGGACGCCTTTCATGCCGGCGATCCGACCCTGGCCGACCTGGGCATGATGATGTCCAGCTACCTGGACAACATCGCCCATCGCGGCGCCCTGGAAGACGAGCCCAAGACCCTGACCGCCAAGGACGCCGTGCCCATCCTGCAGGAACGGCTGAATCGGGTCTTTGGCGAGACGGAAGGCACCATCCGGGTGTTCGAGTCCGACGGTATCGTCGCCGACGCCGCGGCTGGCGCCGACTACATCAAGGTGCGCGCCGACGCCCTGTTCAACGAGCGTGACGTGCGCGCCCTGGAGGTCCACGAGGGCCTGGTGCACGTCGGCACCACCCTCAATGGCCAGAACCAGCCGATCTGCACCTTCCTGGCCAAGGGCCCGCCGTCGTCCACCGTGACCCAGGAAGGCCTGGCGATCCTCATGGAGGTGATCGCCTTCGCCTCCTATCCGACCCGCCTGCGCAAGCTGACCAATCGCACCCGCGCCATCCACCTGGCCGAGGACGGCGCCGATTTCCTCGAGGTCTTCCGCTTCTTCCAGGAGCAGGGCTACGACCTGGAGTCGGGCTACCAGAACGCCAGCCGGGTGTTTCGCGGCTCGACGCCGACCGGGCTGCCCTTCACCAAGGACCTGTCCTATCTCAAGGGCTTCATCCTGATCTACAACTACATCCAGCTGGCGGTGCGCAAGGGCAAGCTGGAACAGATCCCGCTGCTGTTCTGCGGCAAGACCACCCTGGAGGACATGCGCATCCTGCGCCAGCTGGTGGACGAGGGCGTGGTGGTACCGCCCAAGTACCTGCCCGCGCAATTCCAGGACCTCAACGCCCTGGCGGCCTGGATGTGCTTCTCCAACTTCCTCAACCACCTGAGCCTGGATCGGATAGAGGCGGATTACGCCAATATCCTCTAGGAGCCTGTTCAGGCGCTGACATGAAAAAGCCCCGGCGGACCGGGGCTTTTGCGTTTCAAGGCGTCGCGGGTATCACTCGCCCTTGAAGGCCGCCGCAATGCTGCGTTCGCCGTCACCCGCGCGCGGGTCAGTCGAACGTTCCGGGACGAAGGCCAGGGCACGGTTGAGGGCGCCGCAGGCTTCCAGGCCGCTGGCGCGGGCGATGGCTTCGGCCACGGCGCTGCCGGGAATGGTCTCGTCGCGCAGCAACTGGTCGGTGATGTCGTCCAGCGCCGGCTTGAGTTCGGTGATCAGCGCCAGGCAGCGATGATCCAGGCTGTGCAGCAACTGGTCGGCAGCGGCGATGCTGGGCGCGGCGTCGAAGTCGATGCCAGCGTCGCGCAGGGCCTGCAGGCTGAGCAGCGAGCCGCTCGGGCCCATGCCCAGGGAGGCGACCATGGACAGCGCCAGCTTGGAGGCTTCCTGCAGATCCTGGGCGGCACCCGAGGAAACCTCGTTGAAGTACAGCTGCTCGGCGCAGCGACCGGCCAGCAGCATCTGGATGCGGCCTTCGAGTTCCGATTTCAGGTGCAGGCGCTTGTCTTCGGTGGGGGTGATCAGGGTCACGCCCAGGGCCTGGCCACGGGGCAGCAGGGTGACCTTTTCCACCCGACCGACATTGAGCACGGCGGCGACCAGGGCATGACCGGCTTCGTGCACGGCGATGCGGGTGCGTTCGGCCGAACCCAGCGGGGTGACGCCGACCGGTTGCTCGCCGATGCGGCAGGTCTCGATGGCCTCGACGAAGTGGGCCATGGTCACGGCGCTGGCGTTCTCGCGGGCGGCCAGCAGGGCGGCGTGGTTGCTGATGTAGGCGATGGCCGCCGGGGTCAGGCCCACGGTGCCGCGGGAGAGGGCGGCCAGATCCAGTTCGCCCTGGCAGGGCAGCTTGCCGGCATAGAGTTCGAACAGCGCGCGACGGTCTTCCAGGCTCGGCAACGGCACGGCGATGGTGCGGTCGAAGCGGCCTTCGCGGCGCAGCGCCGGATCCAGGGAGTCGGCGAAGTTGGTGGCGCCCAGGACCAGTACGCCGCTGGTGCCATCGAAGCCGTCCAGCTCGGTAAGGAACTGGTTGATGATGCGGTTGGCTTCGGCATCGCTGGAGCGCGACTGCTCGGCGCGGCGGCCGATGCCGTCGATCTCGTCGATGAAGATGATGCAGGGCGCCTTCTTGCGCGCGGTGCGGAACAGCGACTTGACCTTCTGGATGCCTACGCCGAAGAACATCGAGGAGAAATCACTGCCGGTCACCTGGATGAAGTGGGCGTTGCACTCGGTGGCCAGGGCCTTGGCCAGCTGGGTCTTGCCGGTGCCGGGTTCGCCGGTCAGCAGCACGCCCTTGGGCGGACGGGCACCCAGGGCGGCGAAGGCCTTGGGATTGCGCAGACAGGTGGTGACGTCTTCCAGGGCGCGCTTGGCTTCGGCGGCGCCGACCACATCCTTGAAGGAGATGCCGGTGCCCTTGCGGTGCAGCTTGAAGGGGCTGGCGAAGCGCAGCGCCAGGGGCACGGCCAGCAACAGCAGGAGCAGATAGCCCGGCAGGTTGAACAGCAGGGCATCCAGCCAGGGGTGGCGCTGGCCGGACTCGCTCCAGGTGGCGATCGGAAACAGCGGCTCGGCCTGGGTGGCGTAATCGGCCAGCAACCGGTCGGTCAGGCGACCGCCATTATCGGTCACCGCGTAGTGCTCGCCGCGGGTGGTGTCGACGTAGAGGGTACGGTCACCGATCACGGCGCCACTGATGACGCCGGCGCGCAGATCGGCCAGCAGCACGGAGAAATCGCGGGGCTCCTGGGTCCAGTGTTCGGGGGCCTGCTGCACACTGGCGAGCATGGCCGTGGCGGTCGGAGCCGGAGTGGAAGGCTTGAGCCACCACCAGCAGGCCAGGCTGACCAGGGTGACGAGGGCGAGAACGCCGGCGATCAGCAGGCGCGGATACTTGGAAACGACGGACTTCTTCATTCACATACCGTTGGGGTAGGAGCGACATCGGACGCGGACTCCCGGATTATCGGCCTGTAGCGCCAGGGTTGAACCTCAGTTCCCTGGAAAACGATGAGTGGACTCACCATCCGTCGAGTATCGTCACACTTTCGCCCTTTTCCGCGGTCCGCAAGACCCTGTTGTTTTGCCGCAGATGTCAGGAGCCAACGCCTTCATGCCCGATCCCATCGATTGCCGAGACGGCCTCGCCGCCTTACCGCCGGTACTGCTCGATCGCCTGCGCCAGGCCGACGAGGTGCTGGTGCTGACCGGTGCCGGCGTGTCGGCGGAAAGCGGTATCGCCACCTTTCGCGAAGCCCTGACCGGCTTGTGGGCGCGCTTCGATCCGGCGCAACTGGCGACGGCCGCAGCCTTCGTCGAGGACCCGGTCCGGGTCTGGAGCTGGTACGAGTGGCGCCGTGTCCAGGTGCTGGCGGCCCAGCCCAATCCCGCGCATCGCGCCCTGGCGGACTGGGGTAGCCGGCACGGGCGGCTGGGCCTGGTCACCCAGAATGTCGACGACCTGCACGAGCGCGCGGGCAGTGGCGACGTGATTCATCTGCATGGCAGCCTGCATGCGCCGCGCTGCTTCGAATGCGCGCGGCCCTTGGCAGCGCCGGCGTTACCGGAAGCCGAGGATCAGCTCGTGGCGCCACCACGTTGTGCCTACTGTGGCGGTCTGGCCCGGCCTGGGGTGGTCTGGTTTGGCGAGTCCCTGCCCGAGGCGGCCCTGGCCAACGCCTGGGCGCTGGCCGAGCGTTGCGACCTCTGCCTGGTGGTCGGCACGTCGGGACTGGTGCAGCCGGCGGCCAGTCTGCCTGAAGTGGCGCGCCAGCAGGGCGCCACGGTGGTGCGCATCGATCCGCAACCGGCAGCGGATTTCAGTGGCGACTGGCAACTGCTGGGCGCCGCCGGGGTAATCCTGCCGGCGCTGTTGGAGCGTCTCTAGAGACCTAGTGCAACGCCTGACCGCCGGTCCCCAGGGCATCCAGGGTGCGTTTGAGCGCGGTGTAGGCCTGGCGCTGGTCGTCGTCTTCGGTGAGCAGGCCATCGAACAGAGTGGCGACCAGGGCCGGATCCTGGGCGACGAAGCGATCGATGAGGACGTCGTTGTCCTGGCGCCCGGCGGTGATCAGCAGCACGGCGAGCTGGGCGACATAGCGTGCGGCCAGCGGATAGGCCTTGAGGAAGACCTTGAAGGGCGCATCGGCCAGACCCGGCGCGAAGCCCTTGGCCAGCCCCTGCTGGGCCGCGGCGATGGCCTGGCGGACGGCGTCCTGCCAGTTGCCGGCGGTCACCGCCCCTGCCGGCAGGGCGCGGCGCATCTGGCCCAGCAGGCTGTTGAGGAAGATGCGGCGATTGGCCTGGTAGTCGTCATCGGTATCGAGCAGTTCGCGGCGGATACGGGTCAGGACGCGATCGTCCTCGGCATCGGCGGTCACCGCCTGCTTGAAGGCCAGGGTCAACTCGCGATCCAGCAGACCGGGCTTGCGGCCCTCCAGTTCGGCCTGCAGCAGCGGGCCGCTGGAGTCGGCGAAGAAGAAGCGTTCGGCATGGGGCGCCAGGCGCTCGCGCAGGCGCGGCCAGAGCTCCGCCGCGAACAGTTGCTCGGCCGTACCGCCGGAGACGATGACGCGGTGCTGCGGCGCCTCGGCCAGGTAGTCGAACAGCGCAGGGCTATCGAGCGCGGTGCGATCGACGATGAGGTAACGGTGCTTCACGGCAACTCCTGAATACGACGGCCGGACCTTTCGAGGCGCGGCGGGATGGCCGTTAGTCTATAGGAAGGTGGGAACGCTTGGCCCGGCCTTTGGCCTAATCAGGCAGGGTGCAGCCCGCGACACCCTTCCTTTCGCGGCCGGAGGACACCAAGATGCGCAAGACCCCGCTGATCCTCGCCCTGAGCGCTGCCCTGGCCCTGGTAGCCGGTCCCAGTCTGGCCGCCAGCAGCAACAACGACGCTGGAGTGACCGGCAACGGCATCGGCGCGCCGGGCAGCTCCAACACCAGCAACAAAGACAGCGCCGACGACACGTCAAGCGCCAAGCCGTCCACCCAGAAGAAGGCCCAGGGCAGTCAGCAGAAGCGCGTGCTCAACGATTGATGGACAAACGAAAGGCGCCTCGCGGGGCGCCTTTGTTCGACCGCTCGATGCGATCTCAGGAGGCGCGGGTGTAACGCACCTGCCAGTCGAGTCGCTCATGGGTCGCCCGCTCGATACGGGCGCGGCTGTCGCAGATGAAGGCTTCCAGCAGCGAATTGTCCAGCAGATCGACCCGGGCGATGCGGCGTTGCAGGAGGGCCGTGCCGTTGGGTGCATAGACCTCGACGTTGAAGGTCGCGGGATCCTGGGCGGTCATGGCGCACAGCATCGGTTGAAAAGCGCCCTTGATAATGGTGTTCGCATCCGTGAACTTCAGCGGCTCGGCCATCGCAATCACTCCTGTCAGCTATAACGCTTCGACCGATTCTTGCGGTGCCCGTTCGATTTTCGCCATGACCGACTAGCAGATTTGTGATGCAGGCGGTGGCCTTGCCTGCGCACGGGACAGCCGGTCAGTTGATCAGGGTACCAAAGGCCTTGTCCGCCTCTATGACCTCGGGCAACTCGCCCAGCAGGTGATCCAGATCCACGCCTTCCAGCAGGGGATTGGCCAGGGCGGCCTTGGCCTGGTCATTGATACCGCCATGGCGGCGCAGGACAAAGGACACCAGCCGGGCCTGAGCGACCATCCGCGCCTGGGTGGAATCCTCGGGTGCATCCTGGGGATGCAGCTGGTAGGCGATGGCATGCTGGATCACCACCGGCAGTTGCCAGCGGCGGGCCAGCTCCGCGCCCACCTCGGGGTAGCCGAAGCCGATGGCCTGGTCGGCGGGCACCGGCGCGCGTTGCTCGGCGTCGATGCGCGCGGCGATGTCGGGCGCCGCCGTCTTGATCAGCAACTCGCCGATGCTGTGCAGCATGCCGCAGGTAAAGGCGGTCTCGGGATCGGCGCCGGCCTGGCGGGCGAGAACGCGGCAGATGCTGGCCACGTCGAAACTGTGCTGCCAGAAATCCCGCGGATCGAAGCTGGGATTGTGGCGGAAGGCCGCGGTCACTGCCGAGGCCAGCACCAGGGTGCGCAGAGCGTCGAAACCCAGACGGATGGCCGCGCCTTCGATGCTGGTGGAGGGACGGACGCCACGAAAGCGCACCGAATTGGCCAGGCGCAGGACCTTGGCCGACAGCACCGGATCCAGGGCCAGATTGCGGGCCACGTCTTCGATGCTGCTGTCCGGATCGTCGAATTGCTGGATCAGCTCCTGAGCCACCTTGGGAATGCTGGGAAGGGTATGCAGGTGATCGAACAGAGCATCGATTTCCATGATGGCGCCTGGTTTGTTCTATACCGGTAGTGGAAGCTGATAAAGCCTTGGAAGCATGAACGACGGCCTGGGCACTGCCAAGCCTAGTCGAAACTCCCGAAGCGAAGAGCTTAGCGGGACGGGCGCGCCGGTCCGCAGAGTGAGCTGACCGATGGCGTCATTTCGCCGCCGTCCGTTTGGTCAGTCTGCTCGCAGGCGTGGTCCTATGCGGTCTTGTCACCAGCAGTGCGCTGTTCAGACGTCTATTGTCTTGCTTGAGTCCGCTTCCCGCCGACGACGGGCCACGAATGGGATAGCATCCGGTGATATCGGTTGGCCACTAAATTTGGCGTTCGAGTTGTGCAATGACTTATCAGACTCATATCCGCCAGATGCTGCAGTTGCCCAATGTGCTGGCGCAGAGCACCGGCATCCTGGGCTGGTTGATCAGTGTGCTGATCAACCCCTTTCTGACCGCCGGGGTGCCGGTGTGGGGCTGGCTGGCCTTTGCCGGCATGATCGGCTCTTGCCTGGCGATGACCACTGCGCGCCGCTTTGCCGTCTGGCGCCTGTTCGCCCTGGTGTTCGTGCTGTTCGAGGCCCTGGCCTTCCGCTTTCAGATCCTCGGCATGGGCGAGGCTGGCCATGCCTGGATGATCCCCACGGCCATCGTCATCATCCTCGGCTCGACCATTCTCTTTTCTCATGTGCTCGATTACGGCATCGCCGCCGGTGCGGTCTGGCTGCTGCTCTTCTATGGCGAGCTGGACACCGTCACGGCGGCGGCCCTGCCGCTGTTCGCGGTGATGCTGGGCGCCAGCCTGGCGCTGGGGCTGCTGCTCAACGCCACCTTCGTGCGTATCGTCGCCACCACCCTGGAGCTCAAGGAGCGCTATCGCCTGCAGGCGGAAACCGATGCCCTCACCGGGATCAGCAACCGCCGTGCGCTCATGCTGGACGCGGAGCAGGTCTGCCGTGAGGGCTCCCCGTCCTGGTGTTTCGTCATGCTCGACATCGATGACTTCAAGCGGATCAACGACAGATTCGGCCACGACGTGGGCGACCAGGTGCTCAAGGAAACCGCGCTGATCCTTGGCCGGCATTTCCCCGACGGCCATTTCGGACGCCTGGGCGGCGAGGAATTCGGGGTACTGCTCAAGCCCGACGACGAGCGCCACCTGGCGCAGCGGCTGCAGGCGCTGCTGGACGACATCCGCAGCAACACCCGCACCGGCACCTGCTTTTCCTTCAGTGCGGGCGTGGCGCGCTTCGCGCCGGGCTACCAGCCCTCGGACCTGCTCAAGCAGGCCGACAGCGAGCTCTACCAGGCCAAGCGCGCGGGCAAGGACCGGGTGCACTATCGCGGCGGCATGATCTGCGGCTAAGGCAGGCCTGACCGGTCCTGGACGGCGTCCGTCTCCGGCGGTGGATGGGTGCGATTGCGGCCCAGGTGCTTGGCGCGATAGAGGGCGGCATCGGCGCTGGCCAGCAGGTCGGCGGGCTGCGGCGGTGGCGATTGACCAGGCGGCTGGACGGCGATGCCAAGGCTGACGGTGATGCGGCCGAAAGGACTGGTGGCATGGGCCACCTCCAGCACCTGCAGGCGTTCCTGGACCGTGGCGGCTACCCGCTGGGCGCCGATCTCGTCGCAATTGGGCAGCAGCAGGACCATCTCCTCGCCGCCGTAGCGTGCCGCCAGATCGCCCGGGCGTCGCGCCGCCGAGGCCACCACACCGGCCACGGCCTGCAGGCAGCGATCGCCCGCCGGATGGCCATAGTGGTCGTTGTAGGCCTTGAAGTGATCGATGTCGATCATCAGCAGGCTGAGCGACTGAGCGTTGCGCTGCGCCCGGGCCAGCTCCACCGGCAGCAGGTTGTCGAACTGGCGACGATTGCCCAGCCCGGTCAGACTGTCCTTGAGGGTCAGCAGGTGCAGCTCGTCGTGGGCCAGACGCAGAGCCGCCGCGCTGCGTTCGCCGGCGCGGATCTCGCGCAGCAGGCTGAAGCCGAAGATCAGCATGCCGACGATGATGAGGCCGACCACCGTCACCGATCTCAGCATGTCCTGGCGCCAGCTGGCGAGGATATCGCTCCTGGAGATACCGGCCAGGGCCACCAGGGGATAGCCTTCCAGATGCTGGAAGGCATAGAGGCGTTCACGGCCGTCGATCATGGCCCGCACCAGGGCGGTACCGTTGGGCGCCTGGGTCACGTACTGGCGAAACAGCTCGCTGCTGGCGAGCGGGGTACCGACGTGCGCGGGTACATAGGGACGGCGGACCATCAGGGTACCGTCATCCTGCGCCAGGGTGATGGCACCCCGGGCATCCAGCTTGAACCGCTCGTAGTAGTCGACGAAGTACTGCAGGCGGATGGTGGCGAGCAGGACGCCGGCAAAGCGACCGTCGCGGTCCTCCAGGCGACGTGATACCGGGATGATCAGCTCCTGGGTGCTGCGACTCTCGATCACCGTGCCGACGTGCAGCACATCGGCGGCGTGCTGGCGGTGAAACTGGAAGTACTCGCGATCGGCGTTGCTGGCCCGGGGCGGGTCACTGCTCTTGTCGGTCACCCGCCAGCCGCCGTCGCGATCATAGATGAACAGCCCGTGCAGTTGCGGCAACAGGGCGGCCTGGCGCGCCAGCAGGCGATGCACCCGAGGGCGGTCAATTTGGTCGAGGGGTTGATCCTCCAGCCGGTCACGGATACTGACCAGCAGCGAATCCGCTTCCTTGATGGCGTCATCGGCATGTTGGGCCGCCGCCAGGGCGATGTTGCCGACATCGCTGCGCGCACTGGCGAAGGCGTTCTGGTAGTTGCGCCACACCTGCCAGGATTCCAGCGCCAGGATCACCGCCACGGCGCAGACGAGCAGCCACAGCGCCCGGCGCTGGGTGGCCGGATTGCGTGGTGGGAGGGGGGTATCGTCAGCGTCGACCATGGCGGGGCTGCTTCCTCGTCCTCGGTGTGCAGGAGACCGCTAGCCGGCCGATTCACGCCACTACACGGGGATAAAAGTCAGACAAGTCTACAGTTTCGTCGGAATCTTGCAGAGAGAACGAATCGTCGTGGCGCGCCCGTGGTCATTAGCGATACGGCCGTCTCTGGGACGGCGCCCTGTCAATGCCCGACCAGGAGGTCACAGATGTCGCAGATCGCCGAACAGATCGTCGAAGACGCCATGCAGCGCATCGAGGAGAACGAGTCGCAGCATGCTGCCGATCCCGTACGCAATTTCTCCCTGACCCTGACCGATCCCGCGGAGATCCGGGTTGGCGCGGAGATCTACTTTCTTTTCGAACAACGCCTCAAGGGCTTCTATCCGGATGCACGGGTGGTGGTCCGCGGCCATGCCGCCGAGGGCTACAACATCACCGCTCAGGTCGAGCGCCGTCGCTCGGCCTGAGCGCGCCGCCCGCATCCTCCGTCAGGTGCGGGCCAGCTTGACCAGTTGCCGGGCCAGTAGCGGTCCGGTCAGCACCACTCCGATCAGGCGCAACGCCTGCATGGCCAGTACCAGGCCGACATCGGCATGGGCATCCACGGCGATGATGGCCATGGAATCCAGTCCGCCCGGACTGGTCGCCAGGTAGGCCGTGAGAAAGTCCACGTGCATCAGCTTCGCCATCAGCAGCGCCGACAGGGCGCAGAGGGCGATCAGCAGCAGGGAGGCAAAGATCATCTTGGGCAGGGCGCGCCAGACATAGGCGACCGTGGCCCGATCGAATCTCAGTCCCACATAGCAACCCATGGCGCCATAGGCCACCGCGAGCAGCAGATGGGGCAGGGTGATGTCCAGCCAGCCATTGAGTTGCAGGAGCGTACCCAGGGCGATGGGCAGCAGCAGGGCGCCGGCGGGGAACAGGCGGCCGCCCAGCCAGCTGCCGGCCAGGGCCACTGCCAGGGTCAGCATGAGATTGAAGGCGAAATGGCCGTCCAGGCTGACCACCGCGGCCTGATGGCCGGTGCCGCTGCCCTCGGCCCCCAGCAGCCGGCCGACCAGGGCACTGATCAGCACCACGCAGACCACCCGCACGTATTGCATGGTGGCGACGATCCGTGGATCGGCGCCGTACTCCTCGGCCATGGCCACCATGGCGGCGGCCGCGCCGGGCGTGGTGCCCCAGGCGGCGGTGCTGCCAGGCAGGCCGCCGAAGCGCACCAGCAGGGCGCCAGTGAGCAGGCTGAGCAGCACGGTCAGGGCGGTGGCCAGCAGCATCACCGGCCAGTGCTCGGCAACGGTGAGCAGGACCGCGGCGGTCATGGCGTGGGCGATCAGGCAGCCCACCACGCCCTGGCCAGTCTGGAACAGCCGACGGGGCAGACGGATGGTGGCGCCGCAGACGCCGAAGGCGATGGCCACCAGCATGGGGCCGAGAAAGAGGGCCGCGGGCACCTGCAGCCAGCTGAGTCCGCCCCCGACCAGGGCGGAGCAGAGGATCAGGGCCAGCCATTGCAGCAGGGGAGGATAGGGCGAGGGTGCAGGTGGGGTGGGCAAAGCGGTCTCCGAACGGCGGGGGACCGGCGAGGCGTACCGACCCCGGGGCCGGCACGGGGCCGACCCTGGGGCGATTATACGACCTTTATGGCTTTCAATGGCCTTTCAGTCATTGAAAAAACCACTGTTTAACGCACCAGGTGCAGGAACTGCAGGTGGCGTTCGTACTGGTCGAGCATGTCGTTGAGGATCTGCTCGCGGTTGTAGCCCACCAGGTCGTAGTCCTGGCTGCCCTCGGTGAGATGCACCTCGGCGCGGTAGTAGCGACGATTCTTCAGGTGCAGGCCACCGATGCCGGCGCGGGCGAAGGAGGGGGTGAAATAGCCCTGCATGATCACCTGGTAGATGAAGGGATGCTCCTCGCCGTGGCCGATGATGAGTTGCAGGTTGGCGTTGGTGGCGTCGAACTGGGTCTCCACCACCAGACCTTTCTCCCGCGAGACCTCGACCATCTCTTCCATGGCCGGACGCACGGTGCTGTCCATGAAGCGATAGACCTCGTCCCGCGAGGGGAAGTACACCGCCTGGGACAGCCGCTGGCGCCAGCCGCCGTGCCGTGCCTTGCCGTTGGTCGCCACCGGCGCCAGGGAGTGCAGCCGCGCGCGCTGGCGCTGGGATTCCAGGTGCAGCGCCTTGTGCAGGCCCCACATCATCAGCAGTACCACCACCGAGAAGGGCAGCGAGGTCAGCACCACCGCCGATTTCAGCGCATCCATGCTGCCAGCGAACAGCAGCCCGCCGGTGACCAGGGCCACGGCCGCGCCCCAGAACACCCGCAACCACTTGGGACCGTCTTCGTTGGCTTCACCGCCCTTGGACGACAGGGTGGACAGCACCACGGTGCCCGAGTCGGCCGAGGTGACGAAGAAGACGAAACTCACCAGCACGGCGACGCTGATCACCGCGCGGCTGGCCGGATAGGTTTCCAGCACCTGGTAGAAGGCCATGGCCGGATCGGTGAGGGCGGTCTGCGCCAGACCGGTCATGCCCTGGCCAAGCACCAGTTCCAGGGCGCTGTTGCCGAAGATCGACAGCCAGGCCAGGGTGAAGCCCAGGGGGATGAACAAGACGCCAAAGACGAATTCGCGAATGGTGCGGCCGCGGGAGATACGGGCGATGAACAGCCCGACGAAGGGCGCCCAGGCGATCCACCAGGCCCAGTAGAACACCGTCCAGCCACCGAGCCAGTCGGAGGGCTCGTCATAGGCGTAGAGGTCGAAGCTCTTGCCTGGCAAGGCCGAGAGGTAGTCACCGATGTTCTGGATCAGGGTGTTGAGCAGATGCTGGGTCGGACCGGCGAACAGCACGAACAGCAACAGGGCGACGGCCAGCACCATGTTGATGTCGGACATGATGCGCACGCCCTTGTCGACGCCGGACACGGCCACGGCGATGGCCGCGCCCATCATCAGCACGATGAGGATCAGTTGCACCCAGTGGCTGTGGCTGATGCCGAACAGGTAGTCCAGTCCGGCATTGAGGTGCAGCACGCCGAAACCCAGGTCGGCGCCGAGGCCGAAGATGGTGGCGATGATGCCGAAGGCGTCCACGGCATGGCCGATGGGACCGTTGATGCGCTTGCCGATCAGCGGATAGAGCGCCGAACGCAGGGCCAGCGGCAGGTTGTGGCGATAGGCGAAGTAGGCCAGCGCCATGGCCACCAGGGCGAAGACCCCCCAGCCATGCAGGCCCCAGTGCAGGAAGAGGATCTGCATGGCTTGGCGTGCCGCCGCCGGATTACCCCCTTCGCCGGCGGGGGGCTGGGCGAAGTGGGTCAGGGGTTCGGAGACGCAGAAGAAGAACAGGGTGATGCTGATGCCCGCGGCGAACAGCATGCCGGCCCAGGACAGGTAGCTGAACTCGGGTTGGTCGTGGTCGGCACCGAGCTTGATCTTGCCGTAGCCGGACAGGGCGGTGACCACCACGAACACCAGATAGAGCGACATGGCCAGCAGGTAGTACCAGCCAACCGTGTTGGCGGCCCAGGTCTGGGCCTGCAGCAGCCAGGCGCCGGCCTGCTCGGGACGACCGATGACGGCCAGGGAAAACAGCAGGATCACTGCAGCCGCGCAATAGAAGGCGGGGGGATTCAGCTTTACGGTGCCGGATGAGGGCGTCGCACTCATGGGGACTCCTTGCGAACTGCCAAAGGGAGAGAATTCTTTTTTTATTGATCGTTCGATTAAAAAAGAATACCACAGGAGGCCCCTGAGGTGAACGCTTCGAGTCAGCGAAGCGCTGAAAGTTGCCGTTTAGAAACCTTGCTTATGCCGGTGGTCGACTTTGGTCGAGCCCAAGCCGAATGGTCAGAACCGTGACCCCTTGGCAAAGTCTGTAGGTTATGACTCAAGCATCTTCTCCACTCGGCTCCTATCGTCCACTACTGTTGCTGGTAGAGGACGAGCCGTTGCTGAGGGAGTTGGCCACCGAGGCGCTGGAGTCCCTGGTGGATCTGCAGGTGGTGGCCGTATCGACCGCCGATGCGGCCTTGAGCTATCTGGAACAGACCGGTGCCCGCATTGATATCCTCTTTACCGATGTGCGCATGCCGGGACGGCTGGACGGCGAGGCCCTGGCCCAGTTGGTCTCCCAGCGTTGGCCGCATATCCCGGTGATCCTCACCTCCGGCGACCGTCTGACCGTACCCCGCGGCGCCGGTCGCACCCGCTTCATGCCCAAACCCTGGCATATCGATGACATGGCCAATTGCGTCAACGAGGCGCTGGGGCAGAGTCGGGTGGCGTGAGGGGATAGAACGCAAGATATCGCGGCCATGGCGGTCCGCCGATGCGGCCATTGCTACAGGCTTACGCTTTAGTTGTAGGGGTAGTCCGCGGTCGCGATGAATTACAGATTAATGAGTTGCAGAGCAGTAGCGTGAAAAACGGTGCAGCCTTTGCCACTGACAGCTTATTAGCCTGCTGCGCCCTCACCCCAACCCTCTCCCAGGGGGAGAGGGAGTTGCCTGAGCAGGCGTTCAGCTTTATCAGCTCCATCAGGCAGCACCCGTGGGAGCGGCCGCATCGGCGGCCGCGATGGGTGCGGAGTGGTAGCACCGGTGCAGAGAGAATAGCTGGGCGAGATAACCTGCCTATCGGCAGCTTTCGGCTTTCCCATGATCGTCACGACTTTTGCTTTTGACGAGGTCGCGGCCATGGGCCGCTCCTACGGATACTTCAGGAGCGACCCAGGACCGCCATCCAGGTCAATTTACGGTTGCCACTGCGGATCCTTGCCGCTCAGCTTGCGATCCAGGAAGAAGGCGGTGCTGATCAGGGCCAGATGTGACAGGGCCTGGGGCAGGTTGCCCAGCGGGTAGCCGCGCTTGTCCAGTTCCTCGGCGTAGAGGCCCAGGGGGTTGGCGTAGCCCAGCAGTTTTTCGAACTCCAGGTGGGCTTCGTCGACACGACCGGCGCGGGCCAGGCATTCGACGTACCAGAAGGAGCAGGCGACGAAGGCGCCTTCTTCGCCCTTGAGGTTGTCCGCCGGCGTATCGGCCGGGTTGTAGCGACGGATCATGCCGTCATAGGCCAGGTTGGTCTTGATGGCATCCAGGGTGGACAGCCACATGGGATCGGTGGCGCTGACGAAGCGCACCAGGGGCATCAGCAGCAGGGCGGCGTCCAGGCTCCTGCCGTGGCGGGTCGAGGTGAAGTGACCCAGTTCGGCGTTCCAGAAGTTGTCCCAGATGTCTTCCTGGATGGCGGCGCGCGCGGCGTACCAGCGTTCATAGGGCATCGGCAGCGAACGCTTGACCGACAGGCGCATGGCGCGGTCGATGGCCACCCAGCACATCAGCCGTGAATGCAGGAAATGCTCGGGATCGCCGCGCATTTCCCAGATACCGGCATCGGGTTGGTTCCAGTTCTCGCAGACGTGGTCGATCATCCGCACCACGTCCTTCCAGCCATGGTGGGAGATGGCTTCGCCATACTTGTTGGACAGGTAGATGGCATCCATCAGCTCGCCATAGATGTCCAGCTGAATCTGCTGGTAGGCCTCGTTGCCGATGCGCACCGGACTCGAATTGGCATAGCCCGCCAGGTGGTCGAGGGTTTCCTCGGGCAGGTCTAGGCCGCCGTCCAGGCGATACATGATCTGCAGCTTTTCCGGGGCGTTGTGGCTGTTTTCCACGCACTGGCCGACCCAGTGGGTGAAATCCTTGGCTTCCTGGGTGTAGCCCAGGCGCATGAAGGCGTAGACGGTAAAGGAGGCGTCGCGGATCCAGGAGGCGCGATAGTCCCAGTTGCGTTCACCGCCCAGGGCTTCGGGCAGGCTGAAGGTGGCGGCCGCGGCGATGGAACCGTGCTTGCAGGAGGTCAGCAGCTTCAGCGCGAGGGCCGAGCGGGTGACCATCTCGCGCCAGCGGCCCTGGTAGTGACTCTTGGCCGCCCAGGAGGTCCAGTAGGAGAGGGTGTCCTCGAAGCAGAGATCGCTCTGGCCGGCGACAACCTTGTCGTCTTCCTCGCAGCCAAAGACGAAATCCAGCTGCTGCCCCTGCTCCAGTTCGAACTCGGCCAGGGCGGCGTTGCCGTCCACCTGCAGGGTGACGCTCGAGGCCAGGCGCAGGGTTGGCTGGCCCTGGGCCTCGAACAGGGCGCCGCCCTCCACCAGGCGCGCGCGGGTCTCGACGCGAGCATAGTCGTGGGCCGGGGCGCAGACCAGGCGGAAGCGGCAGCGTCCGGCCACCACCTGTACGCGGCGGACGATGCGCGGCTGGGTGTCCTCGCTGCTGCACACCGGCATCAGGTCGGTGACCTCGGCGACGCCGTCCGCCGACAGCCAGCGGGTCTGCAGGATGTTGGTATCGGGTAGGTAGAGCTGCTGCTCGCGGGCGTCTTCCCAGACCGGGGCCAGGCTGAAGTAGCCGGCCTTTTCCGAATCGAGCAGGGCGGCGAACACCGAGGGGCTGTCCAGATTCGGCCAGCAGAAGTGGTCGATGGTGCCGTCGGTGGCGACCAGGGCACAGGTGCGCAGGTCGCCGATGACACCGTGGGCGCCGATACTGCGGCGGGCGTGCACGGAGGAGGAATCAGCCATTGTCTTCGAATCCCGGATAGAGGCACATGCCGCCGTCGACGAACAGGGTGGTGCCGACGATGTAGTCGGCCAGGTCGCTGGCGAGAAAGACCGCCACGTTGCCCACATCGTCGACATGGCCGACGCGCTTGTAGGGGATCAGCTTGAGCAGTTCGCGTGCCTTGGCCTCGTCACCGGTCACCTCTTCGTTGATGGCGGTGGCGATGGCGCCCGGGGCGATGCTGTTGACGCGGATGCCCTCGGCGGCGACTTCCTGGGCCAGGCTGCGCATCAGCAGGTTGACTCCACCCTTGGAGGCGGCGTAGTTGACGTGCCCGGCCCAGGGAATGACCTCGTGCACCGAACTCATGTGGATGATCTTGCCGAGGGCGCGGGAGGCGTTTTCGTCGCGGCCCTGCTGGCGGAACTGGCGGATCGCCGCCCGGGCGCAGAGGAACTGGCCGGTGAGGTTGGTGTTGATCACCGTGTTCCAGTCCTCGAGCGACAGGTCGGCGACCGGTGCGTCCTTTTGCAGGCCGGAATTGGCGACCAGTATGTCCAGGCGGCCGAAGGCTTCCAGGGTGCGGTCGAACAGCGCCTGGACCTCGGCCTCGTCGCCGACGTCACCGCCCACGGCGATGGCGCGACCACCGGCGTCCTGGATGCGCTTGGCCAATTCCTCGGCCGGTTCGGCGCTGGAATGGTAGTTGATGGCGACGGCGGCACCGGCCTTGGCCAGGGCTTCGGCGACGGCGGCACCGATCCCGGAACTGCCGCCGGTGACCAAGGCGACCTGGCCGTTGAGGGAAAGCTGCATGTCCAGACTCCTGCGCGGGAAAAGGTGTCTGACTGCTGACCGCCACGCTCGCGTCTAGGTTCAGCCCGCAGGCGTTGCCAGATGTTCAGGCCGAGGCCGTGCGGAACAGGCTCATGCGCCGCTCCAGATCCTCGGCCAGTTCCGCCAGCTGGCGACTGGCGCCGGCGATCTGCTGCGAACCGCTGGCGGTTTCCAGGGTGGCGGCATGGATGCGGTTGATGTTCTCGTTGACCTCCTCGGCCACGGCGGTCTGCTGGGCCGCGGCGGTGGCGATCTGCGCATTCATGGCGTTCACCGAGCCGACGTCCGCCTGGATGGCCGCCAGCGCCGCGACGGCGCGCTGGGTCAGCGCGGCGGTCTCGTGGGCCTGGCCGCGGCTCTCTTCCATTTGCGCCGAAGCGCGCCCGGCGCCTTCCTGCAGGTTGGCGATCATGGCGCGGATCTCGCGGGTCGATTCCTGGGTGCGGGTGGCCAGGTTGCGCACCTCGTCGGCCACCACGGCGAAGCCGCGACCCTGCTCACCGGCGCGAGCGGCCTCGATGGCGGCATTCAGCGCCAGCAGATTGGTCTGCTCGGCGATGCCGTTGATGACGGCGACGATGTTCTCGATGCTGGCGCTGTCGCTGGATACCTGTTGCACGGTGACGCTGGCCTGCTCCAGCGCCTGCACCAGCTGGCCGATGGCCTGGCCGGAACGGGTCACCAACTGATTGCCGGTGTCCACCTGGGCGCTGGCATTGCCGGTGGCCTGGGCGGCCTGGGCGGCGTAGCCGGCGACCTCGCCGATGGTGGCGGCCAGCTCGGTGACCGCCGCGGCCATGTGCTGGGCCTGGTTGGACTGCACATCGGTGTGGCGCTGGTTGGTCTGGGCGGTGCCTTGCAGCTGGGCCGCCGCCGTGGCGACCGAGCTGGCGGTATGGCGCACCTGGACAATGGTCTCGCCCAGGTGTGCGGTGGCGCTGCCCAGGGTGCCCATGACGCTGTCCGGGTGACGGGTGGCAGGGCGCTCGTCCAGCCGGCCCTCGGCCAGCCGGCGGATGGCGGCGGCCACGGCGTGGGGTTCGCCGCCCAGGGTCGCGCCCATCTGACGGATGATCAGCACGGAAACGGCCACGCTCAGCAGCAGGGCGAGGGCACAGGTCACCAGCATCAGCCAGCGGAAGCCGCCGGCGATGCCGCGGACCTCGGTCAGATGACCGCTGGCGATGGCTTCCTCGTGATCGATGAGCGCATTGATGCGCTTGAGCCACTCGACATAGGCCGGCGAGACGCGCTCCAGCAGGAACACCCGGGCGCCTTCCAGATCACCGGTCTGGCGCAGTTGCAGCAGGTGGTCGGTCAGGGGCAGGGCGGTGCCTTCGATGTCCTTGATGGCCGCCAGCAGGCGCTGTTCCTCGGCGGTGGCGCCCTGGCTGACGAACAGCTGATCCATGGGCTCGGCGGACTGGTGATAGAAGGTCTTGAGTCGGTCGATGTCGGCCAGGCGACTGGCCAGGGGCGCGGCGTCGTGGATCAGCACCGTATCGCGAATGGCGATGGCGCGGTCGTGCACGCTGCCGCGGAAGTTGATGGCGTAGCGCTGCTTGACGCTGGCGCCCTGGCTGACAGCGGTCAGGGTGTCGTCGATGACGCCGACGCGCTGAACGCCCACCAGGGTGATCAGCAGCATCAGCACCAGGATCAGGCCGAAGCCCAGGCCCAGGCGGGCGGCCATGGAAAGAGGGGTACGCATGCAGACCTCAACGCTTGAAAGGATGTGACATAGATCACATTTTGCGACAAAGGTTTGCGCGATAAGGTTATTCCGGAGCGAGCGGTCATCCCCTGGGTATGAGTGGCAATTCGGGTGACAGGGCTGGATTCAGCCGTCCTGGCGCGGCTCCGTCAGCCGGTCGCGCCTGGCCAGGCCCGGGAACAGCTTCATCCAGACCCCGGTGATCACCAGGGTGCCGACGCCACCCAGCACCACCGCGGGCACCGTGCCGAAGAAGTGCGCGGTGACCCCCGATTCGAATTCGCCGAGCTGGTTGGAGGCACCGATGAACAGGCCGTTGACCGCACTGACCCGGCCGCGCATGGCATCCGGGGTCTCCAGCTGGACGAAGGAGCTGCGGATCACCACGCTGACCATGTCGGCGGCGCCGAGAACCACCAGGGTACCCAGCGAGAACCATAGCGAGGTGGACAGGCCGAAGGCGATGGTGGCGACGCCGAACAGCGCCACCGAGCCGAACATGATGCGACCCACGTGGCGATTGAGACTGACATAGGCGAGCAGAAAGGACATGCCCAGGGCGCCCACGGCCGGTGCCGAGCGCAGCAGGCCCAGGCCCCAGGGGCCGGTGAGCAGGATGTCGGCGGCGAACACCGGCAGCAGGGCGGTAGCGCCGCCCAGGAGCACGGCGAACAGATCCAGGGAAATGGCGCCGAGCACGTCCGGGCGACTCCTGATGAAGCGGATGCCGGCCAGCAGGTTGTCCAGGGTCGGCTTTTCCTTCTGGCTGGGCGTCTGCCGCGCCGGCAGACTCGTGACCAGCAGGATGGCGATGCCATAGAGCACCACGGCCGGACCATAGACCCAGGCGGCGCCCAGGGCATAGAGCAGGCCGCCCAGCGCCGGGGCGATGATGGTGGCGCCCTGCATGGCCGAGGCTGCGGCGGCGATGGCGCGCGGAAAGATCGAAGGCGGCACGATGTTGGGCAGCAGCGCCTGGGTGGTGGGCTGCTCGAAGGCGCGCGCGGTGCCCAGGCAGAAGGCCAGGATGAAGATCAGCTCGCGGGTGACCGCCTGATTCAGGCTGCCCACCAGCAGCACCAGGGCGATCAGCCCCTGGCCGGTCTGGCAGAGGGCCGCCACCCGGCGGCGATCGTAGCGATCGGCGACATGGCCGGTGTGCAGCATGAACAGCACCCGCGGCAGGAACTCCACCAGCCCCACCAGACCGAGATCGAGCACGTTGCCGGTGAGGGAATAAAGGTGCCAGCCGATGGCCACGGTCAGCATCTGGAAGCTGCCGGCGGTGCAGATGCGGGCGAACCAGAAGGCGACGAAGGGACGATGGTGACGCAGCTTCAGGGTATCGCCGGACATGGCAGGGGCTCGCGAGGGCAGAGGCGGCATCTTAAGCCACCTCAAGGCTAATCGTCAGACAACTTGCCGTGGTGGTTCAGCAGTTCACTTGAGGGATGACGAGTGATTCTTGCGGTTCGGCGCGGCCATGGGGCCATACGCGACGACGCGGCATGGCAGAGGTATGGCGAGGCGTGGCCACGACGTCCAGAAGCAAAAAGCACCGCCCAAATGACGCAGGTGACTGCCGAAACACCGCCCTTGGGGTGCGACAGCCTGCCCGATGCGACATCGAACCACGTAAGCAAATGTATCCAGGAGGACTATTCTAAAGCCTGACGTTGATCCACGTCAGCTTCCGACCTGGCCCTTTGGGCTAGCAGCGGCGCCGCCTTTTTAGCGTCCCGCTAGAACCCCAGGCGACGCCGGAGGTTCGAACCTCGGTCAGCGTCAACTCGACCGGCTGCTCTCGACGGCCGGCGTGCCTGAGAGGAATAGCTATGTTCGGCCTCGAAGCCCTGGATCTCGCCCGGATCCAGTTCGCCTTCACCGTGTCCTTCCACATCGTCTTCCCGGCGCTGTCCATCGGTACCGCGAGCTTTCTCGCCGTGCTCGAAGGGCTGTGGCTGAAGACCGACAACCATGTCTACAAGGATCTGTATCACTTCTGGCTGAAGATCTTCGCCATCTTCTTCGGCATGGGCGTGGTGTCCGGTCTGGTGATGGCCTATGAGTTCGGCACCAACTGGAGCGGTTTCGCCGACTATGCCGGCGCCGTGACCGGTCCGCTGCTGACCTACGAGGTGCTCACCGCCTTCTTCATCGAAGCCGGCTTCCTCGGCGTCATGCTGTTCGGCTGGAATCGCGTGGGCCGCGGCCTGCACTTCTTCTCGACGGTCATGGTCGCCATCGGCACCCTGATGTCAACCTTCTGGATCCTGTCGTCCAACAGCTGGATGCACACCCCGAGTGGCTACGAGATCGTCGATGGTCGCATCGTCCCGGTGGACTGGCTGGCGGTGATCTTCAACCCGTCGTTCCCCTTCCGCTGGGCGCACATGACCATCGCCGCCTACCTGTCGGTGGCCTTCCTGGTCGGCGCCTCGGCGGCTTGGCACCTGCTGCGCGGCAACGACAACCCGGCGGTGCGCAAGATGTTCTCCATGGCCATGTGGATGGCGCTGCTGGTAGCGCCCATCCAGGCGTTCGTTGGCGACGCCCATGGCCTCAACACCCTGGAGCACCAGCCGGCCAAGATCGCCGCGATGGAGGGCCACTGGGAGAATCCTCCGGGCGAAGCGACTCCGCTGATCCTGTTCGGCTGGCCGGACATGGAGCGCGAGGAAACCCGCTTCAAGCTGGAGATCCCGGTGCTCGGCAGCCTGATCCTCAAGCACAGCCTCACCGAGCCGATCCCGGCGCTCAAGGACTTCCCCAAGGAAGACCGGCCGCCGGCCTATGTGGTGTTCTGGTCGTTCCGCATCATGGTCGCCCTGGGCATGCTGATGATCGCTGCCGGTCTGTGGAGCGCCTGGCTGCGCTGGCGCGGCAAGCTGTACGAGACCCGCGGCTTCCTGCGCCTGGTCACCTGCATGGGCCCGGTCGGCCTCATCGCCCTGCTGGCCGGCTGGTTCACCACCGAGGTGGGCCGCCAGCCGTGGATCGTCTACGGCCTGTTGCGCACCAAGGACGGGGTATCCAACCACAGCGTCACCCAGTTGAGCATCACCCTGGTGGCCTTCGTGGTGGTCTACTTCGCCGTGTTCGGCATCGGCACCCTCTATGCCCTGCGCATGATCGGCAAGGGTCCGCACACCGGTGAAGGCGACCTGCCCACCTCCGGCGGCCCGGGCACCGATCGTCATCCCAAGCGTCCGCTGTCCGGCGCCGATGGCGGCCTGGAAGAAGACAATCCCAATGACCAGCTGACCGGAGACCGCACATGAACGGCATCCCTGGCATCGACCTCCCGCTGATCTGGGCGATCATCATCATCTTCGGTCTCATGATGTACGTGGTCATGGACGGCTTCGACCTGGGCATCGGCATCCTCTTCCCCTTCGTCAAGGGCAAGGAAGATCGCGACGTCATGATGAACACCGTGGCGCCCATCTGGGATGGCAACGAGACCTGGCTGGTGCTCGGCGGGGCGGGGCTCTATGGCGCCTTCCCGCTGGCCTACTCGGTGATCCTGCCGGCCCTGTACCTGCCGCTGATCTTCATGCTGATCGGCCTGATCTTCCGCGGCGTGGCCTTCGAATTCCGCTTCAAGGTCCAGGAAGGCAAGGAAGCCCTGTGGGACAAGTCCTTCATCTTCGGCTCGCTGCTGGCCAGTTTCTGCCAGGGCGTGGCCCTGGGCGCCTTCATCGAAGGCTTCCCGGTGGAGAATCGCCAGTACGTCGGCGGGCCGCTGGACTGGCTGACGCCCTTCTCGATGTTCTGCGGCCTGGGCGTCATCGCCGCCTATGCGCTGCTGGGCAGCACCTGGCTGATCATGAAGACCGAGGGCCCGCTGCAGGCCACCATGCGTCGCCTGACCAAGCCGCTGCTGTTCCTGCTGCTGGCCTTTACCGCGGTGGTGAGCATCTGGACCCCGCTGAGCCAGGCGGCCATCTCCGCCCGCTGGTTCAGCATGCCCAATCTGGTCTGGTTCCTGCCGGTACCGATCCTGGTGGGCGTGGTGACCCTGGCCCTGCTGCGCGCCATCCTGCGCGAGGACTCGCACCATGCGCCCTTCCTGCTGACCCTGGCGTTGATCTTTCTCGGCTACAGCGGCCTGGGCATCAGCCTCTGGCCGAACATCATCCCGCCGGGCGTTTCCATCTGGGAGGCTTCGTCACCGCCGCAGAGCCAGCTGTTCCTGCTCATCGGCACCCTGTTCATCATCCCCATCACCCTGATGTACACCTTCTGGGGCTACTACGTGTTCCGCGGCAAGGTCCGCGCGGGGGAGGGCTATCACTGATGGTCGGCCGCTCGCGCGAACCTAACCCCGCGGACAACAAGCCGCTCTGGCAGCGGCTGGCCTGGATGGCCGGCATCTGGGCCTGCAGCCTGGTGGCGCTCGGCGTGGTGGCCTGGGTGCTGAGATTGGTGCTGACGGCGGCGGGGCTCAAGTCGCACTGACCCTTCCATGTGTCGGTGGATGAGGCTGCGCCGTCATCCACCCTACGCAGGAGCTTGTACTTGCGTAGGAAACTTATCCCGCACACCAGATTACCCCCTCTCCCGCTTGTGGGGGAGTACGCTTATATCTGTTCGGATCGCCAAGCTGATTTACGGTGTACTCGGTAAGCTTTTGTTCCGCCCCCGCCGGGCGGGTTACTTTTTGCAGTCGCCAAAAAAGTAACCAAAAACGCTTGCCCTGGTCATCCGGCCCTACGCTGCGCTCCGGGTCCCCTCGCTCCGCCGCTCTTCCGGCGGGCCGCCGTCGAAGGGCCGTCCTGGCCCTCGACGCCTTTCGCGGCATCCCTGCCGCTCACCCACCTCCAGAGCGGCTGCGTTCGGCCTACTGAACAGGGCGCTTGGGTGCCGGCTGGAAGTATCTTTTTAAAAGCTGGTTAGCCTGGCGTGTTACGTAATGTCCTCGTGCCTTTCATTCAATAGGCATGGCAAGTAGCAAGCGTTAGCCAACGTCTTAAAACCGCTTGAATAACCCTAAACTTTCAGCGGGCACTCCAGTGCCCCGTCTGGCCGGCCGAACGTTAGTGTCGAGGAAGCGGGTGAGCGGTATGGATGCCGCGAAAGGGGCCGAGGGCCAGGACGGCCCTTCGGCCCCGGCCCGCTGGAGCGGCGCTGACGTGAGGGCATCCTGCGCAACGCGCAGGACCGGCTAGTTGGGGCGAGCGTTTTTGGTTACTTTTTGCGCGACTGCAAAAAGTGACCCGCCCGGCGAGGGCGGAACGAGAGCTATCCGAGCACGCCGTGAATCAGCTTGATGACCTGGCCTAATGGCCCCCATCCCAACCCTCCCTCGCAAGCGGGAGAGGGGGCTGTCTAGCGTGGAGGAGGCATCCGGCGCACAGGGACCATCAGCACAGGGAATCCATTGGTTCCGCGAATCAGCCAAACTCCCCAAACCTACAACTTTTCCCAGTTATCCCCTTCCCACCTACCCGCTAGCCTGACCCCGTTCCCATCCAGACGAGGAAGGCATCCATGCAGGTTCAAGAAGGCTACGCCGATTTCCAGGGCCACCAGACCTGGTACCGGGTCACCGGCGACCTGGCCAGTGGACGGTTGCCGCTGGTGGTGGCCCATGGCGGACCCGGCTGCACGCACGACTATGTCGACAGCTTCAAGGACCTGGCCGAGCACGGCTGGCCGGTGGTGCATTACGACCAACTGGGCAATGGCCGTTCCACCCACCTGCGGGGGATCGATCCGGGATTCTGGACGGTGGCGTTGTTTCTCGACGAACTGAACAACCTGCTGCGCCACCTGGGTATCGACCAGTACGTGCTGCTCGGCCAATCCTGGGGCGGGATGCTCGTCGCTGAGCATGGGGTACGGCAGCCGGCAGGGCTGCGGGGGCTGATCATCTCCAATTCGCCTGCGTCCATGGCGCTCTGGCGCGAGGCGGCGGCTGGGCTGCGGGCCGAATTGCCGCTCGAGGTGCAGGCCACCCTGGCGCGACACGAGGCCGCCGGCACGACCGACTCGCTGGAGTACCGCGCCGCCAGCCAGGTCTTCTATGCCCGCCATGTCTGCCGGGTGCAGCCGCTGCCGGCCGAGGTGGCGCGGACCTTCGCCGCCATCGACGCCGATCCCACCGTCTACCACGCCATGAACGGCCCCACCGAATTCCATGTCATCGGCAGTCTGCGGGACTGGAGCGTGATCGAGCGGCTGGCGCGGATCCAGGTGCCGACACTGCTGATCTCCGGGCGTCACGATGAGGCCACGCCGGCCTGTGTGGAGCCCTTCGATCGGCTCATCCCGGACGTGCGCTGGCGCATCTTCGAGAATTCCAGCCACATGCCCCACGTGGAAGAACGCGAGGCCTGCATGGCCACCGTGGCGATCTTTCTCGCCGAGGTGGAAGGCCGCTAGGCCTCGGCGTCGAGGGCCGCGGCGATCTCGTCGATGCGGGTCTGGCGGTCGTCGGCCTGCAGGCGCGACCGCGGATTGAGCGCCGACCATTCCGGATGGGCCCGGGCCACCTGCACGGCGGCGGGCAGCTTGCCTTCGCGCCAGCGCTGCTCGTCAGGCGCGGCCACTTCGATGGCGCCCTGGGCGGCGTGGCCGCGAATTTCCAGCGCCGCCAATAGCTGACGCTGCCGTAGCGCCAGCAGGCGCAGCACGGCATCGTCGATGGACAGCTCCCGCCCGCCGCGCAGCTTGCCGAACAGTCGTCGGCCATAGTGGCCGCCGGTCTGTGCCAGGCCGCCGGCCAGGGCGCCCAGTACCGTGGCGGCGCCCAGGGTCAGGCCACCGGCGAGCAGGTCGAGACCGACCCCCGCCGCGGCACCGGCCGCCACCCCGCCGCCCAGCCGAATGCCCAGCAGGCGCAGGGTTTCCGGATTGAACAGGTCATCGCCCCAGCGGCCGTCCAGCAGTGGCAGGTCGCTGGCATGGGCGTCGCCCGGGCGAAAGCCGAACAGCCGCAGGAGTTCTTCCACGCAGCGTTGTTCGCGGCTGCGCAGGGCATCGCGCAATTCGGCGGTCGCGTTGCTCACCTCGGCTTCGCCGGGCGCCACGCTGCGCCGGGCAGCGGCGGCGTCCACCAGCAATTCAGCGATCAGCCGCACGCCTTGCTGATGGCGCCGGCGGGCCTGTTCGGCATGGTCGGCGATCAGCCGTTGCAGCGCCGGGCGGCCGCTTTCCAGCAGGGTCGCCAGGCTTTCATAGAGACGCGCCTCGCCATCCGCCGGCGGGGCGACGCTGTCGAAGCGCACCAGGGCGTGCAGGCCGAGACGGGCCAGGGTGGCGCGCCAGTCGTCGGCGCGGTGACCGTCGGCGGCGACGAAGTTGAGCACCGGCACCAGCGGCCGCCCGCAACCAGCCAGCACCGCCAGTTCGTCGCGGTACTTGGCCAGCACCGGCTCGCGGGCGTCGATCACATAGAGCCCGGCATCGGAGGCGCGCAGCTGGCGGATCACCTTGGCCTCCTGCTCGAATCTCTGGCGGGCTTCCACGCTGTCGAGAAAGCGATCGAGCAGGGTGGCGGCGTCCAGGCGTTCGCCGGGTCTTTCCAGCTGCTCCAGGTAGTCGCGCAGGGCGATGGCGTCTTCCAGGCCGGGCGTGTCGTAGAGCTCCAGCAGGGCCTCGCCATCCACCGACAGGCGTGCGCCCTCGACATGACGGGTGGTGCTGGGGCGATGGGAGACCTCGCCGAAGTCGACGTCGCGGGTCAGGGTGCGCAGTAGCGAGGTCTTGCCGACATTGGTATGGCCGACCAGCGCCAGGCGCAGGGGGCCGCTCATGGATTCGTCTCCAGCCAGGCCAGTTCTTCGAGATCGCCCTCGCAGTGTGCCAGACGCAGGGCGTCCAGTGCCTGGCGCCAGTCGTCCAGGCGGACCGGATCGAGCTTGCCACCCAGGGGCGCGGGCAATAGCCAGACGCGGGTCGCCGTGGCGCAGCGCGACAATTCCGCCAACAGCGTCAGGGTACCGCGATCCGGCGAGCGGCGGGGATCGCAGGCGATCAGCAGGCGGCGCGCCGGATAGCGGGTCAGCTGTTCGAGCAGATGACGGCGGCCCTGGCCGTCGTCGAGCACGCCGGCGTCACGCACGCCCTCGGGCAGTGGCGGCGGCCAGGTGTGGTCGGTGAGTTCGAGACCCACCAGCAGCGCCTCGTCGCCGGTGCGGGCGAGGCCACCGGCGTCCTGCTGGGGCAGGTGGGCGGGAGCGGCGTCATTCACGCCCAGGCGTTCGCTGGTCGGCAGCAGGCGTTCGCGCAGGTGCAGATAGCCGGGGCGTTCCACGTCCAGCCGCAGGCGCCCGCGCCCGCGCCGCCAGCGCCACAGGCAGAGCAGGGTCAGCAGCAGCCGTGGCAGCAGGCCATAGACCAGCACCACGCCCAGCAGCCAGCCGGCCCAGGCCTGGCGCGCTGTGGCCAGGGGGCTGGCGGCATCGCCGCTGGCGGCGATGCTGGCCGGGTCGGGCAGGGGAAAGCCCAGCAGCTGGGGCAGGGCGCCCAGCACCTGGGTCAGCAGCACGAAGGTGTCGCTGCCGAGCAGGGTGGTCTCCCAGACGAACAGATAGCTGCGTCCGGAGAGCAGTGCCAGCAGGGTTGCCAGGGCACTGCCGAGGATCAGCAGCCAGAGGCCGTGCACCAGGCCGCCCAGGGCCCAGGGCAGCAGCCGCGCGCGACCCAGCAGCCCGACCAGTGCCGGCCCCAGGTGCAGGGCTCGGGCATCCCGCGCCAGGCGGCCGGAGAGCCACAACCAGAGTCGCGCCAGCGGTGAGGCCAGTTGCCGTCCACCGCCCAGCAGGCCAAGGGCCCAGACCAGCAGGCTGAGCAGATTGAGGCCGAGCAGACTGCCCAGCGCCCAGAACACATTGACCGGACGACTGCCGTCACCCAGGGCGCCAGCGGCGAGGCCAGCGCCGCAGAACAGCGCCACGATGCCCAGCAGCCAGGCGGCCAGCACCGCACCCTGGCGCCAGCGACGCCGCGCGGCCAGCAGACCGTCACGCTGGCCGAGCAGCCGGGCGCGGGTCACCAGGCGCGTCTCGAAGGCACCACCGGCTGCTCGTGCCTGGCGATTGGCCTCGGCGTCTTCCAGCGGGCCGCTGTCTTCCTCGGTCAGGCGCAGAGCTTCGGTCAGCCAGAGATCTTCGAAGGCGGGGGAGGGGGTTGCGGTCACGCGTCGGTGCCCTTGCGGCAAAAACGCCGAGGATAGTCCCTGGCGCCCCGGCTGTTAACGCCTCTGTTATGCTCTGTCACCATGAAAACCTCTCTTCCCCTGAGCCTGATCGTCGCCGTGGCCGACAACGGCGTCATCGGCATCGACAATCGTCTCCCCTGGCACCTGCCGGCGGAGCTCAAGTATTTCAAGGCCGTGACCCTCGGCAAGCCGCTGGTCATGGGTCGCAAGACCTGGGATTCCCTGGGCCGCCCGTTGCCGGGTCGGCTGAATCTGGTGGTCTCCCGTCAGACTGATCTGGTGGCCGAAGGTGCCGAGGTGCGGACGTCGCTGGCCGCTGCGGTCGAGCGCGCCGAGGCCTGGGCCCTTGAGCACCAGGCAGCCGAGATCATGCTGATCGGCGGCGCCCAGCTGTTCGCCGACGCCCTGCCCCAGGCGCAGCGCCTCTACCTGACCCGAGTTGCCCTGGCGCCGCAAGGCGATGTCTTCTTTCCCCCATGGCAGGAGAGCGACTGGCAGCTTGTCTCGCGCCAGGAACACGCGGCCGAGGACGATCGTCCGGCCTATGCCTGCGAGGTCTGGGAGCGCCGGGCCTAGGGGCGGTCGCCTGCAGCCTTCCCGCCTAGCTCTGGTCATTGTTCCGACCTTAAGTAAAACCTAAGACGGGTGTGGCATAAAGACGCTGAGGCAGGCCGCCTGGGCGGCCGGAGGGCACGACCATGAGGGCGATCGACAGCCAGACTTCGACGGCAATGGCAGGGACTCAGCCTGCCAATCCGAGCGCTACCGGCAATCAGGGCGCACCCGCCGCCGATTCCGCCAGCGCGGGGGGAACCCAAGCCGGCACCGATGTCGCGGTGGACCTGTCGCCCGCCGCCCAGCTCATTGCCAGGCTGTTGCCGGGCCAGTCGAACGGTAACAGCGATCTCGACGGTTTCATGCAGATCCTCCAGCAACAGATCCGCAGCCAGGGTACCGACGCCGCCGTGCTCGGCGAGCTGCCCGAGGGGGCCAGTCCCGACCGTATCCAGTTGGCGAAGCAGGCGGCCAATCACCTCTTGGTGAGCTATTACCATGACGACAGTCGCTATGCCGACGCCTCCACCCAGGATCCTTTCGCCAACCTGGACAGCGACAGCCTGACGCGTATCGCCAGCGACGATTCGGGCACCTTCACTTCGGCTGAACGTCAGCTCGCCTATTTCGAAGGCGCGCAGCGTGGCACCGATGCGGCCAACGTGGCCTTCTCCGGGCTCTCCCCGCAGGAGCAGGGTGCCGCGTCCTGGAACTGGGCTCCCGCCGCCACGGAAGACGCCGGTATCCTCGGTACGCTGAATCCCGGTATGCCGGATTGGCAACCCAATCAGTTGAGCAGCCAGCTCATCGACGGCCTGAGTCCCGGCGGCGTGGCGACCGCTGCCGCCCAGGAAACCGCCCAGTTGTCGGCGCCGACCTTCAACGTCAGCACCGGTGCCGATGGTGCACCCCAGTGGACGGTGCTGCCGGTGGACGAACAGGGCGCAGGGGCAAACACCGCGCTGGATGGCAGTATCCTCACCCAGATGACCGGCACGACGGCCGCGCCGGCGCTGTCGCTCTATCGGCAGATCGCCGCGTTCGGTTGAGTGGGGCTGTTGGGCTAGGGCCTGCTTGTTGGGCTTCGACGATGAAACCGTCTCAACCCAACCTACGGCGCAGTAGGTTAGCGCTGAGCGCCAGCGAAGCCCAACATCGTGGCGCTCAGGTCTATCTGTTGGGCTTCGACGATGAAGCCGTCTCAGCCCAACCTACGGGTCGGTAGGTTGGCGCTGAGCGCCAGCGAAGCCCAACATCGTGGCGCTCAGGTCTATCTGTTGGGCTTCGACGATGAAGCCGTCTCAACCCAACCTACGGGTCAGTAGGTTGGCGCTGAGCGCCAGCGAAGCCCAACATCGTGGCGCTCAGGTCTATCTGTTGGGCTTCGACGATGGAGCCGTCTCAACCCAACCTACGGGTCGGTAGGCTGGGTTGAGCGCAGCGAAGTTCAACACCAAGCTGACCTCAGATCGCCCGCAGTTTCTTCGCCGGCAGGTAGTCGCGATGGACGCGTTCTTCCACCAGGTACAACCAGCAGGGGCCTTCCACCTGGGGAAAGAGGCGCACTTCCTGGATGCTGCTGGGCTTGGGTTCGCCATTGCCGACCTGCACGGCCACCGTCTGGCCCAGACGGAAGCGCGGGACCACGCCGGCGTCCACCACGCTCTGCTCGGCCTTGGTCGCCGGGCGGCCCAGGTATTCGCCCAGGTCCACCGGGCCGGAGGGGCCTTCGGCCACGGTGTCCACATGGAAGCTGTAGGCGGTGGCCAGGCCTTCGTCGCCACCGTGGGTCTCGCCCTGCTTGATGCGCGACACGGCCTGGTCGAGGGCGGCGTCGAGCGTCAGTTCATTGTTCGATTGCAGGGTGATGACGATGCGGCGTTCGAAGGGGTACTGGCTCATGGTTTCGACTTTTTCGGCAGATAAGGAAAAGAAGGGACATCTTGTGCCCCCTTTGGCCGGCCACTGTCCAGCCGGGGGCGCCCGATCGGTGATCGCGTTTGCAACCCCAGGTGTCCAGGAGGCTCGACGGTCATTCGCGGATGACCGTGCTCGCTGCGCTCAGGCTAGTCATTACGCCGCTTGAGCTGGTCCTTGAGCTGGGTCGGCACCTCGCGAATGATCAGCAGATCCTGGCCTTCGTCGTATTCGATGCGCGAACCCAGCAGGTGCGCTTCGAAGCTGATCGACAGGCCTTCGGCGCGACCGGTGAAGCGGCGGAATTGATTGAGGGTGCGCTTGTCCGCCGGGATCTCCGGCGCCAGGCCGTAATCCTTGTTGCGGATGTAGTCGTAGAAGGCGCGCGGGGCCTGGTCGTCCATCAGCTCGGAAAGGGCGTCCAGGGCCATGGGTTCGCCGCGCTTGGCCTGGCTGCTGGCGTAGTCCACCAGGGTATCGGTCTTTTCCTTGGCGGCTTCTTCGGGCAGGTCCTCGCTTTCCACGTAGTCGCTGAAGGCCTTGAGCAGGGTGCGGGTCTCGCCCTTGGCGTCGACGCCTTCCTGGCAACCGATGAAGTCGCGGAAGTAGTCCGAGACCTTCTTGCCGCCCTTGCCGCGGATAAAGGAGATGTACTGGCGCGACTGCTTGTTGTTGCGCCATTCCGAGAGGTTGATGCGCGCCGCCAGGTGCAGCTGGCCCAGGTCCAGGTGCTTGGCCGGGGCGACTTCCAGGCTCTCGGTGACGGTCACCCCCTCGCTGTGGTGCAGCAGGGCGATGCTCAGGTAGTCGGTCATGCCCTGCTGGTACTGGGCGAACAGCACATGGCCGCCGGTGGAAAGGTTGCTGCTCTCCATCAGCCCCTTGAGATGCTCCACCGCCTGGCGACTGAAGGCGACGAAGTCCTGCTCGCCTTCCAGGTAGGCATGGAGCCAGCCGCTCAAGGGATAGGCGCCGGATTCCTCGTGGAACAGGCCCCAGGCCTTGTTGGGCTTGGCGTTGTAGCTGTCATTGAGATCGGCCAGCAGATTCTCGATGGCCTGGGAGTCGGCCAGTTCGGCGTCCCGCGCGTGCAGGGTCGCGGGCTGGCCGTCGGGCTTCTTGTCGATCAGATGGACGATGGCGTGACGGATCGGCATGACGGCCTCGGGTAACGGAGAAAAGTCCGCCAGTCTAACGCCCCCGCGCCCTGGCGGGCAGGCCCTGGGCGCCGCAGGCTCAGCGCGCCGCCGTGGCCTGCTTTTCCTGCAGCGCGTTGCCCAGGTGGCGGGTCATGAAGGTCGCGGCCTCTTCGCGGCGGCCCTCCAGCAGCAGATCGATCAGCTGCAGATGTTCCTGGCAGCGGCGCTGGGCCTGCTGGCGATCCACCGACTTCTGGTACTCGATCAAGCGGCGCAGGCGATTGAGCCGGCGCAGCGCATCAAGGATGAAGGCATTGCCCGAGCAGCGGGCGATGGTCTCGTGCAGGCGGGTGTTGGCGTCGAAGATTTCCGCGGGCGAGGCCTCGAACACCCGGCCTGCGGCCAGCAGCGCCTGCTCGTCGCGGCAGCGGCGCAATTCTCCGGCATCCAGGGTGAAGTCGGCGTCGCGGATGCCGGCCGGTTCGATCAGCAGGCGGAAGGCATAGCTCTGGGCATAGGCATCGGGCGAGGTGAGACCTTCGACGAAGCTCCAGCCGTAGCCCGGCAGGCGCTCGGCCCAGCCTTCCTGGACGATGCGCCTGAGGATATCGGCCAGTTGCCCACGGGTGACCTGGTAGCGGCGGATCAGCTCGTTTTCCGTGACCTTGAGCGGCAATTCGCCCTCGATGCGGTCGCGGGCGATGGTCAGGTACAGGCGTTCGCTGGCGGACACCTCTTCGCGCGCCTGGGGCGTGGCGTCCAGGGCCGCGGCGGCCACGGCGAAACCGCCCTCGGGATGCCGCGCCAGCAGGCTCTGGTCGGCCATCTGCTGCAGGGCGCTGCGCACCGGCGAGCGCGACACCCGCAGCCGCTCGGCCAGGGTGCGCTCGGGCAGCCGGGTGCCGACCGCCAGCTGGTGCGAGGCGATGTAGGTGAGGATGTCGGGAATCAGTTGGGAGGCGAGGGTGGTGCCCATGGCAGCGCTGGCGAGTCGATCGGAAAGATCCGGGATGCTAGCACGGGACCCGCCGGGCGCAGCCGGTGGGTCCCGCTGGCGGTCGCTCAGTCCCCGCTCGGACTGACGTCCATGTCCTTGATCTTCACCAGGCGGCTCCGATGCTTGAAGCGGTAGCCCAGCCAGACGGCGAGAAACAGCGGCAGGCTGATGTAGGTGGCGGCCAGGCCCAGCCAGTCGACGCCGTTCGGCCCGAACAGGGCGGCATAGTTCTGCCCCAGGGTGATCACCAGGCAGAGGGCGAAGGCCAGCAGCGGCCCGAAGGGAAACAGCTTGGCGCGGTAGGGCAGGTCTTCCAGGCGGCGACCCTGGGCCAGGTAGCCCTGGCGGAAGCGATAGTGGGAGACGGCGATGCCCAGCCAGGCGATGAAGCCGCACATGCCCGAGGTGTTGAGCAGCCAGCCATAGAGGGCCTTGTCGTCCACCAGCGAGGTAAAGAAGCACAGGGCGCCCACCGCGGTGGTGGCCAGCAGGGCATTGCGCGGCACGCCATTGCGCGAAACGCGGGCGAACAGGCGCGGCGCCTTGCCCTGTTCGGCCAGGCTGTGCAGCATCCGGGTCGAGGCGTACATGCCCGAGGTGCCGGCGGAGAGCACCGCCGAGAGGATCACCGCGTTCATCAGGCTGGCGGCGAAGGCCAGGCCGGCGCGCTCGAACAGCAGGGTGAACGGCGAGACGGAAACGTCGGTGGCATCGTTCTGCAAGAGGCGCGGATCGGTGTAGGGAATCAGCATGCCGATGACGAAGATCGCCAGCACATAGAACATCAGGATGCGCCAGAACACCTGGCGGATGGCGATGGGTACATTCTTGCGCGGATTCTCCGATTCACCGGCGGCGATGCCGATCAGCTCGGTGCCCTGGAAGGAAAAGCCGGCGATCATGGCCACCCCGACCATGGCCTGCAGGCCGCCGACGAAGGGCGCCTCGCCCTGGGTGAACACGGACAGGCCCGGCGGCTCGATGCCGCTGAAGATGCCGAGAATGGCGGCCAGGCCCAGGCCGATGAAGACCACCACGGTGGCCACCTTGATCAGCGCGAACCAGAATTCGCTCTCGCCGAAGCCGCGCACCGACACCGCATTGAGCAGGAACATCAGCGCGAGAAACAGCGCGCTCCAGATCAGCCCCGGTACCTCGGGAAACCAGAAGCCCATTACCAGCTGCGCCGCCACCAGTTCGGCGGCGATGGTCACCGCCCAGTTGTACCAGTAGTTCCAGCCCAGGGCGAAGCCGAAGCCGTCCTCGACGAAGCGACTGCCGTAGATGGAAAAGGAGCCCGACACCGGCTGGTAGGCGGCCATTTCGCCGAGGCTGGTCATGAGGAAGTAGACCATCAGGCCGATCAGCGCATAGGCCGCCAGGGCGCCGCCCGGGCCGGCGGTGGCCACGGTGGCGCCGGAGGCGACGAACAGGCCGGTGCCGATGGAGCCGCCGATGGCGATCATGTTGAGGTGGCGGGGCTTGAGCCGGCGCTGCAGACTCGGAGAGGCGGTGGACATGGAATTTCCAGCTGGCAGTTGAAGGGGCCGGACGTTGGCTCTGGCGGCCATTCACGGTCATGGGGCGCAGGGCGGTGAACCCACCGCCTGCGGCGACCTGCACGGGCAGGTGGCAAAAAAGCGGCGAAGCTTAGCAGGCTAAGGGCGCCAGGTGGGATGGCGGTCGTCGGTGCGAAGCTGTCGCAGTCCGATCATCGCCAGGTTGAGCTTCGGCTAGCATGAGCCCAAGGTCGGAGAAGGCAGCATAGCGTGATCGATTCAAGAACCTTTGGCAGCGGTATCCAGGGCAAGAACTACCTGCAGTTGCAGTCGACGCGGCCGCGACCGGAGTTTTCCCGACTGGTCGGCTTCATCCTGCTCGATCACTTCTCCCTGCCGTCCTTCACCCAGGCGCTGGATACCCTGGTGACCGCCAACCTGCTGGCCGCCGGCACCTTCGCCACCCAGACCTACAGCCCGACCGGCGCCGAGGTGCTCAGCGATCTCGGCATCGTCATCCGTCCGGATGGCGACTACCGCGCCGTGGAGCAGGCCCGCTTCGACCTGCTGGTGGTCTGCGGCGGGCTGCGGACACCGCTGGAGCTGGATCCGCGGCTCAAGGCGCTGCTGCTGCGTGCCGCCAAGCAGCAGGTGACCCTGTGCGGCCTGTGGAATGGCGCCTGGCAACTGGGTCAGGCCGGGGTACTGGACGGCTATCGCTGCGCCATCCATCCCGAGCACCGCGGCGCCTTCAGCGAGCGGGTGCGTGGTTGCAAGACCTCGGCGGAAAGCCATGTGCTGGATCGCGACCGCCTCACCGCCGCCAGCCCCAGCGGCGCCTTCCACCTCTTTCTCGAATGGATCGGCGCCCAGTGCGGCAGCGCCCTGGCCGATGGCCTGGTCAATATCCTGGCTTTCGAGGAATCGCGCTTCCGCCAGGTCAATCCGACGCTCAAGGTGCAGATGACGCCGCCGCTGCGCGAGGTGGTGACCCTGATGGAGGCCAACATCGAGGAGCCCCTGACCATCGAGCAGCTGTGCGACTACGCCGGCCGCTCGCGGCGCCAGGTCGAGCGGCTGTTCCGCGAGCAGCTCGATACCGCGCCCATGCGCTACTACCTGGAGTTGCGCATCACCGAAGGACGGCGCCTGCTGCAGCACTCCACCCTGTCGGTGCTGGAGGTGGCGGTGGCCTGCGGCTTCACCTCGGTCACCCACTTCAGCAAGAGATACTCGGCCTACTTCGGCTATCCGCCGTCCAAGGAGCGGCGGTTGAAGTACTAGCCTGCCGGTACGCCGCCAGGCAATGACAACCGTCGAGAAAACGCCTGCATGGCCTACTTCAGAGTGTTTCGTCGGTGCGCTGGAACGGCTGCGCGCCGTCCCGCTCGAAACATCACCCCCGGTGCAACACTGCCCGCATGATGCGTCGATGGGGATCCGAATGACCTACCAAGCCAAGGAAATCCCATGACCGATCCACGCAACGTCGCTCACGACAAGAAAGTGCAGCAAGAAAAAAGCATCATGGTGAGGACATCGCCCCCGATGCCGAGCACGCGCCGCAACCAGGTAAGAAGCCTGCGCTCAAGGATCACGACGAGCAGGCTGACGAAAAGGAGTGAGCATGGGCGCGCCTCGTATCGAACGAGGCGCATGACGATGCTGACAGCCGTCAGCATCGCGTTCTGGAGACCCTCATCTGCCCAGCGCCGGCTCCAGGCGGCCGCTCCGCTCCGCGGCATTCAGGCACAGCAGCCCCGCCAGGGCGAACAGCAGGCCGAGCAGCATGCCGGGTGCCAGGGGTTCGTCGAAGCAGGCCCAGGCCCACAGCAGCGCCACCGGCGGACTGAGATAGAGAGCGCCACTCACCGCCTGGGGGCTGCCCTGGCGCAGGCACAGCCAGTAGAGGCCGAAGCCGAGCAGGGTCGGGATCAGCAGCCATAGAACCGCCAGGGCGAAGCCAAGGGTCAGCGGTGGAGTCAGCGGGCCTTCCACCCCGGCCACTCCCAGCATCACCAGGCTACTAGCTGCGAGCTGGATGAACAGCTGGGTCCGCAGGGCCAGGCGGCTGGGTGGCAGGCGACTCTGCACCAGGGTCGCCAGCGCCAGGGCCAGGGCGCTGCCCAAGGGCAGGGCATAGGCCCAGGCAGGCGCCACGCCCAGCCCCAGTCCGGCGCCGGTCGCGAGCAGGACCCCGGCCAGGCCCAGCCCCAGGCCGAGCCACTGACGCCCGTTGGTACGCTGGCCCGGCAGCAGGCAGCAGCCCAGGGCCACCAGCAGCGGCGACAGATCCGAGAGCAGTGCCGCCAGCCCAGGTGAGACACCCAATTCGATGGCCTTGGCTGCAGGGGCAATGCAGCAGGCGAAGGCCAGGACGCCGATACCCGCCTGTTGGCCAATGATCTTCAGCGGTAGCCGCCGCACCTCGGTCCAGGCGAACGGCAGCAACAGCAGGGCGGCCAGCAGCAGGCGCCAGAAGGTCACCAGCAGGGTAGGGGCCTGGTCCGCTGCATAGCGATAACCGACGAAACCGGCGCTCCAGCACAGCACCAGGGCGAATTGACGTAACAACGGAGAAGACAGCGCAGGGGACATGACCAGACTCCAGGTGACGGGATGTCTTGAGCCTGGACCGAGGTGCTAATACACTCAAACGACATTACATGCAGCTATTCTTCGATAAAGGTGCATCATGCCTGCTCCCCTCGATATCGACGTCCTGCGCACCTTTCATACCATCGTCCGGCTGGGGCAGTTTCGCGCCGCCTCGCTGCAGCTCAACCGCAGCCCCTCGGCGGTGAGCAGCCAGATCCGCCGGTTGGAAGAGCAGACCGGCGGCCGGCTGTTCGAGCGCGACAACCAGGCCGTGACCCTGACCCCGCTCGGACGCCGCGTGCTGCTGGAGACCGCCGAGCTGCTGCAGGCCCACGACCGCATCCTCGCCGGTCTCACGGGGCAGCCGGTAGTGGGCGAGGTGCGCCTGGGTGTGGCCGAGGACTATGCCGCGCGACTGCTCAAGGCTGTCTTGCCGCGCCTGCAAGGCGAGCACCCTGGCATCGTTCTCGAAGTGCTTACCGGCAATAGCGGCCAGCTCCGTCGCTGGCTTGGCCAAGGGCTGCTGGACCTGGCGCTGCTGGTAGGGCCGCCGCGCACCGACCGGGCGGATGGCCAGCTGTTCGGCCATACCCAGCCGGTGTGGGTCGCCGGTCCCGGTCTGCAGCTGAGCCCGGACGCCAGCGTGCCCCTGGCCCTGCACGGCGAAGGCTGCAGCTATCGCGAGCTGGGCATCGATCTGCTGATCCGCCAGGGCCGGCGCTGGCACGCGGTGGTGACCAGCGCCGCCTCGTCGGCGCTGGAGGCGGCGGTCGAACTGGGCCAGGCCGTGGCCATCACCGACCGGGCGCGCATGACCCCGCCGATGCGCGAATTGACGCCGGAGGAGGGCTTTGTACAACTGCCGGTGCACGAACTGCGGTTGGCCTCGCCACCGGGCGAACGCAGCCCCGCCTGCGCCTCTCTGGCCGGGCTGATCGCCGAGGATTTCCGGATCTAGCCCGGCGGCCCCATGTTTGACCGGACGGCGGCGCAGCCACTAAGGTGCCGCCCTTGGTGCGCCAACCCTGGCACCGATCGCACCCAGCCCCACCCCCGAGACACGCGGGATCAGTCCGCCCGTCCGGCCCGCTACAGCCGCTCCTGTCCGCTTTTCTGGAATCCTCCGCCTGTCATGAATGCCCCACCCGCCATCCCCCGTCTCATCTATCTGCTGGCCCTCACCATCTTCGCGCTGACCACCGCCGAATTCATGGTCGCCGGCATGATGCCGACATTGGCCGCTGATCTCGGCGTCTCCATCGGCCAGATCGGCTATCTGATCTCCTGGTATGCCCTGGGCATGGCCTTGGGCGGCCCACCCCTGACCCTGCTGTTGCTGGCCCTGCGCCTGGCGGAAAAGTCGGCGCTGCTATGGCTGCTGTCGCTCTATCTGGTGGGCGCCGTGGTGGCCGCGCTGGCGGCCAGCTATCCGGTGATGGCGGCAGGCAGGGTGCTCATGGGTGTCGCCAGCTCCGCCAGCATTGGCCTGTGCCTGACCCTGGGCGCCAACCTGGTCACGCCGGATCGTCGCGGTCGGGCCGCCTCGCTGATCCTGTCCGGCCTCATGCTGGCGCCGGTGTTTGGCGTGCCGGGTACGGTATTGATCGAGCAACAGGCCGGCTGGCGCGCCAGCTTCTGGGCGGTCGCCCTGCTGGCGGCCTGCTGCACCCTCCTGGTCGGTCTGTGCGTGCCCCGCTCACCGGCGCGCGCGGCCGGACAGTTGCGCGGAGAACTAGATACCCTGGTCAGTGCCCGGCTCTGGGCGGCCTACCTCACCAGCGGCCTGATCATCGGTGCGACCTTCGCCGGCTTCAGCTACTTCTCGCCCATCCTCATCCAGGTGACGGGTTTCGCGCCCACCACCATTCCCTGGTTGCTGATGGGCTATGGCCTGGCCAATGTGCTGGGCAATCTGCTGGTGGGCCGGCTGGCCGATCGCCATACCCTGAGGGTGCAGGGCGTCGGCCTGGCCGTGCTGGCGCTGGGCTTCGCCCTGTTCGTCGGTTGCGCCGACAGCGCCGCGCCCAGCCTCCTGGCCCTTGCCCTGATCGGCCTGACCGGGGTGGCGCTCAACCCGGCCATGGTCGCTCGGGTCATGGCCGCGGCCACGCCAGGGCCCCTGGTCAATACCCTGCACACCTCGGTGATCACCGCGGGCCTGGCGGTAGGCGCCTGGGCCGGTGGCGCGGCCATCGATGCCGGTCAGGGCCTGCGCGCGCCGCTGTGGGTCGGCCTGGGGATGGCGCTGCTGGGGCTGCTGAGTCTGCTTCCCCTGGGCTTGCGAAGGGATGCGGCAATCGCGGCACGGCCCTGCGCGGAGTGACCGCTCGGCCGTGCGTACCGGCGCGGATTTCCCTCGGTGCAGCAGGAGGAGGATACTGCGCCTCTTTGCCGCTCTGACCGCCGATACCCATGGAAAACCTCCCGCTGTTCGATCTGCCCGCCGCTGCCCCCGAGGAAAAATCCAAGCCCAGACGCGCCCGCAAGGCCACCGCTCAAGGCGGCCTGCGCCTGCTGCACACTTCCGACTGGCACCTGGGGCAGCACTTTCTCGGGCGCACCCGCGAGGCCGAGCATCGCGCCTTTCTCGCCTGGCTGGTCGCCCAGGTGGAGGAGCAGGGGGTGGACGTGGTGCTGGTGGCGGGAGATATCTTCGATACCGCCACGCCGCCGAGCTATGCCCGCGAGCTGTACAACGGTTTCATCGTCGCCCTGCGTGGTACCGGTGCCAGCCTGGTGGTGCTGGGCGGCAACCATGATTCCGCCGCGGTGCTGGCCGAGTCCCGCGAGTTGCTGGCCTGCCTGGACACCCGGGTGATCCCCTGCGTCAGCGAGACGCCGGCCGATCAGTTGCTGGAGTTGCGTCGCCGCGATGGCGAGATCGGCGCGCTGCTCTGCGGCATTCCCTTCGTCCGCCCACGGGACGTGGTGCAGAGCCAGGCCGGGCAAAGCGCCGCTGAAAAGCGCCAGGCGCTGCAGCAGGCCATCCAGGGGCACTATGCCGAGCTCCATGGTCTGGCCGAAGCGCGCCGCGCCGAGCTGGGCATGGCCCTGCCGATCATCGCCACCGGCCACCTGACCACCGTGGGCGCCAGCGCCAGCGAGTCGGTGCGCGAGATCTATGTCGGCAGCCTCGACGCCTTTCCCACCAGCGCCTTTCCGCCGGCGGACTATATCGCCCTCGGCCATATCCACCGACCCCAGCGCGTCGGCGGCCTGGAGCAGGTGCGCTACAGCGGCTCGCCACTGTGCCTGAGTTTCGACGAAGAGCGCGCCAAGCAGGTCCTGCTGGTGGAGTTCGGCACCGCCCTGGAGCGAGTGACGCCCGTGGCGGTGCCCTGTTTCCAGCCCCTGGCCGTGGTGCAGGGCAGCCTCGATACCCTGGGTGCGGCGCTGATCGAGGCCGCTGCCGATGGTCGCCCCGGGTGCCCGGTGTGGGCCGAGGTGGTGGTGACCGGAGACGACTACCTGGCCGATCTGCAGCCACGCATCTCCGCCCTGGTCGCCGAGTTGCCGCTGGAGGTACTGCGGGTAAGGCGCGCACGTAGCGCGGTGGCGCCCACCCTGCAGGGTACCCAGCACGAAACGCTGGAAGAACTCAGTCCCCTGGACGTGTTCAGCCAGCGCCTGGCCGAAGAGACCCTGGACGACGAGCTGCGCACCCGCCTGGAAGGGCTTTACCGCGAGGTTCTTGGCGAGTTGCCTGCCTGATCGCAGCGAAACGCGTCCATCGGGCCGATTTTCCCCTTCGGAACAACGTCCCACGCCCTGGGGTCACCCTCTCTATGTAGCCCATACCGGAGGAGACCCCATGCACGACCTATCCCAACCCCTCGCCGCCACGCGCCATGAGCGTTCCGACAACCAGGTCCCCAACGTCCAGGGCACCGAACGGGTGGTTTCCCTGCTGGGCGGCGGCTTGCTGATCCTTGGCGGCTTGCGCCGCGGTGGTCTGGCCGGCTGCGTGAAGATGGCCTTGGGCGCCATGGCCCTCAGCCGCGGGGTACGCCAGCGCTGCGAACTCAAGGCCGCACTGCAGCCGTCGCCCTTCGAGCAGGCCTTGGGCGAACGCTGGGGCTGGCGCAATCCCACCGCCATCCAGCGCAGCGTGACCATCGCCAAGCCGCGTGAAGAGGTGTTCGCCTACTGCGCCGATCTGCAGCACCTGCGCGAGCTGCTGCCCTTCGTCGATCGCATCGAGCTGGGTGCCGATGGCGACAGCCACTGGCATGCCTCCGGTCCCCTGGGACGCACCCTGAGCTGGACCCTGGAGCAGAGCGAGCGCCGCGAGAACGAGTTCCTGCTGTGGAGCACCGTGCCCGGCACCTTCATGGCGCACAAGGCCAGTCTGACCTTCAGTGACGCGCCCCAGGGCCGTGGCACCCTGGTGCAGGTCGTGCTGGCCTGCGAAGCCCCGGCCGGCCTGCTCGGCCATGCCGTCACCGAAGGCATCAGCCGCTTCACCGGCAAGGCGGTCAACCTCGGCCTGCGCCGCCTCAAGCAGCAACTGGAAACCGGCGAGATCGCCACCCCAGAAGTCTCGCGTAGCGGTCGCCCGCTGGCGCCACCCCATCCGCCGGTGACTCGCCCGGCCGATGAACCCTCGGCTGACATCGACGCGGGCCTTGGTACTCCGGGGAGGGCGAATTGATGCGTGCCCTGACCTGGCAAGCCCCCAACCGCCTGCAGGTGGAAACCGTCCCGGATCCGGAGATCCTCAATCCGCGCGATGCCATCGTGCGCATCATCATGTCCTCGGTGTGTGGCTCGGACCTGCACCTGCTGGGCGGCTATGTCCCGGCGATGAAACCCGGCGACATCATCGGCCACGAATTCCTCGGCGAGATCGTCGAGCTGGGCAGCAGCCTGCGCAACCAGGGCCTGGCCGTGGGCGATCGAGTGGTGACCGTCTCCATCATCGGCTGTGGGGACTGCGAGCACTGCCAGCGCGAGGATTACAACTGCTGCGACAACAGCAATCCCAAGCCTGAAATGACCGAACTGGCCTACGGGCAGCCCTGTTCCGGCATCTTTGGCTACAGCCACGCCTTCGGCGGCTATGCCGGCAGCCACGCGACCTACGTGCGGGTGCCCTATGCCGACGTCAACCTGTTCAAGGTGCCCGACGGCGTCAGCGATGCCCAGGCGGTGTTCGTGTCCGACGCCGTGCCCACCGGCTACTACGCCGCCGACATCGCCGACATCCAGCCCGGTGATACCGTGGCGGTCTGGGGTTGTGGTGGCGTTGGCCAGATGGCCATTCGCAGCGCCTACCTGCTGGGCGCCGAGCGGGTCATCGCCATCGACCGCTTCAGTGATCGCCTGCAGCTGGCGGCCGAGAAGGCCGGTGCCATCGTCCTCGACTACGAGACCACCAACATCCATGAAGCCTTGCTGGAACTGACTGGCGGGCGCGGCCCCGATCGCTGCATCGATTGTGTCGGCATGGAGGCCCATGGCACCCAGTTGGATTACGCCTACGACAAGACCAAGCAGATGCTGCGCCTGCACACCGAGCGTGGGTCGGCGCTACGCCAGGCCATCCGCGCCTGTCGCAAGGGCGGTACGGTGTCGGTGATCGGGGTCTATGGCGGCTTGATCGACAAGTTTCCCATGGGCGCCATCGTCAACAAGGCCCTGACCCTGAGATCGGGTCAGCAGCCGGGGCAGCGCTATGTGGAGCGGCTGTTCGAGCACATCCAGAAAGGCGAGCTGGATCCGTCCTACCTGCTCACCCACCCGATGAGTCTGGAGGAATCGCCCTATGGCTACGAGCTGTTCAAGTCCAAGGACAAGAACTGCATGAGGGCGGTGTTCATGCCTTGAGGGGCCGCCCGGCGATCCCAGGATCGTCGGGCTTTTTATCCGCTAGACCAGCCAGGTTGTCAGCGGCTGCCAGAGCGCAGCGGTCTTGTCATCACCACCGCAACTGACCAGTGCCAGGATGCCCAGGCCGATCAGCAGCGGCATGCCAAGAAAATCGAAGGGAGACAGAGGTGAGCGCACGACGGATCCTCCCGGGAAACGTTGTTGCAAGGCGGTACCTTTCTGTTGAGAACGGAGCGGGAGGCAAGTTCAGCAGCGGGCATGACCATAGGTCGAATGGTCGGTTGGCATGGGCGCGCGCGCCCAACAATGCCAGAATCGGCGGTTCGCCGAGTCGTCCTGGAAAAGCCCGATGAAGATCCTCACCCTGCGCCTGAAGAACCTCAATTCCCTCAAGGGTGAGTGGAAGATCGACTTCACCGCCGAACCCTTCGCCAGCAGTGGCCTGTTCGCCATCACCGGACCGACCGGGGCGGGCAAGACCACGCTGCTGGATGCCATCTGCCTGGCGCTCTATCACCGCACCCCACGCATGAGCAAGGTGGGCGGGGAGAGCAACGAACTCATGACCCGCCATACCGGCGACTGCCTCGCCGAGGTGGAATTCGCCGTGCGTGGCGAGCGCTACCGGGCCTTCTGGAGTCAGAGGCGCGCGCGGGATCGTGCCGATGGCGCCCTGCAGCCACCCAAGGTTGAACTGGCCCGGCTCGATGGGACCATCCTCGCCGAAAAGACCGGCGACAAGCTCAGGCTCACCGAAGAACTCACCGGCCTCGACTTCGAGCGCTTCACCCGCTCCATGCTGCTGGCCCAGGGGGGCTTCGCCGCCTTCCTGGAGGCCAGTGCCAGCCAGCGCGCCGAACTCCTGGAAGAGCTGACCGGGACCGCCGTGTATGGCCAGATCTCCCAGCGGGTATACGAGCGGGCGCGGGAGGCCAAGGGCGTGCTGGACGGCCTGCGCCAGCGCGTCGCGGGAGTCGAGGTACTGGACGACGAACGCCGTCAGGCGCTGGCCGCCGAGGGTCTCGGTCTGGCGCAGCGCGAAGAGCAGCTGGGCGCCGACCTCAAGACCTGGCAGACCCAACGCCAGTGGCTGACCGCCCTGGAGCAGGCGGTGGCGGGCGAGCAGCAGGCCGAGGCGCGCCTGGCCGCGGCGCAGCAGGCCTGGGAGGCCGCCGAGCCGCAGCGCCAGCGATTGGCGGCGGCCGAACCGGCGGCGCGATTGCTGCCCATCGAACAGGCCTGGCGCGAGGCCCAAACCCGCGAACAGCGCAGCCGGGAAGAGCTGGAACAGCTCGATCAACGCATCCAGATTCTGGCCAGTCGCCGTGACGTTGCCCTGGCCCAGGCCCTGGGCGCCAGTGGCGAACAGCTGCGCCAGGCCGAAGCGGAGCAGGCGCGTACGCTCGAGGAGCAGCACCACCTGACCGAGAGCCTGGCCGAGCGTAGCCGCCATGCCGAACTCGGCGAACGCCTGGGCGATTGGCGCAGCCAACTGGCGCTACGCGACGAAAGAGCCGAGGCCCTGACCCGCCTGACCCGCCGCCAGCAGGAGCAGACCCGCCAGCTGCAGTTGCTGGCCGAGGAGCGCGAGGCCCAGCAGGGGGCGCTGACCCGCGCCCGCGAGCAGGCCACCCAGGCCCAGGCGACGGAGCAGGCCCAGACCGAACGCTGGCAGGCGGCGCTGGACGGGCGCGACGAAAAGGCCTGGCGCGCCCTCTGGCAGGCCGCGCTGGGCCGGGTCAACGAGGTGGACCAGCTGGATCAGCTGGTCGAGCGTCGGCGCCAGCTGCAGACCCAGCTGGAGCGCCTGGCCCGCAGCCAGGGCGAGCGCCAGCGCCAGCATGGCGATCATCAGGTGCGCCTGGATGCCCTGCGCGGACGCTACCGCGAAGTGGCCCAGCAGGTGCGCGAGCGCGAGAAGCTGCTCGAACAGGAGCGGGTCATCCGCAGTCTGGAGGCCCAGCGCGCTGCATTGCAGCCCGACGAACCCTGTCCGCTGTGCGGCTCTCGCGAGCATCCCGCGGTGGCCGACTATGCCGCTCTGGACGTCTCCGCCACCCAGACCGCCCTGCAGGACGCCAAGGCCGAGCTGGAGCGCCTGACCCAGGAGGGCAAGGAGCTCAGCGAGGCCCTGGCCGCGCTCAAGGCGCAACTCGATCAGGCCAACGAGCAGCAGACCGAGGCCAGTCAACAACTGGAGCAGTTGGGCGAACTCTGGCGCCAGCGTTGCACGGCCCTGGGCGCCGATCCCGAGGCGCCCGGCGCGGTGGCCGAATTACGCCGGCGTCAGGATCAGGAACTGGCGCGCATCCAGCAGGTGCTCGCCACCCTGGATGGTCTGCGCCAGCAGGGCGAGGAAAGTCGCCAGGAGGCCTTGCGCCTGGCGCGCCAGCAGGCCGATGCCGAACAGCGCCTGGCCCTGGCCGAGGCGGCCTGGGAGCGGGCTCGCCAGGCGCTGGCCGAGGGGGCCGACGAGCAGCGCGAAGCCCAGGCGCAACAGACCAGTGCCGAGCGTCGACTGGGCGAGGAGCTGGCCGGCTGGGGCCATGAGGTACCCCGTCGCGCGGCGGAATGGCTGGCCCAGCGCGACCAGGAATGGCGAGTCTGGCAGGCCGATTGCCAACGAGCGCAGGCGTTGCAGCAGCGCTTGAAGGACAGCGCCCAGCGCCTGGCCACGCTTGCCCCGCTGGTGGCGACCTGGCGCCAGCGCGCTGGCGAGGTCGCGCCTGCCACGGTAGCGCCGCAAGACGCCGCCGCCGTCCTGGTTGAGGCCACCACGACCTGGGAGGACTGCCGCGACCAGGGCGCGGCGCTGCAGGGGACCCGCCAGGCGCTGCACGAGCGGCTGGCGGGTGAAACACGCCAGGCCCGCGAGGCCGACGAGCGCTGGCAGGCCGCCCTGGCCGCCAGTGCCTTCGCCGATGCCGACGCCTGGCGCGCCGCGCAACTGGACGAAGGCGAGCACGCCGCCCTGACCGCGGAGCGCAGCCGCCTGGAGACCGCCCTGACCGAGGCTCGCGCCTTGGCCGGTGCGGCGCAGGAACGCCTGGCAACCTTGAACGCCGCGCCGCAGACCGAGCGCAGCGCCGCCGAGCTGGATGCCGAACTGGCCGCCGCCAACGCCGAATTGCGTGCGCTGGGCCAGCGCCAGGGCGAGGTCAACGCCGCCCTGCGCGAAGACGAACGGCGCCGGGACGGCCTGCAGGCCCTGCTCGGCGAGATCGCCGCCCAGGAGCGCGATCACGATCTCTGGCAGCACCTCAACGGCCTGATCGGCTCGGCCGACGGCGCTAAATTCCGCAAGTTCGCCCAGGGCCTGACCCTGGATCACCTGGTGCACCTGGCCAATGGTCAGCTCATGCGTCTGCACGGACGCTATCGGCTGATCCGGCGCCAGGCGGCGGAACTGGAACTGCAGATCCTCGACACCTGGCAGGCCGATGCCCTGCGCGACATCCGTACCCTGTCCGGTGGCGAGAGCTTCCTGGTGAGTCTGGCTCTGGCGCTGGCCCTGTCGGATCTGGTCAGTCAGCGCACCGGCATCGATTCGCTGTTTCTCGACGAGGGCTTTGGTACCCTCGATGGCGAAACCCTGGAGGTCGCCCTGGATGCCCTCGACCAGCTCAATGCCAGCGGCAAGACCATCGGCATCATCAGCCACGTGGAGGCGCTCAAGGAACGCATTCCGGTGCAGCTCAAGGTGCGCAAGGGCGTCGGTTTGGGCCATAGCGGTCTGGAGCGGCGCTATGCCGTGGAGAAAAACGCGACCGAGTGAGTAATTTTTCCGGCGCAGTGGTCGAAGCGCAGCGCGAAGCGAAACGATGAAACTGTTAACGTAGACAGGTTCGCCGTCTTTGATGGCGTTATGACATCTCCTTTTCCTACCGGCCACCTACCCACCATGTCCCAATTCCTTGCCGTCGGCCTGTTCGAATACGATCCCAGCCGCGCCGAATGGCGCGCGGATGCCGCCTGTGCGGCCATGCTGGAACGGGACGCCGAGGCGCTGGCCCGGGGCCTTCCACCCGCCGAGGTGCTGAGCGGCCTGCAGAGTCGCAGTACGCCGCCCGAGGGACTGCTGCCCGCGCCAGGGCAGGTCTGGGAGGCCTGGCACCAGGGTGCCGATGGCCAGTTGCGCTGCCTGCAGTTCCAGCGGCGCGAGGCCGGCGGCGTACTGCTGGACGTCACCGCGCAGCGCCGCCATGAGGCGGAGCTCTGGCAGGGCGAGGCCTTCAAGCGCAGCGTCATGGTCTGCAGCGTCGACTGCATCAAGCTGATCGATCTGGAAGGGCGCCTGGAATACATGAATCCGGGCGGCCTGATGGTCATGGAGATCGATGACTTCATTCCCTTCCAGGGGCGCCTCTGGGCCGAACTCTGGCCCGAGGGGCAGCGTCACGAGGTGCTGGCCGCGATCGAGGCGGCGCGCCACGGCGGCATTGGGCGCTTCACCGGGCTCGCGCCCACCGCCAAGGGCACCCGGCGCTGGTGGGACGTGGTGGTCACGCCGATCCTGGGCGATGACGGCAACCCCCTGAAATTCCTCTCCATCTCTCGCGACGTCAGCGAAACCGTGCGGGCCCGCGAGGCCCTGGACGAACTCAACCGCAACCTGGAAGAACGCATCGAGGTGCGCAGCCAGGAGCTGGTGGCCCTGGAAGAGGAACTGCGCCAGGCGCAGAAGATGGAAGCCATCGGCCAACTCACCGGCGGCATCGCCCACGACTTCAACAACCTGCTGACCGGCATCGTCGGCTCGCTCGACCTGATGCGTCGGCGGGTGCAGCAGGGACGCATCCAGGAGCTAGAGCGCTATCTGGACACCGCTACCCGCTCGGCCGAGAACGCCGCTGCCCTGACCCAGCGCCTGCTGGCCTTCGCCCGCCGTCAGGTGCTCGAACCGCGCCCGGTGGATGCCGGTCAGCTGGTGCAGGGCATGCACGAGTTGCTGCGCCACAGCCTGGGCAAGAAGATACGCAAGGACGTCCAGCTGGACGCCGACCTCTGGCTGCTGCATTGCGATCCGCACCAGTTGGAAAACGCCATCCTCAACCTGGCCATCAACGCCCGCGACGCCATGCCCGAAGGCGGCAATCTGAGCATCCGGGTAGAAAACGTCAGCGGCCCCCTCAGCATCGGCTTGCCGATCGAGACGGTGGCCGGTGATTTCGTCCGTATCCAGGTCTGCGATACCGGCACCGGCATGGACGCCGATACCCTCAAACGTGCCTGCGAGCCCTTCTTCACCACCAAGCCCAGCGGTCGCGGCACTGGTCTCGGCCTGTCGATGATCTATGGTTTCGTCCGCCAATCCGGTGGCCAGGTGGAAATCCACTCGGTGGTGGGCGAGGGCACCTGCATCAGTCTCTATCTGCCGCGGTTGCTGGCCCAGCCCGAGGTGCAGCCCACCCCCAGCGAAGCCGAAGGCCCGGTGCTGCCGGAAGTCTCCGGTGACTGCGCGCTGATCGTCGAGGAAGAGCGCGAGGTTCGCGTCATCATCGGCGAGGTGCTGGCGGAACTGGGCTACACCCCGCTGGCGGTGGCCGACAGCGCCACCGCGGTTGCCCTCATCGCCTCGGGCACCCTGCGCATCGATCTGCTGGTGACCAGTCTCGGCCTCTCCGGGCTGGATGGCCGGCAACTGGCCGAGCAGGCCAGGGCCACCAGCCCCGGACTGCCGGTGCTCTATCTGTCCGGCCAGGCCGATCCCGCGTCCTTGCCGGAGCTGGCCGAGGAGGGCGTCGAACTCATCGGCAAGCCCTTCGGCCTGGAGGAACTGGCGCGCAGCGTGAGGCGTCTGCGCCCGGGTAGCTGAGCCCGTCGCGGCGAACTGTCGCGGCGCTTCAGGGTCGATCCTTTCGTGTCGCAACGTCTGTTGCGGCTGCTGTCGTGTCGACAAGAAAAGGAGCGCTTCATGAAACGCCTGCCACCTGCGCCACCCGCGCGGATGCTCGTCCTGTCCCTGTCCATCGCCTTTCTCGCCGCCTGCGCCCATGAGGGCAGCAAGCCGGAAACCCCGACCTGGAGTTGGCGTGACGCCAGCAACGCCCGCGCCGTGCCGCCGGACCAGGCCTATCCCGAGCTGTTCGCCGCGGTGCAGCAGGGCAAGCTGTTCACCGACCAGAAGCATTTCGTCGATGCCCTGCCCAAGCGCAATCCGGCCGACATCCGCCAGGACTACCTGGCTCAGCGCGACAAGCCGGGCTTCGATCTCAAGGCCTTCGTCAGCGCCAACTTCGAAGAATCCGCTCCGATCAAGGCCGAGCCGCCCAAGGCGGGCGCCGACCTGCCCACCCACGTCAAGGACCTCTGGCCGGTACTGACCCGCCATTACGAACAGGTCCCGGCCTACAGCAGCCTGTTGCCGCTGCCCAAGCCCTATGTGGTACCGGGCGGTCGCTTCCGTGAGGTGTACTACTGGGATTCCTACTTCACCATGCTGGGCCTGGCCAAGGATGGGCGCACCGACCTGGTCCGCGACATGGTGGACAACTTCGCCCATGAGATCGACGTCTACGGCCACATCCCCAACGGCAATCGCAGCTACTACCTGAGTCGCTCGCAGCCGCCGTTCTTCGCCTACATGGTCGACCTGCAGGCCAGCCTGGAAGGCGATTCCGCCTATCGTCGCTATCTCCCGCAGCTGCAGAAGGAATACGCCTACTGGATGGCCGGCGCCGAAGGGCTGCAGGCAGGCCAGGCCAACGCCCATGTGGTCAAGCTGGCCGACGGCACCCTGCTAAATCGCTACTGGGACGCCCGCGATACCCCGCGCCAGGAGTCCTATATGGAAGACCTGGCCACCGCCGCCCAGGCCAAGGGTCGACCGGCCGGCGAGGTCTATCGAGACCTGCGCGCGGGTGCCGAGAGTGGCTGGGACTTTTCCTCGCGCTGGCTCGGCGATGGCAAGACCCTGGCGACCATCCGCACCACCGCCATCGCCCCGGTGGATCTGAACAGCCTGCTCTATCACCTGGAACAGACCATCGCCAAGGCCTGCGAGAAGACCGGCGAGGCCAGTTGCGTCCAGGCCTACAGCCAGAAGGCCAAGACCCGCCAGCAGGCCATCGATCGCTACCTGTGGAATCCCGCCGGCTACTACACCGACTTCGACTGGCAGGCCAAGCGCCGCACCGACAAGGTCACCGCGGCGACGTTGTTCCCATTGTTCGTGGGTGCGGCCAGCCAGAGCAGCGCCGACCAGACCGCCGCGACCGTGGCCAACCAGCTGCTGCGTCCGGGCGGCATCGCCACCACCACGGTCAAGACCGGCCAGCAATGGGATGAGCCCAATGGCTGGGCACCGCTGCAGTGGGTGGCCGTGGATGGCCTGCGCCGCTATCAGCAGGACAAGCTGGCGGCGGACATCGGCACCCGCTTCCTGACCCAGGTGCAGAATCTCTACGCCCGGGAGCAGAAGCTGGTGGAAAAATACGACCTCACTGGTGGCCAGGGCGGTGGCGGCGGCGAGTACGAGCTGCAGGACGGCTTCGGCTGGACCAACGGCGTCACGCTCAAGTTGCTCGAACTCTACCAACCGCAACCCGGCCCGAAGTAAGGCCAAAGAAAAGGTCCGCCATGGCGGACCTTTTTCATGATGCGGAATTTCCGTAGGTTGGGCTGAGACGGCTCCATCGTCGAAGCCCAACAAACCTGTGCCGGCCCGGAAAGCGTTGGGCTTCGCTGCGCTCAACCCAACCTACGGGCCACCATTCACCCTCTCCCTCGGGGAGAGGGTTGGGGTGAGGGCAAACCCTACGCCTGACCCGTCACAGCGGATCCACGGGCGGCGCATCGTCTTCGTCCGCGGGCAGCTCCGCAGGATGCAGCCCTTCCGGATCTTCATCCTCGGGCAGCGGCAGGATGGCGTTCATCAGCTGTACTCCGGATCGCGCGGATTCTTTTGCGGCAGGCGCTCTTCCACCGGCCGGTCTTCCGGGTCATCGCCCACGGGCTCTTCGGGATCGGGCGCGATGTCCGGATCGATGTCCAGGTCGTCGGGGTTTTCCTTGATCTGATCGTTCATGCGGCCTCCGCGAGTGGTTGTTAAGGTTGGGCAGAGCGCCCTGCGCGAAGTTCGCCACCGGCGATCAGCGATAACCCCGGGCCTGCAGATCGAACAGCTGGGCATAGCGGCCGCCGCTGGCCAGCAACTCCTCGTGATCGCCACGCTCGCGGATCTCTCCGTCTTCCAGCACCAGGATCTGATCGGCGTTGCGCACGCTGGAGAAACGGTGCGAGATCAGCAGGGTCATGCGTTGCTGCGCCTGGGCCCGAAAGCGCTCGAAGATCACCGCCTCGGCCGCGGCGTCCAGGGCGGCGGTGGGTTCGTCCAGCACCAGGATGTCGGCGTCTTCGCGCATGTAGGCGCGCGACAGGGCGATCTTTTGCCACTGCCCGCCGGACAGCTCCTGACCGCCCAGGAACCAGCGCCCCAGTTGCGTCTCGTAGCCTTCGCGCAAACCAGCGATGACCTCGTCGGCCAGGCCCTGCTCGGCTGCCTTGCGCCAGCGCGTCTCGTCGTGGAAGGCCGCGGTATCGCCGACCCCCAGGTTCTCGCCGGCGGTGAGCTGGTAGCGGATGAAGTCCTGGAAGATGACGCCGATGCGCCTGTGCAGCGCCGCCGGCTGCCACTCCTGCAGATCGCTGCCATCGAGCAGGATACGGCCACGCGTCGGGCTGTGCAGGCGGGTCAGCAGCTTGATCAGGGTGGTCTTGCCCGAACCGTTGGCGCCCACCAGGGCCAGGCTCTGGCCCGGCGCCAGGTGAAAGCTGATGTCCTTGAGCGTCGGCGCGGTCGCACCCGGATAGGTGAAGCCGACCCCTTCGAATCTCAGGCCGTCGCCAGGCTGGCTGCCCAGGGTGAGACTGCCGCCCTCGGCACTGGTCGGCTGGCCCAGATAGTCGTAGAGATTGCTCAGGTAGAGGCTGTCTTCGTAGAGCCCGCCCAGGGCCGTCAGGCTGGCGCTGACCGCCGCCTGACCCTGGCGGAACAGGGTGAGATAGAGGGTCATCTGGCCCAGGCTCAGGCGACCGCGCACGGTATCGAGCACCACCCAGGCATAGGCGGCATAGAAGGCGAGGGTGCCCAGCAGGCCAAAGACGAACCCCCAGCCGTCACGTCTCAGGGTCAGGCGGCGGTCCTCGGCATAGAGCTTGGCGAAGGTGGTGCGATAGCGCTCCAGCAGCAGCGGCGCCAAGCCGAACAGCTTGACCTCCTTGATGTAGGCCTCGTGGGAGAGCAGGGTTTCCAGATAGGTCTGGCGGCGGGTCTCGGGCGCACGCCGGCTGAACAGGCGAAAGGCATCGCCGGAAAAGCGCGCTTCGGCCAGAAACACCGGCAGGGCGCCTACCACCAGGAGCAGCAGGGCCCAAGGCGAGAAATGCACCAGCAGCACGGCGAAGCTGACCAGGGAGATGAGGTTCTGCAGCAAGGTGAGGGACTTGGTCACCAGGGCCAGCGGTCGTATCGAAGCCTCGCGCCGGGCTCGCACCAGCTTGTCGTAGAACTCGGCGTCCTCGAATTGCGCCAGCGACAGGGTCTGGGCCTTTTCCAGGATCAGCAGATTCACGGTCTGCCCCAGGCGCACCCGCAGCAGCGATTGCTGCACCGACAGCAGGCGCTGGGCGCCCGCCAGGGCGGCCAGCACCCCGGCTTCGGCCAGCACGAATTTCAGTACCGGCCACAGTGGTGCCTGACCCTGCTCGGCATGCAGCCGCATGGCCGCTACCACGGCATCGACGATACGCTGTCCCAGCCAGGCGGCCAGGGCCGGCAGCAGGCCGGCGACCAGGGTCGCCAGGAACAGGCCGATCATCAGTGCGGGAGAGGTGCTCCAGACCAGGCCGGCAGCGCGGTGCATCTGCTGTTGCACGATAGCGAAGGAGGTGGAGAGGGCCATGGTGGGTCTTCGGCAGGGGTCAGCATTAGGTGGGGCAGCGGTCGTCGTGTTCCCCAGGCTATGGCAAAAGGCTTACACGTCCTGGTGTCACCTGGCCATGTTGCCGTCCGCAGGGGCTGCGTAATCTACACCCATCAGCCGCGCAGGATGCGCAGCCCTGAGGTCACGGACGAAGACCAGGCCAGGATGGCGCCTGACAGGACGTTGGGATGGTCGCAACAAAGAACCCGCTTCGGCGGGTTTTTTGTTGGGCGCGATTTCTGGTTGGCGGGCTATGGCAAAAGGCTTACACGCCCTGGTGTCAGCTGGCCATGTCGCCGCTGCCGTTGGTTGCGTAATCTACACCCATCAGCCGCGCAGGATGCGCAGCCCTGAGGTCACGGATGAAGACCAGGCCAGGATGGCGCCTGACAGGATGTTGGGATGGTCGCAACAAAGAACCCGCTTCGGCGGGTTTTTTGTTGGGCGCTATTTGAGGTCGGTAGGCGGATCGGGCGGGGTATGGCAAAAGGCTTACACGCACTGGTGTCACCTGGCCATGTTGCCACCTGCGGGGGCTGCGTAATCTACACCCATCAGCCGCGCAGGATGCGCAGCCCTGAGGTCACGGATGAAGACCAGGCCAGGATGGCGCCTGACAGGACGTTGGGATGGTCGCAACAAAGAACCCGCTTCGGCGGGTTTTTTGTTTTGGGCGTCATTCCGGACTGGCAGGGGCTTCGGGTCCGGGCTCCGCGGCGATACGGTTGCGGCCGGCCCCCTTGGCTGCATAGAGCGCCCGGTCGGCGCCTTCGGTGAGACTGTAGGCATCCATCCCGGCCCTGTGGGTGGCCAGGCCGACGCTCAGGGTGATGGGGCGTCGTGACCAGGCGTGGTTGGCGACGGCGGCGCGGCAGCGCTCGGCCACCAGATGGGCCGCGGTGAGATCGGCACCCGGTAGCAGGATGGCGAATTCCTCGCCGCCGTAGCGGAAGCAGGCGTCGTTGTCGCGACAGCTCTGCAGCAGCAGCTGGCCGACGGCCTGCAAGGCGCTATCACCCGCCTGGTGACCATAGGCATCGTTGTAGGCCTTGAAGTGATCCACGTCGATCAACAGCATGGACAGCGGCGTGCGCTGCTCCTCGGCGCGCAGCAGATGCTCCGCCAACCGCAGGTCGAAGGCGCGTCTGTTGTACAGGCCGGTCAGGGCGTCGGTGACGCTGCGCTGTTCGGCGGCCTGCATCATGTCCAGCAGCTGGCGCTGAGAGGCCTCCAGCATGTGTTGCTGCTCTATGTGCTCGGTGACATCCACCGACAATCCGGCCAGGGCGATGCCCTGCCGGGTGACCAGGGGAAACTTGTAGGACTGCCAGAAGATGCGCCTACCGTCGTGGACAGTCATGCGCTCGACGAGTCGGCTCGGCTTGAGTTCGTTCATCACCTGCTCGTCGACCTGGCGAAAGCGTGGCGCCGCCTCTGGCCAGATGCTGAAGTCGTCCTGGCCGAGGACCTCGTCGCGGGTCAGCTCCAGTTGCTGCAGGAAGGGTTCGTTGACATAGGCATAGCGCCAGTCGCGGTCCTTGATATAGGCGATGAAGGGCCCGTTGTTCATGAAGGCGGAAAAGTTGATGTCCAGCTCTTCCAGCTGGCGCAGGGTGTCGCGCTGCTGCAGCAGCCTCGTGACCTGCCGGGCCAGGCGTTGCAGATTTTCCACCTGGACGGCCTCGAAGCGGCGGACGCGATCGTCCATCACGCAGAGGGTGCCGAGGGCGATCCCGCGCCCATCGAGCAGGGGAATGCCCAGGTAGGCACGCATCCGTTCCAGGCCGGGGGCCGATCTGAGGTGCGCGACCCGTGGATCCTCTTGCAGGTCTTCCACCAGAAAGGGCTGACGAGGGGTGCGGATCGCCAAGTGGCAGAGAGAGGCGTCGACCGGCATCTCGCTCATCGTCACGCCCTGGCAGGCCTTGAACCAGAGTCGGTGCCGATCGGCCAGGGTGATGAAGGCCACGGGCGCCCGGGTCAGCTGGCAGGCCAGCGCGACGATGTCCTCGTAGGCGGCTTCGGCTCCGCTATCGAGAATCTGCAATTCGCTCAAGGCGTGGAGACGCTGGACGTCATCGGGGAGAGTCATGCGGGCTCGCGAAGGCGGGTCTCTGGCTAGTGTGGTGTTTCAGAAGTTAACTGCACAATGTTGGCGGTGCTTTTGCTCCTTGGACGGCGTTGCCACGCCTAGCCATAGCCCTGCCATGACTCGTCGCGGCGCCTTGCCCAAGAACAAAAATCACTCGCCCTTTCTTGCGCGAACTTCTGAAACACCGCACTAGAGCATAGTATCCAGGGCGGCCGAGGAAAACTGCCGCCTTGTTGCAGTCTGCCACTGTGCCGGCCGGGACTGGCACCGTGGCGTGCTCGGGCTAGCGCCGGGGTTGCAGCAGCAGTGCCACCAGGGCACTCCAACCGGTCTGGTGCGAGGCCCCGAGTCCACGGCCGTTTTCGCCATGGAAGTACTCGTGGAACAGCACCAGGTCGCGACTGCGCGGATCGTTCTGCAATTGCGGATAGTCGACCATGCTCGGGCGCTTGCCGTCGGCGTCCTTGAGGAACAGCCGGGTCAGGCGCTGGCTGAGGCCGTCGGCGACCTCTTCCAGATTGGCCAGGTAACCGGAACCGCTGGGGTATTCCACCGAGAAGCTGTCGGCGTAGTAGCGGTGGAATTCGTGCAGCGACTCGATGAGCATGTAGTTGATCGGCATCCACAGCGGCCCGCGCCAGTTGGAGTTGCCGCCATAGAGGCGCGAATCCGATTCCGCCGGCTGGTAGCGGGCACTGAGCAGGTTGCCGTCGGCCTGGCGCATCTCGAAGGGCTGCTGCTCGTGAGCCTTGGACAGCGAGCGGATGCCGTATTCGGAGAGGAATTCCTGATCATCCAGCATGCGCTTGAGCAACAGCTTGGTGCGATGGCCGCGCAGCAACGAGAGCAGGAATCTATTGCCCTGGCCGGGTTCGGTCCAGCGCGAGACCAGTCGCGCGAGGTCCGGACGCTGGCGCAGGAAGCCGCGTAGCCGTCCGCCCAGGCCGGGCAGGCCTTCATGCTCGCGCTGTTCCAGCACCTGCACCGCGAACAGCGGGATGAGGCCGACGATGGACCTCAGGCGCAGCGGCTCGGCGCTGCCATCGGCCTTGTGCAGGACGTCATAGAAGAATTCGTCCTGTTCGTCCCAGAGGCCGTCTTCGCGATCATCGCTGTGGTTGATGGCGCCGGCGATGTGCAGGAAGTGCTCGAAGAACTTGACCCCCAGATCGACGTACACCGGATTTTCCTTGGCCAGCTCCAGGGCGATGCGCATCAGGTCCAGGGCATAGGCGGCCATCCAGGCGGTACCGTCGGCCTGATCCAGGTGATAGCCCTCCGGCAGGGGCGCCGAGCGGTCGAAGAGGGCGATGTTGTCCAGGCCGAGGAAGCCGCCCTGGAAGATGTTGCGACCCTCGGTGTCCTTGCGGTTGATCCACCAGGAGAAGTTCAGCAGCAGCTTGTGGAAGACCCGTTCGAGAAAGACCCGATCGCCCACGCCGGTCAGGGACTTGTCCTGCAGGTAGACGTGCCAGGTGGCCCAGGCGTGCACCGGCGGATTGGCGTCCTCGAAATTCCACTCGTAGGCCGGCAACTGGCCGTTGGGGTGCATGAATCTGTCTTTCACCAGGAGCAGCAGCTGCTGCTTGGCGAAACCGGGATCGATCAGCGCATAGGCGACCGCTTGGAAGGCCAGGTCCCAGGAGGCGTACCAGGGGTACTCCCATTTATCCGGCATGGAGACGATGTCGAAATTGAGCAGGTGGCGCCAGTGACCGTTGCGGATGCGCTGGCGCTGGGCGGGTGGCGTCGGCTGGGCCGGGTCGCCATCGAGCCAGCGATTGACCTCGAAGTAGTAGAGTTGCTTGGACCAGAGCAGGCCGGCCAGGGCCTGGCGCTGCACCAGGCGCGCATCGGGCTCGGCGATCTTTTCCTGCAGAGCGGCATAGAAGGCATCGGCTTCGGCGATGCGCTCGGCAAAGACGGCGTCGGCATCCACCGACAGAGCGTTGGTGGGCGCCAGGCGCAGATAGACCACGGTCTTGGCGCCACCCTCCAGCTCCACGGCGAAATGGGCGGCCGCCTTGCTGCCGAAGTCGCGGCGGATCGCCTCGCGGGCACCGCGCACCACGTAGTCGTTGATGCCGTCCTTGAAGGGGCCTTCGGCCGGCTCACCGGTGAGGCGGGGCAGATTGGTTTCGTTGTTGCAGAACAGCCACTCGACTTCGCGGGGGCCCCAGGCGCTCACCACCAGGTCGGGCCGGTCGAAATAGCTGGCGCGGACCTGGTCGCCTTCCAGGCTGAGCATGGAGCGCGGCGGGGTGCCGGTCCAGGCCCAGGTGTTGCGCGACCAGATCTGCGGCAGCACCCGCAGGCTGGCGCGCTCGGCCCCGCGGTTTTCCACGGTGACCCGCATGAGGATGTCGTCGGGGGTGTGCTTGGCGTATTCGACGGTGACGTCGAAATAGCGATCTTCGGCGAAGACGCCAGTATCGAGGATCTCGTACTCACGATCGTTCAGGCCACGCCGGGCGTTTTCCTCGGTGAGCTGGGCATAGGGAAAGGCGGCGTGGGGATACTTGTAGAGCATCTTCTGGTAGGCGTGACTCGGCACCCCGTCCAGGTAGAAGTACAGCTCCTTGACGTCTTCGCCATGGTTGCCCTCGGCGTTGGTCAGGCCGAACAGGCGTTCCTTGAGGAAGGGATCGCGCTCGTTCCACAGGGCGATGCCCAGGCACCATTGCTGAGCCTTGTCGCAGAAACCGGCGAGGCCGTCTTCGCCCCAGCGATAGGCGCGGCTGCGCGCATGGTCATGGGGAAAGTAGCGCCAGGCGTCGCCATCGGCGCTGTAGTCTTCACGGACCGTGGCCCACTGGCGCTCGCTCAGGTAGGGCCCCCACTGCCGCCAGGCGGCGGCGTCGGTATCAGCCAGGCGCTGGCCTTCTCGGGTATGCAGGATGCCCGGGGCGGGATGTGCCGTCATCGTGTCTCCAGATTCAGGTAACGGTTAAGGCTCGAGGATAGATCAGCATTGTGGCGTGCAATGAGCTGCCTCGGCGTATCGCTGCTGTTTTAGTGCCTGTCTGGCGGGAAAAAATTCACGCCGTTGCGGTTTTTGTCACAGGACCTGGCTGGGCGCAAGGGCTCTATCACGGCCAATGCAGGGGCGAAAAAAAGCCCCACGCCGGATCGGGGTGGGGCCTTTGCTTATCGCGGTGAGCCCGCTGCTTGCACAGCGGGCCTGACGGCGATTTACAGCGCCATGTCGTTGGCGGCCTTGTCGGCGCGCGGAGCGCTGACGGTGGCCTTGGCGTTCTGGCTGCCGGTGGCGACCGGCGGGGTGGCCAGTTGCAGCACTTCGGCGGTGTAGTTCCACTCCTGCTGCACGCGCTCGGGATCGCCGTTGAGCTTGGTGCCGTAGCTGGGCACGATCTGGTGCAGCTTGGCTTGCCACTCCGGGGTCGCGACCTTGTCCTTGAACACCTTCTCCAGCACGCTCAGCATGATGGGCGCGGCGGTCGAGGCGCCCGGGGAGGCGCCCAGCAGGCCGGCGAGGCTGCCGTCCTTGGCCGCGACGATCTCGGTGCCCAGCTTCAGCACGCCACCTTTGTCGGCGTCGCGCTTGATGATCTGCACGCGCTGACCGGCCTGCCACAGGCGCCAGTCTTCCTTCTTGGCGTTGGGGAAGTACTCGCGCAGGGCGGCCATGCGGTCGTCATCCGACAGCATCAGCTGGCCGGCGAGGTATTCCACCAGCGGGTATTCGGCCACGCCCACGCGCACCATCGGCCAGGCGTTGTGGGTGTTGGTGCTGGTCAGCAGGTCCAGGTAGGAGCCCTGCTTGAGGAACTTGGTGGAGAAGGTGGCGAAGGGCCCGAACAGGATCACGCGCTTGCCATCGAGCATGCGGGTGTCCAGGTGCGGAACCGACATCGGCGGTGCGCCCACCGAGGCCTTGCCATAGGCCTTGGCCAGGTGCTGCTGGGCGATCTCGGGATTGTCGGTGACCAGGAAGGAGCCACCCACCGGGAAGCCGGCGTAGTCGTTGGCCTCGGGGATGCCCGACTTCTGCAGCAGGTGCAGGGCACCGCCGCCGGCGCCGATGAAGACGAACTTGGCGTCGGTCTCGGTCTTCTTGCCGTCCTTGAGATTCTTGTACTCCACGCGCCAGCTGCCATCGGCATTGCGGGTGATGTTCTCGACTTCGCTGGACAGGTTCAGCTTGAAGTTCGGCTTGGACTGCAGGTTGGCGGCGAACTGGCGGGTGATCTCGCCGAAGTTGACGTCGGTGCCCAGCGGACTCCAGGTAGCGGCGATCTTCTGCTTGGGATCGCGGCCTTCCATCATCAGCGGAACCCACTGCTTGATCTGCGCGGGATCTTCCGAGTACTGCATGCCGGAGAACAGCGGGCTGGCCTTCAGCGCTTCGTAGCGCTTCTTCAGGAAGGCGATGTTCTCGTCACCCCAGACGAAGCTCATGTGCGGGGTGCTGTTGATGAAGCTCTTCGGATCCTTGAGGACGCCGTTCTTGACCTGCCAGGACCAGAATTGACGGGAGATCTGGAAGGCTTCGTTGATCTCGATGGCCTTGGCGATGGTGACCTTGCCGTCCTTGTCTTCCGGGGTGTAGTTCAGCTCGGCCAGGGCGGAGTGGCCGGTACCAGCGTTGTTCCAGCCGTTGGAGCTCTCGTCGGCGACCTTGTCCAGGCGCTCGACCATTTCCATGGTCCAGTTCGGTTCCAGCTCGTTCAGCCAGATGCCCAGGGTGGAGCTCATGATGCCGCCGCCGATCAGCAGGACGTCGACCTTCTTGATGTCTTCGGCCTGTGCGGTGCCCAGGGCGGAGGCGATAGCTACGCCGAGCAGCGCGCCAGTCATTTTCTTCAGCATATGGTCTCTCAATCGATAGAAGCGGGGTCTGCTTATCGAGTTTCGGTGCGGTGCGGCACCATGGCACATGGGTAGATGTGCAGTGGGCAAGGCAGAATGCAGCCGGAAACACGCAAGGGCAGGTTCTTGTCCCTCCACCGCCCCTCTCTTGTGCGTCACCGGAGGAGTCGGAGCAAAAACGCAATGCGCGGCCTTGGCAGCGGCTGACCGGAAACAGAGGTCTCGGGCGCGGCTACATGCGCATGCGTTTTTGTTGCTGGACATTTTAATGAGAAGGGTCGGGGATGCCTAGCCCGTAATTCATAGGCTTTGCCTATTATCCTTTGGTCTAATCTCTTGCGACCTGGGTCAAAGTCCCGCCAGATGCCTCGGCGGGCGAACCGCAGCGGTGCCGGGGCCACTCCGCGAATAGCCGGCGGTACCGACGAAACCGGCCAGAAAGCCGCCGAAGGGTCGTCGTCCGTAGCGGTAAGCAAGGGGTGGAAAGATCGACCAGGTGCTGTACGAAAGGTCGACGAGCTAAGGTCAGACGAGGGCTAGGTCGGGCTGGCGATCCATGCCTTTTTCAACGAAACATCGCCGCGCGGGCATTTTTCGTACAGCACCTAGCCGAAACGCCAGGCGAGAAAGCGACTCTGCTTCTGGCCCTGGGCCATGGCCACGACACGGATCTCGCTGGCTTGCTCGCGGTGCAGCGCCGCCTGTAGCAGCGGCAGGTTGCTGACCTTGGACACCAGACAGGTGAACCAGCCGACCTGCGTGGCGAAGGCGTGGCTCTCGCGAATCATCCGTTCGATAAAGGCTGCCTCGCCGCCGGGGCACCAGAGTTCGGCCGCCTGGCCGCCGAAGTTGAGCAGGGGAACCTGCTTGCCAGTGGTCTTGCCCAGGTTCTTCCATTTGCGCGTGCTGCCGCGCACGGCATCGTCGGGGCTGGCGTGGAAGGGCGGATTGCACAGGGTGGCGGCGTAGCGCTCCCCGGGTTGCAGGATGCCGGCGAAGATCGCCTGGGGATCCGGCTGGTGGCGCAATTCGATGGCGGCGGCGCAATCCGGATTGGTGGCCAGGGTGCGGCCGAAAGCGTCCAGGGCCGCTGGGGCGATGTCGCTGCCCACGAAGTGCCAGCCATACTCCTTGAAACCGATCAACGGGTAGACGCCATTGGCGCCGGTGCCTACGTCCAGCAGCCGCGTCGTCGCGCCACGGGGAATCCGGCCACCCGTGCCCTCGGCCAGCAGATCGGCTAGATGATGCAGGTAATCCGCCCGACCGGGAATCGGTGGGCAGAGGAAATCGGCGGGGATGTCCCAGTCCCGCACGCCATGGTGCAGCGCCAGCAAGGCCCGATTGAGCGCCCGAACCGCCTGGGGATCGGTGAAATCGATGGACAGATTGCCCCGCGGCGTCGGTGCTACGAAGGGCCTGAGCGCTGGGCTCGTCCGCATCAGGGCCGGAAAGTCATAGCTGCCGTGGTGGCGATTGCGTGGATGCAGGGGCGCGGGGCGGCCAGGCAGGGGGCGGCGGGGCGAGGTCATGGCGGTGGGCAAGGTCGAAAGGGGGCGGCGAGCCTAGCACAGCCGCCCCCTTGACTCACGCAAAGGGGCTCACGCTGGCGTCGGTGCATCTTCCGGCAATACCCCGATCTCACGCAGATTGCGCCAGAAGGCAGCGGGGATAGGCGCCCGCAGCAGTTCAGCGTTCTGCCGGGCCCGCGCCGGGGTGCTGCTGCCGGGGATGGTGGCGGCCACGGTGGGATGGGCCAGGCAGAACTGCAGGGCCGCGGCGCGGATATCCACCCCGTGATCCTGGCAGACGCCTTCGATCAATTCGACCTTGCGGCGCAACGCGGGCTCGGCTTCGGCATAGTTGTAATGCTTACCGCCGGCCAGCAGGCCGGAGTTGAAGGGCCCGCCCACCACGATGCCCACGCCGCGGCGTTCGCATTCGGGGAAGAGGGTGTCCAGTGCTTCGCGGTGGTCCAGCAGCGAATAGCGACCGGCCAGCAGGAAGGCGTCGGGATCGCTTTGCTCCAGCGCCAGACGGCAGGGTTCCACCAGGTTGACGCCCAGGCCCCAGCCCAGGATCAGGCCTTCCTCGCGCATCTCGGTAAGGGCCTTCGCCGCCCCCTGCATGGCCTGGGCGAAGTAGTCGCGCCAGGCCGGACCATGCTGGTCTTCCGAGAGATCGTGAATCCAGACCAGGTCGAGGCGGTCGGTCTTGAGGCGTTCCAGGCTGGCTTCGATGGAGCGGCGGGCACCCTCGGCGGAATAGTCGAGCACCCGCTTGAAGGGCAGTTCGTTGACGAACGGCGGGGCGTTTTCCGGTTGGTCAGCCGGTTCCAGCAGGCGACCGACCTTGCTGCAGAGCACGAAGTCATCGCGCGGTTTGTCGGCCAGCACCTCGGCGAAGCGGCGCTCGGACAGGCCGGCGCCATAGTGCGGCGAGGTATCGTAGAGGCGGATGCCAGCATCCCAGGCGGCTTCGAGGGTCGCCCGGGCGTCGGCGTCGCCTATCTCGCGGAACATGTTGCCCAGAGGGGCGCCGCCGAAACCGAGGGAGGGGATGTCGATACGCATGAAAGGTCTCCGGGAGGGTGCGTGTCTGCATCCCGACCGGTACTCCCGAGTCCCGTTCCCCTAATCCGCCGGACGTAGTAGGGCCACCTCGGCAGCGGTGAGCGAGCGATAGGCGCCCTCCGCCAGCGCCGGATCCAGGGGCAGCGCGCCGATACGATCGCGGTGCAGGGCGATGACCTCGATGCCGAAGCGACCGAACATGCGCTTGACCTGGTGATAGCGGCCCTCGACCAGGGTCAGGTAGGCGCTGTGCTCATCCAGCAGCTCCAGCTGGGCGGGCTGGGTGGTGAGGTCTTCGTAGGCGAAATAGAGTCCTTCGGCGAAGGCGGTCACCAACTGCGGTGGGATGACCTCGGCGGTGGTGACCCGGTAGCGCTTGGTCTGCTTGTGGCGGGGATGACTGAGGCCTCGCGACCACTGGCCGTCGTTGGTGAGCAGCAGCAGGCCGGTGGTGTTGAAGTCCAGCCGGCCGGCCAGGTGCAGGTCGGCGCGCTGGTCCGCTGCCAGGCAGTCCAGCACCGTGGCATGGCGGGCGTCGACGGTGGCGCTCACGCAGCCACGTGGCTTGTGCAGCATCAGATAGCGACCGCCGGGACCGTCCTGCAGCAGGCGTTCGTCGGCCTCGATGCGATCGAAGGTGAACACCTCCTGCTCGGCCTGCTGGGTGGTGGCGCCATTGACCCGCACCCGGCCTTCGGCGAGCAGACGGCGGGCCAGTTGGCGACCCAGTTCGGGTCTGTTGCCCAGCCAACGGTCCAGGCGCATCAGCGGGATTCGCGCGCAATACCCGCCGCGCAGGCCGGGCACAGGCAGCGCTGGTTGCGCTCGTCCTCGGGCAGGCGCGTCAAGGCCGCTGGATCGACCGGCGTCTGCAGGCACCAGCAATCGTGGATCTCGCCACCGGTGGCGAGGGCGCAGCTATTGGCCTTGCCGCACAGCGGGCAGCGGGTGGGATCGCAGGGGATGGGTGATGCAGCCATGGTGATCTCGTCAGGCGAAGCGGGCGGCAGAGTACCGGAAATTGCGACCTGGATAACGTCTGCTGCCCCGGGTGTCTGCCCAATGTCACATCCGGGGTGCAGTCTGCCACCTGAAGGCTGTTCAGGGGGGCGGTGTAGGGGATCGACGACAGGCTGTCGTCCTTGACCGACCGACCCATCCGCTCACCTTGAGCTAGGCTTCTGCAGCTGTTTCCGTGGAGCCGCAGCCGAACCTGCAAGGGGGCGTGCGATCTCCAGCAGCCTCAGCGCTACCCGTCGGACCACCCGAGGACCCCATGACAATAAACGCCTTGCGCACCCTGATCCGTACCCTCATACCCGGAACCCTGCTGGTCAGCCAGCTGGCCCTGGCCACCGAAGCCGACGTCGGCCAGACCCTGGCCCGCCAGGCCGGCATTCCCTGGCCGGCGGTGATCGCCCATCGCGGCGCCTCCTTCGATGCGCCGGAATCCACCGCCCCGGCCTATCTGGTGGCACGAGAGCTGGGTGCCGACTACCTGGAGCTCGATCTGCAGCGCACCAAGGACGGCCAGCTCATCGCCCTGCACGACGACACCCTGGAACGCACCACCGATGTCGCCAAGCGCTTTCCCGAGCGTGCCAAGGCGCCGGTCAGCCAGTTCACCCTGGCCGAGCTCAAGTCGCTGGATGCCGGCAGCTGGTTCAACCAGGCCCATCCCGACCGCGCCCGAGCCAAGTTCGCCGGACTCAAGATCCTCACCCTCGACGAGGTCATCGACATCGCCGAGGGCGGGCGCAACAAGCCGGGCCTCTACATCGAGACCAAGCAGCCCAAGCTGTTCCCCGGCATCGAGCGCGATCTCAAGGCCAAGCTGACCCAGCGCGGCTGGCTCGGTCAGCCCAAGGCCGGTGCCACCGGTGTCGCCGCCATGCCCGGGCGGGTGATCCTGCAGACCTTCGAGAAAGGCAGCCTGGAGCTGCTGCAAAAGGAGATGCCCAATACGCCGAAGATCCTGCTGCTGTGGCTGGGCGACGACTATATCCCGGCCAAGCCCGGGCCGACCTATGCCGAGTCGGGGGAGGCCAGCAAGGCGGCCTACTACGCCAAGCAGCAGGTACGTTCCGAGGGTGACTTCACCGCCTGGGTCGAATGGGCCAAGGCCCATGGCGCCATCGGCATCGGTCCGTCGGCGGCACTGGAGGAGGGTGGCGACCAGAGCTACGCGGACCTGGTGAAGCCCTGGATGAACGACGTGGCCCACGAGCGCGGCCTGCTGGTGCACGCCTATACCGTGGATTCGGCGGTGGACTTCGCTCGCCTGGCGCCGCGTGGTGTGGATGGCTTCTTCACCAACCGCAGCGCCGAACTGCTGAAGTTCTATGAGCGGCCGGCCAAGCAGGCACCTGGCGCCCTGCTCAAGCAGTTGGGTTATTGAGGCCCGGCGGGGAGGCCTGGCGGTCTCCCCGTCATCACTGGAAGTTCAGCATGTCCCGCCATGCCTTCAACGGCGCCAAGCTGGCACTGCTCTGCGCTGACCAGATCCTGGTCTATCAGCGCGACGACAAGCCCGACATTCCCTGGCCTGGCCTCTGGGATCTGCCCGGGGGCGGTCGCGAAGACGGCGAGACCCCGGAGCGTTGTGCCTTGCGCGAGCTGGACGAGGAATTCGGCCTGGTACTGGATGAAGCTCGGCTGACCTGGGGTCGCTGTTATCCACCGCGCCAGCCCGGCTATCTCCCCAGCTGGCTGTTCGCCGGAGAACTGCACCCGGCCGAGATCGCTGCCATTCGCTTTGGCGACGAAGGCCAGCACTGGCAGCTGATGAGCATCGTCGACTTTCTCGACCATCCCCAGGCCGTGCCTCATCTGCAGGCGCGGCTGCGGGACTACCTGGGCGAGCGGGAGGAGAACGGGCCGGCGTCTCTTAATCCCGGCTGAATGAACGCGCGATAATCGAGCGCGAGCGGCGGGCCCAGCTTAAGCTTTCTCCAGGCCCATCCGGGCCGTCCTGGAGATCTCCCCCATGCGCCATCTTCTCTTGGCGTCGCTCTGTGCCCTGACCTTCACCGGCTGCACCGTCTACGACACGTCCCCACGCTATTACAGCCGTCCGGCGCCGCCCGCGGCGGTCTTCTACGGCACGCCGGCCTATCCGCCGCCCGCGGTCATCGTGCGGCCCTATGGCTACGGCTACTACTATCGACCGGCCCCGCCGCCACCGCCTCACTGGGGGCCGGGTCCCGGTTGGGGACCGCCGGGCTGGGGGCCGCGTCCGGGTTATGGTCCGCCCGGCTGGGGCCCGCGCTATGGTCCGCGCTGGTAGCGGGTTTGACAGGGGCAGCCAGCTTTCCTAGGGTGCTGCCCTTGTCTTGACCAGGAAGCCCCGAATCGTGGACGACGATCGCATCAAGCTCGACCCCCAATGGAAAGCCGCGCTGCGCGACGAATTCGAGCAGCCCTACATGCGTCAGCTGAGCGAATTCCTCAGGCGCGAAAAGGCGGCGGGCAAGGTCATCCATCCGCCCGGTCCGCTGATCTTCAATGCCCTCAATACCACCCCTTTGGATCAGGTCCGGGTGGTCATCCTCGGGCAGGATCCCTATCACGGGCCGGGCCAGGCCCACGGCCTGAGCTTTTCGGTGCAGCCTGGCGTGCCGGCACCACCGTCGTTGCAGAACATCTTCAAGGAACTCAAGCGCGACCTGAACCTGCCCATTCCCAATCACGGCTATCTGCAGCACTGGGCCGAGCAGGGCGTCCTGCTGCTCAACACCTCGCTGACCGTGGAGCAGGCCAACGCCGGTTCCCACGCCAAGGCCGGCTGGCAGCGCTTCACCGACCGTATCATCGAGGTGGTCAGCGCCGAGCGCGAGAATCTGGTGTTCCTGCTCTGGGGCAGCCATGCCCAGAGCAAGCAGACGCTCATCGACCCTCAGAAGCACCTGATCCTCAAGTCGGCGCATCCCTCGCCGCTGTCGGCCCACCGCGGCTTCATCGGCAACGGCCATTTCGGCCGCACCAACGAATTCCTGCGCAACGCCGGCCTCACCCCCATCGACTGGGCGCTGCCGCCACTGTCCTAGAGCGGTTCAGGCGTTTACACCTTGTAATCCTCCGGCGCTTGTTGACTGACCGGTCATCCGGGACAGTCGAGGCACGTCCCACACCGGAGAGAGCCCATGACCGAAAACAACAACAAGGTCGCGCCCACCCCCTCGGCGGCCGATCCGTCGCAACCGCCCCGCGGTACCCTGGCGCGCTGGAAACTGGTGGGCCCGGGCATCGTGGTCGCGGTGACCGGGGTCGGCGCCGGCGATCTGGTCGCCACCCTCATCGCCGGCTCGCGCTTCGGCTATGCCCTGCTCTGGGCCGCGGTGGTGGGCTGCATCGTCAAGATCGCCCTGGCCGAAGGCTCCGCGCGCTACCACCTGGCCACCGGCTCGACCATGCTCGAAGGCTGGCGCTCCCTGGGCATCTGGACCTACTGGTACTTCGGCATCTACATCGTGCTCTGGGGCTTCGTCTATGGCGGCACCGCCATGAGCGCCACGGCCTTGCCGCTGGCCGCGCTGTTCCCGGACGTGCTGCCGTTCTGGGCCTGGGGCGCCCTGTCGGGCATCGCCGGCGCGGTCTTCGTGCTGCTCAATCGCTATGCGGTGTTCGAGGCGGCGATGAAGTTCTTCATCGGCGTGATGTTCGTGGTGGTGGTGGGGCTGGCCATCCTGGTCATGCCCAACCTCGGCCATGCCGTCACCGGCCTGGTGCCGACCATCCCCGAAGGCTCGGCGATCTACACCCTGGGCCTCATCGGCGGCGTCGGTGGCACCATCACCATGGCCGCCTATGGCTACTGGGTGAACGCCAAGGGTTGGCGGACTCCGGCCTGGATGGGCGTGATGCGCCTGGACAACCAGGTGGCCTACATCGCCACCGGCATCTTCGTCATCGCCATGCTCATCGTCGGCGCCGAGTTGCTCTATACCGCGCAGATCACCCTTTCCAGCGGCGATCGCGGCCTGCTCGACCTGGACGAGGTGCTGGAGCAGCGCTTCGGCCCGGTGGTCTCCACCGTCTTCCTGATCGGCTTCGCGGCGACCACCTTCTCCTCGATCCTGGGGGTGTGGCACGGCGTGTCCCTGCTGTTCGCCGACTTCGTCCGCCAGGCCACCGGTGGCACCGGCGACCGGGGTGATCTGGAGAAGACCCCGGCCTTCCGTTTCTATGTGCTCTGGCTGACCTTCCCGCCGATGGTGTTGCTGCTGCTCGGCCGCCCCTTTGGCCTGATCATCGCCTACGGGGCCTTTGGCGCCTTCTTCATGCCGTTCCTGGCCCTGACGCTGATCTGGCTGCTCAACTCCAAGCGGGTGCCCAAGGAATGGCGTTCGGGCTGGCTGTCCAACGGCCTGCTGGGGCTGGCCGCGGCGCTGTTCATCGTGCTCAGCCTGAACGAGATAGCCCGGTTGTTCTAGGGCTGCGCTGCTAGCAGGCCGACCCGGCTGGCGCGCTGGTCGGGACAGGCTGCTGGTGGCACCTCAGGCACCAGACCACCCCCACGATCAGCAGGCCGATGGCCAGGGCTTCCAGCAGCGTCGGTAACCGCCACTGCCAGAGAAAGCCGTAGAGCAGCGAAGACAGCGTTTCGATGACGATGGCCTGGCCGCTCAGGGTCAGCGGCAGGCGGCGACTGGCCTGGTTCCAGCAGAAGCCACCGACCACCGAGGCGAGCAGCGCCACGCCGGCGGCTACCACCAGCGGCTGCACCCAGTCCTGGGGTGCCCGTACCAGCAGTTCCGGCCCCAGCAGGAAGGGCGCGGCCAGCAGCGCCTGGAGGCCGGTCACTCCGCCCAGCAGCAGGGCCCAGTCGTGGCTGCCGATGGCAGTCACGGTCAGGTGACGGGTATTGGCTACCGCGAACCAACTCCAGGCCAGCAGGGCGCCGCAGGCGCAGAGCAAACCCAGGGCCGGTTGGGCGCCCAGGGCCGTGACGGTCAGCGCCTCGTAGCTGATCAGCCCCACCCCGAGCAGGGCACAGGCCATTGATGGCCATAGGCGATCGACACCCACGGCCCCGGTGTCAGCGCGCGCGGCCAGGGCTATCAGCAGCGGAATCAGGCCGACGATCAGGGTGGTCGAGGCGATGCCGGCCTGCTGCACCCCGGCGCCTACCAGGGCGTAGTAGCCCAGGTTGCCGATCAGGCTCAGCCAGAACAGCCGTCTCCCATCGCTACGGGTGAGTTGTGCGCGCAGCCTGTGCCAGCGTGGCAGGAGCAACACCAGCGAGACCCCGCCGTAACAGAGAAAGCGCAGCACGGCGAACTGGGTGCCGCCGAGATCGGGCACCAGCGCCGGGGCGAGAAAGATCACGCCCCAGCACAGGCCTGCCGCGACCCCATAGCCAATTCCCGTTGCCGATACCCGTCGTTCGCTCATGTCACTCGCCTTCGCTGTTTCGGCAGCAGTCTGGCGATAGCCTGAGGGGTGGGTCTTGCGCGAGGCTCCGGCGTTTTTTACCCAGGCGTGCGCTGGCTGCGCCGCCAGGCGGCGGGGCTGATGCCCTGGCGACGGGTCATGGCCCTGGTGAGGGCGGCCTGATCGGAAAAGCCGACGCGCAGGGCGATCTCGACGATGGGCAGGCGGCTGTCTCCCAGCCAGCGCTGAGCCTGGCGCAGCCGCAGATCGGTCAGCCAGGCCTGGGGTGTCTGGCCGAAGCGCTCGTGGAAAAGCAGGTGCAGGCGACTCAGGCCGACCCCGGCCAGATTGGCCATGGCCGCATTGGTCCAGTCACCCGCAGGCTGGGCCTCTACCCGTGCCAGCAAGAGCTCGAAGGCCGAGGCCGGGACTGTGACGGTAAGGGAGTGCAGGAGCAGGCGCGTGAGTTCGCTGGCGTGCTGGGCGAGGGCTGCCGCTGGAGTCAGTTCGGCAAAGGTAATCAGCTGCCGTGCCGCCGGTGGAATCGGCAGGCCGGGTTGGCGCAGCGCCTGATCCAGCGTCCGGGCCGGCAGCCAGTCGGTGGCGCAGTCGATCACCAGGAAGCGGCTGTCCGGCGCGGACAGCTGCGCATGACCGCAGTCAGGCCCCACCAGGGCCGCGAGACCGGTATGCAGCCGCAACTCGCCTCGACCTTCCAGCTCCAGCTGCATCCCGCCCTGAATGGGCAGCACCAACTGGGCGAAGGCATGGGCATGGGGCCGATGTTCGCCCTCATAGCTCTTGATGGCGAGGCGTGGCGTCACGAGTCACCTTGGGAGAAGGGTAAGAGCCAGGATCTTCGCACGGAATCCAGAACGAGGCGTAGCAGGGGAGTCAGGTATATCGCCTCGCGACCGCGATGGACGCCAGGATGAAAGCGGCGCCGAGAAGCATGCCCATCGTCGGTCGTTCGTCCAGCCAGAGAAAGGCGGCGACCAGGCCGAATACCGGAATGAGGGCGAGATAGAGACCGGCGCTGGCGGCGCTCAGGTGGCGCAAGCCCAGGAGGTAGAGCCAAAAGGGCAGGGCGTATTGTAGAACCCCGGACAGCGCCGCCTCGGCGATCACTGCCTTGTCCAGGGCATCCCAGCGGGGGGTGGCGAACCCCGCGGCGACGATGACCCCTTGCAGCGCCAGGATGAACAACAGTCCAGCGCTTTGTTGCACCAAGGCCAGGCTGGCGGGTGGATAGAGATTTCCCAAGCGCGACGAAGCGATGACGTAGCCGGCGGCGAACAGCGTCCCCAGCACGATCAGCAGATCGCCCCGGAGCGAGGTTGCCGAATTCCCGGTCTCGCTACCGCAGAGGCCGATCAGCGACAAACCGATCACGGTGCTCAGCAGACAAGCGAGCAGGCGTCGCCGAGGACGTTGCCCCAGTAGTAGCCAGCCCAGCAGGACGATGAACATGGGTTCGGCCGAACCTATCACCGCGGCATGGCCGGCGCTGGTCAGGGAGAGACCGGCGAGCCCTATCCCATAAGCCAGCCCTGGTTCGAGCACGCCTGGCCAGGCGGTACGCAGCAAGAGCGGCCACGATGCCGGCCGGCGGCTCTCGCACGATGCGAGAATAGCCAGAAAGAGCAGACTGGCTAGCAATTGGATCGGCAGCAGGGTCGCGGCGGGCACCTGTTCCAGCAGGTCGCGGCTGGCGACGGTGGCCAGGCCCCAGCAGGCTGCCGAACCTATCATGGCTAGCGTCGCCAGACTGCGGTCGCGCTTGAAGGGGATCGCTTGGGTGGCTGTCATTTAAGCTAGGCTCGCATTCTGAGAAGTCATGGGGATGAAGCTGATGAATAGTAACGTGTTTTTAAATGTATGCAGAACACATATATTATAGCCATGAACGAAGCGCAACTGGAAAATCTCTTGGGGGCCTGCGCTCTGGCCGTGGCCGATGCCCAGACCCAGGCTTTACAGCAGGCGAGTGGCGTCAGCAGCGCCGGCTGTACCGTGCTCAATGCCCTGGCTCAGTATCCCGGCCTGACGATCCGTGAGCTGGCGGCCATTGCCGGTCTCAGCCATTCGGTCATGGTGCGGACGCTCGATGCCCTGGTCGGTGCGGGCCTGGTCAGTCGCCAACCTGGGCAGGATCGCCGTGAAGTCCAGGCCAGCCTGACTTCGGCGGGCGAGGTGCAACGTGAGCGGCTGATCGCGGCGCGAACGGCGGTATTGACGCGGGCGCTGGATGCCGTACCCCAGACCCAGCGGGACGCCTTGCAGCAGGCCTTGGCAGCCATACTGGCCGCGCTGACGACCGGCGCGCAGCAGGCCGATCATCTCTGCCGCTTCTGCGATGAGTCTGCCTGTGGCTCGAGTTGTCCGGTAGCAGCCGAGGTCGAGCACTTGGCTGCCAAAAAAGCCTAGTCGGCGTTACGGCAAGCGCCTTTTCGAAGGCTGCCGCGCGTCAGCCAAGGGTTATTAGGTCTGCGCTACCGGCCATTCTTGCGCCAGCACCGCGTAGACGTACTCGTCCCCCCACATTCCGGCGAAGCGGTCGTTCTCGACGAAGTGGGCTTCCCGGCGCAAGCCCAGGCGTTCCACCACGCCTATCGAGCCCTGATTGAGCACGTCCAGGCGAGCGAAAATGCGGTGCAGGCCTAGCTCCGCGAAACCGAAGGTGAGTAATCGCGCAACGGCCTCGGTGGCGTAGCCCTGGCCTGCCTGTTCAGGATCGAAGATGTAGCCGACCTCAGCTTGCCGTGCGTCCACGCTTGCCAGCTTGAGCAACACCTCGCCCAAGACCCTGCCATCAGCCTTCCTGACGACGGCCAACCTTAACTCGTCGCCCGTCGTCTCGAAGCGGGGCTGCTGCAGATCGCGGAAACGCTCGACGAGCGCCGCTGGGGTAGGGGGCTCGCTACAAAGATACCGGTAGACACCCGGCTTGCTGTGGTAGGACGCATAGGTCTCAAGATCAGACGGTTGGAAAGGCCTGATCGAAAGTCGGGGTGTCGTGAGCGTTAGTTGGGCGAAGTCCAAGAGCGGGTTCCTGAGCGATCATGGAACCCGGACCTTGCCTTTTATCGCTATCGCTTAACCAGTCAGCGGACAGCTGCTGTTACGAAATGGACATCAAGAGTGGCTGGACCTCAACGCACCGGCTGCAACGGCAACTCCACCTCGCCACCGCTGTTCAGGTCCACCACTACCGGCTCCTGGGTCAGGTACAGCGGGCGACCGCCTAGCAGGATGCGGCCGCTGAGCAGGTAGCGCTCGCCGTTCTTGACCTTGGCCGGAGCGTAGTCGAGGCGGAAGGGCACCTGGTCCTGTTGCTTGACGAACAGGGTGCGCTGGGCCAGCCGGCCGGCGGGGGTGTCGCCGGCGCTGGCGCTGTAGAGGCTGACGGTGAGCTTGGCGGTGGGCGGCACCGGCTCGTTGGCGGTAAAGGTGGCCTGGCCGCTGAGACTGGTCATGCTTGGCTGGGCGGGTACGCCAGGGGTGGTGGTCTGTGGCTGCTCGGTGGGCGGCAGCGGCTGGCCGCTCGGCGGCGGTGGTGTCGCGGGACCGGGGCGCAGCCCGCTACAGGCGCTGAGCAGCAGCGAGGTGGCGAGCAGAGCGGCGATTCTTTTCATGGCTAGATCCTGGACTGAAATCGACTGCTGTGACCCACGGACGCCGGCTTAGTTGCCGGCGACAACGGGTGTTTCCGGATCCGGCAGGTCCGGGGCGTCGGGGCGGTCCAGGGCCACCTGTCGGATCGACAGGCGAATCTCCGCCGGCAACACCCGCTTGCCGGCACCCTCGGCCAACTCGCCGAGCAATTCATGGTGGCCCAGGGTGCCGTCGTCGGCCTTGCGCAACACCCCCTCGGCCAGCAACGTCTGAATGAAATGGCGGAACAGCGACTTGTCGAAGAATTCCGGCGCATTGAGGCCGTGCAGCACCGACAGCCGCTGGGCCATCACCGTGCAGAGTTCTTCCAGCTGCGGCGCGGTCAGGCTGTTCTGGCCGTGGTTGAGGATCAGCGCGGTGGTCATGTAGTAGCGCTGCAGGGTCTGCAGGATGGCCCGCGCCAGCAGGGTGAGGCGGACGAATTGCCGCGAGCTGGGCGCGGCGCGCACGAAGACGTCGTCCTCGATACGCAGCAGGCCGCGCTCCACCATGGCTTCCAGCCAGCCGTCCAGCACCAGGGGCAGCTCCTCGCGCTCCCAGTGGATGAACAATTCGGCCTGCAGATAGGGATAGAGCGCCAGGGCGAATCTATGGATCAGCTCACGGGTCATGCGCCCGGTGTTCTGGAAGAAGCTGGCGATCAGCGCCGGGATGGCGAAGAGGTGCAGGACGTTGTTGCGGTAGTAGGTCATCAGCACCGCGTTCTGCTCGTCCAGGTAGAGGATGCGCCCCAGGGCGTCCTGCTGCTCGGAGAGGAAACCCAGGGCGCGCACCTCCTCGATGATCGCCTGGCCGTCGCCCTCGGGCAGGGTGACGCTGGTGGAGTAGGGCACCCGCTTCAGCAGATCCAGATAGAGGTCGATGGCGCGTACCAGGGCGCCTTCGTCGAGGGCCTGGCGATGGGTCGAGAGCAGCGCCAGGGCCACCAGGTTGACCGGGGTGACGGCCGCCGCAGCATTGATGCGGCGTACCACCCGCTCGCCCAATTCGTGGGTGACCGAATTGAACCAGGCGGGCTTCAGGTCTTCGTCGAGGGGTTCGTCGCGCCAGCCCGGACGGCGGGCATCGAGAAAGCCCTGCAGCGGAATGGGTTCGCCGAAGTTGACCCAGACCCGGCCGAAGCGCTGGCGCAGGGCGCCAAACACCTTGACCAGGTCGAAGATGGATTCCTTCTTTTTCGCCGCGCCGCGCAATTCACCCAGGTAGGTGCGGCCCTCGAAGACCTTCTCGTAGCCGATGTACACCGGCACGAAGACGATGGGCCGCCGGGAGTCGCGCAGGAAGCTACGCAGGGTCATGGCCAGCATGCCGGTGCGCGGCTGCAGGGTGCGTCCGGTACGCGAGCGACCCCCCTCGACGAAGTACTCGGTGGAGAAGCCGCGGCTGAACAGGCTGTGCAGGTATTCGTTGAACACCGCGGCATAGAGGGCGTTGCCCTTGAAGCTGCGCCTCATGAAGAAGGCGCCGCCACGGCGCAGGATATTGCCCACCACCGGCATGTCCAGGTTGATGCCGGCGGCGATGTGCGGCGGCGTCAGGCCATTCTGGAACAGCAGGTAGGACAGCAGCAGGTAGTCGATGTGGCTGCGATGGCAGGGCACATAGACCACGGTGTGACCGGGCGCCATCTCCTGGATCCGCTCGATGTGGCTGACCGTGACGCCATCGTAGATGCTGTTCCAGAACCAGCGCAGACCCACGTCCAGGCAGCGCACCACCGGATAGGAGAAGTCCGAGGCGATCTCCCGCGCATAGTGCGCCGCCTCGTCTTCGATGCGCCCGGGGGTAGCCTTGCGCTGGGTGATCTCGTGGGCGATGGTCGCCCGTACCTGGGGCGCCCGCAGCAGGCCGCGCAGCAGGGTGCGTCGGTGCGACAGGTCCGGGCCGATCACCGCCTGGCGCACGTTGCGGAAGTGGATGCGCAACCGCCGCATCACCAGACGTTCCAGGCGCTGTGGATCGGGGCGCTGGCTGGCCAGTTCGCCCAGCGACAGTGGCTTGGAGAACTGCACCCGAGTCAGCCGGCCCAGCACCAGGATGCGCGCCAGCTTGCGCAGCCGTCCGGTCACCACCCAGTTGTCCGCCCAGAGCAGCTTCCAGGGACTGGTCTCGCGATCCGGCGACTGGCCCCAGAAGACGCTGACCGGTACCAGCTGGACGTCTTCCAGCTGCTGCTCGGTCACTGCGGTCACCACCCGGCGCAGGGTAGGAGGTACCGAGCGCCGGGCGGGGCGCCCGCGCCAGTTCGCCTTGCCGGTGGCGTTGAAGTAGGCCAGTGGTTCGGTCTTGCTCCCCAGCACCAGCGGGCGTAGCGGTCGTGGCAGGCCGGCCTTGCGGCATTCCCGGTCGAGCACCGCCAGATCGCTCAGCGAGGCCTCGGGCAGTACGTAGAGCACTGGTTTGGTGGGATCGATGCGGCTGAGCAGGCTGGCCGCCTGGGTGGTCTCGGAGCGAACCCAGAGATAGAGCAGGCGCTTGAGCAGCGAAAAGGCCAGCAGACGCAGCGGCGAACGGTTCATGGAGGGCTACCGGGTGGACGGGGCGGCAGTGTGCCGGATGGCCTGGCGGGCGTAAAACCACCCGTGTTGTTCTGACTTCGACCCGGCAGTCGGCGCCTTGTCCCCAGCGTCGAAAAAATGCCATTCAAATCGTCGACAATCCGGCGCTGGCGTGGCTTCCAGCCGTGATGGCACTGTGCGTAAAGAACGTTGCTTTTGCCGGAAAAGCCCTGCTTCATAAGGTTTCGGCAACGTGTTGCCGATGGTCGGATACGGGCCAGCCTGGTGACCGGTCCGATGCGCGATCCGTACCGATACAACAAAGCGACCCGGTCGCCCAGGCTGTGGCGAGCGGGGATAGGAAATCCAGAAAAGCTTCGGAGAGATGTGATGGGTGAGCAACGCGAAACCGGGACCGTCAAGTGGTTCAATGACGCCAAGGGATATGGATTCATTCAACGCGAGGGCGGCGCCGACGTGTTCGTTCACTACCGCGCCATTCGTGGTGAAGGCCACCGCTCCCTGGTCGAAGGCCAGCAGGTGGAGTTCTCGGTGATCGAAGGCCAGAAGGGTCTGCAGGCCGAAGACGTCGCCCGGCTGTAAGAGCCTATTCAAAGTCTGCTGCGCGTCGGCCAAACGGCGTTGAAAATGGCTTCGGAATGCTCATTTACCACTCGTAAACTCCGCTTCCTCAGCCATTTTCGCCTTGTTTGTCTCTAGCTCGCGAGCCTTTGAACAGGCTCTGAGCCCGCTTCGCGAGGAGCGCAAAGCTCCTCGCGCCTTCAGTTCACTCGGTGCGCCAGACGATTTCCTCGACGCCCTCGTCCGTCACCTTCAGCCAGCGATCGGCGGTTTCTTCCTCTTCTTCCTCGCTCCAGCCACTCGGGGCGCAGCGTACCTGCACCTGCAGGGCCGCCTGGGCGTCGCGGGCACAGGCCAGGTCGTCCACCCAGGGCGAGACATCGCTTTCCAGCAGCAGGCTGTGCCACTTGCCCACCGCCTTCGGCAGCCAGGTGACTGGAATGGGCTCGCCACCATAGCGCAGGGTGCACTTGAAGGTCTGCCCACGCGCCTGCCAGGCGCAAGGCATGGCGAACACCTGTTCGAGCCAGGCCGAGACGGCGTCCTGGTCGACGTCCTTTAGGTAGATTTCGATATCGGGCTGGCGCATGGGGCTTAGGCTCCGGATTTGACGATCCAATCGTAACGTACTGCCACCCGCACCTCGAAGGGCTCGGCGAGAACCCGCTCGCGTCGCTCGGCGTTGACCCGCCAACCGTGGGGCGTCATGGCCAGCAGGTCTTCGCGGGTCTGGCGCTCGGTCAGCGGCAGCACGAATTCGAGCCCTTCGCTGTGGGCCAGTTCCAGACCTGGCGGCAGATCCTGCAAGTGCTTGTCTTCGGCATAGTCGCGCACCTCGTCATAGAGCCGCTGGCGCAACTCCAGCAGGTGGGCGCTGGCCGGACCCAGGCGCAGGATTCCGCCGCCCGGTGCCAGCACGCGCAGGGCTTCGGCCCAGTCGATGGGGCTGAAGACACTGGCCAGCAGCTGGCAACTGGCGTCCGGCAGCGGCAGACGCGCCATGCTCGCCACCAGCCAGGTCAGCGCCGGGGTACGTCGGCAGGCGCGGCGCACCGCCTCACGGGAGATGTCCAGCGCATAGCCGTCGGCTGCGGGCAGGGCCTGGGCCAGACGCGCGGTATAGAAGCCTTCGCCACAGCCCACGTCGATCCAGCGCTGAGGTGCGCGTTCGGCGGCCAGCTGCGCCAGGCGCTCGGCCAGGGGCGCATAGTGACCGGCATCGAGAAAGCGCCGGCGCGCCTCGACCATCGCGGCGTTGTCACCCGGATCCAGGCTCTTCTTGTGCTGCACCGGCAGGAGGTTCAGGTAGCCCTGGCGGGCGCGGTCGAAACGATGGCCGACGGCGCAACCGACGCCACCCTCGAGTTCGGCCAGCGGGGCCTGGCAGAGCGGACAGATCAGCTTCATGCCAGCAACCGCACCAGGGTGCCGTAGTAGACCTCGGTCAGCAGATCCAGGTCGCTGGCCAGGACGTGCTCGTCCACCTGGTGGATGGTGGCGTTGACCGGACCCAGTTCCACCACCTGGGCGCCCAGGGTGGCGATGAAGCGGCCGTCCGAGGTGCCGCCGCTGGTGGAGGCCTCGGGGCGATAGCCGGTGACCGCCTCCACGCTGGCCGAGACGGCGTCGAGCAGGTCGCCCGGCTCAGTGAGGAAGGGTAGGCCGGACAGCGACCAGTCGATGTGCCAGTCTAGGCCGTGGCGATCGAGGATGGCCTCGACCCGGGCCTGCAGGCCTTCCACGGTGGATTCGGTGGAGAAGCGGAAGTTGAACAGTGCCTGCAGCTCGCCCGGCACCACGTTGCCGGCACCGGTGCCGGAATTGAGGTTGGAAATCTGGAAGCTGGTGGGCGGGAAGAAGGCGTTGCCGTCGTCCCATTGCTCGGCGGCGAGATCCGCCAGGGCCTGGGCCGCCAGGTGGATGGGATTGCGCGCCAGGTGCGGATAGGCCACGTGGCCCTGCTTGCCGCGCACGGTCAGGCGGCCATTGAGCGAGCCGCGGCGACCGTTCTTGACCACATCGCCCAACAGCCGGGTGCTGGAGGGTTCACCGACGATGCACCAGTCCAGCCGCTCGCCGCGCTCGCGCAGGCGCTCGACCACGGCACGAGTGCCGTGCAGGGCGGGGCCTTCCTCGTCGCTGGTGATGAGGAAGGCGATGGCGCCGCGATGGTCCGGATGGTCGGCGACGAAGCGCTCCACGGCGATGATCATGCTCGCCAGACTGCCCTTCATGTCGGCGGCGCCGCGGCCACGCAGCATGCCATCGGCATCCACGTGGGCATTGAAGGGCGCCTGCTGCCAGGCCTCCAGCGGGCCGGTGGGCACCACGTCGGTGTGGCCGGCGAAGCACAGCACCGGACCCTCGCCGCCACGGCGGGCCCAGAAGTTATCCACCTCCTCGAAGCGCAGCGGTTCCAGGGCGAAGCCCAGGCGCTCCAGGCGCTGCATCATCAGCGCCTGGCAGCCTTCGTCCAGCGGCGTGACCGAGGCCCGGCCGATGAGGTCGCAGGCGAGTTCCAGAGTGGGGGTGAGAGCGGTGGTCATGGCGGGTCCCGGGAGGCGGCTAGGGTTCAGGGGGAGCGGTATGGTAAAGGAAAACCTATACTGTGGCTTTTGTGGAAAGCCTTCATGACGTTCGATGAACAACGCTTCGGCGGGATCGCCCGGCTCTATGGGCAGGAGGCCGTCGAGCGCCTGGCCGCCAGTCACGTCGCCGTGGTCGGCATCGGCGGAGTGGGTTCCTGGGCCGCCGAGGCCCTGGCCCGTAGCGGCGTCGGTCGCATCAGCCTGTTCGATCTGGACGACGTTTGCGTCAGCAACACCAATCGCCAGGTGCACGCCCTGGACGGCCAGGTGGGGCGACCCAAGGTCACGGTGATGGCCGAGCGCATCCAGGCCATCAACCCGGCCTGCACGGTCAAGGCGGTGGCGGACTTCGTCACCCGCGAGACCATGGCCGACTACATCACCGAGGAGCTCGATCTGGTGCTGGACTGCATTGACAGCGTGGCCTCCAAGGCGGCGTTGATCGCCTGGTGCAAGAGACGCAAGATCGCCATCGTCACCACTGGCGGTGCGGGCGGCCAGATCGACCCCACCCAGATCCAGGTGGTGGACCTCAATCGCACCTACAACGACCCCCTGGCCTCGCGGGTGCGTTCGCTGCTGCGCCGCGACTACGGCTTCTCGCGCAATCCCAGCCGCCACTACAGCGTGCCCTGCGTCTTTTCCACCGAGCAGCTGCGCTATCCCAAGCCGGACGGGAGCGTTTGCCAGCAGAAGAGTTTCGTCGGCGAAGGCGTGCGCCTGGACTGCGCTGGCGGCTTCGGCGCGGTGATGATGGTCACCGCCACCTTCGGCATGGTCGCCGCCGCCCGCGCCGTGGACAAGCTGATCCAGAAGCCCAAAGGTTAAAGCTCTCGTAGGTTGGGTTGAGCGCAGCGAAGCCCAACGCTGCCCAGGTCGAGCCCGCAATGTTGGGCTTCGACGATGGAGCCGTCTCAGCCCAACCTACGTCCTGACGACGAGTGGGCGCTTTGGTAGGTTGGGTTGAGCGCAGCGAAGCCCAACGGTGCCCAGGTCGAGTCCGCATGTTGGGCTTCGGCGATGGAGCTGCCTCAACCCAACCTACGTTCAGAGGACGATGGTCGCTTCGGTAGGTTGGGTTGAGCGCAGCGAAGCCCAACGGTGCCCAGGTCGAGCCCGCATGTTGGGCTTCGGCGGTGAAGCTGCCTCAGCCCAACCTACGTCAGCGCCAAGACCGGGCCGCAGCCTCACATATCCTGGGGCGTTTCCCGGACGGGACGGTCGTCGGCGATGGCGGGGACGTGCAGGCCGGTCTTGGCCAGTTGCTGGCCTTCCATCTGCGGCTGGGTGGTCCAGGTGAGGATGTCGTAATAACGGCGCACGTTCTGCACGAACTGCACCGTCTCACCACCACGGGCGTAGCCATAGCGGGTCTTGCTGTACCACTGCTTCTGCGCCAGGCGCGGCAGCATCTTCTTCACGTCCAGCCAGCGATCCGGGTCCAGGCCCTGGGATTCGGCCAGCCGGCGGGCGTCGAGGATATGGGCGATGCCGATGTTGTAGGTGGCCAGGGCGAACCAGGTGCGATCCGGTTCGTTGATGCTGTCGGGCAGCTCGTCACGGATCTGGTCGAAGTACTTGGCGCCGCCGGTGATGCTCTGCTCGGGATCCAGGCGATTGGATACCCCCATGGCCTGGGCCGTGTTGTTGGTCAGCATCATCAGTCCGCGTACCCCGGTCTTGGAGGTGGCGTCCGGCGTCCACAGCGATTCCTGGTAGCCCATGGCGGCCAGCAGGCGCCAGTCCAACTGGTGTTTCTGCGCCACCTTGCGGAAGTGCTTCTCGTACTTGGGCAGGCGTTCCTGCAGGTGCTGGGCGAAGGTGTAGGCACCGACGTAACCAAGCACGTCGACGTGGCCGTAGTAGCGCTCCTTGAGCTGCTGCAGGGTGCCGTCGCGGCGGACCTTGTCCAGGTAGGCGTTGACCGCGTCGAGCAGGCTGTTGTCCTCACCGGGCTGCAGCGCCCAGGCCTGGCCCTGGTTATCGCCCAGGTCGAAGGCCACCCGCACATTGGGGAAATAGACCTGGTTCATGGCCAGTTCGTTGGAATCCACCAGGGTCAGGTCGATCTGGCCCTCGTCGACCATGCGCAGCAGGTCGCTGACCTCCACCTGATCGGATTCGTCGAAGGCCAGCCCCGACACCTGGGCCTGCAGCGCCTTTAGTTGCTGGGCCTGGCTGCTGCCCTTGAGCACCAGGATGCGCTTGCCGACCAGGTCCTTGGGCGTGCTGGGGCGGACGGTGCCGTTGCGATAGATGACCTGGGGCACCACGTCCAGATAGCTGCGGGAAAACTTCAGACTCTGGCGATTGATCGAAGGCGTGAGGCCGGCCGCGGCGATCACCGGCCCGTCAGGCGCGGTCAAGCGATTGAAGAGGTCGTCGAGGTTGTCGGCGGTGCTGATTTCCAGGCGTACCTTGAGCGATTCGGCGAAGCCCTTGACCAGTTCGTATTCGAAGCCGGTCTCGCCGTTGCGGTCCTGGAAATAGGTCGCCGGACTGTTGCGCGTCACCACGCGCAGGACTCCCGCCTGCTGCACCTGCTCCAGCGCGGTAGGCTTGGGCGGCGCAGGCACGTCGGCCTCCCCGCAGCTCATGAGCAAGGCGAGGAAGGGCAGGGTAAGCCAGGCGAATCGCTTGAAGGCTCTATTCAAATGGGCTAGCTCGGCCATACGGCATCAAAACGGCACTGGCGCCTTGCTGACGCGCCTCATCGGTCGGCCCCTCCGGGCACTCGTTATGGTCGGGACGCTCCGCGCCACCGGTCCGGCCAAAGGCTCTATCCTGAGCCCAATGGGGAGCCGCGTCCATGGGGCGCGGCAGGCCGTAACGGCGGGCAGTATACGCGAGAAGTGGCCCAGCGCCCATTTTATACATACAAGGATGGTGGTAAGGCTGCATGAACCCTCGTCGCCGGAAGGTGTCCCCGGCGCGCCTTTAGGCTAGAATGCACGGCCCCAAAGTGACTTGGCCCCGAGGCTGTCCCCGATGCTGATCCTGCGCGGCGCTCCCGCTCTTTCTTCGTTCCGTCACGGCAAACTTCTCGACCAGCTGACTCGCCTGGTTCCCGGTGTCTCCGGGCTCTATGCCGAGTTCGTTCATTTCGCCGAAGTCGCCGGCACCCTGAGCGCGGAGGAAGAGGGCATCCTCGGCCGACTGCTGCAATACGGCCCCAGCGTCCCCCAGCAAGAACCCCAAGGCGCGCTGTTCCTCATCGTCCCGCGCCTGGGCACCATCTCGCCCTGGTCGAGCAAGGCCACCGACATCGCCCACAACTGTGGCCTGGCGCAGATCGAGCGTCTGGAGCGCGGCGTGGCCTACTATGTCGCCGGCGAGCTGGACGGCGTTGCCCACGCGCAGCTGGCCGCGGCCCTGCATGACCGCATGACCCAGCGCGTGCTGCCGACCCTGGACGCCGCCGCCGACATCTTCAGCCATGCCGCGCCCAAGCCGCTCACCGCGGTGGACGTGCTCGGCGGTGGTCACGCCGCGCTGGAGCAGGCCAACCTCGAGCTGGGCCTGGCCCTGGCCGAGGACGAGATCGACTACCTGGTCAAGAGCTTCACCGCCCTGGGGCGCAATCCCCATGACATCGAACTCATGATGTTCGCCCAGGCCAACTCCGAGCACTGCCGGCACAAGATCTTCAATGCCAGCTGGGACATCGACGGCGAAAGCCAGGAGAAGTCGCTGTTCGGCATGATCAAGAACACCTACGAGATGAACCGCGCTGGCGTGCTGTCCGCCTACAAGGACAACGCGGCGGTCATGGAAGGCTTCACCGCCGGCCGCTTCTATCCCGACGCCGAGTCCCGTGAGTACGGCGCGCACAGCCAGCCCGTGCACATCCTGATGAAGGTGGAGACCCACAACCACCCGACGGCCATCGCCCCCTTCCCCGGCGCCTCCACCGGCTCCGGCGGCGAGATCCGCGACGAAGGCGCCACCGGCCGCGGCTCCAAGCCCAAGGCCGGCCTGACCGGCTTCACCGTCTCCAACCTGAACATCCCCGGTTTCGCGCAGCCCTGGGAGCAGCCCTACGGCAAGCCCGAGCGCATCGTCACCCCGCTGGACATCATGATCGAGGGCCCGCTGGGCGGCGCCGCCTTCAACAACGAATTCGGTCGCCCGGCTCTAGCCGGCTACTTCCGCACCTTCGAGCAGCAGGTCGAGACCCCCCGTGGTCCCGAGGTGCGCGGCTACCACAAGCCGATCATGCTCGCCGGCGGCCTGGGCAACATCCGCGCCGACCACGTGCAGAAGGGCGACATCTCGGTGGGCGGCAAGCTCATCGTGCTCGGTGGTCCGGCCATGCTGATCGGTCTGGGCGGCGGCGCCGCCTCGTCCATGTCCACCGGTGCCAGCTCCGCCGACCTGGATTTCGCCTCGGTGCAGCGCGAGAACCCGGAAATGGAGCGCCGCTGTCAGGAGGTCATCGACCGCTGCTGGCAGCTGGGCGAAAACAACCCCATCACCTTCATCCATGACGTAGGCGCGGGCGGCCTGTCCAACGCCTTCCCCGAACTGGTCAACGATGCCGGTCGCGGCGGCCGCTTCGAACTGCGCAACGTGCCGAACGACGAGCCGGGCATGAGTCCGCTGGAGATCTGGTGCAACGAGTCCCAGGAGCGCTACGTGCTCTCCGTGGACGCCGAGAACTTCGAGACCTTCAAGGCCATCTGCGAACGCGAGCGCTGCCCCTTCGCCGTGGTCGGCGAAGCCACCGAGGAGCGCCAGCTGACCGTGGCCGACAGCCACTTCGGCAACAACGCCGTGGACATGCCGCTGGACGTCCTGCTCGGCAAGCCGCCGCGCATGCACCGCAGCGCCACCCGGGAAGCCGAACTGGGCGACGCCTTCGACGGCGCCGGCCTGGACCTGACCGAGTCGGTGGAGCGCGTCCTGCGCCACCCGGCCGTGGCCAGCAAGAGCTTCCTGATCACCATCGGCGACCGCACCATCACCGGCCTGGTCGCCCGCGACCAGATGGTCGGTCCCTGGCAGGTCCCGGTGGCCGACTGCGCCGTGACCGCCACCAGCTTCGACGTCCACACCGGCGAAGCCATGGCCATGGGCGAGCGCACCCCGCTGGCGCTGCTCGACGCGCCCGCTTCCGGCCGCATGGCCATCGGCGAGACCATCACCAACCTGGCCGCAGCGCGCATCGACAAGCTCGGCGACATCAAGCTCTCCGCCAACTGGATGGCCGCCGCCGGCCACCCGGGCGAAGATGCGCGCCTCTATGAAACCGTCAAGGCGGTGGGCATGGAGCTGTGCCCGCAGCTGGGCATCACCATCCCGGTCGGCAAGGACTCCATGTCCATGAAGACCCGCTGGCAGGACGGTGGCGAAGACAAGAGCGTCACCGCGCCGTTGTCACTGGTGATCACCGGCTTCGCCCCGGTGCAGGACATCCGCCGCACCCTGACCCCCCAGCTGCGCTTGGACAAGGGCCAGACCGACCTGATCCTGATCGATCTCGGCCGCGGCCAGAATCGCCTGGGCGGCTCCATCCTTGCCCAGACCCACGGCAAGCTCGGCCAGCAGGCTCCCGACGTCGACGAAGCCGAAGACCTCAAGGCCTTCTTCGCCGTGATCCAGGGCCTCAACCAGGACGGCCTGCTGCTGGCCTACCACGACCGTTCCGACGGCGGCCTCATCACCACCCTGGTGGAAATGGCCTTCGCCGGTCACTGCGGCCTGGCCCTGCGCCTGGACGCCCTGGCCGCCGACCGTGACGAGCTGACCCGGGCGCTGTTCGCCGAAGAACTGGGCGCCGTCATCCAGGTGCCCCAGGACTTCACCCACGAGGTGCTGGCCCAGTTCAGCGCGGCCGGTTTGGAAGACTGCGTGGCGGTGATCGGCAACCCGGTCAACGGCTACGAGATCAACATCCACTACCACGACGAGCATCTCTACCGGGCCGAGCGGCGCATGCTGCAGCGCGTCTGGAGCGAGACCAGCTTCCAGATCCAGCGCCTGCGCGACAACGCCGACTGCGCCCAGCAGGAATTCGACGCTCTGCTGGAAGAGGATCATCCGGGTCTGTCGGCCAAGCTGGCTTATGATCCTAACGAGGACATCTGCGCCCCCTACATCAAGAAGGGCGTGCGGCCCCAGGTCGCCATCCTGCGCGAGCAGGGCGTCAACGGTCAGGTGGAGATGGGCGCGGCCTTCGATCGCGCCGGCTTCGCCGCCATCGACGTGCACATGAGCGACATCCTCTCCGGTCGCATCGACCTGGCGGACTTCAAGGGCGTGGTCGCCTGTGGCGGCTTCTCCTATGGTGACGTCCTCGGCGCCGGCGGTGGTTGGGCCAAGTCCATCCTGTTCAACGCCCGGGCCCGCGACGGCTTCCAGCAGTTCTTCGAGCGCACCGATACCTTCACCCTCGGCGTGTGCAACGGCTGCCAGATGGTCGCCAACCTGCGCGAGCTGGTGCCCGGCAGCGAATTCTGGCCGCGCTTCGTGCGCAACCGCTCCGAGCAGTTCGAGGCGCGGGTGGCCATGGTCCAGGTGCAGGATTCGCCCTCGCTGTTCCTCGCTGGCATGGCCGGGTCGCGGCTGCCCATCGCCATCGCCCATGGCGAAGGCTTCGCCGAATACCCGAACCAGCAGGCGCTGGTCGCCGCTGACGTCTCCGGCACCGTGGCGCTGCGCTATGTCGACGGTCACAGCAAGGTCACCGAGGCCTACCCGGCCAACCCCAACGGCTCGCCGCTGGGCATCACCGGTCTGTCCAGCCAGGACGGTCGAGTGCTGCTGATGATGCCGCACCCCGAGCGCTGCTTCCGCGCCGTACAGAACTCCTGGATCCCGGCCGACTGGCAGGGCGAGGACGGCGGCTGGATGCGCCTGTTCCGCAATGCGCGGGTCTGGGTGGACTGAGTCCTCGGCTCGCGTCTGACGAAACCCGCGCCTCGGCGCGGGTTTCGTCTTTCTGGGAAGGGTTTAAGCTGAAGGGACCGTCCAGCGTCTCCGGAGTCCTCGATGTTCAAGCTGTGTTTCTACGTCCCCGACTCGCACCTCGATGCCGTCAAGCAGGCGATCTTTGCTGTGGGCGGTGGCCGCATCGGGCTCTATGACAGTTGCTGCTGGCAGGTCCAGGGCCTCGGTCAATTCCGTCCACTGGCGGGCAGCCAGCCGCACCTGGGCGAGCAGGGCAGTCTCGAACAGCTAACGGAATGGCGAGTGGAGCTGGTACTGGCCGATGAGCAGGTCGCCCGCCAGGCCGTGGCGGCGCTCAAGGAGGCGCATCCCTATGAAACGCCGGCCTACGACGTGGTGCAGGTGCTGGATTTCTAGTCGTCAGGGATAGCCGAGAACGGTCTTGATCCGTGCAAGCTCACGCTCGACCCAGCGCGGATCCACCGCGCCCCAATCGCGGACCTCGTAGCCGCCCGCGTTGTTGCGCGCGCCGTCGCCCTGCACGAACTGACAGTCGATATCCAGATCGGCCAGCGCCAGCAGGGTGTCCTGGGCCGTACGCCGCGGCATGCCGGTGGCGGCCATCAGCGCGGGCACGCTGGTGGCGGTGCCGCTGGCCACCAGCCAGGCCACATAGAGCCGGCGATAGAAACTGGTCTTGGTCTTGCTCACATCCATGAGAATCGTCCTAGGCAATAAAAAGCCCACCGCGAGGGTGGGCTTCAGGGGCATCAGAGGGTAGCGATGCGCTGCCGCTGGTCCACCATCTTGGCCAGGGCCTGTTCGGCTTCTGCCAGTTTGGCACGCTCCTTCTCCAGCACTTCGGCAGGCGCCTTGGCGACGAAGCCTTCGTTGCCCAGCTTGCCGCCGACGCGCTTGACCTCGCCTTCCAGGCGGCCGATCTCCTTGTCCAGGCGCGCCAGTTCCGCGTCCTTGTCGATCAGCCCGGCCATGGGCACCAGCACTTCCATCTCGCCCACCAGGGTGGTGGCGGACATCGGCGCTTCCTCGCCGGCGGCCAGCATGCGGACCGATTCCAACTTGGCCAGCTTGTTCAGCAGCGGCTCGAAGTCGGCCAGGCGGCGCTGGTCCTCGGCACTGGCATTGGCGACGATGATGTCGATGCGCTTGGCCATGGAAATCTTCATCTCGCCGCGGATCTGCCGCACGCCCAGCATCAGCGCCTTGACCCACTCGATGTCGCCTTCGGCGGCGGCGTCGATGCGCGCCTCGTTGGCTACCGGCCAGGGCTGCAGCATCAGCGTCTCACCCTGGACACCGGCCGGCGCCTTGAGGCGCTGCCAGATTTCCTCGGTGATGAAGGGCATGAAGGGGTGCGCCAGGCGCAGTACCACTTCCAGGACCCGCGCCAGAGTGCGGCGGGTACCGCGCTGGCGCTCGATGGAGGCGTTCTCGTCCCACAGCACCGGCTTGACCAGCTCCAGGTACCAGGCACAGTACTCGTCCCAGACGAATTCATAGAGGGCCTGAGTGGCCAGGTCGAAGCGGAAGGCGTCGAGCTGACGGGTCACCTCGGCCTCGGTGCGCTGCAGCTGGGAGATGATCCAGCGATCCACCGAGGACAGCTCGACAGGTTCGTCGTTGACGCCAGTATCCTGGCCCTCGACGTTCTCCATGACGAAGTTCGCCGCGTTCCACAGCTTGTTGCAGAAGTTGCGATAGCCCTCGACGCGACCCATGTCGAACTTGACGTCGCGGCCGGTGGTGGCCAGGGAGCAGAAGGTGAATCTCAGGGCATCGGTGCCGTAGCTGGCGATGCCATCCGGGAACTCGGCACGGGTCTGCTTGGCGATCTTCTCGGCCAGCTTGGGCTGCATCAGGCCGCTGGTGCGCTTCTGCAGCAGGGTGTCCAGGTCGATGCCGTCGACGATGTCCAGTGGGTCGAGCACGTTGCCCTTGGACTTGGACATCTTCTGGCCCTGGCCATCGCGCACCAGGCCGTGGACGTAGACGGTCTTGAACGGAATCTGCCCGGTCAGGTGGGTGGACAGCATGATCATCCGGGCGACCCAGAAGAAGATGATGTCGAAGCCGGTGACCAGCACGTCGGTGGGGTGGAAGGTCTTCAGCGCCTCGGTCTGCTCGGGCCAGCCCAGGGTGGAGAAGGTCCACAGGCCGGAACTGAACCAGGTGTCCAGGACATCGTCGTCCTGGCGCAGGGCGATGTCACCCAGGTTGTGCTTGGCGCGTACCTCGGCCTCGTCGCGACCGACGTAGACGTTGCCGGCCTGGTCGTACCAGGCGGGAATGCGGTGGCCCCACCAGAGCTGGCGGCTGATGCACCAGTCCTGGATGTCGCGCATCCAGCTGAAGTACATGTTCTCGTACTGCTTGGGCACGAATTGCACCTCACCGCTCTCGACCACGGCGATGGCCTTCTCGGCCAAGGGCTTGGTGGAGACGTACCACTGGTCGGTCAGCCAGGGCTCGATCACGGTGCCGGAGCGGTCGCCCTTGGGTACCTTGAGGGCGTGGTCGTCGATCTTTTCCAGGCGGCCGGCGGCCTCCAGATCGGCGACGATGCGCTTGCGCGCCTCGAAGCGATCCAGGCCGGCGTAGGCGGCGGGCAGGGTGGCGTCGAACATGCCGTTGACGCTGCCGTCCAGGTTGAACACCTGGGCACCGGGTAGGACGGCCGCGTCGGCATCGAAGATGTTGATCAGCGGCAGGTTGTGGCGCTTGCCGACTTCATAGTCGTTGAAGTCGTGGGCCGGGGTGATCTTGACGCAGCCGGTGCCGAATTCGGGGTCGCAGTAGTCGTCGCCGACGATGGGGATGCGACGGCCCACCAGGGGCAGCTCGACGTACTGGCCGATCAGATCCTTGTAGCGCGGATCTTCCGGGTGCACGGCCACGGCGGCATCGCCCAGCAGGGTCTCGGGGCGGGTGGTGGCGACCACCAGATGGTCCATGCCCTCGGCGGTGCGGGCACCGTCCGCCAGGGGATAGCGCAGGTGCCAGAGGTGGCCCTTCTCGTCATGGCTTTCCACTTCCAGGTCGGAAATGGCGGTGTGCAGCTTGGTGTCCCAGTTGACCAGGCGCTTGCCGCGATAGATCAGGCCGTCCTCGTGCAGGCGCACGAAGGCTTCCTTGACCGCCTCGGAGAGGCCGTCGTCCATGGTGAAGCGCTCGCGCGACCAGTCCACCGAGGAGCCCAGGCGGCGGATCTGCCGGCTGATGTTGCCACCGGATTCATTCTTCCATTCCCAGACCTTCTCCAGGAATTTTTCCCGGCCCAGGTCATGGCGCGACAGGCCCTCGGCACCGATGCGGCGCTCCACCAGCATCTGGGTGGCGATGCCGGCGTGGTCGGTGCCCGGCTGCCAGAGGGTGTTGCGACCCTGCATGCGGCGGAAGCGGATCAGGGCGTCCATGATGGCGTTGTTGAAGCCATGGCCCATGTGCAGGCTGCCGGTCACGTTCGGCGGCGGGATCATGATGGTGTAGGGCTCGCCCGACCCCTGGGGCGCGAAGTAGCCCTGGCGTTCCCAGGTCTGGTACCAGGAGGTTTCGATGGCGTGCGGCTGGTAGGTCTTGTCCATGGAGGGGGCTTTTGTCGCTGGAAGAGGAAAGCCTCCGAGTATAGCGACTCCCGCCGGCCGACGGCAGGGCGCCTTGGCGCCCCGCGCTCAGGGACGCTGCAGCAGTTCTTCCAGTCGCCGCTGCAGACGGCGCTGCAACTCGGCCTCCAGGCGCGGCAACTGCTCGTCGAGCAGTTCCTGCAGGATGGCCGGCGCCTCCTGGTGCAGGCGGACGTGGGCCAGGTCTTCATGGGGCGCGCTGGGCGTCACCTCTTCGATGGCGTCCGGCACGATCTGGTCGAGCAGCGGCGGGATGGCCTTGAGGCGCTCGGCGCTGGGCGCGATGACGTCGGAGAGGATGGGGATGCCATCGGCGCTGCTCGGATGAATCGTGTTGCGACTCTTGTCGAGCACCTGGCGGATGGCTTCGAGGTCTTGCAGGACGTGCGCGGGAGGCTTGGTGCTGGTCATGAAATCAGACACGTGACAGCTGATGGTCCTGTAGAGCATAGCCAAGCTTGCGGTAGAAGCGAAAACCTTCGCGCATCGCCTGGCGCACGTCGGGGGCTTCGACGACCACTTCGGCGATCCGGGCGAAACCCGCATGGCAGGGCGGCGGGGCCAGGCTGAGGTTGATCAGCAGTTCGCCCGTTTGCTCGGCGGTCGTGGTCAGGCCCAGCACCACCGGACTGTCACTGGCGGTTTCCGCCAAGTCGTGGGGAATGAAGCTGTCGGGACGGAAGGCCCATAGCTGTTCGTCCAGGCGCTGGCGCTGCTCGGCGTCGGCGCAATGCACATAGACCGGCATGCCCTGCTTCCAGGCCTTGTCCACCAGCCGGCAGGCAAAGGCCAGCCGCGCCGCGGGATCGGTGGAAGGCAGAACATAGAAATCGACACGGGTCATGGGCGGTCACGGCGAGGGGAGGGGAACGGCAAGGCCGCGACGTAGGGGCGTCGCGGCCTCTATAGGCGTTAGCGCGTGTTCAAAGTCTCGCGAGCTAGAGCCAAACAAGGCGAAAAGACCTGAGGAAGCGGAGTTTACAAAGAGTAAATGAGCATTCCGAAGGTCTTTTCAACGCCGTTTGGCCGACGCGCAGCAGACTTTGAGCAGGCCTTAGGCCTCGTTGCTGCGGTCGAGCAGATATTGCACCAGCAGCGGTACCGGGCGACCGGTGGCGGCCTTGTCCTTGCCGCCGCTGATCCAGGCGGTGCCGGCCACGTCCAGGTGCGCCCAGGGATAGGCCTTGGCATAGCGCGCCAGGAAGCAGCCCGCGGTGATGGTGCCGGCCTTGGGACCGCCGATGTTGGCCATGTCGGCGAAGGGGCTGTCCAGCTGCTCCTGGTACTCCTCGTGCAGCGGCAGTTGCCAGACGCGGTCGTCGGCGCGATCGCCGGCCTGCTTGACCTGGTCGATCAGCGCATCGTCGTTGCCCATCAGGCCCGAGACCAGCGAACCCAGGGCGGTGATGCAGGCGCCGGTGAGGGTGGCAATGTCGATCACCGCCTTGGGCTGGAAGCGCTCGGCGTAGGTGAGGGTGTCGCACAGCACCAGGCGGCCTTCGGCGTCGGTGTTGAGGATCTCGATGGTCTGACCGCTCATGCTGGTGACGATGTCACCCGGGCGGGTGGCGGTGCCGCTGGGCATGTTCTCGGCCAGGGCCAGCAGACCCACCACGTTGATCGCTGGCTTGAGCTCCATGAGGGCGCGGAAGGTGCCCAGGACGCTGGCGGCGCCGCACATGTCGTACTTCATCTCGTCCATGCCGGCGCTGGGCTTGATGCTGATGCCGCCGGTGTCGAAGGTGATGCCCTTGCCGACCAGGGTGTAGGGCTGGGCGTTCTTGGCGCCGCCCCGGTACTGCAGCACCACCAGGCGCGGCGGCTGGGCGCTGCCCTGGGCCACGGCGAGGAAGGAGCCCATGCCCAGTTCGCGCATCTTCTTCTCGTCGAGCACCTCGACGGAGAGCCCGGCGTCCTTGAACTGCTTGCCCAGGGCCTTGGCCTGATCGGCCACATAGACCGGGTTGCAGACGTTTGGCGGCAGGTTGCCGAAGTCCTTGGCATAGGCGGTGCCGTGGGTGATCGCCAGGGCATGGGCCAGGGCGCGTTCGGCTTCCGGCTGGGAGGCCTTGGTGGTGACCAGGGTCAGCTTCTTCAGCGGCCGCGGCTCGGCCTTCTTGCTCTTGAATCGATCGAAGACGTAGTCGCCATCGGCCAGGGTCTCGGCCAGCAGGCGCAGGCGGGCATAACCATCGCGATTCTTGACCGGCACATCGCCGAGGGCGATGGCAGCGTCGCTGCCGCCCAGGCTCTTGAGCACGCCCAGGGCGCCGCTGGCCAGCTTGCGGTACTGGCGGTCGGACAGCCCTTCGCTGGCGCCGCTACCGACGAGCAGCACGCGCTCGGCCTTGATGCCGGGCAGATTGGTGAGCAGCAGGGTCTGGCCGGCCTTGCCGGCGATGTCGCCGCGCTTGACGGCCGCGCTCAGGGCGCCGGAAGTGGCAGCGTCCACGGCGCTGGCCGCTGCGTCGAGCGCACCGCCTTCACCGACGGCCACGACCAGCGTGGCGGTTTTCAGGGTTTCCGGACGAGCGTTTTTGACGACGAATTCCATTAGGAGAAGCTCCCCAAGACAAACACATGAGTTCGCAGGATATAATGCGGGGCTTTCGCCAGGGCCTTTCCCGGCGATCGGCCTTCAACGGGTGGGCCTTGCAACGCAAGCCATGCAGCCGAGCTAGTGTGAGCGTTCGCGCCAGAGCCTGACAACCCTGGAGAATCCTGTTTGATCGTCTTCCGCTATCTGTCTCGAGAAGTTCTCACCACCCTCGGTGCGGTCAGTGCCGTGCTGCTGGTGATCATCATGAGCGGCCGCTTCATCAAGTACCTGGCCCAAGCGGCCCAGGGCCTGCTGGATCCGGGCGTGCTCCTGCTCATCATGGCCTACCGCATCCCCGGCTTCCTGCAGCTGATCCTGCCGCTGGGCCTCTTTCTCGGCTTCCTGCTCGCCTATGGCCGGCTGTACCTGGACAGCGAGATGACCGTGCTCACCGCCACCGGCCTGAGTCCGCGCCGCCTGCTGGCCTACAGCATGGCGCCGGCCGCGGTGGTGGCCCTGGTGGTCGCCTGGCTGAGTCTGTCGCTGGCACCCCTGGGCGTGCAGAAGGTCACCACCATCCTCAATCAGCAGGATGCCATGACCGAGTTCGACACCCTCGAACCGGGCCGCTTCCAGTCGCTGCGGGACAATTCGCGGGTCACCTACACCGAGCGCCTGTCGGCGGATCGCAGCCAGCTGGGCGGCGTCTTCATTTCCGAGCGCAACACCTCCACCGCCGGCGGCAAGGACCGCGGCGTGGGCGTGCTGGTGGCCGACACCGGGCGGCAGGAAATCCACCCGGACGGCAGTCGCTACCTGATCCTGCAGAACGGCTTCCGCTACGACGGCGTGCCGGGCCAGGCCGATTACCGCGCCGTGCAGTACGAGACCTATGGCGTGCTCCTGCCCAAGCCTGCGGTCAGCGAGGACATCAGCGAGCGTGATGCCGTCACCACCGGTGAACTCATGCGCAGCAACGAGCTGCAGTATCGCGGCGAGCTGCAATGGCGGCTGTCGCTGCCAATCCTGGTGTTCGTCGTGACTCTCATCGCCGTGCCCTTGGCCAAGGTCAATCCGCGTCAGGGCCGTTTCCTCAAGCTGCTGCCGGCGATCCTGCTGTACATGGCCTACCTGTCGCTGCTGATCGCCGCCCGCGGCGCCCTGGATAAAGGCCGCCTGCCGCCGGCCATCGGTCTGTGGGGCGTGCACCTGCTGTTCCTGGTGCTGGGGCTGCTGCTGGCCTTCTGGGAACCGCTCAAGGCGCGTCTGCGCGGTCGCAAGCCGGAGGTAGCGGCATGAACAAGCTCGATTGGTACATAGGGCGCACCGTCTTCGTCAGCATCCTCGCGGTGCTGGGTGTGATCGTTGGTCTGGCCCTGCTGTTCGCCTTCATCGACCAGCTCGGTGACTTCGACGACAACTACGGCGTCGCCGAGGCGCTCAAGTTCGTCCTGCTCACCTCGCCGCGGCGAGCCTACGAGATGCTGCCCATGGCGGCGCTGATTGGCTGCCTGATCGGCCTGGGCACCCTGGCCAGCAGCAGCGAGCTGATCGTGATGCGTGCCGCTGGGGTTTCCCTGGGGCGCATCGTCTGGGCGGTGATGAAGCCGATGTTCGTGCTGCTCATCGCCGGCATCCTGGTCGGCGAGTACGTGGCGCCCTGGTCGGAGAACCTGGCGCAGAGCGGTCGTGCCCTGGCGCAGAGCGCCGGCAAGGCGCAGAGTTCGCGTCATGGCCTCTGGCATCGCCAGGGCCACGAGTACACCCACGTCAACGCCGTGCAGCCCAATGGCCTGCTGCTGGGCGTGACGCGCTACGAATTCGACGACAATCGCCATCTGCTGCAATCCAGCTTCGCCCAGCGCGGTATCTATCGTGGCGATCACTGGGAGCTGGAAAACGTCAGCATCACCGACTTCGGCAATCGCCAGACCAGCGTGCGTCAGGAGCCCAAGGTGATCTGGAACGTCGAGCTGACCCCGCAGGTGCTCGATACCGTGATCATGGAGCCGGATGCGCTGTCGATCTCCGGGCTGTGGTGGTACATCCACTACCTGGCCGATCAGGGGCTGAGCAACAAGAGCTACTGGCTGGCGTTCTGGTCGAAGATCTTCCAGCCGCTGGTGACCGCCGCCCTGGTGCTGATGGCGATCTCCTTCATCTTCGGCCCGCTGCGCTCGGTGACCCTGGGCCAGCGGATCTTCACCGGGGTGATCATCGGCTTCGCCCTGCGCATCTTCCAGGACCTGCTGGGACCGTCCAGCCTGGTGTTCGGCTTCTCGCCGCTGCTGGCCGTGCTGGCACCGGCGCTGCTCTGCGCCGTGGCTGGGATCCTGTTGCTGCGCCGGGCCGGCTAGGGCCCGGCGGCGCCGTCCGCTAGGCGGCGCCCTTGCTCACGACCGGTTGCGGCTGCAGCCAGCCGGCGTGGGCTTCGCAGAAGCTCAGGATGCGCTGCACGCGGCGGATCTGATCCCGATGGCGGCATTCGCCCACCACGGTACGCACCAGCAGATCGACGTTCTGCATGTGGATCAGGCGCAGATCAGCGCTCATGTCGGGGCAGGCGTCCATCTCGTCCATGCGCGTCTCGCAACGCGAGAGCAGGCGCTCGATGAAGGCGGTGGAGAAGCGGGCGGGGGTCTGGGCCGTTTCCAGGTCCTTGACCGCCACCTGAGAGAGGGGGGAGAGCGTTTCCATGTGCAAGATCTCGCGTCCGTATCGATGTCTTACTATTGCACGCTTTGCCCTTGCGTTTCAGCTGCCGGTGGTCAGCTGGCTATCCGATCGTTTCCGGGGCTCAGCGCGGATGTCCGGCTGCTCCTGTCGCCACGTCGAGCAGCGCTGATCGCGCCTTAAGATAAGACTGCTTCTGCTGCAAGTCGGCTGGATGATCGATGGTTAGCCCCGCCAGATAGCCCTGCCAGATGGCCAAGTAGGCTTTCTGCGCATTGCGCAGCCGCCAATCCTGGCCGGCGGGTAATTGGTCCGTAGCAGACTTCTCTTCGGCAGCGGCCTGGGTCTGGCAACTGCTCAGCCGCTGACGAAAGTCCGCCAGCCGCCCTTGTTCGCCCGCCAAGCGGGCGTTGTTGCCATGCAGCACCAGCAACTCGCAGCCATAGAGGGCGCTGTGCAACCGGGCCTGCAACGTCCAGCTGGGCGAGCGATTCAGGTCGACACCCGCACTCGCTGGCTGGGTGGGTCGCTGCACGGCGCAGCCACCCAGGGTCAGCAGCAGGACGAGTAGCAGGGAAGGGCTCAGGCGCATCTTCCGGTCTCGGCAAGCCTTGTGCGGGCACCAGCCTATTGGTAACGCTGCCATTCCCGATACTTGTCCATCAGGTAGTTACCGACCGGTTGCGACTTCTTGCAGTCCTCACCGCTCAGTGGGCTGGGTTCGCAGACGGAGTCGGCCGAGCTGTAGTGGTTGCAGCCGGTCAGCAGTAACGCGAGGCCAAGCAATATCCATTTCAAAAGGCATCCTTCCCTACGATGAAAGCGGGAGTGTGGTGATCAAGAACGTGCCTGATGGATGGGGGTCGCCGTATTCGCAAAGGTACAAAAACCGCAATTAGCGCAAGGCTGCATACCTTGAAAATTCATCCAATCTGTATCCCTTGACCGTCTTGCTGCCGGGCTAACATACCCTTCCTGACCTAGGTAGAGGCCGTCATGCAACTGAGCGACATTCCATTCGGTACCAGTGACTGGTCGAAAATCGAACCTGTAGTCCATGCGGGAGCGAGCGGCTCAGCGCTTTGGCGTACCTGCCAGTTTGGTGCAATACGGGTCCGCATGGTCGAGTACAGTGAGGGTTATCTTGCCGATCACTGGTGCAGCAAGGGACATATTCTACTTTGCCTGGATGGTCGGCTGGATACCGAGCTGGCCGATGGTCGCGTCTTCACCTTGACCGCCGGCATGAGTTACCAGGTGGCCGACAATGCAGAGGCTCACAGATCCTCGACCGCGACTGGGGCTAGGTTATTCGTCGTGGATTGAGGCTCGTATCGACGCCGCGACCAAGGCGCACCAGGCACAAAAAAACCGCCTCGAGGGGCGGTTTCTTCGGCTTCCAGGCAACACGGGGGAGGCCTGGAAGGTACCAACTTGGTGCCCGGGGGAGACTCGAACTCAGGCTTGTAGCCGGCGCCAAGCGCTGATCGGTGATTTCAGTAGCCTGGGCCTACTCACATTCCTACTCACATTTGCCGCCGCTGGTCCCTCACACGTCCCTACCGATCTGGATTTCTGCTGCTAGGCTTCTGACTCCACCCACACGGAGGCGAAGCGATGAAGTTCAAGGCGAAGGTCTATTTCAACCACCAGCAATTCAGGGCTCTGGCTATTCCGGAGGATAGCTCGCTGGATCTGCAGCCACGTGAAGTACAGCAGTGGATAGGCCCGAAGGTTACCGAGGGCGAGCGTGAATTGGACACGAATGAGCAGCTCATAGGCTTCGACCCGCAAAGGGTGTGGGACGACTTCCAGAAGAAAGGCTGGTCAGGCTTCGAAATCACGTCGCGATCGGAAGGCATTCCGTGACATGTCACATTTGCCGATTTCTCTATCTACAAAATTGCTCAGAGACAGGCTGCTACCATCGAACTCTGTTAGAAAAACAACGAGCCCGCCCTGCTTATACGCAGTGTTGATCGGGCCTTTTTTCGCGTCCAAGGAAAGCACCACCGACTCGAAAGACCGCGAAGCTATCGAAACGTCTGCTTCGTTCTTGTAAAGCTTGGATTTGTCCCTCTTTTTGTTGCCGATGGTCTTCCGCTGCTGATCGACAAATTCAATTTCAGCATCACTCGCGTATCGACCCACACCGAAGCCGCCGGCCCGCTGTTCATCTGGCGGCAGCGATTCGTCATAGAAACCGAAAATCGGTACCGTTTTGACGCATTTAGCTACTGTCGCCTCTATGAACCGTTTGAGTTCTGCTTTTTCTGGGGAGATCGGGGGAATTTCGAACTCGGCTTCCCTAGTCATGCATAGGCAATACCGGTCTGATGGAAGCTCAACACTTAGGTCGAGTCCCCGCGCAAACAGAAAGTCCCAGACGTTGTTGTCTATATAAACGCTCACTGCAGCCATTTTTTTGGCCTCCTCTGCGCTTCGCAGATTAAGGCTAGCTTTAACTTTTCGAGCCAGCCAGCTTTAACTTCCCGTACCCCCTTTAACATAGCCTAAGCCAGGCCTGGCGCGGCTTTTAGGTGGTTAAGGCCCTTTAACGTCTGGCCGGACGCCTTTAACTTTTCATCCAGCGGGAAAAAAATCTGTGCGTGCGTTGAGGCGCGGTGTCCGACCCCTCATCTCCTGAAGATTTACCCCGCCCCTGGCCTCTTGTGCGCTCAAGCGGGATCGGTGCGGGCTGCCGCTGACTCGCGGGCGGTCTTCGATCGATGACAGGCAGGGCACAGACACTGCAGGTTGTTCGGATCGTCTGTGCCGCCCTGGGCGACGTTGACGATGTGATCGACTTCCAGGTGCTGTGAGACCAGGCCGCAAGATCTGCAGGTGTAGGCATCGCGCAGCAGGATCTCATCCCTCAGTCGGCGCCACGGACGACCTCCGCGGCCTTCGCCCCAAGTGTTACCCCTGGGCCTGGTGCTGGCCTTCGAGGTCTCCAGCGTCTTGGTACGCGGCTTGAGCATTCGGAGCTTCTTCATCAGTGCCGGACCTCGCCGAAGACCTCGCCGCGGGCGGCCACAGCGAACAGGCCGCGCCACTTCTCCACCAGCTCCGGCTGTGGCTCGGGCGCCCAGCGCACCAGGTCGACCACGACAGGATGGTGCCCACCGGCCGCGACAATCAGCTCGTCCGGCTGCAGGCCTTGGCCAGAGCAGAAGTCAGTCCAGGCACAAGCGGCTGCCGCTGCCTCGGCTCGAATCTGCTGACCGGCTGCCGCATTTCCCGCGCAGAGCCAGGTCAGCGCCAGGCCGCGCAGCTCCAGTTCGTATTGGCTGGCCACGCGCAGCACCATCCTGGCCAGGTCCAAATATTCAGGGTCGGCGCTGGTGGTGGTGCGCCGGGGCGCTGTGTCGATCAGCCGACGGACCTCGCCAAAGCTGCGGGCCGCTGTCGCTTGCACGGTACGTTGCATCCGCTCAGTCGGTGTCAGGCCGCCGTAGTCGGTGGGACTGGTCATGCCTTGTCCTCCGCGTAGATGCCGGCGCTCAGTACAGCACTACCGACGATCATCCGGCCATAGCCCAGCGGCACCGGGTTGCCCTGGGCCTGGGTGTTCACCGGGCCGTTGAAGCTGTAGCTAGGCGAGTTGTCAGCGCTATCGCTGTTACTCAGGCCGGTGGGCTGCTTGGTTACCATCTGGGTGACGCCACCTATCGCCAACGAGATGCCCACCGTGCCCACCGCCGCCCAGACAGCTCCCCCGGCATAGCCCGCGGTGCCGAACAGGCCGCCAGACCCCGCTGCGCCGGCCGCCAGGCCACCGGAGAAGTACGAGGCAGCCACGACGATGGCCACGCCGATAACCGTCTGCAGGCCGCCAGAGCGCTTGCTGCCCTCAATGACCGGCGCGATGCGGATCTCGGCGCGGCCCGGCGGATGGCCCAGCTCGTCATGACCGATGTTCCGCCGCCCGTGAAAAACGGCGAAGGCCAGGCCCCGGTCGCGGGCGGTGTAGAAGAATTGCTCGAACCCAGGCAACTGGACCGATAGCGCCCGCACCGCCTCAGCGGCGCTGTTCACAACCAGGCGATGCACCCGGCCGAACCGGGCGCCCAGGACGCCGTAGAGGCGCACGACGCGGATGCGCTCGCTCATTGGGCGTCCTCCGCATAGATCCCCGCGCTGATGATTGCGCCGCCCCACCTGCGGTGGCCGTAGCAGATCGGGACCGGGTTGCCACTGACCGTTGTGTTTCTGGCGCTGCCGAAGGCGTAACTCGGCGTGTTCTCCGGCGCCGCACTGGTACTGAGGCCTTTGGCCTGGGGACTTATCATCTGCACCACGCCACCGGCGGCAATCGATACGCCGGCCGCGCCTACAGCGCCCCAGGCCCCACCGGCAGCGATGCCCGCGAAACCGCCGGTGGCGATGGTCGCCGCGGCGATCAGCACCACGCCGACCACCGTCTGCACCAGGCCGGCCCGCTTGCTGCCGCGCAGCACCGGCACGATTCGTATCTCTCGGGTACCGACCAGCTGGAAGCGATCGGCGCCGACGTTCTCCCGGTTGCGGAAGACGGCGTAGACCAGGCCGCGGCGTTCCAGGGCAGCGATGGCCTCGCGGAAGCCGTCCAGGGTGTTGCGCAGAGCGCTGAAGGCTTCCTCGGCGGTTCCCCGGTCCAGGAAGTAGCGGTGGGTACGGCCGAACAGGCGGGCCAGCGGGCCAGACAGCTTGATCGTGGTCGCCGTTGTGTAGTGGGCGGCGGTGGTCATTTCGGTCTCCTCGCCGGCCTTGCCGGACGTTCTCATTTTTCGCGGGTAGCGCCCGCACAGAATCTGTAATTTCGCGGTCGTGAAAATCTGTCGGGGCGGGCGGTGTCCGGTCGGCAAGTGCTGAAGTCTCTGCCCACCCCCTGGCTCACAGCTGCAGCTGGCGGGCGATTTCTTCCGGCTCCAGGCCACGGTTCAGCGCCGATCGGGCCGAGCTGGTCAGCTCGCGCAGCACCTGGTCCTCGAAGCGTTTCGCCATCACGTCGGCCTTGCGGGCGATCTTGGCGGCCAGGGCCCTGGGGAAAGGCGCAGGGCGGCGCCGGTAGTCATTGGTCATCGCTGCACCTCAAAGGAAAGGAATGGCTGCCGCCGGCCCAGAAACTGGAGAGGATCAAACCGCGCAGCCTGTCGGGGTTTTTGGAGCGGGGCACTCGCCGACTAATCCCCAGCCGCAACCGCTAGAGCGGCATTTCGGTGATCGGAGGGTTGTCGCGCAGAGACTGGATCACCTCGGCGTCGCTCAGGCCCTTCGATTGCAGTTCATAGATGCGGAGCCGGATGCGCTCGCGCTGGCGGATCACATGGATGGTGCCGAGCAGCTCTTTCAGGGCCGCAACGGTCAGCGGTTGATCGTCCATTGCGTTCCCCTTAGCTCGCCGGCTTGGTCAGCGAGACCAGGCGGGTGCCGCTGGTGGCGTACACAGCCAGGCCGGCGCGCAGCTCTGCCAGGATGGTCACCATGTTGCGGCGGAAGTTGTCTCCGTCGTGTCGCGACACCTGGACGGACACCTGCTGGCGATCCAGCAGAGCGGTCACCGAGGTGTCCAGCACCAGGACCATGTTCGCGACCATCGCCGGACTGGTGACCACGCGGACGCCCCACAGGCTGGCCGGCGACGGATCGCGCGGGCTGCCCAGCAGGTAGTCGGAGGTGGTGTTCTTGGCGCTGGAGATGGCGAACCAGGTCTCCGGGTGCATCACGATGGCGTTGGCGTTCCAGCCGGCGGCGTTCAGGTCAGTGATGGCGGCGCCCACGCGGTCGGCGGTGGTGGTAGCCATGGGGTCGTAGACGGTCGCCTGCGGCACCAGGCCTTTGATCTTGCCGTCGCCGCCGTTGCCGATCAGCACTTCGCGCTCGAGCTTCTGGCGGCAGCCCACGGACAGCACCTGCTGGATCAGTGTCTGCAGGCCGGCATTGTCGTCCAGCACCTGCAGGGAGGCCGGCAGCCAGTGGGCGATGGTGGCCACCTCGGAGCGTGCCAGCTTGGTGGGCAGATCGGTACCGGCCTTGAGGTCGCCTTCCTTGACCTGGTAGTCGGCGGCGTTCAGGTAGCCATCCAGCACCACGAACTCGTAGACCTTCTCGCTGATCGACACGGTGGGCAGCAGGTCCAGGATGGACAGGCGGACGGCCGGGATGCCCTGGACGTTGCTCTCGCGGTAGGTGGGGGTGGGGTAGGCGGTGTCGCCGGTCTGGCCGCTGCCGGGGTTGCTGATGGCGGCGCGCAGCGGCTGCTGGACGTTCATCAGGCCGGTGGACGGGGCGCCAGCGCGAACGGTGGTCAGCTGGTCGCCTTCGACGATGGCCGCGGCGACAGGGTTGGTCTTGGTCGGGGCGGAGGCGGTGAAGCCACCAGCGGGCAGGCGGGCGAACTCCTGCTCCAGATCGTCCAGGCGCTTGCTGTCCTGCTTCGACTGGGATTTGACGTCGATCACCTGCTTGGTGAACTCGTCGGTGGCGTTCTTGAGGTCGTTGCTGAGTTGCTTGATTGCTGCGGCGTCCATCGGTGCCTCTTGGCGTCTGGTATGCCCTGCTGGGCGTTACCGATATGCTGCGGCCCGCTCCCTCGGGCTGCACGCCAACAAACCTTCGATCTTCTGCGGCTTCAGGCTATGTCCTGCGCGAACCTCTTGATGTCTGCTATCCGGTACAGCCGCCGGTTGCCACGCATCACGAACGGCAGCGGCGACAGTCCCCGGGAGGCCTGCTGCCTCATGTATGCCGGCGAGTAGCCCAGCAGCACCGCCGCGGCCTTCTCTGGGATCAGGCCGCCGATCAGGGGCTCTACGCCCATCCGCGCCAGGCGCGCGAGAATGTCCTGTTCTAGGTCCATCACGGCAAATCCCTCCCACCCTTTTCCTCAACCTGAGGAAAAGCCCTCGCAAGTGAGGGATTTCGCGCAATCGGTACGCACTCCCTCAGGCTGAGGAAGTCGGCCAGGCGATCTACCGGCTTTCCGGTAGTTGGAAACGCTCGGGTAACGCTGCGAGCGTTAGCGGGGTGTGCGTCGCCGGCGTCCACCCAACTCCTCAGCTTGAGGGGTCTGCAAATTTGCAGATGGCCCAGTTCTGGACCATGGGGTCTCCTGGCGTTCAGGCCACCGGCTGCGAGTTCTACGACTTGATCGTAAAAGCCCTTCAGATAACCCAGGGGTAACCGACTGGGTTTCGTTCGCTTTGCGCTGGGTTTCGGATGATCCAGTTCTGGATGATGGCTCAGATCTGAGCCATGGAGCAGAAGTGCGCCATCTTGAGATGTGTCCAGAGTTGGACGGATCTCACGAGGTGCAATCTGCGTAGGGTACGGGGTGCAATTTGCGCCGCTAGGGCCGCCGGCCATTTGCACCCTGTTTTCATCGTGTTTGAAGCCTTGGAAAAGCATGAGCATTGCCATGGTTTCACCTGGGTACCTGGTATACGTATAAAAGGGTGCGCACTTTCTGCGTACGTAAAACCGCGTTTATGGCGCAGTTTCTGCGCACGTAGAGCCCCAAAAAGGACTGTTTCCGGGGTGTTTTCCCGGTCTACGTGCGCAAAAAGTGCGCCGTACAGTCGCAGAAATTGCGCAGGATCAAACGCAAGCCATCAGCTCGGTCATTGGCCGGCGTGGCGCCTTCGTCGGTGCCACCTCCAGGCCCTTTCCCTCGCAATCGTTGATCGGTAGCCAGCCGAGCGCGTAGAGCGCGCAGCGGGCGCCGTGACGGGAGAACAGGCTGCTCCGGGTCTGGATGATCCAGCCGGCGGCCTCAAGCTCCTTGAGCGCCTTTCGCAGCGTGTTGTCTGAGCCGATCCCCCATTCCTCGGCCATCGTCCGGGTCGCCGACAGGTCGCCGTTGTTGCGCCCGTTGTATTGCGCGCACAGCTCCTGCAGGACGACACGGGCCACGAAGCTCAGCGCTCGATGCCCAGGCGACTGAACCATGCGGTTCTGCGTCTGGAAGTGCTTCGGGCCACTGGTCTTCTGGTTCCCCTTCGTCTTGCCGGCCACGGCTGGATCAGTCCCAGAACGTGAAGCGAACGACCTTGGCGTCACCTGTGCAGCGCGCGGCGATTGCGCGGGCCTCTTCGACGGTCTCCAGGTCGTAGGCCACCTGGCGGACGTACTTGTCGTCCACGTAGATCCACACACCGAAGGAAATGTGATCGTCGGAGGTGTTGGGCTGGTGCTGTTGGCTGGGGTGCTTAACGCTGGCCATGGGTCACCCCCTGGGCTTCCAGATCGCGAGCGATCGCCATGTGCGCGTTGTAGCGGCGCAGGCGGGTCGACAGCGAGGAATCAGCGTGCAGGGCGGACATGGCCATCTGGCGGTGCGCAGCGGCACGAGCACGGATAGCGGACGGATTGCGGGTAGGGATCATGGGCAAAGCTCCTGTATCAGTAGGAGCTGCCACCAACGTCGCCAAACGAAGGGAGGCAGCTGTGCGCAGGTTGGCGAACCGGAGATACAGGAACCCGGCAGACCTTTCGGTCTCCCACGCACAGCCGCCATAACACGGGACGGCGAGCACAAAAAAAGCGCTCGCAGTCGTGATCTGGGCGCTGTTGCGCCTGCATACATTCGGGTCGCCAAACCCGGCCGCAGATTTTGCTGCGACAGAGCCACGATAGCCGGGACGCCTGGGGATGGCAAGGGAAATCATGCGACCTCCTGGCCACGGCCGGCGAGGTAGTAGACGGCGACGCGGGAGTGCCGGCGGCCCTGATCATCGTAGAGGTCGCGCAGGTGGGTGACGATCGGGTGACCGAGACTGCGCAGCTCCTTGACCCGGGCCGCGGGCATCATGATGTTCAGGCGCGAGCGGGCATCGATCGTGGTGATAGGGCCCAGCTCCAGGGCATCCAGCAGGCGTGCGCGCTGGGCCTGGGTGGTGGTATTCTCGACGCTCGAATGCTTGGGGCTGGCCTGTTGGTCGGCCTTTTTTTTGTCCATTAGGCGGCCACTCCCCGTGCTTCAGCGATACGGGCTTCCACCCACTCGGCTACCTCAGACTCCACCCATACGGTGTGCCCGGGGCCCAGCTTGACGGTGGCGGGGAAGGTGCGCGCCTTCATGCGCTTGTAGATCTCGGTCCGGCTGAGGCTGGTCAGTTCCTGGACCTGGGGAAGGCGGATGAAGCGGCGAAGTTGTTCAGTAGCCATACCGTTTGCCTCCTTAGGCGTTCTGGGTATGGCTACGGATATTTATACTGGATGGATAAACAGAAAACTGGCCGGGCGTCATGGATAACCCCATATCCATGATGGAAAACCCTATATCCGTTACGTCCTTGGGGGTTTCTTTGCTCGCCCGCCCTTTGTCGCGTAGGCCGGCGCCACCGGCTTGATCCAGACCTTTAAACGGTCGGCCTGCTCCGGCATGTGCTCACTCAGGCCCTCGTCGATCATCACAGACCACACCCGCTGAGCCATGTCGCCTATGCGAATCAACTGCTCTTCATCCTGCTCCCAAAGGTCGGCAGCAATGGCTCGAGCTCTGTCAGTCGTCAGGCTGATGGCCTGATTGCGAGCGGTGATTCCCTTTAGCTGGTCTCTTTCTCGATCGGCAGCCGCAGATACCCGGTCAGTTTCACTACTCATTGCCACCATCAGAAGGCAGCTAATCGCGTACTGAAGCGTATGCATCTGCTCATCATCTACCGCCAAGCTGCGTAGACTCTCAAAGCCTTTTCTCAGGATCTGAGCGCTATTGGCGTCAGGATTGAACAGCGTCGCTGCTGCTGCCTCAAGCTGATCCAGCGATGCAAACTCGCCAGGGTCCAGGGTCGCAGGAAAGGCGGACCTAATGAAGGTGTTGAAGATAGGCAGAAATCGGCGATTAGAAGGCAGATTGGCATCTGTCAGTCGCTGCTCAGGCGGCCGATTGGCGCTTTCCTTGCGGTATGCGAGCAGGCGCTTGAAGTTCTCTCGCTGCTCTTCTGTCATTTCGCTCAGATCGTAGCTGCGCCAGTCGTACTCATCGTAGGGACCCATCATGCTCTCCGGAATGGCACGACATCGGCGCCGGCGCACATGGCGTCCAGGCTGTCAGCCCAGGCCTGCATCATCTCCCGGCGCTGCTCAAGGTAGTTCGCGTGGTTGTAGGTGTCGCGGATCGCATCCTGGTCGCCGTGGGCCAGCTGGCGCTCGATCCAGTCGCGGTTGTAGCCGCGGGAGTTGAGGCTGGTGCTCAGCAGGTGACGGAAGCCGTGACCCGTCTGGCGGCCCTCGTAGCCCATCACGGCCAGCACCTTGTTCACGGTGTTCTCGCTCATGGGCCGCTCACGGTTGTTCCGGCCGGGGAAGGCTAGGGCATAGGTGCCGGTGATTTCGTGCAGCTGGCGCAGCAGGACGACGGCCTGGCGGGGCAGGGGGACGACGTGCGGCCGGCGGGCCTTCATCCTGGCCGCTGGAATCGTCCAGGTCTGGGCCTTCAGGTCGAACTCCGACCAGGGCGCCATCCGCAACTCGCCCGGGCGCACGCCGGTGAGCAGCAGCAGGCGCACGGCGAGCCGGGTGGTTATGTCGCAGCGGGCTGCGTCCAGATCCTTCAGCAGCTGGGGCAGCTCGGCTTCCGTGACGTGCGGGTGATGCCGGGTGCGGGGCGCGTGCGCGGCCACTACGTCCAGATCGGTCGCCGGGTTGCTGGCCACCACGCCCTTGGCCAGGCCGAAGCGGAAGATCTGGCTCAGCCACTGCCGCACCTTGGCGGCCACGTTGAAGGCCTCGCGCTTCTCCACGCGGCGCACCAGGTCTACCAGCTCCGGCCGTGTGACCTCGCCGACCGGGCGCTGGCCGATCACCGGCAGAATGTCGGCCTCCAGATACTGCAGCACCTTGGCGGCGGTCGCCGGCGCCCAGCGGGGCACGTTGTAGCGGTACCACTCGCGCGCCAGGCCCTCGAAGGTCAGCAACTGGGCAGCGGCGGCTGCTCTGGCTTCCTTCTTGTGCGCGCTGGGGTCCAGACCCTGGGCAAGTTGCCGGCGCGCTTCGTCGCGGCGCTCCCGGGCCTGGGCGAGGGTGACTGAAGGGTAGGCGCCGAGGCCGACCATCTTGGCTTTGCCGGCGAAGCGGTACCGGAAGCGCCAGAGCTTTCCGCCGGCGGTGGTGACCTCCAGGCACAGGCCCAGGGAGTCGGTCAGCCGGTAGAGCTTGTCGCGCGGTTTGGCGGTGCGGGCCGCGGTGTCTGTGAGCGCCACGGGGCGATCCTTGGATGTGAGAGGCGGCGCGGGACAGGCGCTGGCGTGTGAGTAGGATTGCGGCCTAACTCGTCCTACTCACAAATCTACTCACATTCGGCTGCGCTCTCAAGGGATGCGTGAGAATCGCTAGGCACAAAAAAACCGCCTGAAGTGGCGGTTTCTCTGGGTTCCGTGGATCGCTGGGGATGCCTTGGAACAGTCACATGGTGCCCCGGGGGAGACTCGAACTCCCACTCCTTTCGGAAACGGATTTTGAATCCGCCGCGTCTACCGGTTCCGCCACCGGGGCAATGGCGGCGGAGTATAGGGATGCAGGCAGGTCCGGTCAATCCAAAGTGCGTTGGTGAAAAAGGCCGCTTCCGGTAAGCTGTGCGGCCTTTCGAGATCTACCTGCCATGCACGTCGCCGACTTCCATTTCGACCTTCCCGAATCCCTCATCGCCCGTCATCCGCTGGCCGAGCGCCGCGGCAGTCGATTGCTGGTGCTCGACGGCCCCAGCGGTGAGCTGAGCCATCGCCACTTCGCCGATCTGCTGGGCTATCTGCAGCCGGGCGACCTGATGGTGTTCAACGACACCCGGGTGATACCCGCGCGGCTGTTCGGCCAGAAGGCCAGTGGCGGCAAGCTGGAGATCCTGGTGGAGCGGGTGCTGGACGAGGAGCGGGTGCTGGCCCATGTGCGGTCCAGCAAATCGCCCAAACCAGGCAGCCGCATCCTCATCGACGGCGGTGCCGAGGCCGAGATGGTGGCGCGCCACGAGGCGCTGTTCGAACTGAAATTCGCCGAGCCCGTGCTGCCGCTGCTGGAGCGGGTCGGTCATATGCCGTTGCCGCCCTATATCGACCGACCCGACGAAGCCGAGGATCGCGAGCGCTACCAGACCGTCTATGCGCGCAATGCCGGCGCTGTGGCCGCGCCCACCGCCGGACTGCACTTCGACGAGCCGCTGCTGGAGGCCATCCGCGCCAAGGGCGTGGCGAACGCCTTCGTCACCCTGCACGTCGGCGCCGGCACCTTCCAGCCGGTGCGGGTCGAGCGCATCGAAGACCACCACATGCACCGCGAGTGGCTGCAGGTCGACCAGGCCGTCGTGGATGCCGTGGCCGCCTGCCGCGCCCGTGGCGGTCGGGTGATCGCCGTCGGTACCACCAGCGTGCGTTCGCTGGAAAGCGCCGCCCGTGATGGCCAGCTCAAGGCCTTCGCCGGCGAGACGGATATCTTTCTCTATCCCGGTCGCCCCTTCCATGTCGTCGATGCGCTGGTGACCAACTTCCACCTGCCCGAATCGACCCTGCTGATGCTGGTGTCGGCCTTCGCCGGTTACCGCGAGACCATGGCCGCCTATGCGACGGCCGTGGTCGAGGGCTATCGCTTCTTCAGTTATGGCGACGCCATGTTCATCACCCGCAATCCCGGGGCCCAGGGCCCGGAGAGCTGATATGAGTTTCATGAATTTCGAATTGCTGGCCACCGAGGGCAAGGCCCGTCGCGGCCGCCTGACCTTTCCCCGCGGCGTGGTCGAGACCCCGGCCTTCATGCCGGTCGGTACCTACGGCACGGTCAAGGGCATGCTGCCCGACAGCGTCGCCGACATCGGCGCCCAGATCATCCTGGGCAACACCTTCCACCTCTGGCTGCGGCCCGGGACCGAGGTGATCCAGCGCCACGGCGACCTGCACGACTTCATGCAGTGGCAGGGGCCGATCCTCACCGATTCCGGCGGCTTCCAGGTGTTCAGCCTGGGCGCGCTGCGCAAGATCAAGGAAGAGGGCGTCTACTTCGCCTCACCGGTGGACGGCGCCAAGGTCTTCATGGGCCCCGAGGAATCCATGGCGGTGCAGCGCGCCCTGGGCTCGGACATCGTGATGATCTTCGACGAATGCACCCCTTATCCGGCGGATTTCGACACCGCGCGCCGCTCCATGGAGCTGTCGCTGCGCTGGGCCAAGCGCTCCCGCGAAGCCCATGGCGACAACCCCTCGGCGCTGTTCGGCATCGTCCAGGGCGGCATGCACGAGGAGTTGCGCCTGAGGTCCCTGGAGGGCCTGGAAGGCATCGGCTTCGACGGCTACGCCATTGGCGGCCTGTCGGTGGGCGAGCCCAAGGAAGAGATGATCCGCGTGCTGGACTTCCTGCCGCCGCACCTGCCGGCGGACAAGCCGCGCTACCTGATGGGCGTGGGCAAGCCGGAAGACCTGGTGGAAGGCGTGCGCCGTGGCGTCGACATGTTCGACTGCGTGATGCCCACCCGCAACGCGCGCAACGGCCATCTGTTCATCGACACCGGCGTGCTCAAGTTGCGCAACGCCGTGCATCGTCACGACGAGACGCCGCTGGATCCCACCTGCGACTGTTACACCTGCAAACATTTCTCCCGGGCCTATCTGCACCATCTGGATAAATGCGGGGAAATGCTGGGGAGTATGCTGAATACGATCCACAACCTGCGGTATTACCAGCGGGTGATGGCCGGTTTGCGCCAGGCTATCCAAGAGGGTAAATTGGCCGACTTTGTGGACGCCTTCTATGCTCGGCGCGGCCTGCCTACGCCGCCGCTCGACCGCTGAAAGCCCCTGTCCGATCGTCCAGGCGAAACGGCGCTCACGCGTCCTTCGCCGGGTGCGTGACCGGGGTTCTGCAGCGGTCGAACCGGTGGCGAGCGACCCCCGGCATCTCTTCTTTTTCCGTCATCCAACTCTGCAAGGAGTAGTGCAATGAGTTTTCTGATTTCCACGGCCCAGGCCCAGGAAGCTGCCGCGCCGGCCGCCAACGCCGCACCGGGAGGTGAATACATTCAGTTCATCTTCCTGATCGGCTTCGTGGTGATCTTCTATTTCCTGATCTGGCGTCCCCAGGCCAAGCGCACCAAGGATCACAAGAACCTGATCGGCGGCCTGCAGAAGGGTGACGAAGTGGTGACCACCGGCGGCATCGCTGGTCGCATCAACAAGGTCACCGACGAGTTCGTGGTGCTGGAAGTGTCCGACAACGTCGAACTCAAGTTCCAGAAGGGCGCCATCGCCGCGACCCTGCCGAAGGGCACCCTGAAGGCCCTCTGAGCCTTCCTCACTCTAGCTAACACCGGGGCGCGCAAGGCGCCCCGCCTTTATCTCGGGCGGTGTCATGCTCAACAAATATCCCCTCTGGAAGTACCTGCTGATCCTGGCCGTACTGGTCGTGGGCGCCATCTATTCGGTTCCTAATCTGTACCCCGACGATCCGGCCCTGCAGATCAGCGCTTCCAGCACCGAACGCACGGTGACCCCCGCCGAGGTGCAGCGTGTCAACGCGGCCCTGGCCGAGGCTCATCTGGCGGTGAAGTCCAGCGATCTCAATGAGAACGGCAGCCGGGTGCTGATCCGCCTGATGCGCGCCGATGATCAACTGCCGGCCCAGGAAGTGGTCCGCCGTACCCTGGGCGACGACTTCGTGGTGGCCCTGAACCTGGCGCCCACCACCCCGCAGTGGCTGCGCAAGCTGGGCGCCAGCCCCATGAAGCTGGGTCTGGATCTCTCCGGCGGTGTGCACTTTCTGCTGGCGGTGGACATGGACAAGGCCGTGGATGCGCGCCTGAAGGTCTATGACAACGAGGTCAAGACCCTGCTGCGCCGCGAGAAGGTGCGCTATCGCAGCATGCCCGACCAGAACGGCGCCCTGCAGCTTGGCTTCACCGATGCCGCCGACCTGCAGCAGGCCCAGAGCCTGATCCGCAAGAACTACACCGATTTCGAGCTGACCACCGATACCCGTGGCGACCTGCAGGTGCTGCGTCTGCAGCTGACCGAGGCCAAGCTGCGGGAGATCCGCAACTATGCCGTCACCCAGAACCTGACCACGGTACGCAACCGGGTCAACGAACTGGGTGTGGCCGAGCCGCTGGTGCAGCGCCAGGGCGCCGACCGCATTGTGGTCGAGCTACCGGGTGTGCAGGACACCGCCGAAGCCAAGCGCATCCTCGGCAAGACCGCCAACCTGGAATTCCGCCTGGCCGCCACCGCGGACACCCCGCGGGCCTCCACCGAAAGCTTCGAATTCCGCGAGCCCGGGCGTCCGGCGGTACCGCTGGAGCGTAACGTCATCATCACCGGTGACCAGGTCACCGACGCCTCGGCCAGCTTCGACGAGAACGGCCGGCCCCAGGTCAACATCCGCCTGGATGGCCATGGTGGCGATCTGATCAACCGTGCCACCCGCACCAACGTCGGCCGCAGCATGGCCGTGGTGTTCATCGAGCAGCGCCCGGTCACCCGCTACACCACCCAGACCGTGGACGGCGTGCAGAAGGAAGTGGCGGTGCCCGGCTTCGAGGAAGAGCGGCGCATCATCAGCCTGGCGACCATCCAGTCGGCCCTGGGCAACAGCTTCCGCATCACCGGCCTGAACGGTTCGGGCGAGGCCTCGGAACTGGCGCTGCTGCTGCGTGCCGGTGGCCTGGCCGCACCCATGTACTTCGCCGAAGAACGCACCCTCGGCCCGAGCCTGGGCGCCGACAACATCGAGAAGGGCATCGATGCCTCGCTGTGGGGCATGGTCTTCGTCTCGCTGTTCCTGATCGCCATCTACCGCTTCTTCGGGGTGCTGGCGACCATCGCCCTGGCGTTCAACATGGTGCTGCTGATGGCGCTGATGTCCATCCTGCATGCCACCCTGACGCTGCCGGGTATCGCCGGTATCGTGCTGACCATGGGGCAGGCGGTGGACGCCAACGTGCTGATCTTCTCGCGGATCCGTGAAGAGATCGCCAATGGCATGCCGATCCAGCGCGCCATCCACGAAGGTTTCAATCGGGCCTTCACGGCGATCCTGGACTCCAACCTGACGACCCTGCTGGTGGGCGCCATCCTGTTCGCCATGGGCACCGGGCCGGTCAAGGGCTTCGCCGTGACCATGTCGCTGGGTATCTTCACCTCCCTGTTCACCGCCATCTTCGTGACCCGTGCCATGGTCAACCTGATTTATGGCGGCCGGAACGTCAAGAAGCTGTGGATTTGAGGACGCGGCCATGAAAAAGACCATCAACTTCATGGGCGTACGCAATATCGCGTTCGCCATCACCGCGCTCCTGACCGTACTGGCGCTGTTCAGCTGGTTCTATAAGGGGCTGAACTTCGGCCTGGACTTCACCGGCGGCACCCTGATCGAGCTGCGCTACGAGCAGCCGGCCGACCTCGGCAAGATCCGTCAGGAATTGCAGGGCGCCGGCTTCGAAGACGCCGTGGTGCAGAGCTTCGGCGCCACCACCGACGTGCTGGTACGGATGCCCGGTGACGATCCCCAACTGGGCCAGAAGGTGACCGGCGCGCTGCAGCAGGCGAGCACCGAGAACTTCTCCCTGACCCGTACCGAGTTCGTCGGCCCGCAGGTGGGCGAGGAGCTGCGTGACCAGGGCGGCCTGGGCATGTTGCTGGCCCTGGGCAGCGTGCTGGTCTACGTGGCCTTCCGCTTCCAGTGGAAGTTCGCCGTGGGCGCCATCCTGTCGCTGGTGCACGACGTGGTGGTGACCCTGGGGCTGCTGTCGTTCTTCCAGATCACCTTCGACCTGACGGTGCTGGCGGCGGTCCTGGCGATCATCGGTTACTCGCTCAACGACACCATCGTGGTGTTCGACCGGGTGCGGGAGAACTTCCGGGTGCTGCGCAAGGCCGACCTGATCGAGAACATCAACGTCTCGACCACCCAGACCCTGCTACGGACCCTGGCGACCTCGATCTCGACCCTGCTCGCCGTGGGAGCCCTGCTGATCTTTGGTGGCGACAACCTGTTCGGCTTCTCGCTGGCGCTGTTCATCGGCGTGATGGCCGGTACCTACTCGTCGATCTATATCGCCAACGTTGTGCTGATCTGGCTGGATCTGAAGAGCGAGGACCTGATTCCGCCGCAGGCCAAGGAACTCGACGAGCGTCCCTGATGTCCCAGGCATGGCAAAGGGCCAGGTGCCCGCTATGACAGAGTAGTCAGGAGGTTGTAGTGAACAAGTCGATGCTCGTAGGTACGGTTCTGGGAGCCATCGTCGCCACCGCAGGTGGCGCCGTGGCGTACAGTTTCGTCGACCGCGGGCCTCAGTACGCCGAGGTCGTCGCCGTCCAGCCGGTCAAGGAAACGGTCAAGACCCCGCGCGAGGTCTGCAAGGAGGTCGCGGTGACTCATCGGCGACCTGTTCAGGACCAACACCAGATCGCCGGGACCGCCGTAGGCGCGGTCGTCGGCGGTCTGCTGGGCAACCAGGTCGGCAACGGCAGCGGCAAGACCCTGGCGACCATCGCCGGTGCCGTGGGCGGTGGTTACGCCGGCAACAAGGGTCAGGAATACATGCAGAACCGCGACACCTACACCACCACCCAGACCCGCTGCAACACGGTTACCGACAGCAAGGACCAGGTGGTCGGCTATGACGTCAAGTATCTGCTGGATGGCAAGATCGGCCAGGTCCGCATGGACCACGAGCCGGGCAAGCAACTGGAAGTGAAGAACGGCCAGGTGCTGGCCAGCCAGTGATCCGCCTTGACCGCTGAAGCCCCAGGGTTTCAGCCCATGAAAAAACCCGCTACCAGGTGACTGGTAGCGGGTTTTTTCATGGGGGTTTCGTGCTGATCGAAACGCTCTTCCACGCTAGCCAGAGGCGCAGGGCGCCCTGGCCGGAGCCGTCACTCAGACGGCGGGGCGGGGGGTTTCAGCTTTGGGCCGAAGCCACCGCCGGGCGGAGATCCACGCCGGCGCCTCGAACAGACCGTTGATGCCACGGGCTTCCAGCAGCTTGGCGATGGCCACGGGCACCAGGATGCCGAAGGCGCAACCGGCGACGATGTGCAGCAGGCCGTCGTTGATGTGCAGGCCCTTGCTCAGGACGATGCGCGCACCGCTGCCACTCAGTACGTGCATCACATAGATGGGCATGGACAGCGCCCCCAGGGTCAGCACCCACTGCAGCGGCCGTTGCGCCAGCACCATGCAGGTGGCGCTGACGAAGACGATGCCGTTCAGCGCCAGGACCAGGGTGGCCAGGCCACGATCGGTATAGACCAGGCCTAGTAGGCCGTGGAACCAGTATTCCAGCACCACGAACAGCAGACCCGAGCCCAGCATCACCCGGCCGGCCTGTTCCTCGATGGCCTGCTTGAAGTTGTTGAACCAGACGCCGAAGGCGAAGAACACGAAGTTCTGCGCGGTGAAGGTGAAGAAGAAGTCTTCCGGGCCGGCGTTCTGGAACAGATAGACCAGGGCGCCAAAGGCGAACACGGCAAAGAAGGCCAGCGGCTTGGCCCAGCGATAGGCGAGCATGGCCAGGCAGAACACCAGGAACAGGGCATAGAGGAACCAGAACTGCTGGCGTGGCTCCCAGACCGTCAGGACTTCGCTGAAGCTGACGCCGCCATTGGTGTAGCGCGACATTAGCGCCTCCACCGAGCCCTGCAACAGCGACCAGACCAGGAAGGGATAGACGATGGTGTCGATCTTGTTCACCAACAGGCCGCCGGTGCCGCGCTTGACGAAGGAGCTGTAGAAGAACAGGCCGGAAAGAAAGAAGAACAGCGGCATGTGGAAGCTGTAGATGACGCTGTCCACCAGGCCGTGGAATTCGGCGTCCTGCAGGATGCCGGCGTTGAGCAGGCCGCGGACGACATGGCCATAGACGACCAGCACGATGCCAATGGCTTTCGCATAGTCGACCCAGAGATTGCGAGTGTTCATTGAATGATCCTTTTCAAAGGAGAACCTGTGCCGCTGAAGCCAAGCGCTGGGGGCAAACGAAAGCAGGAACGCTGCGGCGCCAGAGCGCGCATCGCGACAGGTTCGGTCATGGTAGGACTCCCGAAGGAACGACGTCCGTAAGTAGCCGGTTACAGGAAGGGGCTCCTTGCCCGCGTTCTGACCATGGCTATCTGCCATTGTTCATGGCTTGTTTCCGGCCAGGCGTGAACGGGGCGACACTTTGGCCGCCCGGGGGACAACTGTCCGACGAGCTGTAACCGGATGTTTAAAGCGAGTCTTTGACGAACTGCAACTGCCGCTCCTTGAGCAGGGGTTCGTAACGTGGCGAGGTGTAGATCAGCAGGACCTGTTTCCGACGTGCCGCCTGGGCGCTGAACTTGTAGACCACGGTGTCGTGATCGAAGGCCAGATAGGCCTGGGCGTCGTCATCCTGGTTCAGGCGTTCGAAGGCGGCGGCCGATGACTGGGAGGAGGGCTTGCCATACTTCTGGGTGAGGCCTTCGGCGATCAGAAAGGACTGGGCCAGGGGCGTGACGATGGACAGCCGCAGGAAGCGACCATCGATGAAGAAGGCACCGGCCTCGACCTTTTCACCGGCGAAGGCGAGGTCGTTGCATTCGAAATACTCGACGCCGACCACGTCGATCTTGCGCGGCTGGAAGGTGCAGAGCTTTTTCGCCAGAAAGGTTTTCTGGTCAGTGCCGAAGGCGATGCCCGCATAGCCATCCACGGCCTGGGCCAGCGCCGGGAACAGCACCAGCAGCGCCAATAAGGGCGCAAGGAAAGGCGACAGGTAGGACCTGACGGTCATGGTGATCTGGATTCCCTTCACGAAGGCCCTGGGGCCCACTCAACCCGACGGATGCTAGAAGCTCCGCCGGGGCTTTGCCACCGCTGTCGACGGCTTTTGTCGAGGGGTTCAGGGTTGGCGTCAGGCGATGCCGGGCGGAATCTGGTCCTTGCCGTAATCCTTGAGCTTCTCCAGGTTTTCCGGCTTCTGGTGCTCGGGGACGTCGTCGCCGTCGGCGGGGGTGTCCAGGGGTTCCTGATCGCGGGTGTCTTCGCTCATGGCAGCGCTCTCGGCAGGGGATGTTCGACTTTGAGGGGAGCGCCGACCCGACGGTTCCGCAGGATCAGGCGCTGGCGTGGTCGTCGAGCCAGCCTTCGCGGCGGGCCAGGCGCCAGGCGAGTAGGGCGGAGATCAGGCCGCGCAACGCCATGAAGGTCAGAAAGGCCAGCCACAGGCCGTGATTGCCGAGGCCGCGCAGCAACCCGCCGAGGGGCAGTGCCAGCAGCAGGGCGAGGAGCATCGAGTTGCGCATCTCGCGGGCGCGGGTGGCGCCGATGAAGAGGCCGTCCAGCAGGTAGCTGACCATGGCGATCAAGGGTAGCAGCGCAAGATAGGGCAGGTAGGCATGGGCCTCCTGGCGCACCGCGGCGATGTCGCTCTGCAGGGCGACGAACAGATCGCCGCCCAGGGCGAAGGCGACGGCGAACACCAGGCTGGCCAGCAACGACCAGCCGCCGGCGATTACCAGCACCCGGCGCAGGGTGGCGCCCTCGCGAGCGCCGAGGGCATGACCGGCCAGGGCCTCCACCGCATGGGCGAGGCCGTCGAGGGCGAAGGCGGTGACCAGCAGGCCATTGAGCAGCAGGGCGTTGACCGCCACCGTGGTCTCGCCCAGCTGGGCGCCCTGGGCGGCGAACAGCAGGAACACCGCCTGCAGCGCCAGGGAGCGGATGAAGATGTCGCGATTGACCGCCAGCAGCGGGCGCCAGCTGGCGAGCTGGCGCAGCGCCTGGCGATCGATCCGTCCCGGCCACAACCGCAGACGGCGCAACACCAGCCCGAGGCCGAGCAGCATGCCGCTCCATTCCGCCAGGACCGAGGCCAGGGCGATGCCCTGCACCCCGGCGCCGAGGCCGAGCACGAAAGCGGTCACCAGCAGCAGGTTCAGGGCATTGGTGGTGAGCAGCAGCACCAGCGGCGTGCGTGCATCCTGGGTGCCGAGCAGCCAGCCGATCAGCGCGTAGCTGAGCAGCGCCGCAGGCAGGCCGAGCAGGCGCAGGTGCAGGAAGCGCGCGGCCAGCTCGGCGAAGGCGGGATCCAGGCCGAGCCAGGCGAGCAGCGGCTCCAGCGCCAGGCTGGCCATCAGCAGCAGGACCAGAGACAACCCGAGGCCCAGCAGACCGGCTTGCAAGAGGATCTGGCGCAGGGCGGCGCCATCGCGCCGCCCACTGGCCTGGGCGGCGAAGCCGGTGGTGCCCATGCGCAGGAAGGCGAGGATGCCGAGCAGGGCGGTGTAGAAGGCGCCGCCCATGGCCACCGCGGCGAGCTGGCGGGCTTGCGGCAGGTGACCGGCGATGGCGCTGTCGACCAGGGTCACCAGCGGCACGCTGAGATTGGACAGGATCATGGGCGCGGCCAGCGCCCAGACGCGGCGGTGCAGCAGGGGATGACGCCAGTCGGCAAGCAGGGTGGACATGGGCTAATCGCAGCGGCGGCGGAGGGGGCATTGTAGGCCAGCCAGCCCGGGTGGTCCTCCGCCGCAGCGCCTGCGGGGGTCAGTCCAGTTGGCCGCCGCCTTCGCGCAGGTCCGCCTGGGTGGTCGCCGCGCAGGTGAGCGCCAGGCGCAGGCCGGCGACCAGGGTCTCCAGGGCCATGGACGGCGCCCCGGGCTGGTTGGCGGCCTGGGCCGGCAGATAAGGAATATGGATGAACCCGCCGCGTACCCCGGTGCCCTGCAGGCGATGCTGCAGGCCGTAGAAGACGTGGTTGCAGACGAAGGTACCGGCGGTCTGGGACACCGCCGCGGGAAAGCCGGCGGCGCGCAGGGCATGGACCATGGCCTTGATCGGCAGGGTGCTGAAGTAGGCCGCGGGGCCGCCGGGCACCACCGGTTCGTCGATGGGCTGACGTCCGACATTGTCGGGGATGCGGGCATCGTCGACGTTGATGGCGATGCGTTCCAGCGACAGCTCGGCCCGCCCGCCGGCCTGGCCGACCGCTACCACCAGGGTGGGACGATGGCGGTCGAGTAACTCGTCCAGCACCCGAAGGGCGGCGCCGAATGCGGTCGGCAACTGCGCCGCGACCACGGGTAGATCGCCGAGGCGTTCGCCGTCGAGTCGGCGCACGGCCTCCCAGGAAGGGTTGAGCTCTTCGCCACCGAAGGGTGCGAAGCCGGTGAGCAGCAGGGTCATGGGATACCTCACATCAGCAGATAGAGCAGCACCACGTTGCAAGCCAGCACCGCCAGGGCGGTGGGGACCTGGGCCTTGATCACGGCGTTCTTGTCGTCCAGTTCCAGCAGGGCCGCCGGGACGATGTTGAAGTTGGCCGCCATGGGCGTCATCAGGGTGCCACAGTAGCCGGAGAACATGCCGATGGCAGCCATCACCGCCGGATCGGCATGATAGACACCCACCAGCACCGGCACGCCGATGCCGCCGGTCATCACCGGGAAGGCGGCGAAGCCGTTGCCCATGATGACGGTGAAGGCGGCCATGCCCACCACATAGACCACTACCGCCACCAGGCGCAGGTCGAGGGCCACGTAGGCGGTGGCCAGGTGCGCCACCGCCTTGCCGACGCCGGCATCGGTGAAGACCAGGCCGAGCATGGCCAGGGCCTGGGGCAACACCAGCGACCAGCCCAGGGCATCGGTCAGGCGGCGCGATTCGCGCATGGCCTGGATCGGGGTGTCCCGGGTCAGCCAGCAGGCCAGCGCCAGGGCCACCAGGGCGCCCAGGCCCAGGGAGACGAAGGTGACGTTCTTGGGATCGAGCAGCGGCAGGCCGGCGATCTGCACATCCTTGAGCAGCACGCTGCCGATCACCGTCACCACGGGAATCGCCAGGGCCGGAATGAACAGGCGATTGCCCAGGCGGCCGGCGCTGGCGCGGGTCTCGCGTTCAGGGCGAGTCACGTGGTGACCACTGCCCACTGCGCCGCAACCGGCCAGCACGGCCATCAGCAGCACTCCGGCGCCGACCCAGGCCGGCGGCAGGCGATCGCCGATCAGGAAGACCAGGCTGAACAGGCCCCAGAATAGGCCGCTGGTCCAGCGCTTGGGGTGGTGACGATCGGCCAGGGTCATGACCGCGGTCAGCGCCAGGATGGCGCCAGCCAGCCAGAACAGATACTGGATCGACAGGATCATGGTTGCACCTCCTTGCGCGCGGTCAGCTCGCGATAGAGCTGGCGGTCGAAGCGGTGCAGGCGCAGGGCATGGATGAAGAAGGCGCAGAGGGCCGTGGGAATGCCCCAGAGAGCGATGTGCAGGGGTTCGACATCGAGGCCGGCGCCGAGCAGGAAGGTGTGCATCAGGGCGATGGCGCCAAAGGCGACGAAGATGTCCTCGCCAAAGAACAGCCCGACGTTGTCGGTGGCCGCGCAGAAGGCCAGCAACCGCTGGCGCAGCGCCTCGGGCAGGCGGCCATGGAGTCTTTCGGCGGTGCCTTCGGCCATGGGCGCCAGCAGCGGCCGGACCATCTGCGGATGGCCGCCGAGGCTGGTCAGCCCCAAGGCCGCGGTGGTCTCGCGGACGAACAGGTAGAAGATCAGCAGGCGGCCGACGGTGGCGTTGCGAAAGCGGGCGATCCAGTTCTGCGCATGCAGGCGCAGGCCGTGGCGCTCGAGCAGGCCGATCACCGCCAGCGGCAGCAGGATGATCAGCGGCAGGGCGCGCGCCTTGATGAAGCCGGTGCCGATGGCGGCGAGCAGTGCCTCGGGGCTGAACTGAGCGGCGATCCCGGTGGCCACGGCGGCCAGGGCGACCACCAGCAGCGGATTGAACCTCAGCACGAAGCCGACCACGATGACCAGCACGCCCAGCAGCGGCCAGAGGTTGACGGTGGTTTGCATGGGTGGATGTCTCCAGCGGGTCCACCGCGCTCCGGGCAGACGGTGCGGCGGACGGTAGGAAGCCGCAGGCGGCTTCGGCTGATCCAGGCCGTGCCCGTGGCACGGCTCGTTATTGTTGTCGGACGTCATTTGGCATGGCGCCGGCTGGCATCTTTTGCCGTCGGTGGAGCTGGCGTCCAGCAAATAAAACTGTTCGCCGCCGATAGGGAAAAGCGGGGCAGACAAGCCTGCTGGTGGGGGTAAAGTGACGGGATAGCCTTGTCGAGGTCCCCATGAATCTGCGCTTTCTCGATACCTTCGTCTGGGTCGCCCGTCTGGGCAGTTTCCGCCTGACGGCGGAAAAGCTCTCCACCACCCAGGCCGCCATCTCCAGCCGCATCGCCGTGCTGGAAAGCGAACTGGGCGTGCAACTGTTTCTGCGCGACTCCCGCGGCGTGAGTCTGACCGCCGAGGGGCATCGGGTGCTGGGCTACGCCGAGCGGATGCTGGCGACCCAGCGTGAACTGCACGAGGCCCTGGGTCATGGTCAGACCCTGGAGGGCCGCCTGCGCATCGGCGTGATGGATACCGTGATCCACAGTTGGCTGGATCAGTTGATCGCCGCGGTCACCCAGAGCTATCCGGCCATCGAACTGGAGTTGACCGCCGATACCGCGCTGAATCTGGCCGAGCAACTGGCGCGGGGACAGCTCGACCTGATCTTCCAGACCGATCTGCTGCGCGCCGAAGGCATTCGCAACCTGCACCTGGCCAGCTACCCGGTGCGCTGGCTGGTGGCGAGCGACAGCCACTTGGCGCGGCCTTACGCCAACCTGGCCGAGTTGGCCGGCGAGCGGCTGATCACCTTTTCCCGCCATTCGCGGCCGCACCAGGACATCCTCGGCCTCTTGCAGCGCGAGGGCATCGCCGAACCGCGGGTCTGCTGCATCAACTCGGTGGCGGCCATCATCAAGCTGATGGGCGAGGGCTTCGGCATCGGTGCCTTGCCGCCGGCCCTGGTGATCGAAGAATTGGCCCGCGGCAGCCTGATGCCCTTGCCGCTGGCCGGACCGCCGCCCTTCGATGTCCAGGCCAGCTGGCACGGCGGTGCCGGCCTGGCGCTGAGCGAGGCGGTGGTGGCCCTGAGCCAGACGGTGGTGGCCGACTGGTGTACGCGCCTGGGCCCGGAGCGTGCCTTGCCGGTGCTGGTCTAGCCCGGGTGTTTCAACGGTATCTTATCGCCAGCGCCTGGAATCTTTTGTTGGACAGCGGCGCCCCGTCTTTCCGACACTCGAGCTACTTCCTCAGAGGATCCTGTCATGCCCGCTCGCCTGCTGCTCAATTGCGATTCCGGTGAAAGCTACGGTGCCTGGTCCATGGGCGACGATGCCCATGCCATTCCCCTGGTCGACCAGGCCAATCTGGCCTGCGGCTTCCACGCCGCCGATCCCCTGACCATGCAGCGCGCCGTGACCCTGGCGGTGGCCAATGACGTACAGATCGGCGCCCATCCGGCCTATCCCGACCTGGTGGGTTTCGGTCGGCGGCCCATGGCCTGCACCCCGGCCGAAGTGGAGGCCATGATCCTTTACCAGATCGGCGCCCTGGACGCCTTCTGCCGCGCCGCAGGCGTGCGCGTCGAATACGTGAAGCCCCATGGCGCCCTCTACAACGCCCTGGTCAAGGACGATGCCCTGCTGAGCGCGGCGCTCTCCGCCTGCGCCCGTTATCGCCAGGGACTGCCGCTGATGGTGCTGGCCAAGGCCGACAACGCCCGCGAGCGCCGGCTGGCCGAAGCCGCCGGGGTGCCGTTGCTGCTGGAAGCCTTCGCCGACCGCGCCTATCTGGCCGACGGCTCCCTGGCCCCGCGTGGCCAGGCCGGCGCCGTTCACCATGATCCCGAGCGCATCCTGGCGCAGGCCGTCGCCATCGCCCGGGGCGAAGACTTTCCCGGCTTCGATGGCCAGCCCATGCGCCTGCAGGCCGACAGCCTCTGCGTGCATGGCGACAATGCCGAATCCCTGGCAGTGCTGCGCCGGCTGCGCGCGGCGCTGGACGCCCTATGATCGCCTGCAAGCCCTTTGGCGTCGCGGCGCTGCTGCTCGAACTGGCCGAGCACCCCGATGCCGAACTGCCTTCGCGCATCGCGCGCCTGGGCGAGCGGATTCGCCAGCGCTTCGGCGCGGCGGTGACCGATCTGGTGGCGGGCTGGACCAGCCTGCTAGTGCACTACGATCCCCGGCAACTGACCCTGGCCGAGCTGCAGGCCGGCCTCGAACCCCTGCTGGCCGATTGGCCAGGTGCCGCGCAGGCGGGCGAGGGCGGGCGTCTGCACGAGGTGCCGACGCTCTATGCCGGCCCAGACCTCGCCGAGGTGGCCGAGCGCTGTGGCCTGAGCGAGGCCGAGGTCATCGCCCGGCACTGTGGTCGTGACTATCAGGTAGGCGCCATCGGCTTCATGCCCGGTTTCGCCTTTCTCGGTGAGCTGGACGAGCGCCTGGCGCTGCCCCGGCGCAGTACGCCGCGCACCAGCGTCCCTGCCGGCAGTCTGGCCATCGCCGAGCGCCAGACCGCGGTCTATCCCCAGGCCTCGCCAGGGGGCTGGAATCTCATCGGCCGCTGCCTGTGGACGGTCTTCGATGTCCGGGCCGAGCCGCCGTGCCTGCTGGCGCCTGGCGATCGCGTGCGCTTCGTACCGGTCGACGAAGCGGCCTTTCGTGCCCAGGGAGGTCAGCCATGAGCGATCTGCTGGTCAGCAAGCCCGGTCCCCTGACCCTGCTGCAGGATCTCGGCCGCCAGGGCTGGCAGCACCTGGGCGTGGCGCCCTCGGGCCCCATGGACGGCCATGCCGCGCGCTGGGCCAATCGCCTGGTGGCTAACCCGATGACGGCGCCGCTGCTGGAGATCGCCCTGGGCGGCGCCGAATTCGAGATCGAGACCGACACCTGGCTGGCCCTGACCGGCGCGCCCCTGGACGCCCGGCTGGATGGCGAGTCCCTGCCGGCCTGGTCGTGCTTTCCGGTAAAGGCCGGCGCGCGACTGCGGCTGGGCTTCGCTCAGGCTGGACAGCGCGCCTACCTGGCTGCGGCCGGCGGAGGCTTCCAGGCGCCTGCGACCCTAGGCAGCATGGCCAGCAACAGACGCGAAGGCCTGGGCGGTCCGGATGGCAATGGCGCTGCGCTGGTGGCAGGGCAGCAGTTGGCCTGCGCTGCCGTGACCGAACTGCATGCGCGCGGTTGTGGGCCGGCGGCGCGCTTCGTGCCGGACTATCGCGAGGTGCCAACGTTAAGGGTGATCTTTGGCGGTGACGTCGAGGCCTTCGGTCCGGCGGCGCAGCAGGCGCTCTGCGACCAGCCCTGGCGCATCAGCCCGCAATCCGACCGCATGGGCATCCGCCTGGCCGGGGACGTGCCCCTGGCGCCACCACGCCGCCAGTGGTCGCTGGGGGTGGTGACCGGCGCCATCCAGGTACCGCCCGACGGCCAGCCCATCGTGCTCATGGCCGATCGCCAGACCATGGGCGGCTATCCGCTGCTGGGCTTCATCCATCCCCTGGACCTGGCGCGCCTGGCCCAGTGCCCGGCCCATCACGAGGTGCGCTTCGCTCCGGTGGAGCTGGCGGTGGCCCAAGACGAATGGCGTCGTTTCCTCGCGTTCTTTTCCGGTTGAGGGCGCAGCCGGTCACACCCAAGGAATCTTGTCCGCTTCGATGAGTCGCACGCTCAGGGGCGATGCCGACTTCCCTTTCTCGGCGTCTGGCTTGAAACTTGCCTCACACGTCCCCTGTGACGACCGACAAGAAGGAGCTGGAACCGGCGATGAAAACTCCCAAACGCATCGAGCCGCTGATCGAGGACGGCTTGGTCGATGAGGTGATACGGCCCCTGATGAGTGGCAAGGAGGCGGCGGTCTACGTGGTGCGCTGCGGCAGCCAGGTACGCTGCGCCAAGGTCTACAAGGAAGCCGACAAGCGCAGCTTCCGCCAGGCCGCCGAATACCAGGAGGGGCGCAAGGTGCGTGGCAGCCGGGAAAATCGCGCCATGGCCAAGGGCTCCAAGTTCGGTCGCCGCGAGCGTGAGGACAATTGGCAGAACGCCGAGGTGACGGCGCTCTATCGCTTGGCCGATGCCGGGGTCCGGGTACCCAAGCCCCATGACTTCCTCGACGGTGTGCTGCTGATGGACCTGGTCACCGACGGCAATGGCGAGGCCGCACCGCGGCTCAACGACGTGACCCTCACCGCCGAGGAAGCACTGCGCTATCACGAGCTGATGATCGGCCAGATCGTGCGCATGCTCTGCGCCGGACTGGTCCACGGCGACCTTTCCGAATTCAACGTGCTGCTGGCCGAGGACGGCCCGGTGATCATCGACCTGCCCCAGGCGGTGGACGCGGCTGGCAACAACCACGCCTTCCGCCTGCTGGCGCGGGACGTGGAGAACATGGCGCTGTACTTCGGTCGCTTCGCGCCGGAATTGCGTACGACGCGCTATGCGCCGGAGATGTGGGCCCTGTTCGAGAAGGGCGAGTTGTTCGCCAATACGCGGCTGACCGGCGAGTTCGCCGAGCGTGAAGACCAGGCCGACGTCCATGCGGTGATGCGCGAGATCGAGGCGGCGCGGCGTGACGAGGAACGACGGCAGGCGGCGCGTCGCGAACAGGATGAGCCCAGTGTGCGCGAAGAGCCACCACCACCGTGGTTAAGCTGAGCGTGAAGCAGAACGATTAGCGCTGCGATGAGACGAACGGCCCCAGTGGTCGGGCGATGAACGGCGCCTCCCTGGCGCCGGCGCGCTAAACTGGGCACTGAACAGCACAGGACTCTTTTCATGCAAGGCCATCCGGACGTCATCAACTACCTCAACCAGCTGCTGCGTGGCGAGCTGGCAGCGCGCGACCAGTACTTCATCCATTCGCGGATGTACGAGGACTGGGGCTTGATGCGTCTGTACGAGCGGATTGGCCACGAGATGGAAGAGGAAACCCAGCACGCCGATGCCCTGCTGCGCCGCATCCTGTTCCTCGAAGGCACGCCGGACATGCGGCCCAACGGCATCACCGTGGGCCAGACCGTGCCGGAGATGCTGCGTGCGGACCTGGCGCTGGAGTACGAGGTGCGCGAAGCCCTGGCCCAGGGCGTGGCGCTGTGCAACCAGCACAAGGACTTCGTCACCCGCGAGATCCTGGTCGTGCAGCTGGAAGACACCGAGGAAGACCACGCCTACTGGCTGGAGCAGCAGCTGGGCCTGATCGACAAGATCGGCTTGCAGAACTACCTGCAATCCCAGATGAAGGGCGGCACCACGCCCCACGGCGCCGGCCTCTAAACTCGGCGGAGCGGCGCCGCCAGGTGTCGCTCAAGACCCGCGGGCGTCGCCCTCCGGCGCGCGTGGTAGATAGAGCGAGATGCAGGTGCCTGCGCCAGGTGTGGTGTCCACCTGGATCTGACCGCCCGACTGGTGCACGAAGCCGTGCACCATCGACAGTCCCAGGCCGGTGCCCTGGCCTGGCGGCTTGGTGGTGAAGAAGGGATCGAAGATCCGCTCCACTATCTCCGACGCGATGCCGGTCCCGGTATCGCTCACCTTGACCCTCACATAGTCGCCGGCGGGCAGGTCGTGCGGTCGCTCCGGCGCATCCTCGGGCAGATTGGCCGTGGACAACCGCAACTGGCCTCCCTGGGGCATGGCATCGCGGGCGTTGATTGCCAGATTGAGCAGGGCGCTTTCCAGCTGGACCGCATCGATCACCGTCGGCCAGAGCGGCTCCGCCGGCTCGGCCTGGACCTCGATCGCCGGGCCGACGCTGCGACGGATCAGCTCCTCCATGGCCAGCATCAGCTCGTTGACGTCGGTGGGCTTGGGTTCCAGCGTCTGCCGCCGGGAAAAGGCCAGCAACCGCTGGGTCAGGGAGGCCGCGCGCGCGGCATAGGCCTGGGCGCCACCGAGCAGCCGGTCGAGCTGGTCGGTACGGTTCTGCTGCAGGCGGCGCTCGATCAGCTCCAGGCTGCCGATGATGCCGGCCAGCAGGTTGTTGAAGTCATGGGCGATGCCGCCAGTCAGTTGGCCGATGGCTTCCATCTTCTGCGCCTGGTGCAGGGCCTGTTGGGCCTGGGTCAACTCGGCGGTGCGCTCGACCACCCGCTGTTCGAGGGTCTCGTTGGCGGTCCGCACCGCCTGGAACAACTGGGCCTGTTCGATGGCAATGGCCGCACGGGCGGCCAGGGCGACCATCAGCCGTTCGTGGCGGGCGTTGAAGCGCCTCGGCTCGGGATGGCCGAAGCCCAGTCCGCCCAGCACCGCCCCGCTGCGGGCTACCACCGAGACGGCCAGATAGCTGCGCAGGGGCAGACGGCTGGCCGTTCTGCCGGGAGTCGCCAGGGCCTGGCCAAGCCGGGGATCGCTCGCCAGGTCGTCACTCCGGACCACGCCCGCGCTGTCCAGGGTGGTGGCGAACAGCGCGGTGGCGCCGGACTCGCCGAACTGCTCGAAAACACCCCGCTCGACGCCGGACAGGGTGAAGCGCTGCAGGCGCCCGCCACGCGCTTCGGGCTGTGGATTGAAATAGGCGCCGAAGTCCGCTCCGGTCAGCTCCACGCCGGCATCGGTCACGGTCTGCACCAGGTGCGCCAGATCCAGCTGGCTGGCCAGCTCCGTGTCGATGCGCTTGAGGGCTTCCAGGGTACGGGTTTCCTCGCGCAACTCGGCCTCGGCCCGCTTGCGGTCGCTGATGTCGACGAGGAATTCGAAGGCACTGCCGTCGGGCAGGCGCTTGGCCGCCACCAGGGCCCAGCCGGTCGAGCCGTCGCGTCGCCGGTAGCTGCGCTCGTCGGGCGGCAGCTGGTCGTCGGCGCATCGCAACGTCGGCGCGGGCCAGGCGATGCGACCGGCCGCCAGATCCTCGTGGTCATGCCCGCTCATGCGCAGGAAGGCGTCGTTGGCATCGATCAACCGGCCCTCGGCGTCGAAGCACAGCGCCCCCACCGTCTCGATTTCCAGGGCGGTGCGAAAGCGGCGCTCGCTGGCCTCCAGGGCGGCCCGTGCCAGATGGGCTTCGGTGACGTCCTGCCCCTGGCAGAAGATGCCGATTACCTGGCCGGTTTCGTCGGTCAGGGGTTCATAGATGAAATCCAGGTACAGGGTCCGGATCGGTTCACCCGCCGTTTCCAGTCGCATCGGCTGGTGTTCGGCGACGAAGCGGCGACCGCTGCGATAGACCTGTTCGAGCCACTCGAAGTAACCCTGATTCTGCAGCTCGGGAAAGACTTCGCGTACCGTGAGACCTTCGCGGGGCCGACCATCGAACAGTCGGCTGAAGGCGACGTTGACGAAATCGAAGACGTGGTCCGGCCCGCGGACGATGGCGACGAAGCCCGGCGCCTGTTCGAACATCCGCCGCTGGCGCGCGGCATCGGCGGCGCGGCGGCGTTCGTCGAGGATGCGTTGGGTGGTCTCGTGCCCCTGGTTGAATAATCCGGCGACCTCGCCGCCTTCACCGCGGATCGGCGTGAAGCTGTAGTTCCAGTAGGTCTCGGTGACCACGCCCTGACGCACCATCGGCAGCAACTGGTCGAAGACGGAAAAGCCCTGGCCGGTGCTCAGGACCTGCTCGAATTGCGGCCCAACCACGGGCCAGATGTCCTGCCAGACCTCCTGTGCCGGACGGCCCAGGGCCCAGGGATGCCGCTCGGCGGGGATCGGCGCCCAGGCGTCGTTGTAGAGCAGCAGCAGGTCCGGCCCCCAGTAGATGGCGGTGGGAAAGCTGGAATTCAAGCAGATGCTGAGCGCGGAGCGCAGTGATTGCGGCCACTGCGACGGCGCGCCCAGAGGGGATTCCGACCAGTCGTGGGTACGCAATCGGGCACCCATTTCGCCGCCGCCGGCGAGAAAGTCCAATTCGTTCCAGTCGGCAATCTGCGCTGCCATCGATCACCTCTCCCCAGCCACTGCTGCCGTTCCAGGCGTTCAGACCACAATTGCACCGGAACTGCATGACCGCGACAGGTTTTTTTAGTTCGGGGTGGCGCTACAGGCGGGGCGCGTAGCGTTCGATGGCCTCCGGCAGGGCCCAGCCCGCGGCGAAAGCCAGGATCAGCAGGATCAGCGGCAACAGTACCCACCAAGTCCGGGTCGGAACGGGTTCCAGGCGATTGCCGCCGGTCTTTTGCAACAGCGCCAGGCTAAGGCCGCAGAAGCCCCCGGCGAGCAGGGCGCCGGCCAGGATGTCGGTCGGCCAGTGCACGCCCAGATAAACGCGACTGAGGGCGATGAGCGCGGCCGGCAGGGCCGCGATCACCAGCCAGGCGAGGCGCCCGCGTGGCCCGTAGCGGCGACCGACCAGGATGCCCAGGGTCAGGAAGAAGGCAAAGGAGGCCGAACTATGGCCGCTGGGCAGACTGTAGGTGGTGAGCGGCTCGGCCAGCACGTCCGGTCTGGCGCGGGCCAGCAGGTTCTTCAGTTGGCCATTGGCCAGAGCGGTGCCCAGGGTGGTGCCCAGGGCGAACAGCAGCGGCCGCCACTGGCGGAAGGCGGCCAGCACCAGAATCAGCACCGCGGCGAGGATCAGCTGGGTGCGGAAATCGCCCATGCGGGTAATGACCACGGCGACCAGGTTGAGCCAGCCTTCGCGATGCTCCTGGACCAGCGCCATCAGGCCCTCGTCGAAGGCGCGCAGGTGGTGCCAGCCGAACAGCAGGGCCAGCAGACCGACCAGGCAGAGCGCACCGCTGAGCAGGGTGGTGCCGGCCCGCTCGCGCCAGGCGCCGTGGGCGATGACGGTCGCCAGCAGCACAGTGCCGCCCGTCACGAGGCCCGCCTGATACCAGAAGCCCTCGGGCAGCGGCAGGCGCAAGGCCGCCCCGGCCAGCCAGCCTGGGCCCAGAGCCGCGATCGACCAGCCAGTCGCGGCCACCAGACTGACGGCGGCGAACTTCACCACGGGCATGTCGAGCATGCCGGCGATCAGCGGCAACAGGGGCCGCAAGGGGCCGATGAAGCGGCCGACCAGCAGGCTGGCAACGCCGTACTTGTGGATGAAGTCTTCCGCGCGGCTGATCCATTCGGGATGGGTACGCAGGCCCGGCAGGCGGCGAATGCGTTCGTGGAAATGGCGGCCGAGAAAATACGATACGGCATCGCCGAGGATGCCACCCAGGAAGCCCAGCAGCAGGGTGTCGAAGAGACTCATGGCGCCGTTGCCGGCGGCGATGGAAATGGCGAACAGCACCACCGTGCCGGGCACCACCAGACCGGCCAAGGCCAGGCATTCGAGAAAGGCTACGACGAAGATGGCAACGCCGAGCCACTCATTGTGATGGGTGATCCACTGGGTCAGGCCGGCGAACAGTTCCGTCATCGAAAGGCTTCCTGGGAGCTAAGGGCTGCGTCCTCAGACCCATGGGGAAAGCCTTGGTTGCCTCAAGGACGCGGATCGAGACGCAACGCCTCGGGGCGGGGAGATTGTAAATCGCGCTCGGGAATTTCCCAGACCAATAACTGTGGCGGGGTTTGTCGAAAGGCAGGGCTGTCGAAGTAGTCCCGCGCCGCGCCGGCGAAATGTCCGCCGTCCTTGGCGAAGCGCCCGACGCTGGCCCCCAGGGCCTGTTCCAGGAAGGGCAGAAAATTGGAATTGCGCGAGAAGGAGGTGCCGATCACCGCGACATTGGGCAGGTCGCCGTCGCCGAACAGGTCATCGCTGGCGCCGGCCGCGGCGCGGCTGTCGACCTGGGTCAGCCGCAGGACCTCGGGCGCGGGTTGCAGGCGCGGCGGTAGCCAGTCCAGGCCGGCCAGGCGCACCAGGTCACCGGGCCGCGGCGCTGGCGCCAGGTGCGTACGACTGAAGGCCCGCGCCGGAGTGGCGTGGAAGGGCAGCGCCTGGATATGGGTGGCCAGGGCGCGGGCCGCGGCCTCGGCACCGGTCTCGTTCCAGTGGGTGTCGGTGCGCAGGAAGGCGGCGCTGCCCAGGGGCGCGAGTGCCGCGGTGAGGTCGAGCACCGGCACCTGGGCGGCGCTGAGCAGCCGCGTCCAGTCGGCGACGCGGCTGGCGAAGGCGGCCGGTCGGTGCAGGCTGCACAGCTGGTCGGCGGCGATGCGGCTCTTGTCCGGCACCACGGTGACCAGCAGCTGGATGTGCCGGGCAGCCAGTTGCTGACGCAGCTCGATCACCGTCTGGGCGCGGGCCCGGGCATTGGCGGCCGCCTGGCGCGGGACGTCGAGTTCTTCGGCGAGAAACAGCCAGCCAGGGCAGCCCTGACGTACCCGCGGACCGGTATCGCCCAGCAGCAGCCAGCTGGCGCCCCGTTCCAGGCGGGCAGCCGCTTCCGGCAGCGGCGCCTTGGCCAGCTCCTTGGCGATATGGTGGGTGAGCTCGCCTTCGAGCAGGGCGTGGCGATCCACCCGCTCCGGCCAGAGCGACAGGCGCTCGCTCAGCAGCGCCCAGGCGCAGGACGCCAGGCCAAGTGCCAGGAACAGCGCGAAGACGATTCCCGCCAGGGGCGCCAGGCGTGTGCTGGTGACACTGGGCGGCTGCGGGGCGGGCGAGGGCGGCAGGGCGGGAGCGCTCATGACGGCGGCCTCAGAACTGGAAGTAGAGGAAGGGCACGGCTTCGCGGCTGGCGATCAGCGCGAAGCAGAGCAGGAAGCCGGCTATCGGCCAAAAGGCACCGACACCGCGCAGCAGGGCGCTGCCAGGCAGACGCGCCTCGATGCGCGCCTGCCACAGCGGGGCGAGGACGCAGGCCACACCCAGGGCGGCAGCCAGGCCGTGCACGGGTCTCAGGGTCACGGCCAGGGCATCGCCCAGGGCGAAGCCGTGCAGGCCGAACTGACCGGCGTACATCGACAGCGCCGTGGCGAAGTCCGGCGCGCGGAACAGTGTCCAGGCCAGGGCCACGAACAGCAGGGTCAGGCCGTGGGCCAGGGGACGCGGCAGCGGGCGGCCACCGAGTTCGTCCCAGAGGCGATCCAGGCACAGCGCCAGGCCGTGCAGCATGCCCCAGAGCAGGTAGTTCCAGCTGTCGCCGCCGTGCCAGAGGCCGGCGATGGCCATGGTCAGGAAGAGATTGCGATAGGTGCGCCAGCGACCGCCGCGATTGCCGCCCAGGGAGATATAGAGGTAGTCGCGCAGCCAGCTGGACAGCGACAGGTGCCAGCGCCGCCAGAAGTCCTGGATGCTGCGGGCGAGATAGGGTCGGTTGAAGTTTTCCGGGAAGTGGAAACCCAGCATCAGGCCCAGGCCGATGGCCATGGCGCTGTAGCCGGCGAAGTCGAAGAACAGCTGCAGCGAATAGGCCAGGCAGCCGATCCAGGCGTCGACGAAGGACGGCTGATCGAGGTGGAAGGCCACATCCACCAGCGGCGACAGGGTGTCGGCCACCAGCACCTTCATGCATAGGCCGATCATGAAACGGCGCGCGCCGAGGGCGAAATTCTCACGAGTGAACCAGCGCTGGTTGAGTTCGCGCCGCACCCAGTCGTAGCGGATGATCGGCCCGGCAATGGAGTGGCCGAACATGGAGAGGTAGGTGGCGTAGTTGACGAAGCTGCGCTCCACCGGCACCACGTGGCGGTGGACATCCACCAGGTAGGAGATGGCCTGCAGCACGATAAAGGACAGCCCGGCCGGCAAGGCCACCTTCTGCCAGTCCAGCGGCAGGGCGCCGGCGCTCACCAGCACCTGACTCCAGGTGGCGGCGACGATGTTGGCGTACTTGTACCAGCAGAGCACCGCCAGGTTGAGCACGATCAGCCCGGCGAGCAGCCGCAGCCGGGTCCTTGAGCCTTCGCGCGCGCGATCCACCAGTAGCCCGCCGACCCAGGCCAGCAAGGCCAGGGCCATGTGCAGCAGCAGGAACAGCGGACTCAGCCAGCCATAGAACAGCCAGCTGCCCACCAGCAGCACCCCGTTGCGCCCGCCGGGCCGCGCCAGGGCGTAGACCAGCAGGAACAGCGGCAGGAAGAGGGTGAGGAATTCCAGCGAGGCGAAGACCATCGAGCGGCTGTCCTTAGTGGGCGATAGCGTCCTGGGTGGCGAGCAACCGCGGACCCGCGGCGCCGGGTAGCAGCAGCACGCTGTAGCGCTCGCCGGCCTTGAGTTCGCCCAGGTCCAGGGCGTCACCGGTGGCTTGGCCGGCGCAGGTCAGCTGCACCTTGAGCGCCACGGCGTTGAGGCTGCGGCGCTGGAGGGTGCCGTCGGCAACGTTCTTGAATATCTCGGCATTGCGACCGGCCGCCTGCAGCCCCGGGCTCGCGCACTGCGGATCCAGGCTGTAGAAGGCCAGCGAGGCCTTGAGGGCGTTGAAGTCGTCGGGTTGCTCGCGCACCAGGCGCTGCACCAGCGGGCTGCCGGGCAGAACTACCAGGGTGGCGAATTCACCGGCGGCCACGGTCAGCTCCAGCGGGGCCTTGGCCGCGCCCTGGACCAGTTCGCCCTGGATGGCCTTGGTCGCCGGCACCGTCAGGTAGTCGGAGACCGGCTTGGCGGCTTCCAGTTGGAGCCGTGCGGCGGAGCCGGAGGCCTGTAGCGCCAGCGGCTCGCTGCCGGCGTTGACGAATCTGAGGAAAGCCGAGTCTTCGCTGGGGCCGGTGGGATAGAGGGACACCTCGGCCTGGGCCATCCCGCTCACTAGCAGGCCGAGCAGCAGCAGGGCCTTCACTGGGCGGCTCCCTTGAGTTTGTCGGCGGGCAGCTTGTTCAGGGCGTCGACGATGGCCGAACTCCAGGACTTGTAGCCCGGGCCGGTGAGGTGCTGGCCGTCGATGGTGGCCCACTGACCGGGCTTGGCGAAGCTCAGAGAGTCGATGTAGCTGCAGGGTGCGACGTTGCTGGCGAGGAAGCCGGACATCAGCTTGACCCGGTCGAAGGTCTTGCCGTATTTGCCGCCCTCGGTGCCCCAGGTCGGGCCGACCCAGGCGCAGTGGGTCTTGGTGGCGGCGATGGCCTTGGTCAGGCTGGTGGTCTGCTGCCAGACCCAGGTCTTGGGAAAGCTGGGGTTGGTGTAGCTGGCCATGGTGTCGCCCATGACGATCAGCACCAGGTCGGGCTTGTCGGCGGCGATGAGTTCGTTGATCGGCTGGGTGGCGGCCTTGCCGCCGAGCACCACGGCCTTGTCGCCGTTGCGCCGCTCGGCGCCGCCGCAGGTGCCAGGGGTGACCTTGAGCCAGTCGCCGGCGTTGGTGCCGCAGATACCCAGGGTGTGCACCTTGGCGCCTTGCTGCACCAGGCTGTCCTGCAGGGCGCCGATCAGGTAGTCGGGGGTGGCCAGGTGGCTGTCGCCGATCATGAGAATGGTAAGGCCGGTGAGAAGGCTGGCTGCCATGGGAGCTCCGTGAATCAGTTGTCGTAGGGGGAACGATAGGGACTGACCGGCAGGGCGAGTGCACGGTCCTGGGGATCCAGCGTATAGCGCAGATAGAGGCCGCCATTGAGCTGTTGGAAATCGCGGCCGTTGTCGACGCCGAGGTTGCCGCCAACGAACAGCTGGCGCCCGAGCTGGTACTCGGTGGCGCCATGGAGGCTGTAGCCGATACTGGTCTTGCTCTGGCCGCCATAGACCGCCGGGGCGCCGAGCGCCTGGCTTGCCGCGGCCTGCAGCCGGGCGTCGGTCGGATAGAAGTCGGCGCCGTCCTGCACGATGCGCTGCACGCCTACCGCGCCGCGCAGCTGCCAGGTCCAGCGATCGGTACGCTGCGACCAGGTCAGGGGCACGCCCAGGGCATAGAAGCGCTGCGGACTGAAGTAGCCGCCATGGCCGTAGGTGAAGAAGGCCTGGTTGTTGTCGTAGGCGATGCCGGTGAGGGACAGGCCCAGCGTCAGGCGGCTGTCTTCGCTGTTGATCAGATAGCGATACAGCCCGGTGCCCAATTCGGTGCGGCTATTGTCGGCGACATGGTTGCCCAGCAGCCGGTACCAGGAAGCATAGGCATAGGCGCCGAACTGGCGGTCGTCATAACCGAGCTGGCCGCGTACGCCGTTGGCGGTCACGCCGCCCCATTGCTGACCGGTACGGGCGTCCTCGCTGCCGGCAAAGGAGGTCAGGCTGTCGATCACCGCGCGGCGCGAGGCCGAGAGGGTGTAGCGGCTGTTATCGGTCAGCGGCCGCTCCAGGCTCACCCCTCCCACTGGCGTCGAATAGAGAAAGCCCAGGGGGGTGGTGCCAGCGTCGGCCTTGAGACCGCGCTGGGGATCGCTGTAGGCCACCGCGAGGCCCACGCCGCTGTCGCTCTGGCTGCCCGGCGAGGCATCCGGCGCGGCCTGGGTCGCGGCCGGACCGCCACCGAAGCGACTGCGGGCGTCGCTGCCGACGCTGCCGGCGTTCAGGCTGACCGGGGTCACCCGCACGGCCAGGCGCACGTCGCCCAGCGGGAAGTCGATCTCCAGCGGCGCCTCCACGTCGGTGAGCTTGCCGAGGCCGCGCTCGTTGTCGTTGCTGCGCACGGTGAGGCCCTGGGTGATGCGCGCACTGCGGGTCTGCAACAGGTCGTCCAGGGCGCGCTCGGCGGCGCTGTCCTGCGGGGCCACGGGCGCGTCCGCCAGGGGTGCGGCCTTGGCCGCCGCCAGCAACTGGTCGGCAGTGGGCGGAATGGCCTGGCTGGCCAGGGTGGCGCTGCCGCGCCGCGTGCCGAAGGGATTGGCCGGCGCGCTGGCCAGGGGCCGCGCGGTCTCGGCGTCGCGGCGCTCCACCGCGACCACCTGGCGCAGCAGTTCGGTGGCCCGGCCATCGCGGCCCAGGGCGCGATAGAGACGTGCGGCCTCGGTCAGCACCGCCACGTCATCGGCGCCCAGGGTGACGGCGCGTTCGAGGGCGCGTTCGGCATAGGCGCTGTCACGGGCCCGCACGGCCGCATCGGCCGCGCCCAGTTGCAGCCCGGGATTGTCGGGCGCGCGGCGCAACAGGGGCTCATAGAGGCGCAGCGCCTTGTCGGCCTCACCATTGGCCAGGTACAACCGCGCCAGGGCGGCATTGGCCAGGTCATCGTCCGGGCGCTGGGCCAGGGCTGGCGCGAGGGTGTCGTAGGCGGTGACCAGATCGCCGCGCTCGCGCAGCTGGTCGGCCTGGCGCACCCGATAGCGATAGAGCAGGTCTTCATAGCCCTGACGGTGCGCGGCGCTCAGGCGCTGCCCCTGGAGGTCGTGCAGCAGGGCGTTGACCTCGTCGTCGGCGCCACTGCGCAGCAGCACCTCGCCATATTGCAGGCGCAGGGCGGGATCGGGCGTGCGTTCGCGGGCCAGGACATCGCGCAGCAGGCGCAGACCGCGTTCGGGATCGCCGGCCTCGGCATAGGCCGCTGCCAGACCACCCAGGGCCGCGGCGCGCTCGCCGGCCTGCGGCTCCAGGGCCGCCAGCTGGCGGCGTGCGGCCTGCTGCTGGCCGCGGCGGGCTAGGTCGCGAGCGGCGCTTACCCTGGCATCGAAGTCGAGATCGGTGGCCAGGCCGTTCATGGCCGGAGTGCGCTGGGCCGACGGGATGCGCCCGAGCAGCTCGCGCGCCGCCGCGGGATCCTGCTGCTCCAGGGCGAACAGGGCGCGGACATAGAGCGCCTCGGGGCGTTGGGGATCCTTGGCTAGGCCACTGGCCAGGGTCTGGCGGGCCGCCTGAGCCTGGCCCTGGCGTAGCTGCAGGCGGGCCAGGGCGAGCAGCGTCCAGACGTCGTCCGGATCGGCGCGGCGAGCGTCTTCCAGGGCGCGCCGGGCGCCCTGGAGATCGCCACGACCTTCGGCCAGCTTGGCTTCCTGCAGGGCCTGGGTGGCCTTGAGCCGATCCAGATTGCCGAGCTTGGCGCGCTCGGCCGGGGTCAGGGTGTCGAGCAGGCGCAGGGCCTCGGCCGGACGGTCGCTCTCGGCCAGCAGGTCGATCAGGCCGCGGCGGGCTTCCAGATTGCGCGGATCCTGCTGCAGGATCCGCCGATAACCGGCCTCGGCGGCGTCCAGCTGCCCGGTCTGGGCCTGGAGTCCGGCCAGGGCTAGCGGCGCTTCCGGACGCTTGGCGTCCAGCCGCAGCGCCTGCTCCACGCGGGCACGGGCGGTAGTGAAGTCGTTGCTCTGCTGGGCCTGACGGGCCTGGGCGAGCAGCGCCCAGTAGCGCACCTCGGCCAGGGGCGCCTGCCAGCGCGCCCCGCCCGGTTGGCGGCTGGCGCGGCTCAAGAGGTCCTCGGCGTCGCTGAAGCGCTCCTGGCGCTGGCGGACGATGCCCAGTCCGCCCAGGGCGTTGGCGTCGTTAGGTGCCGTCTTGAGCCGTGCCTGGAAGGCCTCTTCGGCAGCGCCCAGCTCATTGCGGCGCAAGGCCTCGATGCCGCGGGCCAGTTGCGGATCCAGACCGCCGCTGCGATTCAGGGCACGGCCCTTTTCCAGCTGGGCGCGCAACTCGGCGTCGTCGGGATGCTGGCGTAGATAGGCCTCGAACAGCGGCACCTCGGCCGGACCGGGCGGACCGCTCCAGACCAGGGCCTGGCGCCAGTACTCAGCGGCCTCGCCGCCGATGTCCTTACGCGTGCTGAGATCGGCCAGGGCCTGGATGCCACGGCTGCGACTGGCCGGAAAACGCGCCAGGTGCTTGGCCTGGATCAGCATCAGCGCCGGGTCGGCAGGTTGCAGCTTGCGCAGGCGCTCGATGCCTGGACCCGCTTCCTGCCAGCCATTGGGGGTATAGGCGAGGATGTCGTAGTACTCCCGCGCCAGATCGCCCTGGGGCAGCCGACCGCCAAACAGCTGGCGATAGAGCGCCAGGGCCGGCACGGGCTTTTCTTCGCTGACCAACTGGCGGGCATCCACCAGGCGCTGCGGATTGTCGCCACTGGCCAGGGCGATGTCCTGTTCCAGTTGCAAGGCCTGCTGGGGCAGGGGCTTGAGCGCCTGCAGGCGGCGCAGATAGGCCTGGGCCGCCGACAGCCGGTCGGCCTGTACCTCGATCAGGCCCAGGCCGTAGAGCGCCTCGGGCTGCTGCGCATCCAGTTCGAGCAGTTTGTTCCAGGTCTCCTGGGCGCGGGGCGCGTTCTTGCGTGCCTGCCAGAAATGCCCCTGCTCGATGAGCAGCGCTTCGGGCGTGCCGGCCGCCAGGGCCAGCGGCGGCAGCAGGAGACCGGTCAGCAGGGTAGCCAACAGTGGCGTGCGGATCATGGTCTAGCGCTCCAGCCGTTGACGGGCACGGGCACGGGCACGCAGCGCCGCATAGAGCAGGCCGGCCAGCAAGGCCACGCCCAGGGCGCTCAAGCCCAGCATCAACAGCGGGTGGCGAGCCAGTTGCCAGCGGACATAGAGCAGCGGCCCCAGGCTACCGATGTGATAGGTCTCGTCGGCCACCAGGCTCTCCACCTGCTGGCCGCGCACCGTGGCCAGGCTGCCCTGCAGCCCCTGGGCATAGTCTTCCCGGGTGGTGAGGGCGCGGCTGATGTCGGCCAGACCTTCGGGGCGGGCGGCGACCAGGGCCACCACGCTGCGACCGCTCCTGAGCGGCGATTCGAAGCCGGCGACGAAGGCCGTGCCGGCACCGCCACTGGCACTCAGGGCCGCGCGGCTGCGCGCCAGGCTGACCGCGTTGTCACTGCTGAACCACTGGCGCACCTTGAACGCCAGGTCGGAAACCTCGAAGCGCTGGCTGTTGCCGGCGAAGCCGGCCGGCAACTGGGCGGCCCAGCGCTGCAGCAGCGGCTGGTCGGCGCCGCTGGCGATCAGCAGCAGGTCCTTGTCGGCCAGACCCTCGACCTCGCCCGCGCGGGCCACGGTGACCGCGGTGGCGGGATAGCCGGTGGAACTGCCGAAGCGGCCGAGCACGTTCAGGTAGCTGTCGATCTCCGCTGCGCTGGGCGCATCGGGCAGGATCACCGCGGTTTCGCTCAGATCCGCCAGGCGGGTGAAGGGAAAGCCGCTGTCCTTGAACACGCCCAGATTGGGCAGGGCGATGAAGTGCCGATAGCCGGACAGATCCAGGGTCGAGTCCGGTTCCAGGGTGCCGCGCATGTTGTCGATGATGACGTCGCGGCATTCACCCTGCTTGAGGTAGTCGTACATGAAGCGGAATTGCAGGCGGGCCTGCAGTGCCTCCCCATCCAGCGGCAGCCGCACCTCGGCCTCGCGGGGCAATTCCTCGTCCTTGATCAGACCCAGCAAGCCCTGGTCCAGGTGCTCCTGGGACGGCAGGGGGATGGACTGCACGAAGCGGTCGTTGAAGCTCACCAGCAGCGAGGAATTGGTCGCCACCGGCTGCGGGGTGTAGCGGTATCTGAGGTGCAGCGGCAACCCCTGGTTGCGCCAGAGGAACAGGTCCGGCGGCAGTCGCAGCGGCACGGTCACCGTTCCCGGCGCGTAGCCGGAGACGGCGAGCTCCTTGGGCGTCGCCAGCTCGCCCAGACGCACCGGTCGGTCGCTGGGCAGCCAGTTGGGCGCATCGTAGGGCTTGCGCGGTTGTAGCGCCTGCAGGGTCTCGATGGTCATGCCCTGGCCGGACAGGGTCTGGTGACCCAGGGCCACGGCGCTCGCTGCGCGCTTGAGTTCGTTGGCATCGCGCCCGGAGATCACCAGCAGCTGGCCCTGGGGATCGAAGGGGTTGACCAGGATGTCGACCCGCGCCGCCGCCGGTGCCGGCAGACTCAGGCCCAGGGTCTTGGCGCGCTCTTCGCTGGTGACCAGCACCACGGCATTGCCCTTGGCCGGCAAGGCGCTCTGGCTGCTGGGAAAGCGGGCGCCGCGATAGCTGGCCAGGGCGCTGAACCAGGACGACAGGGTGCCGGCGGCCTCCAGGGTGCCGTTGTCCGCCGCGCCGGCGATGACGAAGGGCAGCTCCAGCGGGCGGGCATCGCGGCGATCGAAGAACGGCTGCGGCAGGCGCGCCAGATCCGGCGCCAGGTCCAGGCGGTTGACCTGGATGTCCAGGCGGCTGCCGTTGCTCACCTTGGCCCAGAGACTGGAGTGCAGCGGGTCTTCGCACTGCATGGTGTAGTGGCCGATCAGCTGGATGCTCAACCGGTTGAACTCGGTGATCAGCCGCGGCGGGATATCCACTACCCGGGTCTGGGGCGTGCCGGCGGTCTCCTTGGGCAGCGGAATGCTGGCGGCGACCTCGTCGTTGACCAGTACATTGAGCTGGGACAACTCCGGCAGCAGCGCTGGGGAATAGGTGTAGTTCAGCGTCACCTTGGCGGCGCTGACGATCTCGTCGGCACGGATATCGAAGCTGACCCCGTCGCGACTGTCGATGCCGCGCAGATTGAAGGGATAGACCGCGCCGAGCTGCTTGAAGCTGTTGTCGTAGCCGCTGCCGGCCATGGCCACGGCCACCGGGGGTGCGCTCTGGGCCAGGGTGATGGCGGGTGCGGCACCCAGGGTGGCGAGCAGGAGCGGGGCGAGACGAAGCGACACGGTCATGGGCGGTCCAGGGAGGCGGAAGAGGAGGGCGCCGTGCGCCGGGAAGGTCGGCTCAGGCGCCAGACGTTGCGATTGAGATCGGCGATGCCGCGCATGCCGATCAGACTGACCTCGCGCAGCGAGCCCAGCAGGGAGTCCGGGCGATGATTGCCCCAGGCCTCGGCCCAGAGATCGGCGCGGGAAAAGGTCATGCGCACCAGCTCGCGCTGTTCGGTGACGCTGAGCTCGGCGAAGCGGGTGCCCACAGCGCCGGCGCGGCTGAAGGCCACGGTGGCCGGGAAGCGGCGGCTGCGACCGTCGCGGCTGAGTTCCACCTCGACCGCGCTGCCCTCGGGCACCTGCACACCCTCGGGTAGCTGCAGGCCAACGCCGCTCTGGGAGAAGTCCAGGGTAGTGCACGCCAGGCGGCTGCCATCGGCGAGGACGAGTCCGGCCGGCAGGGCGGCGGCCACCCGCGGTTCGGCGCGTACCTGGCGCGTCTCGCTCGCCACGGCCACCGCAGCACTGGCGATCACCAGGTTGTAGAGGGTCCAGACCAGATTGATGGCCACCGTGGTCACCGCTTCGGGATCGCCGAAGAACAGCCGACCGATACCCACCCCCAGACCGAGCAGATTGAGTGCCAGCAGCACGATGTAGGGCCGTGCCAGCTCCCAGTCGAAGTAGTCGCGGGCGATGATGCCGCCCTTGTCGGTGACGTTGAACTTGCCCAGCCGCGGGTTGATCAGCGCCAGCAGCGTGGGTCTGAGGATGTACCAGGCCAGCACCGTCTCGTAGACCTCGTTCCAGAAGGAGTGGCGGAATTCGCCCTGGATGCGCGAGTTGGTCAGGTTGGAATGCAGCACATGGGGCAGCACATAGCAGGTGATCAGCAGTGCCGAGGCGTGAAAGATCTGCGCGCTGAACAGCAGATAGGCCAGTGGCGCGGTGAGGAACACCAGGCGCGGCAGACCATAGAAGAAGTGCAGCATGGCGTTGAGGTAGCAGAGCCGCTGGCCGAGGGCGAGGCCCTTGCCCAGCAGCGGATTGTCCATGCGAAAGATCTGCGCCATGCCGCGGGCCCAGCGGATGCGCTGGGCGATATGGCGCGACAGGCTTTCGGTGGCCAGACCGGCGGCCTGGGGAATGCCCAGGTAAGCGGTGTTGTAACCGAGCCGATTGAGCTTGAGCGCGGTGTGGGCGTCTTCGGTCACCGTCTCGGTGGCCACGCCGCCGACCTCTTCCAGCATGGTGCGCCGGATCACCGCGCAGGAGCCGCAGAAGAAGGTGGCGTTCCACAGGTCGTTGCCGTCCTGCACCAGCCCATAGAACAGTTCGCCCTCGTTGGGCACGGTGCGAAAGGTCTTGAGGTTCTTCTCGAAGGGATCCGGGGAAAAGAAGAAGTGCGGCGTCTGCAGCATGGCCAGCTGCGGATCCTTGAGGAACCAGCCCAGGCAGACCTGCAGGAAGGAGCGCGTCGGCACGTGGTCGGCATCGAAGATGGCGATGTACTCGCCATCGGTCACCTTGAGCGCCGCGTTGAGATTGCCGGCCTTGGCATGCTCGTTGTTCTCGCGCACCAGGTAGGAGACGCCAGCGGTCGCGCAGAAGTGGCGGAAGTCCTCGCGGCGGCCATCGTCGAGCACGTGCACCCTGAGCTTGTCGCGCGGCCAGTCGATGGCCTGGGCCGCCAGGATCGACAGCTTCACGATGCTCAGGGCTTCGTTGTAGGTGGGGATGAAGACGTCCACGGTGGGCCAGGCGGCCGGATCGGCCGGCAGCGGCACCGGTGTGCGGCGCAGCGGCCAGATGGTCTGCAGATAGCCGAACACCAGCACCGCCAGGGCATAGAGCTCGGCGGCCACCAGCCCGTAGCCGAGCACCATTTCCAGCGGCGTCTCGAAGCCCAAGGTGCTGGTCAGGCGCCAGTAGAGGTAGCGCAGCGACGCCAGCAGCGACAAGAGGATCAGCGCGATCACCGGCAGCCGCCCGGGCAGCCGGCGCAGCAGCAGGGCCGCGACGAAGCAGCCGACGGCGAACAGCGCCTGCTCTTCCAGCGCCAGGGGTACGCTCACCAGCAGGGCGCCCAGCAGCGCGGCGGCCGTCCAGGCGAGCAGCTGCAGCCAGGCCGGCGCCACCGGCGTTGCGGGCGGGACGTCGGCACTGCGCGCCGCGCGGCGCTGGCGAACCTGATCCAGGCGGTCGAGAACGCTCATGGCTAGGAATGCGCCGCGTAACGCAAGGCCGGTCGCAGCTCGCCGAGCAATTTCCGGCCCAACTCGGCGAGGCCGTGCGCCCAGGCGTCCTGGACGCTGGCCAACCCCTGGCCCAAGGCCAGTGCCTGCTCCAGATCAGGACTTTCCGGCAGTACGCCGAGAAGGCGGTCGCCCCAGGAATGCGCCACGATGGCAGCGATGTCCTGACTCAGGGGACGTGCGGGATCGACCCGGTTGAGCAGGTGCAGCGGATGGACCTGGCCGGTGCAGTGCTGCCACTGGCGTTCGAGGCGCGGCAGACTGGCATAGCCGGTCGCATCCGCGGTCGTCACCCCGAGGACCCGGGTGGCCAGGGCCAGCGCCTGACGAGTCAAGGGCGTCGAGCCCGTGGGGCAGTCGAGGATCACCAGGGTGTCGGCCGGGACGTCGAGTGCCTGCAGGCGCCGCGTCAGCCACTGGGTGTCGGTGGCCAGCGCGCGTTCCAAAGCCTGCAGATCCAGGTCGTCGGGGGCGCCGAAGGGCACCAGGCGCAGGCGATCGTCCACCGCCAGGCAGGCGGAGAGCGGAGCCCTGATCGAGCCGGTGGTGGACGAGGCTTCCTGCAGCAACAGCGAAGACAGCACGTTCTGACTGTCCAGCTCCATCAGCAGCACCGCCTGGCCGCTGCGGCTCAGTGCCTGGGCCAGGCCTGCGGCGATGACCGTCTTGCCGGTCCCGCCCCGGGCCGAGGTCAGTGCCAGCACTGGACCGGCCAGTGCCGGTCGCGAGCGACTCAGCGCCTGATCCAGCGCAGCAGCCGCCTGGCTGGCCTGGCGGCTGCTGTGCAGCTGCGCCAGCTCCCGCGACAGCGGCGGCAACTCGCCTGGCTCGGCCTGAACGGCAGACTCGGCAAGCGCCCTGACCGCTTCGACCGGTGCGCGTGGGGACGGCAGCGGCGCAGCCGTCGAGACCGCCTCATGCAACTCCGCTTCGGGCGCCTCGAATTCCTGGTAGCGCTGGGGATCACCGCCGAAGGAGCGGAACAGATTGGCAATATCCAGCGAACGGACCATGGCTAATTCCGGGAGGTTGAGGGGCTGGGCGGATGCTTGACGTCAGATTAATGGCTAAAAGCCACCAGGCGTCATTTTTGCGAATACTGTCACGCGGGATTCGTGACGCACCAATTGAAAATGCGTATGCGGGCATTGCAGCGGAGCGAACGGATAGTTGCGCTATTCGCCCCTGTCTTGCGGCAATGGTTGGATGACCTCAACGCCTCGTCAACGCCATGTCTGGTGCGGTTCGGACGAAAGGCGCGGCCTGGGGATGGGGCGGTCGAAGCGACGACGAATGTGGGGATGAGCGGTCGTTTCGGCGGCGAAGGAAGGATGCCGCAGGGTAAGAAAAAGGCCCGCGGGTGCGGGCCTTTGTGCTTATTCCTCGTTGCGCGAACGGTAGGGCTGCGGCCGCGAGAGTTGCGGTCGGCCTTCCTGCTCTTCGAAGAAGTAGCGCAGATAGAGGTTGCCGTTGACGTCGCGCTCGTCCTGGGCATTGTCCATGCCCAGACGGCCCCCCAGAGCGAACTGCCCGCTGAGGCGGTATTCGCCGCTGGCCGAGAGGCTGTAGGCCACGCCGGTCTTGCTCTTGCTGCCGTATTGGCCTTCGCCGGCGGCTTCCGCGGCCGCCTGCAGGGCGGCGTCGTCGGGATAGCGATCCGCAGCGTCCTGGCGAATGGTCTGCACGCCCAGCATGCCCTGCACCTGATAGGCCCAGAGATCGCCGCGCTGCGCCCACACCAGGGGCACGCCGATGGCGAAGTAGCGCTGTGGACTGAAGTAACCGCCATGGCCGTAGGTCAGGTGATTCTGGTTGTTGTCGTAGCCGATCGCGGTGGCCGAGAGGCCCACGGTGAACAGGCTGTCCGGGCCATTGCGCAGATAGTAGTAGACGCCGGTGCCGATCTCGAAGCGGTCGTTGTCCTTGACGTCATGGCCAGTCAGGCGATGGGCCGCGCCGTAGATGTAGGAGCCGTAGCGCCCGTCGTCGTATCTCAGCCGCGCCAGGCCGCCATTGGCGGTGACGCCGCCCCACTCCTGGCCGGTGCGCGGATCGCGGATGCCGCCGTAGGAGGCCAGGGAGTCGGTCACCGAACGCCGCGACACGCTCAGGGCATAGAGCAGGTTCTCGCTGAGGCTGCTCAGCGGGCGTTCCAGGGTCGCGCCGCCGACCACGGTGCTGTATCTCAGGCCCACCGGCGAGACGCCGATATCGCCCTTGAGGCCGCGCCCGGCGTCTTCCACGGCGATGGATGCCGCCACGCCGTTTTCCTTCTGGCTGCCCTCGCTGCTGCTGTCGTTGATTCGCGTCGGGGTGACGCGCACGGCCAGGCGCTGGTCGCCGGCGGGGAAGGAGATCTCCAGCGGCGCGCTGACGGTGGTCTGACGCGAACTGCCGCTGGGATCGTAGCTGCGTACGCTCAGACCCTGGGTGATGCGGATGCTGCGCTCGCGCTGCAACTGGCCGAGTATCTGCTCGGTGGCCAGGCTGCTCGACAGGCTGCTGGTGGGCACCACGGACAGGTCGTTGAAGGGGTTGTTGGCAGCCTTCTGCGCCTGCAGCGGATCGCTCCAGGCGTAGTCGGCGCCGCCGGCGTTGCCACCCGCGGCGGCCGGAACGGCGGCCAGGGCGTCATCGCTGCGGGTCTGCCCGGGCAGGGTGGCGAAGGGATTGTCGCTGGCACCGGCGGCGCGGGCCGCGGATTCGCGATCCTTGCGCTCCACCTGCACCACCTGCTCCAGCAGGCCGGTCGCGGTACCGGCCATGCCGATGTCGCGATAGAGCAGGGCGGCGCGGCGCAGCACCTGGGGATCGCTCTGGCCGAGCTTGACCGCCTGATCCAGATACTGGCGGGCGGTGACGCTGTCCTGGGACTTGGCGGCGATCTCGGCGGCGCCCAGGTAGAGTTCGGCGTCCTTGGGCTGGTCGCTGAGCACGTCGCGATAGAGCTGGCGGGCCTTCTGGGTGTCGCCACTGGCCAGGTACATGCGCGCCAGGGCGGCCTGGGCGGCCTTGTCGTCGGGACGGGCCTTGAGCGCCGGGGCCAGGGTGTCGTAGGCGGCGGCCAGCTTGCCCTGATCGGTGAGGCGATCGGCCTGGCGGATGCGATAGCGGGCGAGGAGATCGTCGTACTGTTGCTTCTCGCCACTGTCGAGTACCACGCCCTGCAGGTCGCGCAGGACGTTGCCCACGGTCTGGTCCTGGTTCAGCTGTAGCTGAATGCTGGCGTAGTGCAGCTGCATGGCGGGCGCCGGGCGGGTATCGCCGGAGATCATCGGCTTGAGCAGGGCCAGACCGTGTTCGGGATCGCCAGCGGTGGCGAAGGCCTCGGCCAGATCGCCGATCAGATCCGGATTGCGCCCGGCGCGGGCTTCCAGGCGCTGCATCAGGCTGCGCGCTTCCTCGCGGCGACCCTGCTTGGCCAGGGCCACGGTCTCGGCCAGTTGTTCGTTGAAGGTGATGCGCGCGGCCAGGGCGTTCATGTCCGGCGAACGCTGCGCCTGGGGGATGCGCATCAGGGTCTGCATGGCGCGCGGGTATTCGCCCAGTTCGTTGGACAGCAGGGCGCTGGCATAGAGCACCTCGGGACGCTGGGCGCCATCCTTGACCAGACTGTCCACCAGGTCGCGGGCGGCGCGCGGCCGGCCCTGACGGACCTCCAGGCGGGCCTGGGCCAGGCGCAGCCAGGGATCTTCCGGGGCTTCCTTGCGCGCCTGTTCCAGCAGCCGCGAGGCGCCCTGCAGATCGCCCCGCGCCTCGGCGGCTTCGGCTTCCTGCATGGCCTGGCCGGCGCGCAGGCGATCCAGGCCCTTGATCGGGCTCTTGGCGCTCGGCTGCAGATTCTTGGTGAGTTGCAGGGCTTCTTCGGTGCGGCCCAGCTCGTTGAGCGCGGCGATGCGCCCATAGTAGGCGTCGACGTTGGCCGGCTCGCGCATCAGCACCTGGCGGTAGGTGGCCTCGGCCAGTTCCCATTGGCGCTTCTGGCTCTGGATGCCGGCGAGGAACAGCTGCGCCTCGACCGCTTCGGGCTTCAGCCGGATGGCTTCGACGCTGAGATCCCGCGCCTGGTCCAGCTCGCGCTTGTTCTCGGCCGCATGGGCGCGTTCCAGCAGGTGGTGGTAGCGCGCCTCGTCCAGCGCCGGCTGCCAGGTCTTGCCGCCTTTCTGTACGGCCTGGGTCAGCAACTGCTCGGCATCGGTCCAGCGCTGCTGCGTCAGCCGGGCACTGCCCAGCTTGCCCAGGGCATCCGGATCCTGGGGCGTCTTCTTCAGCTGGGCTTCCAGCGCCTGGACGGCGGCCGCGGTCGGCGCGGCGTCGGCAGCGGCGGCCCAGGTCGCGTCGGCATGGATCAGCAGGGCGAGCAGACCAAGGGACAAGGTGAGGTGCTTGGGCATGGTTCTTTCCGTGAAGGCTGGTAGGCGTCGCTGCAGCACCTGGCGCAGAGCTGGAACGATTTCGGCTATTAGGGAATAGCTGAACGCAAGCTGAACGGCAAATACAGCCGCGGATGATTCCCGACAGGCCGTGGCGAGTCAACCAAATCGCGCAGGCGAATGCCATGGCCAAGCCCCTCGGCGCTGGCCGCGCAGGGCCCGGCGACGCTATACTCTGCGGCTTTCCCACCGTCTTTCGCAGGCCGCCGACCATGACCGAGTCCGTCTCCGCCTACATGACCCGTCTTGGCCAGGCTGCCCGTGCCGCGTCGCGGGTCCTTGCTCGTACGTCCACTGGCCAGAAGAACCTGGCGTTGAGCGCCATTGCGGATGCCTTGGGCGAAGATCGCGAGGCGTTGGTCGCAGCCAATGCCGAGGATGTCGTCGCGGCCACAGCAGCGGGACTCGAGCCGGCCTTGCTGGACCGGCTGACGCTGACGCCGGCACGGATCGACGCGATGATCAACGGTCTCAAACAGGTTGCCGCCTTGCCCGATCCCGTGGGCGCCGTTCGCGACCTGAGCGCTCGGCCTTCCGGTATCCAGATTGGCAAGATGCGCGTGCCGCTGGGGGTCATCGGCATCATCTATGAATCTCGTCCCAACGTGACGATCGATGCGGCCAGTCTCTGCCTGAAGTCGGGCAACGCGACTATCCTGCGCGGCGGCTCGGAAGCCATTCGCTCCAATCGCGCCATCGCGGCCTGCATTCAGAAGGGCCTGGCGAAGGTCGGATTGCCCGCTGCCGCGGTCCAGGTGGTGGAGACCACCGACCGGGCTGCCGTCGGCGCCCTGATCACCATGCCGGAGTTTGTCGACGTCATCGTGCCGCGGGGTGGCAAGAATCTGATCGAGCGCATCAGCAACGATGCCCGCGTCCCGGTGATCAAGCACCTCGACGGTATCTGCCACGTCTATGTCGACGAGGCTGCTGACCTTGCCAAGGCCGAGTCCATCGCCTTCAACGCCAAGTGCTACCGCTATGGCATCTGCGGTGCCATGGAAACGTTGCTGGTCGACGCCAAGGTGGCTGAAACCTTCCTGCCGGCCATGGCGCGCCGCTTCGAAGAGAAGGGCGTGGAACTGCGGGGCTGCGAGCGTACGCGTGACCTGATCCAGGCCCTGCCCGCCACCGAGGCTGACTGGTCCACCGAATACCTGGCACCCATTCTGTCGATCCGCATCGTCGAGGGTCTGGACCAGGCAATCGAGCATATCAACCACTACGGCTCCCATCACACCGATGCGATCGTGACGGAAAATCTCGGCCGTTCGCGGCGCTTCCTCGCCGAAGTCGACTCCAGTTCGGTCATGGTCAATGCGCCGACCTGCTTCGCCGACGGCTTCGAATACGGCCTGGGCGCCGAGATCGGCATCTCCACTGACAAGCTGCACGCCCGCGGACCGGTGGGCTTGGAAGGGCTGACCAGCGAGAAATACGTGGTCTTCGGCGACGGTCACGTCCGCAGCTGATGAGCAGCCTGCCCACCCGCATCGGCTTGTTCGGCGGTACCTTCGATCCCGTGCACATCGGCCACCTGCGCGCGGCGCTGGAGGTGGCCGAAGCCCTGGCGCTGGACGAGCTACGGCTGATTCCCAGCGCCCGACCGCCCCATCGCGAGGCGCCCAGCGTCTCCGCCGAGGATCGCCTGGCGATGGTGCGCCTGGCGGTGGCCGACGTCGCGACCCTGGTGGTCGATGACCGGGAACTGCGCCGGACGCGCCACTCCTATACCATAGAGACCCTGGAAAGCCTGCGCGCCGAACTCGGCGATGAGGTGCAGCTGTTGCTCATGCTGGGCTGGGACGCCTTCTGCGGCCTGCCAGGCTGGCACCGCTGGCGCGAATTGCTGGAGCTGTGCCACATCCTGGTCCTGCAACGACCCGACGCCGACAGCGAGCCCTGCCAGGAATTGCGTGATTTCCTGGCAGCGCGCAGTCAGCCCGATCCCCAGGCCCTGAAGGGGCCGGGCGGGCAGATCACCTTTATCTGGCAGAACCCGCTCGCGGTGTCTGCCACCCAGATCCGCGGCCTCCTGGCCACCGGGAAGTCCATCCGCTTCCTGGTGCCCGATGCCGTGCTTGACTACATCCGGACGCACGGCCTCTATCCGGCGTCCTCCGAACCGAGGTAAGAGCTACACCATGCAAAGCGAACAACTCGTCCAGGTGGCCATCGCCGCCCTGGAAGACATGAAGGCCCAGGACATCATCTCCCTGGACGTGCGGGAAAAGACCAGCGTGACCGACATCATGGTCATCGCCAGCGGCACCTCCAGCCGCCACGTCAAGTCGCTGGCCGACAACGTGCTGGAAAAGGTCAAGCAGCAGGGCGTGCGTCCGCTGGGCAGCGAAGGTCTTGAAGGCGGCGAATGGGCGCTGCTGGACCTGGGCGACGTGGTCGTCCACGTGATGCTGCCGACCACCCGTGAGTTCTATGACCTCGAGCGCCTCTGGCGCGGTGCCGAGCAGAGCCGCGCCGCCCAAGGCGAATAAGTCCGGTGCGCCTGCGTCTCATCGCCGTCGGCTCGCGCATGCCGCGCTGGGTCGAGGAGGGCTGGCACGAGTACGTCAAGCGTCTACCGCCGGAACTGCCGCTGGAACTCGTCGAGATCCCACTGCAGACCCGCGGCAAGAACGCCGACGTCGCCCGGCTGATCCGCCAGGAGGGTGAGGCCATGCTGGCTAAGGTGCAGCCGGGCGAGCGCGTGGTGACCCTGGAGGTCACCGGCAAGCCCTGGAGCACCGAGCAACTGGCTGAAACACTCCAGCAGTGGCGCCTGGAGGCCCGGACCGTCAACCTCATGGTCGGCGGCCCCGAGGGCCTCGCGCCCGAGGTGCAGGCCCGCAGTGAACAGCGCTGGTCGCTCTCGCCGTTGACCCTGCCGCATCCGCTGGTGCGCATCCTCGTCGGTGAGCAGCTCTATCGCGCCTGGACCGTATTGGCCGGCCATCCGTATCACAAGTAGTCCGTACCTGCGATGTCGCAACCCATACGCCTCAAGGACCACGAGAAAGACGCCCAGCTCGTCCGCGCCCGCGTGACGATCGGGGCGGTGATCTTTCTCGCGCTCGCCTGCGTACTGGTGGCGCGCATGTACTACCTGCAGGTCATCCAGCACGACTACCATTCGACCCTGTCGGAAAACAACCGGGTCCATGTCCAGCCGATCCCGCCCACCCGGGGCCTGATCTACGACCGCAACGGCATCATCGTCGCCGACAACCGTCCCAGCTTCAGCCTGACCATCACCCGCGAGCGGGCCGACAACTGGCGACAGACTCTCGATACGCTGGTGCAGGTCCTGGGCCTGACCGAGGAAGACCGCGAGCTGTTCGAGAAGCGCATGAAACAGGGCCGGCGTCCCTTCGAGCCGGTGCCGGTACTGTTCGAGCTGACCGAGGAGCAGATCGCCAAGATCGCCGTCAACCAGTTCCGCCTGCCCGGGGTCGAGGTGACGGCGCAACTGGTGCGTCACTATCCCATGGGCGAACACTTCGCCCATTCGGTGGGTTATGTCGGGCGGATCAACGAACAGGAGCTCAAGCGCCTGGATCCGGTCAACTACAGCGGTACCCACCACATCGGCAAGACCGGCGTGGAGCGCTTCTACGAGCCCGAGCTGCACGGTGAGGTAGGCTACGAAGAGGTGGAGACCAACGCCCGCGGCCGGGTGCTGCGGGTGCTCAATCGCACCGACCCCAAGCCGGGCAAGGACATCGTCCTGACCATCGATTCGCGCCTGCAGGCCGCCGCCGAAGCCGCCCTGGGTGGGCGCCGTGGCGCCATCGTCGCCATCCAGCCCAGGACTGGCGAGGTATTGGCCATGGTCAGCCAACCTAGCTACGACCCCAATCCCTTCGTCACCGGGATCAGCTTCAAGGAATACTCCGAGCTACGCGACTCCATCGATCGCCCGCTCTACAACCGGGTGCTGCGTGGCCTCTATCCGCCGGGGTCGACCATCAAGCCGGCGGTGGCCATCGCCGGTCTCGACAGCGGCGCCACCACGCCCCAGGCGCGGGTCTTCGATCCGGGCTACTACGAGTTGCCCAACTACGATCACAAGTACCGCAACTGGAACCATGGTGGCGACGGCTACGTGGATCTGGACATGGCGCTGATGAGATCCAACGACACCTACTTCTATGATCTCGCCCACAAGATCGGCATCGATCGGCTTTCCGAGTACATGGGCAAGTTCGGCCTCGGGCAAAAGGTCGCCTTGGACATGTTCGAAGAGGCACCGGGCCTGATGCCCTCGCGCCAGTGGAAGCGTGCCACCCGCCGCCAGGCCTGGTTCCCCGGCGAGACGCTGATCCTCGGTATCGGCCAGGGCTACATGCAGACCACGCCGCTGCAGCTGGCCCAGGTCACCACCCTGATCGCCAACCATGGCAAATGGATCCGCCCGCACCTGGCCAAGAGCCTCGATGGCCAGCCGCCGGTGGACAGCAATCCCATGCCCGACATCGAGCTCAAGGATCCCAGCTATTGGGATCGCGCCATCCACGGCATGGAAATGGTGGTGCAGAATCCCCGCGGCACCGCGCACAAGATCAACGTCGGTGCCCAGTACCGCATCGCCGGCAAGAGCGGTACGGCCCAGGTGGTCGCCATTCGCCAGAACGAAAAGTACAACTCGGCGGCGCTTAAGGAGCGGCATCGCGACCACGCCCTGTTCGTCGCCTTCGCCCCGGCCGACAATCCGCAGATCGCCGTGGCGGTGATGGTCGAGAACGGCGAGTCGGGCAGCGGCGTGGCCGCCCCGGTGGTGCGTCAGGTGCTCGACGCCTGGCTGCTCGATGACCAGGGCCATCTCAAGGCCGAGTACGCCAAGCCGACTACCGCCGGGGCCACCGCCGCCGCGACCAAGGTGCAGCCATGAGTCTCGCTCCCAACTTCGATCGCACCATTCCCGAAGGGGACGTGATGAAGCGGCGGGCTACCCTGCTGCAGCGCCTGCACATCGACGGCCCTCTGCTGATCCTGCTGCTGATGCTGGGCGCGACCGGCCTGTTCGTCCTCTATTCCGCCGGTGGGCGCAATCTCGACCTGCTGTTCAAGCAGGCCACCTCCTTTGGTCTCGGCCTGGTGGCCATGGCCGTCGTCGCCCAGCTCGAACCGCGCTTCATGGCGCGCTGGGTACCCCTGGGCTATGTGGTCGGCGTGGCCTTGCTGGTGGTGGTGGACGTCATGGGCCACAACGCCATGGGCGCGACCCGCTGGATCAACATTCCCGGGGTCATCCGCTTCCAGCCGTCGGAATTCATGAAGCTCTTGATGCCCATGATGATGGCCTGGTACCTGTCCAAGCGCAGTCTGCCGCCGAACTTCAAGCACAGCCTGATCAGCCTGTCGCTGGTGGTGGTGCCCTTCGTGCTGATCCTCGATCAGCCCGACCTCGGTACCGCCATGCTGGTGCTGGCCTCGGGTGGCTTCGTGCTGTTCGTCGGCGGCCTGCAGTGGCGCTGGCTGATCGGCGCGGTGAGCGCTGCGGTGCCCTTGGCGGTGGCCATGTGGTTCTTCGTGCTGCACGACTACCAGAAACGCCGCGTGCTGACCTTCCTCGATCCGGAAATGGATCCGCTGGGCGCCGGCTGGAACATCATCCAGTCCAAGGCCGCCATCGGCTCGGGCGGGGTGTTCGGCAAGGGCTGGCTGCTGGGTACCCAGTCTCATCTGGATTTTTTGCCGGAAAGTCACACGGACTTTATCATTGCCGTCCTCGGCGAAGAGTTCGGCATGGTCGGTGTCTGCCTGCTGCTGGTGCTCTATCTGCTGCTCATCGGTCGCGGCCTGACCATCACCGTGCAGGCCCAGACGTTGTTCGGCAAATTGCTCGCCGGCGGCGTGACCATGACCTTCTTCGTCTATGTCTTCGTCAACATCGGCATGGTCAGCGGCCTCCTGCCCGTGGTGGGTGTCCCGCTGCCATTCATCAGTTATGGCGGCACCTCGGTGGTCACCTTGCTCACCGGGTTCGGAGTTTTGATGTCGATCCACACGCACCGCAAGTGGATCGCCCAGGTTTAACACGCAACAAAGAAGGGTTAGATGCCGACAATGGGATGGATGCGTCGCTGCTTGCAGAGCCTCGGGCTCGCCACGGCGATGGGCGTGACGACCGGTGTCGTCGCGGGTGACTACGACACGGCACCGCTGACGCGCGACTTCATCGCCGAGATGAGTCAGAGCTATGGCTTCGCCCCGGAACAGTTGCAGGCGCTGTTCGGTGAGGTCGAGCGCAAGCAGGCCATCCTCGACGCCATCTCGCGACCGGCCGAGCGGGTCAAGCCCTGGAGCGAATACCGCCCCATCTTCATCACCGATCGGCGCATCGCCCAGGGCGTCGACTTCTGGAAGACCCACGAAGAGGCGCTGGCCCGCGCCGAGCGCGAATACGACGTGCCGGCCCAGTTCATCGTCGCCATCATCGGCGTGGAAACCTTCTACGGTCGCAATACCGGCAACTACCGGGTTCTGGATGCGCTCTCGACCCTGGCCTTCGACTATCCGCCGCGCGCGCCCTTCTTCCGCAGCCAGCTGCGTGAATTCCTGCTGCTCGCCCGCGAGCAGCAGGTCGATCCACTCAGCCTGACCGGTTCCTATGCCGGGGCCATGGGCCTGCCGCAATTCATGCCGGGCAGCTTCCGCGCCTATGCGGTGGACTTCGATGGCGACGGCCACATCAACATCTGGTCCGATCCCACCGACGCCATCGGCAGCGTGGCCAACTACTTCAAGCGCCACGGCTGGTCCGGCCGCGGGCCGACCGCCATTCGCGCCCAGGTCAGCGGCGAGCGGGTGGAGGAGGGCGTGGTGGCCGGGATCGAGCCGGTCAAGAGCGTCGCCGAGCTGCGTGCCCTGGGCTGGAACGCTCAAGACCCTGCCCTGCGTGACGATTTGCGTGTAACCTCGTTCCGCCTCGACGGAGACAAGGGACCGGAGTACTGGATGGGCCTGCCCAATTTCTACGCCATTACCCGATACAACCGCAGCGTCATGTACGCCATGGCGGTGACCGATCTGGCGAACGCCATCGCCGAGCGCCATGCCGCCGAGGGCGTCAAGCCGTGATGCGTCTGACTGCCCTGGCGCGCCTGGCCGGCTGCCTGGGTCTCGGCCTGTTGCTGGTGAGCTGTTCCAGCCAGGCGCCCAAGCCGACCAGCAAGGGTGTGGCCGGGCCGGGTGGCTACCTGCGTCCGCACCGTGACGGTGCGCCCTGGTGGGACGTGGACGTCAGCCGCATTCCCGACGCCGTGCCCATGCCCTACAACGGGCCGCTGAAGAACAATCCCTACACCGTGCTGGGCAAGACCTATTTCCCGCTGACCGACTCGCGCAACTACCGCGTGACCGGCACCGCCTCCTGGTACGGCACCAAGTTCCACGGCCAGGCCACCGCCAACGGCGAGACCTACGACCTCTACGGCATGACCGCGGCGCACAAGACCCTGCCGCTGCCCAGCTACGTGCGGGTCACCAATCTGGACAACGGCCGCAGCGTCATCCTGCGCGTCAACGACCGCGGACCTTTCTATTCCGACCGGGTCATCGACCTGTCCTTCGCCGCCGCCAAGAAGCTCGGCTATGCCGAGATCGGTACCGCCCGGGTCAGCGTCGAGGGCATCGATCCGCAGCAGTATTGGGCCCAGCGCGGTCAGGCGGTGCCCATGGTGCTGGCCCAGCCGCGCCAGGCGCCGGTGGCCCAGAAGACCACCGAGACCCAGACCTTCGGTGCCATCGAGACCTATACGCCACCGGTCAACCAGCACGCCGAGCCGGTGACGCCCGCGGCCGTCGACGCAAAAAAAAACGTTTCTGCCCCAGCCGCTGGGCTCTATCTGCAGGTGGCGGCCTTCGCCAATCCGGACGCTGCGGAATTGCTCAAGGACAAGCTCAGCGACCTGACCGGTGCCCCGGTGTTCATCAGTTCGACGGTGCGCAACCAGCAGACCTTGCATCGGGTCCGCCTCGGACCGGTCCAGCCGGCTGAGGTCCCCCAGCTCCAGAACAGCGTACGCGTGGCCCGCTTGGGTCAGGCGTCTCTCGTGCAACCGGATTGAAGCAGGGATGCTTCATGACGCCCAGTCGCCGGCCCCGGCCGTCGTGATCCCCTCGCGGGGATCGACGTGGACCGTGCGGTCTGGGTCCGCTGCTCCTGCCATACCCCAACCTTTCAGAGATTCGGATGACAATCGCAAAACTCGCTCGACGCCTGCTCCTCCTAGTAACGATCGCCTGTGTCCCGGCCGTCTGGGCGGCCGAGACCATGGTCCCGGCGGCGCCCCAGCTGGCCGCCAAGGCCTGGATTCTCATGGACGCCAACAGCGGCGCCGTGCTCACCGAATCCAACTCCGACCAGCGCCTGCCGCCGGCCAGCCTGACCAAGCTGATGACCGCCTACATCGCCACCCTGGAAATCAACCGGGGTCGCATCAAGGAATCGGACATGGTCACCGTCAGCGAGCACGCCTGGCGTACCGGCGGTTCACGGATGTTCATCAAGGTCGGCACCCAGGTGTCGGTCGGTGACCTGCTGCACGGCATCATCATCCAGTCCGGCAACGACGCCAGCGTCGCCCTGGCCGAGCACATCGCCGGCAGCGAAGACGCCTTCGCCGACATGATGAACACCACCGCGCAGAAGCTGGGCATGCAGAACACCCACTTCATGGACGCCACCGGCCTGCCGGATCCGAACCACTATTCCTCGGCCCATGACATGGCCATCCTGGCGCGCGCCATCATCAACGCCGATGCCCAGCACTACGCCATCTACTCCCAGAAGGAATTCTTCTGGAACAACATCAAGCAGCCCAATCGCAACCTGCTGCTGTGGCGCGACAAGACCGTCGACGGCCTGAAGACCGGCCACACCGACGAAGCCGGCTACTGCCTGGTGGCCTCGGCCGTTCGCGATGGCATGCGCCTGGTCGCCGTGGTGTTCGGCACCAACAGCGAACAGGCCCGTGCCGCCGAGACCCAGAAGCTGCTGACCTACGGCTTCCGCTTCTTCGAGACCCAGTCCTTCTACAAGAAGGGCACCGAACTGGCCAAGGCGCCGGTGTGGAAGGGCGACGCTCGTGAGGTCCAGGCCGGTCTGGCCAACGACCTGACCATGACCCTGCCGCGTGGCCAGGCCAAGAAGCTGCATGCCGAGATGGTGCTCAATCCGCAGCTGACCGCTCCCATCGCCCAGGGCCAGGTGATCGGCAAGGTCGAGGTGAAGCTGGATGACAAGGTGGTGCACACCGCCGACCTGGTCGCCTTGCAGCCGGTCGAGGAGGGTGGCCTCTTCCGTCGCCTGTGGGATAGCATTCGCCTGTTCTTCTACGGATTGTTCAACTGATCCGTTGTCCTGGAAAGGCCCGCGCTCGCGGGCCTTTCACCCCCTGCCGACCGCGATCGGCCTGGAAGTCCGCATGACCGAAGACGTACAACCCCCCAAGATCGAATTTCCCTGCCCGCGCTATCCCATCAAGGTGATCGGCGATGCCGGTGCCGATTTCGCCGAGCTGGTGCTCGACATCGTCCAGCGCCACGCGCCGGACCTGGATCGCGGCACCCTGGTGAGCCGTGACAGCCGCAATGGCCGCTTCCTCTCGGTGCAGGTGCTCATCACCGCCACCGGCGTGGACCAGCTGCAGGCCATCCACCAGGACCTGCGCGCCACCGGCCGCGTGCACATGGTGATCTGATGAACGCTCCCGCCCCGGCCAGCCTGGGCGTGCGCCGCTGGGGCCTGCGGCCCTACGCGGCGACCCTGGACGCCATGCGTCGCTTCACCGACGAGCGCGGCCCGGCCACCCCCGACGAACTCTGGCTGCTGCAGCACCCTGCGGTCTTCACCCAGGGGCAGGCCGGCAAGCCCGAGCACCTGCTCGCCGTGGGCGACATTCCGGTGGTGCAGGTCGATCGCGGCGGCCAGGTCACGTACCATGGACCCGGTCAGCTCATCGCCTATGTGCTGCTGGATGTTCGCCGCAAGGGTCTGGGCGTGAGAGAATTGGTCAGCGCCATGGAAGACAGCCTGATCGCGCTGCTCGCCGATTGGGATGTGCAGGCCGAGGCCCGGGCCGATGCGCCGGGTGTCTATGTGGATGGCGCCAAGATCGCCTCCCTGGGGCTGCGCATCCGCAATGGGCGTTCCTTCCATGGACTGGCGCTCAACGTTGACATGGATCTGGCGCCCTTCCGCCGGATCAACCCCTGCGGTTATGCCGGCCTGGCCATGACCCAGCTCCGCGATCTGGTGACCGGGCCACTAGCTTTCGACGAGGTCCGCGAGTCTCTGGTGCGTCACCTGAGTCTGCGCCTGGGCTACCCCGAACCGATCACCCTGGAATCGGATTGACATGACCACTACAGTACAAGACAGCGTCCAGACCCTTACCCCGCCCGCCCGCCCCAACAAGGTGGAAGCCGGCGTCAAGTTGCGCGGCGCCGAAAAGGTCGCGCGCATCCCGGTAAAGATCATTCCTACCGAGGAGCTGCCGCGCAAGCCGGACTGGATCCGCGTACGCATCCCGGTCACCCCCGAAGTCGAGCGCATCAAGCAGCTGCTGCGCAAGCACAAGCTGCACAGTGTCTGCGAAGAGGCCTCTTGCCCGAACCTGGGCGAGTGCTTCTCCGGTGGCACGGCCACCTTCATGATCATGGGTGACATCTGCACCCGGCGCTGCCCCTTCTGCGACGTCGGCCACGGCCGGCCGAAGCCGCTGGACGTGGACGAGCCGAAGAACCTGGCGGTGGCCATCGCCGACCTGGGCCTCAAGTACGTGGTGATCACCTCGGTGGACCGCGACGACCTGCGCGACGGCGGTGCCCAGCACTTCGTCGACTGCCTACGCGAGATCCGCAAGCTGACCCCCGGCATTCAGCTGGAGACCCTGGTGCCCGACTACCGCGGCCGCATGGACGTTGCCCTGGCGATCACCGAGCAGGAGCCGCCGGATGTCTTCAACCACAACCTGGAGACCGTCCCGCGCCTGTACAAGGCCGCGCGCCCGGGTTCGGACTTCGAGTGGTCGCTGGACCTGCTGCAGAACTTCAAGAAGCGCGTGCCCCACGTGCCGACCAAGTCCGGCCTGATGCTGGGCCTGGGCGAGACCGACGAGGAAGTCATCGAGGTCATGCAGCGCATGCGCGAGCACGAGATCGACATGCTGACCCTCGGCCAGTACCTGCAGCCCTCGCGCAACCACCTGCCGGTGCAGCGCTTCGTCCACCCGGATACCTTCGCCTGGTATGCCGAGGAAGGCGCCAAGATGGGCTTCAAGAACGTCGCGTCCGGTCCGCTGGTGCGCTCGTCCTACCACGCCGACCAGCAGGCGCACGGCGCCAAGAAGATCAGCTGATCCTCGCGTCGTAATAGAGAAGGGCAGCCACTGGCTGCCCTTTTTCATGCTGGCTGCGCAGCCAATCCCTCACCGACCCGCTTTTAGCGTCCTCTCCCTGAGGGAGAGGGTTGGGGTGAGGGCGCGCGCCATCAGCCGCGCAGCACGCCGTCCACCAGCGCCTTGGCTTCTTCCTGGATGCGGCCCAGGTGGGCTTCGCCCTCGAAGCTTTCCGCGTAGATCTTGTAGACGTCTTCGGTGCCCGAGGGGCGGGCGGCGAACCAGCCGTTCTCGGTGACCACCTTGAGGCCGCCGATGGCGGCGCCGTTGCCGGGAGCCTCGGTGAGGATCGCGGTGATTGGCTGGCCGGCCAGCTCCTTGGCCGTCACCTGGGCCGCGGACAGCTTGCCGAGGCGGGCCTTCTGCTCACGGTCGGCGGCGGCGTCGATGCGCTGGTAGACCGGCGCGCCGAAGCGCTCGGTCAGGGCCTGGTAGCGCTCGCCCGGGTCCTTGCCAGTCACGGCGGTGATTTCCGCCGCCAGCAGGCCGAGGATGAGGCCGTCCTTGTCGGTGGACCAGGCGCCGCCAGCCTTGCGCAGGAAGGACGCGCCGGCGGATTCCTCGCCACCAAAGCCCAGGCTGCCGTCCAGCAGGCCGTCGACGAACCACTTGAAGCCTACCGGCACTTCCACCACCTGGCGGCCGATGCCCTGGGCTACCCGGTCGATCATCGAGGAAGACACCAGGGTCTTGCCGATGCCGGCCTGCTGGCTCCACTGGGGTCTATGGGTGAACAGGTACTCGATGGCCACCGCCAGGTAATGGTTGGGGTTGAGCAGGCCCACCGAGCGGGCGACGATGCCGTGGCGGTCATGGTCGGTGTCGCAGGCGAAGGAGACGTCGAATCTGTCCTTGTTCTCGATCAGGCCGGCCATGGCGTGGGGCGAGCTGCAGTCCATGCGGATCTTGCCGTCCCAGTCCAGGCGCATGAAGCGGAAGGTCTGATCGACACGGGTCGACAGCACTTCCAGCGGCAGGCCATAGCGCTCGGCGATGCGCGGCCAGTAGTGCACCCCGGCGCCGCCGAGGGGGTCGACGCCAAAGGTCAGGCCGGAGCCACGGATGGCGTCCAGGTCGATGACCTGGCCCAGCCCGCCGACATAGCGGTCGAGGAAGTCGAATCTCTGGGTGGTGGCGGCCTTGAGCGCCTGGCGGTAATCCATGCGCTGGACACCCTCCAGACCGTTCGCCAGCAGGGCATTGGCACGGTCCTGAATCCATTTGGTGACGTTGGTGTCGGCCGGGCCGCCATTGGTGGGGTTGTACTTGAAACCGCCATCGGCCGGCGGGTTGTGCGACGGGGTGATGACGATGCCATCGGCCAGGCCCGAGCTGCGGCCGGCGTTGTATTCGAGGATGGCGTTGGACAGCGCCGGGGTGGGGGTGTAACCCGGTTCGCCGTTGGTCTCGGCGCAGCCAGCGTCGATACGGACGTCCACGCCGTTGGCGGCCAGGACTTCCAGGGCGGAGATGAAGGCCGGCTCGGACAGCGCATGGGTGTCCATGCCCATGAACAGCGGACCGTCGACGCCCTGAGCCTGGCGGTATTCGCAGATGGCCTGGGTGATGGCGAGGATGTGCCACTCGTTGAAGCTGCCCTTGAGCGAGGAACCGCGGTGCCCGGAGGTGCCGAAGGCCACCTGCTGACCCGGATCGCTGGGGTCGGGGCGATCGCTGTAGTAGCGTGCCACCAGGCGCGGCAGATGGGTCAGGGTGTTCTCGTCGGGGAGGCGTCCTGCATTGGGAGCGAGCGTCATGAAAGCGTCCTGTATACGTCGGAAAAGGGCAACGGTCGGGCACGGGGGCCGGGTCTGAAGGCTAACCGCTGTGCGGCGACCGTTCAGCTACGCCCATAGACCGTGACGCCCGCCGAAGGTGCAGCCTACACCGGCTGGGCCAGGCTGCACTGTGATGACGGGCTCAGCCAAGATAGCCCAGGCGCAGCAGATAATGCAGGACGGCGTAGGCACCCAACAGCAGCAACCCCCCAAAGAACAGCCGGCGGAACAACTGCTCGTCGAGTCCCTGACGCACGCGCTGGCCCACCCACATGCCCAGGAGGGCCGGCAGCAGCAGCAGGCTGGAGGCGCCCAGGCGTTCTATGGCCAGCGCGTCCTGCCACCAGAGGCCGATCAGCAGCGCCAGGGAGGCCACGGTGAAGGTCAGGCCCAAGGCCTCGATCAGCCGTTCCTTGTCCAGGGCCAGGCTTTGCAGGTAGGGCACCGCCGGCAGCACGAAGACCCCGGTCATGCCGGTGATCAGACCGGTGACGAAGCCCACCAGGGGCGCGATCTTGCCCTCGTGGCGGCCCGGCACGGGCAGCCGCCAGCCGGTCCAGCCGATCAGGCCATAGGCGACCAGCACCGCACCGAGCGCGGCGGCGAGTCCGGCGCTATCGCTCCCGGTCAGCAGCGGGATGCTGAGCAGGGTGCCCGGCACCAGTGCCAGTTGCAGCGGCAACAGGCGTTTGACGCTCTGCCAGGGCGCGGGGCCGGCGCAGAATTGCCATATATTGGTGAGCAGGGACGGAATCAACAGCAGGGCAGCGGCTTCGGCCGGGGTCATCAGCAGCGCCAGCAGACTCATGGCGACGGTGGGCAGGCCCAGGCCGAGCACACCCTTGGTCAGTCCCGCCAGCACGAAGATCAGGGTACAGAGCAGCAGGGTCATGGTCGTCTCCTCGGGTGGAGGCGTTACCATGGGCTCCAGGACCCTGGGTGAGAAGCCGGGATTGGCGAAGGCTGCCTAAGGTCCATACAGAGGCTTTGAGGCGATGCGCTACGACCTGCTCGATCTGCGGCTGTTCCTCCATGTCGTGGAAGCGCGCAGCATCACCCTGGGCGCCGAGCGGAGCCACCTGGCGTTGCCCTCGGCCAGTGCCCGCATCAAGGCCCTGGAAGACAGCCTGGGCACGCCGCTCCTGGTTCGTCATGCGCGTGGCGTGCGTCCCACACCGGCCGGCCTGACCCTGGAGCGCCATGCCCGGGCGATCCTGCTGCGGTTGGACGAGATGGCCCAGGATCTTGCCGGCGCGGTGGCCAACAGCCGCACGCGGGTGCGTTTGTTGGCGAATGGCGCCGCGCTGATGGAGCACCTCGATGAGCCCCTGGCGGTTTTCCTCCAGGCGCAGCCCAGGGTGGATGTGGAGGTCGAGGAATTGCCGAGTTCGCGCATCGTACCGGCGCTCCGCGAAGGCCGTGCCGACCTGGGCATCTTCGTCGCGGCGCCGGAGGTGGAGGGGCTGCACGTCCGGCCCTTCCGGGCGGATCCCCTGGTGCTGGTCGCAGCACCGGGACGCGTACCGCTGGCCACGGGTGAGGCGATCGAGTTCGCGCGGTTGCTCGAACAGCCCTTCGTCGGTCTGTCGCGTGGCAATGCCTTGCAGCTGCATGTGGAAGCCCAGGCGGCACAGTGGGGGCGGGAGCTGGCGATCCGTATCCGGGTGCCGAGTCCGGCCCAGGCCTGTGCCCTGGTCGCCCGGGGCCTGGGCGTGGCCATCCTGCCCGCGGCGAGTCTGGTCCAGGCGGAAAAGCGATGGGTACTGGCCAGCCATCCGCTGAGCGATGCCTGGGCGCGTCGGGAGCTGGTGGTGGGCTGTCGGGATTTCGCCGAACTGTCGCCAGCGGCAACGGCCCTGCTGGCGGTGCTGGTGGGAGAGGCGCGCTACGCCTGACGCTCGACGACCCGCCCCTGCCTGAGGTACGGGTCGTCGAAGGCCTCAGCCGCGCAGTTTTTCCAGCAGCTGGTGATTGGGATAGCCGTCGGCGGGCCAGCCCTGGGATTGCTGGTAGGCGCGGATGGCCTTGCGGGTGTTGGCGCCGATGATGCCGTCGGCACTGCCCGGGTCCAGCCCCAGGGCGGCCAGGCGCTGCTGCAGTTCAACCCGCTCGCTGCGGCTCAACGGCAGGTCATCGGTGGGCCAGCTGCCGGCGATCTGGCCGGCGTCGCGATAGCGCTCCGAGAGCAGCGCCACGCCCAGAGCATAGGAGCTGGAGTTGTTGTACCTGAGGATGGTGCGGAAGTTGTTGAACACCAGAAAGGCCGGACCGCGATGGCCGGCGGGCAGCAGCAGCGAGGCGCTGTCGCTGGGCTGGGCGGCCGGTTGCGGCAGGCCGAGGCCCTGGATGCCCAGGGCATTCCACTCGGCCAGGCTCTTGCGCACGCCCATGTCGGCCAGGCTGTAGTCGAAGTTGGCCGGGACCCGGACCTCGTAGCCCCAGGGCTTGCCGTCCTGCCAGCCGGAGGCCTTGAGATAGTTGGCGGTGGAGGCCAGGGCATCGGCAGTGGAGCCCCAGATGTCGCGGCGACCGTCGCCGTCGAAGTCCACTGCGTACTGGTCGTAGGTGGTGGGAATGAACTGGGTCTGGCCCATGGCGCCGGCCCAGGAGCCGATCATGCGGTCGGCGGTGACGTCGCCGTGCTGCAGGATGCCGAGGGCGGCGATGAGCTGGTCCTGGGCGAAGTCCGGGCGGCGACCTTCATAGGCGAGGGTAGCCAGAGAGCGGATGACGCCCTTGTTGCCCATGTTGTTGCCGTAGTTGCTTTCCATGCCCCAGAAGGCCACCAAGCGCGCAGGCTCGATGCCGTAGCGGGCTTCCAGGGAGGCCAGCAGCCCGGCCTGCTGGATCAGCAGGCTCTTGCCGTTGCGCACCCGCAGGGGCGAGACGGCGGATTCCAGGTACTCCCAGACCGGCTTGGTGAATTCCGGCTGGCTGCGATCGGCGGCGATGACCGCCGGATCGGGTTGCACGCCGGCAAAGGCCTGGTCGAAGGTAGCGGCCGAGATGCCCCGGCCCAGGGCCAGGGTACGAAAGCGACTGCGCCATTGCTCGAAGCTCTCATCCGGTTGCGGCAGGGCCTCGGCCGCCGAGGCGGGGGCATTGGCCGCGGGTGCGGGTTTGGACGAGGCGGGTGAAGAGGGCGCCGCGGTGGGCGTCGTCTGGGTCTGGGCGCAGGCGGCCAGGGCGGCGGTCAGCAGGGTGACCAGGGTTCCGGCGAGGAGGCCGCCGGTCTTGAATCCGCGGGTTTTCCCGAATTGCATCTGTCTCCACCGGACGTCTAGGCAGGAAGGCTCACCTTAGCACGGCCCGGGTCCTGACGTCTGTCAGGCGTCTGAGCGCGGCTTTCAGGCGGCCAGAAAGACCGAAGCCTTCTCGTCTTGCAACGAGAAGGCTTCGCGGCGGTAGCTGCCTTTGCCCTTGGCGGGCTTTTCCTGGCGGGCGCGATAACGGGGATCGCTGACGAGGACCTTGGCCTTGTTGGGGCCGCGGCTGTATTTCTTGGCCATGAGTGCGTGCTCCGAGGGGTGGGGACTCCCCCTTGATGGGGGCACGCCAGTCTATTGCAAGGGCCGGCCATTACAAGCGCCGGCCAGCGCTAGGACCTGGGCAGGGCCAGTCGCTTGCCGGCGAGCGTCAGGGCGAGGCTGGCCAGCGTCAGCCAGACCTCGCCGGGCGCCTGGCCCTTGATCTGTTCGTCGGCGACCTGGGCCTCGCGCAGCAGGGCTTCCAGGCGGCGGGCACCCTGGCGCTGCAGGGCGCGGCTGACCAGGGGGCGCCGCTTGTCCCACACCGGCGGCTTGACCTGGGTGAAGGCGCGCTCCAGGGGCGTACCGCTTTCCTGCAGATGGGCCAGGTTGGCCAGCAGCCGCAGTTCCCGGGCCAGGGCCCAGAGCACCACGGCCGCCTCCACGCCTTCGCCACGCAGGCCTTCGAGAATGCGCAGGGCGTGCTCCGCATCGCCGGCCAGGGCGGCATCCAGCAGGCCGAAGACGTCGTAGCGGGCACTGTCGGCCACCGAGGCGCGCACGGTCTCGGCATCCACCTGGGAGCCTTCGATGAGCAGGCGGAGCTTTTCGATCTCCTGGGCGGCGGCCAGCAGATTGCCTTCCACCCGCTCGGCGATCAGTTCGACCGCTTCGGGCGTGGCGGCCAACCCCAGGCGCGACAGGCGCTGGTTGATCCACTGCGGCAACTGCGCCAGTTCCACCGGCCAGATCTGCACGAATTGCGCCTGCGGGTGCTCCAGCAGGGCCTTGGCCCACTTGGTCTTCTGGGCGGCGGCGTCGAGGCGCGGCAGGCTGATCAGCAGCAGGGTGTCCTCGGCCGGGCGGGCGAGGTAGTCGAGCAAGGCAGCGGAGCCCTTGTCGCCGGGCTTGCCGGTGGGCAGACGCAATTCGAGGATGCGTTTCTGGGCGAACAGCGAGAGGCTGGCGCCGGCCTCATAGAGACGACCCCAATCGAAGCCGGCATCGACGTCGAAGACCTCGCGCTCGTCGAAGCCCTGGGCGCGGGCCGCGCCGCGAATGGCGTCGCTGGCTTCCTGGCAGAGCAGGGGCTCATCGCCGCTGACGGCATAGACGGCGGCCAGCGAGCCCTGGAGCTGCTTGCCCAGCTGATTGGCGTTGAGTTTCATACTGAACCGGAAGGGCAAACCGGAGCCTTGCGGCTCCGGCTGCGGCGCTTAGCGCGCGGGGGTGGGGATGTCGATCGGCGACTGCTGCGGCGGGGCGGACTCGCGGGCGCGGCGGTCGGCTTCGGCCTTGGCGGCGGCGCGGGCATCGGCGTCGCGCTGCAGCTTGTCCAGGCGCTCCGGCGTCAGGGCCTGCAGGCGGGCGGCCAGCTGCTGCACCAGTTCGCGACGCATTTCGCGACGCAGCTGGTCCTTCTGCTGTTCGGAACCGACGATGTTGTTCTGGTCGGTCACGTAGTAGCGCTGGGTTTCCAGATAGTCACTGACCAGCACCGCCTGGTTCTTGCCGATGATGGTGTAGGGCTGACGGGTGGTCAGCTCGACCTCGGCACTGCGGGCGCCGCTGGTGTAGCTGGCGGTGCGCTCGCTCTGGGCTTCGCCACCCAGATCCAGGGTGTAGGGCGCGCCCGAGGTGATCCGCACATGGGCGTCCTCGAGCATGTCGCGTACGTCCTTGACGGTCTGGCCATAGGCGTCGCGCGCCGTCAGGTTCAGCTCGTTCACGGTCAGGCGAGTTTCGCCGGTGCCACGCAGCTGGAAGCCGCAGGCGGTCAGCAGGGTCGCCAGGCCGACTACCGCAAGGCCGGGGAGAATCCGTTTCTTCATCTGTTGTCTGCTCCGTTCGCGTGTCTTAGTTGGCGACGATGTTGACCAGTTTACCCGGGACCACGACGACCTTGCGGATGGTCAGGCCCTCGGTGAAGCGTGCCACGTTCTCGTTGGCGCGGGCGGCGGCCTCAATGGCCTCGCGGCTGGCATCGGCCGGTACTTCGATCTGGCCGCGCAGCTTGCCGTTCACCTGGATGACGATCTGCAGACTGTCCTGCACCAGGGCGCTTTCGTCCACCTGCGGCCAGCGGGCGTCGATGACCGCATCGCTGTGGCCCAGCTGCTGCCAGAGACCGTGGGCGATGTGCGGGGTGATGGGGGCCAGCAGCAGGGTGACGGCCTCCAGGCCTTCCTGCAGCAGACGGCGATCGGTGTCGCTGTCCTGGGCGGCCTTTTCCAGCACGTTCATCAGGGTCATGACCGCGGCGATGGCGGTGTTGAACTTGTGATGCTGACCGATATCCTGGCTGGCCTGGCGGATGGCCAGGTGGATGGCGCGACGCACCTCCTTCTGGGCCGGCGACAGCTCGCCAAGGGCGCCGGCGCTGGGCAGGCCCTGGGTGACGTGGGCCTGGGCCAGACGCCAGACCCGACGCAGGAAGCGGCTCGCGCCCTCGACGCCGGAATCGGACCATTCCAGACTCATGTCCGGCGGCGAGGCGAACATCATGAACAGCCGGCAGGTATCGGCACCGTACTGGTCGATCATCGCCTGGGGATCGACGCCGTTGTTCTTCGACTTGGACATCTTCTCGACGCCGCCGATTTCCACCGGCTGGCCGTCGCTCTTCAGGCGCGCGCCGATCACCTTGGCCTTGGCATCGCGCTCCACCTCGACATCGGCCGGGTTGAACCAGTCCTTGCTGCCGTTGGGCAGGGTGCGGTAGTAGGTCTCGGCCACCACCATGCCCTGGGTCAGCAGATTCTCGAAGGGCTCGTCGGAATCGATCAGGCCCTGGTCGCGCATCAGCTTGTGGAAGAAGCGCGAATAGAGCAGGTGCAGGATGGCGTGCTCGATGCCGCCGATGTACTGGTCGACGGGCAGCCAGTAGTTGGCTTCTTCCTTGTCCAGCATGCCGCCGGTGAAGTTCGGCGAGGCATAGCGGGCGAAATACCAGGAGCTTTCGACGAAGGTATCCATGGTGTCGGTTTCACGCCGGGCCGGCTGGCCGTTGCGCGGATCGGCGGTCTCATAGAACTCGGGCATGCGCGCCAGGGGCGAGCCGGCGCCGTCCGGCACCACGTCTTCGGGCAGCACCACCGGCAGCAGGTCGGCCGGCACCGGGATGTCGATGCCATCTTCGCCGTGGATGATCGGGATCGGGCAGCCCCAGTAGCGCTGGCGGCTGATGCCCCAGTCGCGCAGGCGGAACTGGGTGCGCGGCTGACCCAGGCCCTTGGCCTGCAGATCGGCGCCGATGGCGTCGAAGGCGGCGTCGTAGCTCAGGTTGTCGTAGGCGCCGGAATTGATCAGGAAGCCTTCCTTGCTGCCGTACCAGTCCTTCCACTGCACCGGGTCGAACTGGTAGCGCTCGTATTCCGCGGGGCTGTAGTCGTCCGGATTGGCCAGCACGCGGGTGGCCTCGGCGGTATCCACCACCTGGACGATGGGCAACTGGTACTTGTTGGCGAATTCGAAGTCACGCTCGTCGTGACCGGGCACGGCCATGACCGCGCCGTCGCCATAGTGCATCAGCACATAGTTGGCGACCCACACCGGCAGGCGGGCGTTGGTCAGCGGATGGCGGACGAACAGGCCGGTGTCCAGGCCCTTCTTCTCCTGGGTGGCGATGTCGGCTTCGGCGACGCCGCCGCGCTTGCACTCGTCGATGAACGCCTGCAGCTCGGCATTGCCCTGGGCGGCCTGGGTGGCCAGCGGGTGTTCCGCGGCCACGGCGACATAGGTGGCGCCGAGCAGGGTGTCGGGGCGGGTGGTGAAGACCTTCAGGGTGCCTTCGGCGCCGATGCTGTCCTGGTCATAGGGGAATTGCACCTCCATGCCGCGGGACTTGCCGATCCAGTTGCGCTGCATGGTCTTGACCTGCTCGGGCCAGCCGGGCAGACCGTCGAGGGAGGTCAGCAACTCTTCCGCATAGTCGGTGATGCGGAAGTAGTACATGGGGATCTCGCGCTTCTCGATCAGCGCACCGCTGCGCCAGCCGCGGCCGTCGATGACCTGCTCGTTGGCCAGTACGGTCTGGTCCACCGGGTCCCAGTTCACCGTGCCGTTCTTGCGGTAGATGATGCCCTTCTCGAACAGCTGGGTGAACAGCCACTGCTCCCAGCGATAGTAGTCGGGCTTGCAGGTGGTGACCTCGCGGGACCAGTCGATCGCCAGGCCCAGGCTCTGCAGCTGGGACTTCATGTAGGCGATGTTCTCGTAGGTCCACTTGGCCGGGGCCACGCCGTTCTTCATGGCCGCGTTTTCGGCGGGCATGCCGAAGGCGTCCCAGCCCATGGGCTGCAGGACGTTCTTGCCCAGCATCCGCTGGTAGCGGGCGATGACGTCGCCGATGGTGTAGTTGCGCACGTGCCCCATGTGCAGCTTGCCGCTGGGGTAGGGGAACATCGACAGGCAGTAGAACTTCTCCTGGCCCGGACGCATGGTGGCCTTGAAGGACAGATTCTGGTCCCAGAAGGACTGGGCGGCGGCTTCTATTTCGCGGGGCTGATAGTGTTCGTGCATGGGCGTGTCGAGGGCTGCAGAGGCGTTTGATCGAGCCGCCAAGCATACATGACCCCCCGAGCGCGGGGAAATGTCCCGGGCTGTCGCTTGTTTCGCACTCCGGGGGAGGCAGGGTTGGAAGGGCCGTACTAGGCTGATCAAACGTCCGTTCAATTACTCGGGAGGATGATCGCCATCATGGGAAAGTTTCGACGCGAGTCCGACAAGCTGCCCGTAGACGTGCGCCTGCAACGGCGCCTGGCGCTGGCGCTGGATGAGGCGGCTACCCAGGAGCGTCTCTATGACAGCGCCGATGGGGAGGTCGAAGTGCAGGGCCTGAGTCCGGCCGAGTACGCCCTGATCAGGCGCTGGCTGGAACGTCACGAGGCGACGGAAGCGGCCATGGCCTGCTGCCTGGGCTGCGGGCGGGTACAGCCGGCGGGATCCTTTTGCAGTCATTGCCAGGGGCGGCAGGTCCTGGTCGAGAGTCCTTCTGCCCGGGTCCGCGCTCCCCTACACTGAGCGCCGCCGCGGCCCGGAGGTCGCCTCGACCGGAGAGACCATGGGTCTGCGCTATTTCTTCAAGCAACTGCTGCTGCCACCGGGCGGCCTGCTGCTGCTCCTGTTGCTGGGGTGGTGGTTGCGTCGTCGCTATCCCCGTTTGGGCCTGGCCTGCTTCCTGGGCGGTCTGCTGGGGCTCTGGGCCAGTACCCTGCCGGTGGTGGTGGAAACCGGCGGTCGCCTGCTGGAGCGCGACGCCGCCCTGCCCGAAGCGCGCTGGGCGACGCTTGCGCAGCAGGCCGATGCCATCGTGGTGCTGGGCGCCGGGCGCGAGGTGGACGATCCGGGCTGGGCCGGCGATGCCGCCAGTCACCTGGCGGTGGAGCGATTGCGCTATGCGGCGCGGCTGGCCAAGGCCAGCGGCCTGCCGGTGCTGATCACCGGAGGCTCGCCCCATGACCGCCCGCTGAGCGAGGCGGCGCTGATGACCGAGGTGATGGAACGCGACCTGGGGGTGCCGGTGCGCTGGCAGGAAGGGGCCAGCCGCACCACCTGGGAAAACGCCACCCTGAGTGCGCCGCTGCTGCGCGAGGCCGGGGTCAAGCGGGTGGTGCTGGTGACCCAGGCCTATCACATGGCCCGTTCGCGCTGGTGTTTCGAACGGCAGGGCTTCGCGGTGGTGGCCGCGCCCATGGGCTTCATCGGCGTCGCCAATGCCCGGCCCTTCGGTGGCTGGCTACCGGAAGCCAAGGCGGTCGAGCAGACCGCCCAGTTGCTCAACGAGGCTGCTGGGCTGCTGCTCTATCCGCTCGCCTATCGCTGAGTCACCACCAGCGGTGCCTCTTCGGGACGATCCTGCCGACGCAGCAGCAGGCCCCACAGCAGCACCAGGGCGGAAAAGATCGCCAGCGGCCAGAGGCGGTAGTGCAGATAGGGCGTCAGGCCATCCATGGGCACCACGCTGCCCTGCAGCACGCCGACCTCGAAGGCCGGGATCTGCCGGCTGATGCGACCGAAGGGATCGACCAGGGCGGTGATGCCGTCGTTGGTAACCCGTACCAGCCAGCGACCGCTTTCCAAAGCGCGCATCTGCGCCATCTGCAGGTGCTGCTGCGGACCGATGGACTTGCCGAACCAGGTGTCGTTGCTGATGGTGAGCAGCAACTGACTCTGGGCCGCCATGCTGGCGACGAATTCCGGATAGACCACCTCGTAGCAGATGTAGGGCGCCACGCGATAGCCCTTCACCAGTAGTGGCTCCTGCTGCTCGGGGCCGCGGACGAAGTCGGACATGGGCAGGTCGAAGAAGCCGATCAGGCCGCGCAGGTATTCCTGCAGCGGCACGTATTCGCCGAAGGGCACCAGCTTCTGCTTGTAGTAGGTACCCGAGCCGTTGCCGACCGCGGTGATGCTGTTGAAGTAGCGCGAATCGCCGTCGGCGTCGCGTTCCCGGGCGGGCAGGCCGGTCACCAGGGCGCCGCCATGGGCCGCCACCTGGGCGCCTTCGGCGGCGAGGAAGTCACTGACGTATTCGCGCAGCACGGGAATGGCGTTTTCCGGCCAGACCACCAGGTCGGCGTCGGTCTGCTCGGCGGTACGGTCGCGATAGAGCGCCAGGGTGGCGCGGGCGTGGTCGGGATTCCACTTGAGTTCCTGGGCGATGTTGCCCTGGATCCCGGCGACCTTGAGCGGCGCGCCGGCCGGTTGCGTCCATACCTGGCCCTGGAAGACATCGCCGGCCACCCAGGGCAGGGCCACCAGCACCAGGGCCGCGACCAGGGCCACCGGTCGCAGGATCAGCCGCGGGGCGTTGACCAGCAGCGCCGCGGTAAAGGCCAGCACGGCCGAGATCAGCCAGACGCCGCCCAGGGGCGCCAGCCCCTGCAGGGGACCGCTGAGCTGGCTGTAGCCCAGCAGCAGCCAGGGAAAGCCGGTCAGCGCCCAGCTGCGAAACAGCTCCAGGGCGAACCACAGGCCGGCGAAGGTGAGGGCGTCGCCCAGGGGTGCCTGGTTGCGTCTCAGGCACAGCGCCCACAGGCCGGCGGGCAGGGCGAAGAACAGCGCGATGCCTGCGCAGAAGCCCACGGTGAGAAAGAGCGCCAGGGGCACCGGCGCGGCCCCGTAGGTGTGGATGCTGACGTAGATCCAGCTGGTGCCGGCGAGAAAGGCGCCGAAGCCGTAGCACCAGCCGCGCAGCAGGGCGCGCCAGGCGCCGAGCCCCTTGAGGCCCAGGTAGAAGAGACCGGCGGACAGCAGTGCCAGCGGCCAGATGTTGAAAGGGGCCAACGCCAGGGGCGTGAGGGCGCCAGCGAAGAGCGCCAGAAGGTTGCCCTTCCAGCCGGGTTGAGAGATCCAGCGCATCGAAAATCCTTGGTCCGATCGAGGCTGCGCAAGCTTACTCGCCAGCGCGAGTCAGTGCCAAAGGCGCTTGAGGGAGAGCGAGCCAGGTCGCAGTTGGGGAGGGGATGGTAAAGGCTATCGCGGCCATGGCGATCCGTCGGTTGGGCTAGGACGATTCTATCGTCGAAGCCCAACAGTCGTGCAGTCGAGGCAAGGCCTGTTGGGCTTCGCTGCGCTCAACCCAACCTACGGCGGTCCGTAGGAGGGCGTGCGATGGGCATTGCCTGGGCCGTGCTAGCGGTTGACCGGGGTCACGCGCAGCAGGTGGATGCGGCGGCCGTCGGCGTTGAGGACGCGGAAGCGGAAATCGTCGATCACCGTTTCCTCGTTGCGCTTGGGCAGGTGGCCCAGGCGATTCATCACCAGGCCGCCGGCCGTGTCGGCCTCGGTGTCGGCGAAGCGAGTTTCCAGAATCTCGTTGAGCGTCTCGATGGGGGTGAGCGCCTTGACCACGAAGTCGCCATTGGGCAGCGACTTGATGAAGCTCTCTTCCTCCACGTCGTGCTCGTCCTCGATCTCGCCGACGATCTGCTCCAGCACGTCCTCGATGGTCACCAGGCCGGCGACGCCGCCGTATTCGTCCACCACGATGGCCATGTGGCTGTGGGTGGAACGGAATTCGCGCAGGAGTACGTTGAGCCGCTTGGACTCGGGCACGAAGGTGGCCGGGCGCAGCGCCGTCTTGAAGTCGAAGACCCGTGCAGGGTCCAGCAGCAGCGGCAGTAGGTCCTTGGCCAGCAGCAGGCCGAGCACGTCGTCGGGGCCATCGCCGATCACCGGATAGCGCGAGTGGGCCGCCTCGATCACCGCCGGCAGGAATTCGGCGGGGGTCTGCTGGGCGCGAATGCTGATGATCTGCGAGCGCGGCACCATGATGTCGCGCACCTGCAGGTCGGCCACCGAGATGGCGCCTTCGACGATGGACAGCACCTCGCTGTCGAGCACCTTGTTCTCGTGCGCTTCGCGCAGCAGTTCCAGCAGTTCCTGGCGGCTCTTGGGTTCATGGGCAAAGGCCTGGACGATGCGTTCCAGCCAGGAACGATGCCCAGTGCCTGATCGATCTTCGTTCATGTGTGTGTCATTCACCGTAGGGATCGGGGTAGCCCAGTTCAGCGAGCAATTGGCGTTCCAGGTCTTCCATCTCCTCGGCTTCGTCATCTTCCAGATGATCGTAGCCGAGCAGGTGCAGGCAGCCGTGGATGACCAGGTGCGCCCAGTGCGCCTTGGCGGGCTTGCCTTGCTCGGCGGCCTCGCGGGCCACCACGGGGGCGCAGATCACCAGGTCGCCGAGCAGGGGGATATCGAGGAATTCGTCCGGCACGTCGGCCGGAAAGGACAGCACGTTGGTGGCGTAGTCCTTGTGGCGCCAGGTGCGATTCAGCTCGCGGCCTTCGTCTTCGTCCACCAGGCGGATGGTGAGTTCCGAGTCGCCCTGGCGGGCGCGCAGGGCCAGTTCACACCAGCGGCGTAAGTCCGGCTCCTCGGGGAGGTCGGCCGCCTCGCTGGCGACCTGGACGTCCAGTTCAATCGCCATGGCGATCCTCTCCGGACGCGCGCGGCTGGTCCTGCAGCGCCTCGAAGCGGTCGTAGGCCTCGACGATGCGCTGCACCAGCGGATGGCGCACCACGTCCTTGGACTCGAAGTGGGTGAAGCCGATGCCGGGCACGTCGCGCAGGACCTCGATGACGTGCTTGAGGCCCGACTTGGTGCCGCGCGGCAGGTCGACCTGGGTGACGTCACCGGTGATCACCGCGGTGGAACCGAAACCGATGCGGGTCAGGAACATCTTCATCTGCTCGAGGGTGGTGTTCTGACTCTCGTCGAGAATGATGAAGCTATTGTTGAGGGTGCGGCCACGCATGTAGGCCAGCGGCGCGACCTCGATGACCTGGCGCTCGATGAGCTTGGCCACCTGCTCGAAGCCGAGCATCTCGTAGAGGGCGTCGTACAGCGGTCGCAGATAGGGGTCGATCTTCTGTGCCAGGTCGCCGGGCAGGAAGCCCAGCTTCTCGCCGGCTTCCACCGCCGGACGCACCAGCAGGATGCGGCGTATCTGCTCGCGCTCCAGGGCGTCCACGGCGCAGGCCACGGCCAGGTAGGTCTTGCCGGTACCGGCCGGACCTATGCCGAAGTTGATGTCGTGATCGAGGATCGACTTGACGTAGCGCTGCTGGTTGGCGCCGCGCGGGCGGATCATGCCCTTCTTGGTGCGCAGGGCGACGCTGGTGTCGCCACCGCTGCGGTGCTCTTCCTGCAGGGCTTCCAAACCGGATTCCTGCAGATAGAGGTGCACCAGTTCCGGAGCCACCGCGGTGCCGCTGGCGGTTTCGCGATAGAGGCGCTGCAGGAGATTCTGCGCTGCGCGGGTGCGCTCGGGATCGCCGACCAGTTCGAACTGGTTGCCGCGATTGCGGATCTCGATGCCGAGACGGCGTTCGATCTGGCGCAGATTTTCATCGAGCTGGCCGCACAGGTTGGCGAAACGGTCGGCATCGAAGGGTTCGAGGGTGAAGTGCTGGAGCGTCTGGGGGGTATTCAAGGTGTGCTGGGAAACCCTTTGGATTGGCTTTACGAAAACTTGACGTAGCGTGAGAGTAACCTGGGTCGCGCCCTTGGCAAAGGGCGCGTGTGACCATCCATCAGGCCAGCGCGACGGCGACGGGCGGGCGCGCACCGCTGGCGACGGGGGCCAGCAGGGTGCCGCGCAGGGAGTGCGGCAGGGCTTCGTCGATGTGCACCTGGACGAACTGACCGATCAGGCTGGCGTCGCTGCAACGGAAGTTGACGATGCGGTTGTTCTCGGTGCGACCCTGCAGCATGCCGGGATCGCGCTTGGAGAAATCGCTGACCAGGATGGTCTGGACGCTGCCGGCCATGCGCCGGCTGATCTCGAAGCCCTGCTGGTGGATACGCGTCTGCAGGATCTGCAGGCGCTGCTTCTTGAGCTCGTCCGGGGTGTCGTCGACCAGGTCCGCCGCCGGGGTGCCGGGACGGGCGCTGTAGATGAAGGAGAAGGAGAAGTCGAAACCGACGTCCTCGATCAGCTTCATGGTCTGTTCGAAGTCCTTCTCGGTCTCGCCGGGGAAGCCGACGATGAAGTCCGAGCTGATGCAGATGTCGGGTACCGCCGCCTTGAGCCGGCGGATGCGCGACTTGTATTCCAGCGCCGTGTGGTTGCGCTTCATGGCCGCCAGGATGCGATCCGAACCGGCCTGCACCGGCAGGTGGACGAATTTCACCAGCTCCGGGATCTCGGCGTGGGCCTGGATCAGGGCGTCGGAGAATTCCAGCGGGTGCGAGGTGGTGTAGCGGATGCGGTCGATGCCGTCCACCGCCGCCACCACATAGAGCAGCTCGGCGAAGTCGGCGATGCGGCCGTCGCCGGTGGCGCCGCGATAGCCATTGACGTTCTGGCCCAGCAGGGTCACCTCGCGCACGCCGTGCTCGGCGAGGTGGATGATCTCGGCGAGGACGTCGTCCAGCGGCCGGCTGACCTCTTCGCCGCGGGTATAGGGCACCACGCAGAAGGTGCAGTACTTGCTGCAGCCTTCCATGATGGAGACGAAGGCGCTGGGGCCGTCGATGCGCGGCTCGGGCAGGCGGTCGAACTTCTCGATCTCGGGGAAGGAGATGTCCACCTGGGGCGCCCGGGTGGTGCGCGCGGCGTCGATCATCTCCGGCAGGCGGTGCAAGGTCTGGGGCCCGAAGACCACATCGACATAGGGCGCGCGGTCGCGGATGGCGGCGCCTTCCTGGCTGGCCACGCAGCCACCGACACCGATCACCAGATCGGGATTCTCCAGCTTGAGTTCGCGCCAGCGACCGAGCTGGGAAAACACCTTCTCCTGCGCCTTCTCGCGGATCGAGCAGGTGTTGAGCAGGATGACATCGGCCTCGGCCGGATTCTGGGTGACTTCCAGCGGCTCCCGTTCGCCGAGCAGGTCGACCATGCGCGACGAATCGTATTCGTTCATCTGGCAGCCATGGGTTTCGATATAGAGCTTCTTGGACATGCGCGGCAGGAGGTCGGTGGCGAGTGGACCGCGCATTATAATGATGGCCTTCCGCACGGGGAAGAGCCGCCCGGAAGGCGGTCGGCCTAGGCCTGGGCAGCGTCCTCCGGCAGCCGGGCGATGGCCTTGATCTCGAAGCGAAAGCCGGCCAGCCAGGTGGCGCCGACCGCGGTCACCGTGGGGTAGGGCGCCGTGCCCCAGTGCTCCAGCAGCACCGGCCAGATCCGTTCGAAGCTGGCTTCGGCATCGACCATGAACAGGGTGACGTCCACCACGTCGGCAAAGGCGGCGCCGGCCGCGGCAAGGACGGCGTCGAGGTTGGCGAAGGCCAGGCGGACCTGGTCTTCCAGCTCCGGCTCGGGCGAACCGTCGGCGCGGCTGCCGACCTGCCCCGAGACGAAGAGAAAGCCGTTGGAACGGATGGCCGGCGAATAGCGGTGCTGTTCGTAGAGGGCGTGGCGCTGGGCGGGAAAGACGACGTCGCGGGTCATGCTGGGGCTCCGGTAGGGATCGCTGGAGCCACCTTAGGCGCCGTCCGCCAGGGGATAAACCCGGCCAGGCGGTCAGCATTGTTTGTACAATTCAAACAATCCCCTGTTCAGGAATCGGCATGGATCTGTTCGCCGCGATGCAGACCTTCGTGCGGGTGGTGGAAGCCGGCAGCTTCACCCGCGCGGCCGAGACCCTCGGCAGCAGCCGCACCCGCGTCACCCAGCAGGTGCAGCAGCTGGAGGCGCACCTGCAGGTGCGCCTGCTCAATCGCACCACCCGGCAGGTGCAGGTCACCGCCGACGGCGCGGCCTATTACGACCGCTGCCTGGGCGTGCTGGCAGCGGTGGACGATGCCGAGACGGGGCTTTCGGTCGCCACCCGCACGCCCCGTGGCCGCCTGCGGGTGGACGTGCCCAGCCCGCTGGCGCGGTTGATCCTGATCCCGGCTCTGCCGGACTTCTTCGAGCGCTATCCGGATATCCAGCTCGAGCTGGGCGTCAGCGATCGCCAGGTGGATCTGATCGGTGACAACGTCGATTGCGTGATCCGCGGCGGGCGCATCCGCGAGCAGTACCTGGTGGCCCGGCCGCTAGGGGCGCTGCAACTGGGCTGCTATGCCGCACCGGCCTATCTCGCCGCCCAGGGTGTGCCGGTTCATCCCGCCGAGCTGGCCGAGACGCCGCACCGGGTGGTGCGGTTTCTCTGGGGTAGGGGCAAGGGCTTTCCCTATGCCCTGCAGCGCGGCGCCGAGCGCCTGGAGCTGCAGGGCCGCCACAGTCTGGAGGTGGACGACGGCAATGCCTGCCTAGCGGCGGGGCAGGCCGGACTAGGGGTGGTCTGCCTGCCGCACTACCTGGCAGCGGAGGCGGTCGCTCGTGGCGAACTGGTCAGGCTGTTCGCGGACTGGCAGGTGGCACCCCTGCCGCTGTATCTGGCCTTCGCCCCCAATCGTCATGTCAGCGCCAAGTTGCGGGTGTTCATCGACTGGGTGACAGCCGTGGTGGCCGAGCGGGCCTGGCTGGAAACCCCTGGCGAACGCTGACGGCTGCCGGGGCCGGCGTGCTATGCTCGCTGCCCCCTTTTTCCTCGGCGAAACCCGCGTCCACCATGAGCTCATCCCCCAGCAAGCCGGCCATCTACAAGGTCATCTTCGTCAACCAGGGTCAGGTCTTCGAGATCTACGCCAAGCAGATCTTCCAGAGCGATCTCTGGGGCTTCCTGGAAATCGAGGAGCTGGTGTTCGGCGAGCGCACCCAGGTGGTGGTGGATCCGAGCGAGGAAAAGCTCAAGGCGCAATTCGAAGGCGTGGTGCGCAGCTTCGTGCCCATGCACTCGATCATCCGCATCGACGAGGTGGAGCGCCTGGGGCAGCCCAAGATCAGCGAAGCCAAGGGTGGCACCAATGTCATGCCGTTTCCGATGCCAATGCCCGACAAGCCCTGAGAACCTGGCCAAAGTCTGCTGCGCGTCGGCCAAACGGCGTTGAAAATGGCTTCGGAATGCTCATTCACGACTTGTAAACTCCGCTTCCTAAGCCATTTTCGCCTTGTTTGTCTCTAGCTCGCGAGATTTTGAACAGGCTCTGCCGGGCTCGCCGTCAGTTCTGCGGCGGCTGGAAGGGATTGAGATTGCCTGCGGTCTGCATGTCCTGCAGATAGTCGCGGAAGATCTGCCCCAGCACCTGGGTAGCCATCTCCAGTTCGTCACGGCGCATCTGGGCGCTGACCAGGTCGGCGGTGTCCATGGCTTCGTCGTTGCCGTTGATGGCGGCCATCTTCAGCACTATGTAGGCCTGGATGTTGTTGGGCGGTACGCCCTCGCCACGAAAGAACATGTTGCCGAGGCGATTCTGCGCATCGGCATTTCCCTTGAGCGAGGCCTGCTCGAACCACTGACGCGCCTGGTTGAGATCCTTGGGCGTCTGCTTGCCTTCGTAGTAGAAGTCACCGAGTTCGTACTGCGCCTGAGAATCGCCTTCGTGGGCGATCTGCTGGCAGCGGGCGATCGCCTGCGCCAGGGCTTCGTTGGCCAGATTCAGGTTGCAACGGCTGGTGCTGGGGACGAGCAGCGAATTGCCTCCGGCCAGGGCGGCCAGGGGCATCAGGATCAGGGCTGCGCACAGGGTACGACCAGCGCGGTGCATGAAGCGCCTCCACGAGCGAGGCAGGTTCGGAGAACCCGGTCGGCGAAACGCGCCGACATCTCATTATGGGTCAAGCCGACGCACGCTTTCAAAACCTTTACGCGCAACGGCGGAACTTTTTTACCCGTGACGCCGGCCACTCAACTAGTGTGTGAGGCCGGCGGGGCAGAGAGGTTCCACAGGCGAGACGAATGACACCTGTCAGACGGGTCCTAGTCCTTGAAGGTGGCGAAGGCGCGCTCGGCGGCGTCCAGGGTGATGCGCAATTCCTCGTCGCCATGGGCGATGGAGGTGAAGCCGGCCTCGAAGGCACTGGGCGCCAGGTAGACGCCACCGTCCAGCATCAGGTGGAAGAAGCGCTTGAATCTCTCGCTGTCGCTGGCCATGACATCGCTGAAGGTAACGATGTCTTCGGCGCCGCTAAAGTAGAGACCGAACATGCCGCCTGCCTGGGTGGTGACGAAGGGCACACCGGCGGCATCGGCGCGGTCCTGCAAGCCTTGCAGCATTCGCGTGGTGTAGTCGGTCAGCTCGGCGTGGAAGCCGGGACGGCGGATCAGCTGCAGGGTGGTAAGGCCGGCGGCCATGGCCAGCGGATTGCCCGACAGGGTGCCGGCCTGGTAGACCGGGCCGAGCGGGGCGATCTTTTCCATGATCTCGCGCTTGCCGCCAAAGCAGCCGACCGGCATGCCGCCGCCGACGATCTTGCCGAAGGTGGTGAGGTCCGGGCGGATGCCGTAGTGCGCCTGGGCACCGCCCAGGGCGACGCGGAAGCCGGTCATGACCTCGTCGAAGATCAGCACCACGCCATAGCGATCGCAGAGGCTGCGCAGCCCTTCCAGAAAGCCCGGCGCCGGCGGTACGCAATTCATGTTGCCGGCCACCGGCTCGACGATGATGCAGGCGATCTGGTCGCCGACTTTGGCCAGGGTTTCTTCCACCTCGCCCAGGTCGTTGTAGGCCAGGGTCAGGGTGTGCTGGGCGAAGGCCGCCGGCACGCCGGGAGAGCTGGGCACGCCCAGGGTCAGGGCGCCGGAACCGGCCTTGACCAGCAGGCTGTCGGAGTGGCCGTGGTAGCAGCCCTCGAATTTGATGATGGTGTCGCGCCCGGTGTAGCCGCGTGCCAGGCGGATGGCGCTCATGGTGGCCTCGGTGCCCGAGCTGACCATGCGCACCATTTCCATGGACGGCACGATCTCGCAGATGAGATCAGCCATGGTGGTTTCCAGGGCGGTCGGGGCGCCGTAGGAGAGGCCGTGTTCCAGCTGACGACGCACGGCGTCGAGCACGTCGGGATGGCTGTGGCCGAGGATCATCGGTCCCCAGGAACCGACGTAGTCGACATAGCGCTTGTCATCCTCGTCGACGATATAGGCGCCCTGGGCGTGCTTGAAGAACAGCGGCGTGCCGCCGACGCTCTTGAAGGCACGAACCGGTGAGTTGACGCCACCGGGGATGTGGCGCTGGGCCTGGTCGAAGAGTTGCGCGGAGCGGGACATAGGGGTCTCCTTGAAGGGGATCAGGCCGTGAATAGCCGGGCGAAGGCGCGCGCGCGGCGCTCCACCTCGCCCGCGCTGGCGGCGGAAAACAAGGTGTGGACGACGGCGAGCAGGTCGACGCCGTGGGCGAGCAGATGTGGGGCATTGTCCAGGGTGACACCGCCGATGGCGCAGACGGGCAGAGCGAAACGACTGCGGGCTTGGTCGAGCAATTCCAGGGGCGCTGGCGGGGCATCCGGCTTGGTGCTGGAGGCGAAGAAGCGACCGAAGGCCAGGTAGCTGACGCCGGCCTGGACCGCGGCCTCGGCCAACTCCAGACTGGCGTGGCAGGTGCCGCCGAGGATGGCTTCCGCACCCAGTTCGGCGCGGGCCGCGGCCAGGGAACCGTCTTCCTGACCCAGGTGCAGGCCGACGCCCAGCTGGCGGGCCAGGGCGAGGTCGTCATTGATGATCAACAGGGCGCCATGCTGGCGGCAGAGGTCGGCAAGAGCCGCGGCTTCGTCATGACGACGGTTGGCATCCCCTGACTTGTCGCGGTACTGCACCAGGCGGGCACCGCCCTGCAGGGCAGCTTCGACATAGGGCAGCAGGCGACCCTCGGCGAGCAGCACGCTGTCGGTGATGGCATAGAGGCCGCGCAGGGTGCTCATGAGCAGAAGTCCAGTGGCAGGCGCCGCGGCACGTACTGGCCGCGACCGGGGCGCTCGGCGTCCCTCAGGGTGCGCCAGGTGTAGTCCAGGGCGCTGCGTACCGCGCTGGGCAGGGCTTCGCCCAGGGCCAGGCGCCCGGCCAGGGTACTGGCCAGGGTGCAGCCGGAGCCGTGGTAGCTGCCGGGCAGGCGCTGGCAGACATGGGTCTCGCAGCCACCGGTACGGTCATAGAGGCGGTTGTGCACCTCGTGTTCTTCGCCATGGCCGCCAGTGATCAGCAGGTGGGCGCAAAAGGGCAGCAGGCGCTCGGCGCATTGCTCCGGGGTGCCCTCGGGTAACTCGGCGAGGATGCGCGCCTCGGGCAGGTTGGGGGTGGCGATGGTAGCGCGCGGCAGCAAGCGCTCGCGGATGGCGTAGCCGACCTCGTCCTTGCCCAGGGCGCCGCCACCACCGGCGCGCAGCACCGGATCGCAGACCAGGGGCACGCCAGGGAGCGCTTCCATGATCTCCAGCACCGTCTCGACCATCTCCACCGAACCGAGCATGCCCAGCTTGACCGCCGCCACTGGCAGGTCGGCGATGATCGCCCGGGCCTGGGCCAGCACCCACTCGCGATCCAGCACCCGGAAGTTCAGCACGTCGACGGTGTCCTGCACGGTCAGCGCGGTGACCGCCGGGGCGGCATGGCAGCCCTGGGCAATCAGGGCTTCGATGTCGGCCTGCAGCCCGGCGCCGCCACTCGGATCGTGGCCGGACAGGCAGAGGACGACGGGACGTTGGGGTTCGAGGGTCATGGACGTCAGCCTAGCAAAGGGAAAAGGGGCGCAGCGGCCGGGCGCCGCAGGGAGTGGCACCCTACAACGACCTCGCGCCCTGCGCCACCCGTTGACATGGGACCCGGATCGGGACGAAGGAACTCCGCTGCCGGTTGGGTAGCCGATATACTGCACCTTTGCTCGGGTAAGGCGGTTCTATGGCGTTGTGGCGGTTGTTGCGTGATTTCTTCCTGCGCCAACGGCGTGCCTACGGGACGGCCATCCTCTGCCTGCTGGGCGTCGGTCTGCTCAACCTGACCCTGCCCTGGTGGATCGGCAAGGCCATCGACGCCCTGCGTGCCGGCGAGCTGGATCAGACCGGCCTGCTCTGGCGCGTCGCCCTGATCGTGGCGGTCGGCTGTGGCCTCTATGTGCTCCGCTATCAGTGGCGGGTGCGCCTGTTCGGCACCTCCTACCAGGTCGGCGTGGAGCTGCGCGATGCCTTCTTCGCCAAGCTAGCGCGCCTGGATCCCGGCTTCTTCCAGTCCAGTCGTACCGGAGATCTGCTGGCCCGCGCCACCCAGGACATCGACGCCGTGGAGACCGCCGCCGGCGAAGGGGTGCTGGCCAGTTTCGATGGCATGCTGACCCTGCTGCTGGTGCTGCTGGCCATGTTCATCGGCATCGACGCACCCCTGGCCGCCCTGGCATTGTTGCCCTTTCCCTTCATGGCCTGGGGTTTCTACCGCGTGGCGCGGCGGGTGCAGCAGCGCTTCGGCTTGGCGCTGGCCGGCTTTTCCGCCCTCAACGACCGTACCCAGGAGGCCTTGAGCGGCCTGCGCATGCTGCGCCAGCATGCCCTGATCGAAGCCGAACTGGATGACTTCGACGCCCGCGCCCGCAGCGTGGCCAAGGCCGACTACCAGGTGCAGCGCACCGAGGCGCGCTACGAGCCGATCATCTTCGTCGCCCTGAGTCTCGCCACCCTGCTGACCCTGGTCATGGGCAGCTGGCGCTATCTCGACGGCCACATCACCCTGGGCCAGCTGACCAGCTTCAGCCTCTATCTCGTGCAGCTGATCTGGCCGATGTTCGCCATCGGCTGGTGCTTCAACCTGCTGCAGCGCGGCGAAGCGGGTGCCCGTCGGCTGGAGGAGGTGTTCGCCGTCATCGAGCGCATCCGTGACGAAGGCACCCAGACGCCGCCGGACCAGGCGGATCTGTCGGTCTATATCCCGGCCTTCACCTATCCCCAGGCACGCCAGCCGGCCTTGCAGGACGTGGTCATCGACCTGCCCGCGGGCGATACGCTGGGCATCGTCGGTGCCACCGGCAGCGGCAAGAGCACCCTGCTGCGCCTGCTGCTGCGCCAGTTTCCGCTGGAGCAGGGCTGCATTCGCCTGGGTGGGGTGCCGCTGGAGGACTACCGGCTGGGCGACCTACGCGCCCAGTTCGCCTATGTGCCCCAGGATCCCTTCCTGTTCGCCCGTACCCTGGGCGAAAACGTCGCCCTCAGTCGCCCCGACGCCACCGCCGGAGAGATCCGCGAAGCCCTCGACGCTGCTGCCTTCGGCACCGACCTGGCGGCCCTGCCGCAAGGCCTGGATACCCCGGTGGGCGAGCGCGGCCTGACCCTCTCCGGCGGCCAGCGCCAGCGGGTGGCCCTGGCCCGGGCGCTGCTCTCTCCGGCGCCCATCCTGCTGCTGGACGACACCCTCTCGGCGGTGGATACCGCCACCGAAGCCCGCCTGCTCAAGACGCTGGCCAGGCTGCAGGGGCGTACCACCCTGATCGTCAGCCACCGGCTCTCGGCCGTGCAGCACGCCGACGAGATCATCGTGCTCGACCAGGGCAGCCTGGTGGAGCGGGGTCGCCATGGCGAGCTGCTCGCCGCCGGGGGACTCTATGCCCGACTCTGGAATCTGCAGCAGGCGGAGGAGGCCAGCCAATGACCAGGACGCGCGTGCTCTCGCTGCTGCTCAAGCCGGTACTGGCCAATCCGCGCAAGCTGGCCGGCACCCTGGCGATCCTGGTCGTGGCCACGCTGTTCGACGTGCTGGGGCCCTGGCTGACCAAGCACTACCTGGACAACTACCTGGTGCCCCACGACCTGCGCCTCTGGCCGCTGGTGGGCCTGGTCGCCGCCTATGTGGTCTCCCAAGGCCTGGCCGCCTATGGCCGCTATCTGCAATCCCTGAGATTCGCCGAGATCGCCATGGACGTGGTGCTCCTGCAGCGGCGCCGGCTGTTCCGCCATGTGCTGAGCCTGCCGCAGAGCTTCCACGATCGTACCGCCACCGGCGAACTGGTGGCGCGGGTCACCAACGACACCGATGCCCTGCGCGAACTCTATGTGGCCTTCCTCGGCAACATGGTCGGCAACATCGTGCTGCTGATCGGCATCCTGGTGGCCATGGCGCTGCTCGACGTGCGGCTGATGGCCATCGCCGTGCTGCTGATCCCGGCCGCGGTGCTGATCGTCTGGGCCTACCAGCGATACAGCGGGGCGGCGGCCATGGAGGTGCGGATGCTGCGCGCCGAGCAGAGCGCCCGGCTGGGCGAGGCCATCGGCGGCATGGGTCTGTTGCAGGCCTTCAACCAGACCGAGCGCTTCCGCCAGGATTTCCAGCGGCTCAACCAGGCCCAGTACGGCGCGCGCATGCGCACCATCCGCGTCTCCGGCCTGCTGCTGCGCTCGGCGCTGGATCTGGTCAGCGTGGCGGTGCTGGCGGTGCTGCTGCTGGTCTACGGTATGGGGCATTTGCAGGGCGGCGCCGAGATCGGCGTGCTCTATGCCTTCGTCACCTACCTGGGCCGGGTGACCGAGCCGCTAATGGACATCACCCAGAGATTCAACCTGTTCCAACAGGCCACGGTGGCCGGCACCCGGCTGCTGCACCTGCTGGAAGAGAAGCCGGCGCTGAGCGGCGAAGATGACCGCCCCATCGCGACCGCGCACTTCCACCTCGACGCCGTGCGTTTTCGCCATGCCGGCGCCGGGCACGACACCCTGCATGGCATCGACCTGGACATCGCTCCGGGCACCTTTCTCGGTATCGTCGGCCCCACTGGCAGCGGCAAGTCGACGCTGCTCGACCTGCTCGCCGGACTGCAACCGGTCACCGGCGGCCACCTCTGCCTGGACGGTCGCGAACTGGGCACGCTGACTCCGGAAGTGCTGGGCGCCGCCTTGGCCAGCGTGCCTCAGGAGCCCTTCATCCGTTCCAGCAGCCTCAGGGACAACCTGCTGCTGGGCAGTCAGGTGCCGGATGCGCGCCTGCGCGAGGCCCTGGCCGCCGCCCACCTGGATGACCTGGTGGCGCGCCTGCCGGAAGGCCTGGATACCCTGCTGGGCGAGCGTGGCTTCACCCTGTCCACCGGCGAGCGGCAACTGCTGGCCCTGGCCCGGGCGCTCTTGCGCGAACCCAAGGTGCTGCTGCTCGACGAGGCCACCGCCAGCATCGACAGCGCCACCGAGGCGCGGCTGCAGGGGGCGCTGGACGAATTGCGCGGCCAGGTCACTCTGATCGTGGTGGCGCACCGGCTGTCCACCATCCGCCATGCCGATCGCATCCTGGTGCTGCGCGACGGCCGCAAGGTGGAGGAGGGTAGTCACGAATCGCTGCTGCAGCGGCCCGACGGCCACTATCGCCGGCTGTGGGAGCAGCATGCCCAGGGTGACAAACCCCTATGAGCCGTCACAGCCGTTGTCACCCAGGGGTGTTAGGGTGTCAGCTATAGCCAGCGCCCCAACAAGGAAACCTGCATGACCTCCGTATCCGAGGATTTCACCGTCGTCGCCACCGCCAGCGAGGCGGTCGACCGGCTCGCGGCGTTGCACCAGGAGGCCACCCAGGCCCTGGATGCGGCGCTCAAGCGCTATCTCAAGGATCGCGTCGAACCCAGCGCCGCCGAGCGCCAGCTGTTCCGCTATCCCGAGATCCGCATCCGCTATCGCGCGCCCGGCGTGCCGCCGGCCACCACCCGCGCCTACGCCAAGATCCAGCTGCCCGGCACCTATGTAGCCACCGTGACCCATCCGGCGGCCTTTCGCGGCTATCTGCTGGAGCAGCTCGAGCCGCTGATGCGCGACTACGACGTCCAGGTCGAGGTCGGTCGCAGTCGCCAGGACATCCCCTACCCCTATGTGGTGGAGCAGGGCGACGAACTGGCCGGCAGCGGCGTGACCGCCGCCGAACTGGCGCGGGTCTTTCCCAGCACCGATCTCTCCGCCGCCCACGACGACATCGCCGACGGCCACTACGACTGGGAGCGCATCGATCCGCTGCCGCTGGCCTTGTTCGATGCCGCCCGTACCGACTTCTCGCTGAGACGCATCGTTCACTACACCGGCAGCGACTGGCGTCACGTGCAGCCCTGGATCCTGCTGACCAACTACCATCGCTACGTCGACCAGTTCATCCAGCATGGCCTGGAGCAACTGCGCAGCGATCCGCGCTTCGAGCGCCTGGTGCTGCCGGGCAACGTCATCATCGAGCGCGACATGGACCCCACCGAGGCCCAGGCGGTCATCGCCGCCATCGCCTGGCACCGCTTCCAGATGCCGGCCTACCACCTGATCGCCGGCGACGGCCATGGCGTCACCCTGGTCAACATCGGCGTCGGCCCGTCCAACGCCAAGAACATCACCGACCACCTGGCGGTGCTGCGTCCGCACTGCTGGCTGATGATCGGCCACTGTGGCGGCCTGCGGCAGTCGCAGACCATCGGCGACTACGTGCTGGCCCACGCCTACATGAGACGCGACGGCATCCTCGACCGCGTGGTGCCGCCGCACATTCCCATCCCGGCGCTGGCCGAGGTGCAGGTGGCCCTGCAGGAAGCCGCCGCCAGCGTCACCGGCGAACGCGGCGAGGCGCTCAAGCGGCGCCTGCGTACCGGTACCGTGCTGACCTACGACGACCGCAACTGGGAATTACGCTGGGCTCAGGAACGCCCGCTGATCAACCTGGCGCGCGCCGTGGCGGTGGACATGGAGAGCGGCACCATCGCCGCCCAGGGCTATCGCCTGCGGGTGCCCTACGGCACCCTGCTGTGCGTGTCCGACAAGCCCCTGCACAGCGAGATCAAGCTGCCCGGCTCGGCCAACGCCTTCTATGCCCGCGCGGTGAGCCAGCACCTGGCCATCGGCATCGCCGCCCTCGACCAGCTGCGTACCCAGCTCGACTCCCTGCACTCGCGCAAGCTGCGCAGCTTCGACGAGCCACCGTTCCGGTAAGGCGCTGGGGTTGGGCGTGTTGGGCTTCGCTGCGCTCAACCCAACCTACGGGCCCAGGCTCTGGTAGGTTGGGTTGAGACAGCTCCATCGTCGAAGCCCAACGCAACCTTCCCCACCTTCTCTGCCCGCTCGGCAACCCCCTGTTATCGCCCCTCCGGAACATCTCGTCGCCCGCTCCGGTCGGTTGCAGGAGTGGGGGTGAGTCCGCGCGCGTCACCGTTCGGTAAAGATCACGGATTTAACATTGATCTCTGGGACGTCTGGCCCTAAAGTTCGCGCCCGAACGTCCATGCTGGAAACGATCCATCCGGCTCAAGTACCGACGACGAGACAGCGAGGTCAACGCCAGTACGCGTTGACCTTTTTGCTTTCGGCGATGTGCCTTGGGAAGTAGGCGAACCAAAGTGGGGAAACGGATTAGGCGTTCAGAACACCCCCTCCTTCAATTTGTTCTGCCCATCGGGAGTCCGACGCATGTCCATCAAGGTCGAAGATTACTATTCTCGCGAAACCTTCCAGAAGATGAAGGCCTTCGCCGACCAGCAGGAAACCCCCTTCGTCGTCATCGACACCGCCACCATCGGCCGGGCCTATGACGATCTCGTTGGCAACTTCCCGTTCGCCAAGATCTACTATGCGGTCAAGGCCAACCCGGCCATCGAGATCACCGAGCTGCTGCGCGACAAGGGCTCGAATTTCGACATCGCCTCCATCTACGAGCTGGACAAGGTGCTGTCCACCGGCGTCGAGCCGGAGCGCATCAGCTACGGCAACACCATCAAGAAATCCAAGGACATCCGCTACTTCTACGAGAAGGGCGTGCGCATGTTCGCCACTGACTCCGAGGCCGACCTGCGCAACATCGCCAAGGCTGCCCCGGGCTCGCGCATCTATGTGCGGATCCTCACCGAAGGCTCCAACTCCGCCGACTGGCCGCTGTCGCGCAAGTTCGGCTGCCAGCCCGACATGGCCCTGGACCTGCTGATCCTGGCCCGCCAGCTGGGCCTGGAGCCCTATGGCATCTCCTTCCACGTCGGCAGCCAGCAGCGCGACATCGACGTCTGGGACGCCGCCATCGCCAAGGTCAAGGTGATCTTCGAGCGCCTCAAGGAAGAAGACGGCATCACCCTGAAGATGATCAACATGGGCGGTGGCTTCCCGGCCAACTACATCCAGCGCACCAACAGCCTGGAGACCTATGCCGAGGAGATCATCCGCTTCCTCAAGGAAGATTTCGGCGACGAACTGCCGGAAATCATCCTGGAGCCGGGCCGTTCGCTGATCTCCAACGCCGGCATCCTGGTCAGCGAAGTGGTGCTGGTGGCGCGCAAGTCGCGGACCGCCGTGGAGCGCTGGGTCTACACCGACGTGGGCAAGTTCTCCGGCCTGATCGAAACCATGGACGAGTCCATCAAGTTCCCGATCTGGACCGAGAAGAAAGGCGAGATGGAAGAGGTGGTGATCGCCGGTCCGACCTGCGACAGCGCCGACATCATGTACGAGCACTACAAGTATGGCCTGCCGCTGAACCTGGCCAGCGGTGACCGCCTGTACTGGCTGTCCACCGGTGCCTACACCACCAGCTACAGCGCGGTGGAATTCAACGGCTTCCCGCCACTGAAGGCCTTCTACCTCTAAGGCCTCTGGGTGTCGATCGAGCCCGCGTCCCGCAAGGAACGCGGGCTTTTTCATGCCTGTCGCCAGGACGCCTATCAGGCAACGTCAGGATTTGTTAAGAATAGTTTACATTCGCTATGGATTTGATAATCGTTTGCAAATAGAATCGCGCCGCATTCACAAAAGGAGGCGGCTCGCCATCATGTCCAAGGAACTTTCTTCGCTGTCCCAACGCCGTTTGCTGGTTTCTACCTTCAGTGTCGCCGTCGCTTCGCTATCCCTGGGGGTACAGGCCCAGGACGCCAAGGAGCCGGTGACCCGGCTGGAAAGTCTGACCATCGAGGGTCAGGCGCAGCAGGAGGGCTTCAAGGCCGAACAGTCCGCCTCGCGCAAGTACACCGCCCCCTTGCTGGACACCCCGCAGACCGTGACCGTGGTTCCCGCGCAGGTCATCCAGGACCAGCAGGCGCTGAGTCTGAGATCGGTGCTGTCCAACGTCTCCGGCATCACCTTCAATGCCGGTGAGGGCGGCGGCGGCTCCGGCGACAGCATCAATATCCGCGGCTTCAGCGCCAACTCGAACATCCAGATCGATGGTCTGCGCGACAGCACCCAGACCAACCGTACCGACACCTTCAACCTGGAATCGGTCGAGGTCATCAAGGGCCCCAACTCGGTGTTCGGCGGCGCCGGCACCACCGGTGGCTCCATCAATCTGATCAGCAAGAAGCCCCAGGAGCGCCAGTTCACCCGCATTGGCGCGGGCCTCGGCACCGACAGCTATCGCCGCTTGACCCTGGACACCAACCAGCCGCTGCAGGGCGTGGGTACCGACAGCGCCTTTCGCCTGAACCTGATGGCCCACGAGAACGACGTGCCCGGCCGCGACCAGATCGACCGCGAGCGCTGGGGCATCGCGCCGTCGCTGGCCCTGGGCCTGTCGGACGATACCCGCCTGACCCTGAGCTATTTCCACCAGACCGACGACAACCAGCCCGACTACGGGGTGCCGGCGTTCAACGGCAAACGTCTGGGCGGGGTGGATCGCGATGCCTATTTCGGCTTCAAGAACATCGACAAGGAAGACATCAATAACAATGTCTTCACCGTGGAGCTGGAGCATCGCTTCAATGACAACCTGAGTCTGCAGAACCTGACCCGCTACAGCCGCATCGAACGCGACGCGGTAATCTCCGCCTCTCACGTCAACCTGAGTGGCGTGGCCGCGGGCCGCTATCGTCCGGCCGGTCCCCAGGGCTATGGCCGCGACGTGACCTCGGAAATGTGGATCAACCAGACCAACCTGACCGGCACCGTCGATACCTTCGGCCTGGGCCATTCCTTCGTGCTGGGCGCCGAATTCTCCCGAGAGGACTACGACCGCGACACCTACAGCTATGGCCTGACCTTCCCGGCCGCCGGCTATGCCCTGGCTGCACCGCCGGAGCGCTACGACGGCGCGACCGACAAGCAGACCTCGGCCATCGCCAACAACGTGCTGACCGACAAGGCCATCTATGCCTTCGATACCATCGCCCTCAATCAGTATTGGGATCTGAACCTGGGGCTGCGCTATGACTGGTTCGACGGTGACAGCGACACCACCCCGGTCGCCAACGGCGTGCGCGGCAGCAAGACCCGCCTGAGTTCCGATGACGCCAAGTTGAGCGGGCGCGCCGGCCTGGTATTCAAGCCGGCGCCGAACGGACGGGTCTATGTGGCCTATGGCACCTCCTTCAACCCCTCGGCGGAAAGCCTGACCTCCACCGGCGCCGGCCTGAGCGCGGCCAACCAGGATCTGGGTCCGGAAAAGAACAAGACCTGGGAACTGGGCACCAAGTGGGAATTCCTCGACAGGCGCCTGGAGCTGGACGGCGCCCTGTTCCGCGTCGAGAAGAGCAATGCGCGGGAAACCCTGGCCGACGGCAGCACCGCCCTGGCCGGCAAGCAGCGCGTGCAGGGCATCGAGCTGGGCGCCACCGGACGGATCACCCCGCAGTGGAACGTCTACGCCAACTTCACCTTCCTCGACAGCGAGACGCTCAAGGCCGCCGACACCCTGGACGGGCGCAATCGCGAAGGCCAGGCCCTCGCCAACACCCCGCCGCGCTCGCTCAATCTCTGGACCACCTATGAGCTGCCGGCCGGTTGGCGGGTGGGCTATGGTGCCCGCTACGTCAGCGAGCGCAACGTCACCTCCAGCAACGACGGCGCCAAGCTCGACGACTACTGGCTGCACAACGCCATGGTCGGCTATCGCGTCAATCGCAACGTCGACCTGCAACTCAACGTCAACAACGTCTTCGACAAGGACTATGTGGAGCGGGTCCGCTCGCAACTGGGCGTGAGCACGAGGTCGTCGGCCATCGAATACGGCGATGCCCGTTCCGCCATCCTGACCGCGACCTACAGCTTCTAAGGTCGTCCGCCAGACGCCGAGCCCTGCACCCGCGGGGCTTTCGGCTTTGAGGAGAACAGCGCCAATGATGATCAGCGTTCCGGGCGTGCTGACGCCCGAGCAGGTAAGGGAGTGCCGCCAGCGGCTGGAGGCGGCCGCCTGGGCCGATGGCAAGCACACCGCCGGCTTCCAGTCGGCCATGGCCAAGGACAATCTGCAGCTGCCGGCGGATGAGCCGGCGGCGCGGGCGGTGGGTGAACTGATCCAGCAGGCGTTGGCGCGGCATCCGCTGTTCGTCGCCGCGGCGCTACCAGCGCGGGTGTTTCCGCCGCTGTTCAATCTTTATCAGGGCGGCCAGTCCTTCGGGCTGCACGTGGACAATGCGCTACGGGCCCTGCCGGATGGCAGCGGCTATCTGCGTACCGACCTGTCGGCCACGCTGTTCCTGTGCGAGCCGGACACGTACGACGGCGGCGAGCTGGTGGTGGAAGACACCTATGGCGCCCACAGCGTCAAACTGGCGGCCGGCGACCTGATCCTCTATCCGGCCAGCAGCCTGCACCGGGTGCTGCCGGTCACCCGAGGCGCGCGGCTGTGTTCCTTCTTCTGGATCCAGAGCCTGGTGCGCGATGCCGGTCAGCGCAGTCAGCTGTTCGAACTCGACCAGGGCATCCAGCGGGTGGCCGCCGAGCTGGGGCAGGGCCATGAGGCCTGCCTGCAACTGACCGGCGTCTATCACAACCTCCTGCGACAATGGGCTCAGCCCTGATCCGCAGGGGCCTCTTCCAGCTGCACAGCCTGCTTGGGCTGGCGGCTGGCCTGGTACTGGTGGTGCTAGGGGTGACGGGTGCGCTCTATAGCTTTCAGCTGGAATTGCTGGAGCTGCTCAATCCGCCGCCAAGCGCCGCGACTGCGGACCGGCGTCCGCTGACGCTGCCGGAGGTGCGGCAGCGCCTCGTTCCTCCGGGCCGGGAGTTGAGCTTCGTTTCCAGCATGGCGGGGGAGGGCTACGGCCTGCTCGGTCTGGCACCGGCGAAGGGTCAGGGCCGTGGCGAGGTGCAGCTGTTCGATCGCTACACCGGCGAGGTGCTGACGTCGCCCCGTGGCCAGGCGTTCTTTCGCCTGATCCTTGACCTGCACCGCTCCCTGGCCCTGGGACCGGTGGGCAAGGCCCTGACCGGCGCGGCCACCCTGATCCTGCTGGTGCTCTGTCTGTCCGGCCTCTACCTGCGCTGGCCGCGCCAGGTCCGGCGCTGGCGCACCTGGCTGACCCTGGACTGGGGCCGCCGGGGGCGCAGCTTCCATTGGGACCTGCACGCCGTGGCGGGCACCTGGTGCCTGCTGCTCTATCTGCTGGCGGCGCTGACCGGTCTCTATTGGTCCTATGACTGGTACCGCGAGGCCAGCGAGCGCCTGCTCGGCGCCGCCCCGGAGCCCCAGACTGCGGGGGTGGTGGCGCGCCAGGACGTGGATCTGGACGCGCTCTGGCAGAGCTTCCGCGCAGAGACCGGTGGACGCATCGAGGGCTACGGCCTGCTGCTGCCCAATCCGGCGCGCAAGGTCAGCCATCCCACCCTCTGGTACCTGCCCGAGGATGCCGAGCACCTCCGCGCCCTCAATCGCATCGTCTTCGATGAGCAGGGGCGGGTGCTCGACCATCGCCGCTACCGCGAGCAGCCGCTGGGTGCCCGGCTGTTGCTCAGCGTCTATGCCCTGCATTCGGGGGAGTACTTCGGCCTGGGGGGCCGGATAGCTCTGCTGCTCGCCAGCCTGGCCATGCCGCTGTTCATGGTGACCGGGCTCTGGCTCTATCTGGATCGCCGGCGCAAAGGCCGCCAGGCGCGCCAGGCGCAGATCGGGTTCACTCCGGCCGCGGCAGGGAGCGCCGACTGGCTGATCGGCTATGCCAGCCAGAGTGGCCAGGGCGAGGCGCTGGCCTGGCAGGCCGCCGGCCAGTTGCAGTCGGCGGGGCTGAGCGCCGAGGTGGTCGCGCTGGGGCGTCTCTCGGTGGAGCGACTGCAGCAGGCCACCCGGGCGCTGTTCGTCGTCGCCACCCACGGCGACGGCGAAGCCCCGGATGCCGCGCGCGGCTTCGAGCGGCGCATGCTGACCCAGGCGGCGACGCTGCCAAGTCTGAGCTATGGGGTGCTGGCCCTGGGCGACCAGCGCTATCCGGCCTACTGCGCCTTCGCCCGCCGGCTGGACGCCTGGCTGGCTGGGCAGGGCGCCCGATCACTGTTCGCCCCGGTGGAGGTGGACAATGGCGATCCCCTGGCGCTCGCCGTCTGGCAGGGGCAGTTGCAGGCCCTGGGCGCTGCGTGTGCCGAGCCACCGCCCGAGCGTCCGCTGCAGTCCTGGCAGCTGGCGGCGGTGCAGCGGCTCAACGCCGGCAGCCCCGGCGGAGCTGCCTTCGAGCTGCAGCTGCGGCCACCGCCTGGAAGCCACTGGGCACCGGGTGACCTGCTGGAGATCGCGCCGCGCCAGCGCGCCGAGCGCGTGGCGGCCTGGCTGCAGCCCCTGGGCCTGGCCGCTGACAGCAGGGTCGAGATCGGGGGTGTGACGCTCACCTTGGCGACGGCTCTGGAAGCCCGTCTGCTGCCGGAAGACCAGACCGCGCTGCCGGGCTTGGACGCCCAGGCCCTGGTCGACGCCCTGAAACCGCTCGCCGTACGTCAGTACTCCATCGCCTCGCTGCCCGGCGAAGGCACCTTGCGGTTATTGGTACGCCAGGAGCGCAAGGCGGATGGCCGCCTGGGCATCGCCTCCGGTTGGCTGACCACGGCGCTACGACCCGGTGACCAGGTGCAGGCGCGGCTACGCGCCCATCCCGGCTTCCGACCGCCGCTGGACGAGCGCCCACTGATCCTGATCGCTGCCGGTACCGGCCTGGCCGGGGTGCGCCCGCTGCTGGTCGCCCGCATCGCCGCCGGACACCGGCGCAATTGGCTGCTGTTTGGCGAACGCACGGCGGCGCACGACGATTTCTATGGAGCGGAGCTGGATGCCTGGCAGGCGCAAGGCGAGCTGGCCCGGCTGGACCGGGTGTTCTCGCGGGACGGCGCCGGTTACGTGCAGGAGCGCCTGAGCGCGCAGGCGGACCTGCTGCTGGACTGGCTGGCGGCGGATGCCGTGATCATGGTCTGCGGCAGTCTGCAAGGGCTGGGGCGTGGCGTGCACGCCACCCTGCAGGGGCTGCTCGGCGAGGCCGAGGTCCAGCGGCTGTTGGAGGATGATCGCTACCGCCGCGATCTCTACTAGGCCCGGGCGATGCACCAGACGCCGGCGCCGATCAGCACCACGCCGGCCAGCTTGCCCAGGGTGACCGGGTCCTGGCGAAAGCCGGCCCAGCCGAAGTGATCCAGACTCAGGGACATGGCCAGCTGGCCGGCGATCACCAGCGCCATGAACAGGGTGGCGCCGATGCGCGGACCGGCAAAGGCGGCCATGGCGATAAAGAACATGCCCAGCAGACCGCCGCACCAGTGCCACCAGTGCAGCTCGCGCAAGGCCCCCAGGGTGGGGACACCGCGCTGCCAGAGCGTCAGGCCCAGCAGGGCCAGTAGCCCGACCAGGAAGGAAATGGACGCCGCGGCGAAGACACTGGACAGCTGGCGGGCCAGTTGACCGTTGATGCCGGCCTGCAGCGGCAGGCAGGCACCGGCGATGAAGGGCAGGACGAGCAGCCACCAGACGGGCATCGACAGGACTCCAGGCGAAAGGGGGCGCGCAGTATGCCCCAGGGTGGGGCGAAGCGGTCGAACCGGCGACCTTCGGTCAGGCTCCAAGGGCTATCGCATTCCGGAGCAACCGTCATGGCGTCACCCTTGGAGAAGCGCTTGCCGATCCGCGAGGAGCCGGGCCTGCAACGCTGGATCTGGCGCTGCGAGCGGCTGGGCTGGGTACTGCTGGCCATGTTCGTGGCGCTGGCCCTGGCCGGGTTGTTCGCCAGTGGCGGGCCCTGGGCCAAGGCGACCCGGATCAGCGACGATGGCCAGCTCAGGGTCGACTACGAGCGTTTCCAGCGCCGCGGGGCAGCGGCGACCCTGACCCTGGAACTCGCGCCCGGCGTCAACCGCGTCGGCCTCCACGAACGCCTGGTGGCCGACTGGACGGTGGAAGCTCTCTATCCGCAGCCCCTGCGCATGACCAGCAGCGACGGGGTGCTCTGGTTGGAACTGGCCGGCGGTACGGGGTCGAATCGCGTGCACCTGGCGCTGCGTCCGGATGCTTTGGGCACGGTCGACTGGCGCATCCTGCGACCCGGCCAGCCACCCCTGGAACTCTCTGCCTTCGTCTATCCCTAGGAACTGCCATGGAATCCGTCCTGCGCGCCGCCGCGATCTACGTCTTCTTGCTGGTGCTCTTTCGCATCACCGGGCGCCGGGCGCTGTCGGAGATCACCACTTTCGATTTCGTCCTGCTGCTGGTGATCGGCGAGGCGACCCAGCAGGCGCTGTTGGGGGATGATTTTTCGGTGATCAACGCCTTCGTGGTGATCGCCACCCTGGTGCTGATCGACATCCTGCTTTCGCTGTTCAAGGAGCGCTCACCCAAGGTGGGGCGCTTTCTCGATGGCGTGCCGCTGATCGTGGTGGAGTACGGCAAGCCGTTGACCGCGCGGCTGCGCAAGGCCCGCCTGACCGAGGAGGACATCCTCGAAGCGGCGCGGCAGAGTCAGGGGCTGGAGCGGCTGGAGCAGATCCGCTTCGCGGTGCTGGAGAAGAATGGGCAGATCTCGGTGATACCCGAGCCCGGAGCGAAGTAACGAGAGGTGAAAGGTAGGAAGGGCAGGAAGGGCAGGATGATCCTGCCCTGGTCATGGTCTGAATGACGCCGGGTTACCGCTGGCCGCCACCACTGTTCTGACCGCCCTTGCGACCGGCCTCGGACGCTTTCTCGCGGTCATTGGCGAAACTGCCGCCGCTGTTCTGACCGCCCTTGCTGCCGGCTTCGGCGGCTTTCTCGCGATCATTGGCGAAGTTGCCTGGATTGGAATTCGATTGCTTGGTGGTCATGGTCGCTCTACCTCTCGTAGGAATGTAGTGCAGAACGCATTGCCTGCCTTGGTATGGAGGGGCGAACGCGGCAAGGTTTCCCGGTCGGAGGATGGGCGGTCGCTGGCCAGGAGCCACTGTCTGGACCGTATCTAGCTTTGGCCGAAGGCCTGTCCAACCTGGCCGCTGGGTTGCAAGGTGCGCCAGGTGTGCCCCGCCCGGAAAAGCCTGGACGCAGCGGTGTCGCTGCGTCCAACTCCTGTGGCTATTGGCTTGTACGACGGATGGCGCCTGCGCTAGAAACCGTCGATGGGAATCTTCAGGTAGCGCCGGCCATTAGCCTCGGCCGGCGGCAGGGTACCGGCACGGATGTTCACCTGGATCGCCGGCAGGATCAGCGTCGGCATGGACAGGGTGGCGTCGCGGCGGGTGCGCAGGGCGACGAAGGCGTCTTCGTCCACCCCATCGCGAACGTGGACGTTGAGGGCGCGCTCTTCACCCACGGTGGTCTCGTGGCGTGCCTCGCGGCCCGCCGGCGGATAGTCGTGGCACAGGTAGAGGCGCGTGGCCTCCGGCAGGGTCAGCAACCGGCGGATCGAGCGATAGAGGTCGCGGGCGCTGCCACCGGGAAAGTCGCAACGGGCCGAGCCGACGTCGGGCATGAACAGGGTATCGCCAACGAAGACGTGTGCTTCTTCCACCTGATAGGCCATGTCGGCCGGGGTATGGCCAGGCACGTGCAGGGCGCGGGCGCTGAGGGCGCCGATATGGAAGACCTCGTCGGGCTGGAACAGGTGATCGAACTGGGAGCCGTCGAGGCGGAATTCCGCTTCCAGGTTGAAGACGTCCTTGAAGGCGCCCTGGACGCGGCGGATGCCCTCGCCGATGGCGATGCGGCCACCCAGTTGCCGGCGCAGATAGGGCGCGGCGGAGAGGTGGTCGGCGTGGGCGTGGGTCTCCAGCAGCCACTCCACCGTCAGCCCCTGGTCGCGCACGAAGCGGGCGACGCGATCCGCCGACAGGGTGGCGGTGCGGCCCGAATGCGGATCGTAGTCCAGCACCGAATCGACGACGGCGCAGCGACTGCCGGGCGCCTCGTAGATCACATAGGTGAAGGTGGACGTGGTGGCGTCGAAGAAGGGTTCGATGCGCGGAGTCATGACCGGGCCTCGTGAAGAGAAAGGACGTCCCACCTTAACACGGGGCCCTGCTGCCCCGTGGCGTGCCTCGTTGCCGCAGGGCGATCGTTCGGGTCCGCCTAGTACCGCGCCTGCTGCATCTCCCTGAGCCGGCTCAGGGTGCGGCGGAAAGGGAATTCCAGAAAGCCGCGGGTGTACAGCTGCTCCAGGGGCACGGCGGCGTCCAGGTAGAGCGGGCGGCGGCGGTCGTAGGCTTCGTCGACCAGGGCGATGAAGCGGCGCACGGCGTCGTCCTGGGGCGCCAGGCGCGGCAGTTCGCGGTCGCCGGCGAGGACGCGCGTCGCGCCGTCTTCGGTGCCGCGGGCGATCCGGCCCGCGCGGGGATCGCCGGACAGGCAGGGGACGTTGCCCAGCAACAGGGCAGGGAAGCGGGTGCAGAGATCGATGTAGTCGGTGGTCGCCCAGGCGCCCTGGCAGAGGGTGGTGAAGTCCAGCCAGATCGCGCCGGGTGCACGCTGGATAACCGGCAACAGGCGCTCGCCGAGGGCGAGGGGCTCATCGGTCGCGGCTTGGCCGACGGTGAGCTGGGCGAAGGTCGCGGCCAGGGCGGTGGGATCGTCCACCCAATAGCGTGGTTCGGCCTGGCCTTCATGCAGACGGTGGTCCTGGCCGCCGTCCACCTCCAGCACGTCCAGCTGCGCCTGGAGCGCGGCGATGGCCGGCAACAGGCGCTCGCGATTGAAGCCGTCGGCATAGAGCTGCTCCGGCGGCTGGTTGGAGGTGACCACCAGCACCAGGCCCTGGTCCAGCAGGGCGCGCAGCAGGCCGCCTACCAGGATGGCGTCGCCGATGTCGCTGACGAAGAGTTCGTCGAAACACAGCACCCGCACTTCGGCGGCCAGTTCCCGGGCCAGCGCCTGCAGGGGATCACGGGTGCCGCTGAGCTGGAACTGGCGCTGGTGCACCCAGCGCATGAAGTGATGGAAGTGCTGGCGGCGGGCGGGCACCGGCAGGCTGGCGTGGAACAGGTCCAGCAGCCAGGTCTTGCCGCGGCCGACCGGACCCCAGAGATAGAGACCGCGTGCCGGACGGCCGGCCAGCAGCGCCGCGTGGCAGGCTTCCAGCTGGCGCGCAGCGGCCTCCTGGGCGGCATCGGGCAGGCGGTCCCCCTGGGCCAGGGCCTGGCGGTAGGCGGCGAGGGGAGAGAGGGCATTCGACATGGTCGCCACTCTAGCGCCCGTGCAGTCAGCAGACCATGCCCCAGCGGAATGACATGAGTCCTTTATAGCGTTTGAAGGCCAGCCGCGGCGGTTCGATAGTGCGAGACGACCCTGCCGGACGCCGCCGGCACCCGCTTTCATCTCTGCCTGGAGCCCTGTCATGGCCGCCGATTCGACCCTGCACCTCGCCCACTGCCTCGCCTCCGTGGGCGTCTCCGAGATCCTCAAGATCACCGAGCGGGCCAACGCCCTGCGCCGCCAGGGCGCCGATCTGCTGGTGCTGGGTGCGGGCGAGCCGGATTTCGATACCCCGGAGCACATCAAGGAAGCGGCGATCCAGGCCATCCGCGCCGGCCAGACCAAGTACACGGTGCTCGACGGCAGCCCGGCGCTCAAGGAGGCCATCCGCCGCAAGTTCGCGCGTGAGAACGACCTGGTATTCGCCCAGGACGAGGTGACCGCCTCGGCCGGCGCCAAGCAGGTGATCTTCAATGCCATGATGGCGACCCTGGACGCGGGCGACGAGGTGATCATCCCCGCGCCCTTCTGGGTGACCTATGCCGACATCGTCACCATCCTCGGCGGCACGCCGGTGGTGCTGCCGTGCCGTGAGGAGGATGGCTTCCGCCTGACCGCCGCGGCGCTGGAGGCGGCCATCACTCCGCGCACCCGCTGGGTGATGCTCAACTCGCCGTCCAACCCCTCGGGGGCGGCCTATGGCGAGCAGCACTATCGCCCGCTGCTGGAGGTGCTGCTGCGCCATCCGCAGGTCTGGCTGATGGTCGACGACATGTACGAACACATCCTCTACGACGGCTTTCGCTTCGTCACCCCGGCGGCGCTGGAGCCGCGGCTGCGCGAGCGCACCCTGACCATCAACGGCGTCTCCAAGGCCTATGCCATGACCGGTTGGCGCCTGGGCTACGCCGGCGGACCGAAGGCGCTGATCCAGGCCATGGCCAGTGTGCAGAGCCAGGTGACCTCCTGCCCCTGCTCGGTCAGCCAGGCCGCGGCCATCGCCGCCCTGGATGGGCCGCAGGACATCGTGCGCGAGCGCTGCGCGCTGTTTCGCGAGCGGCGGGATCTGGTGGTGGATGCCTTGAATGCGGTGCCGGGTCTGTCGGCGCGGCGGCCCGAGGGGGCCTTCTATGTCTACGCCAGTTGCGCGGGGGTCTTGGGTCGGCGGACGCCGAACGGGGAGGTGATCGACAGCGATACGACCTTTGCCCGCTACCTCATGGACGAGGGCGGGGTGGCGGTGGTGCCAGGCTCGGCCTTTGGCCTGGCGCCTTACTTCCGGGTTTCCTACGCCACCTCGCGGGAGGTGCTAAAGGAAGCCTGCCGCCGGATCGCCGAGGCGACCCAGCGACTGCTGGCCTGATCAGCCGGCCGGCGGAGCGGGCGGCGCCGGCGGTTGCGCACCCGGGGCGACCGGCTGGACGCCAGGGGGCGGGGGCGGCGGCAGACGACCGGGGCCACGGGGCGCCGGCGGGGTGTCCAGGGGCTGCAGCGAGTTGGCATCGGCACCCAGGGCGCTGACCCGGAAGGCACGGCCCTGGGCATTGGCCACCAGCTCGCCGCGAGCGGCGATGCTCTGACCGGGCTTGAGCAGGGCTTGCAGGCGCAGCGCTTCGTGGGGCGGCAGACGCAGGGCGGTGCCGTCCTGCAGCAGGGCGCCGTTCACGTCGCCACGGGGACCGTGCAGCAGCTGGACGATCTGGCCCTGGAGGCTGTCGTTATCGCGTTCGGCGCCCGGACGGGGCGGCGGCGGACGCGGTTTGCCGCTGCGCTCGGGGCCTTCGTCGGTGACTGTCTTGCCGGTCTGGACATTGGTCAGCGAGATCGCCTGGACCAGCGGCAGGCTGGCGGCGCGCAGGCCGGCTACGTTGATGCTGTCACCTGGCTTGAAGGTGGCGGCCAGTTGCTCGGACAGGTGCGGCGGGGTGTTGACCTCGGTGCCGTCGGCCAGGATCAGGCCGTCGATGTCGCCGCGGGGGTTGAGCAGGAACTGCTTGAGCTGGCCCTGCTGGGTGGGAATCTGGGCGCTGGCAGCGGTGGTCGCGGTGCTGGTAGCCGGCGCGGTCTGTGCCAGGACGAGGCCGCTGACGGACAGCAGGGCGAAGGTCCCGATCACGAGGGTTTGGGTCTTGGTAGGCATGGATGACTCCTGCGGTAGTTGACGATCAGGCTACTGCAGGGCCTGTGCCAACTTTTATTTTCGTTATCAATCAATGGCTTGGTACTTTTAGCAGCTATCCGGGCCAGGCATTGCGTCCGGCTTGCGGACAGCCCTGTCGGTAAAGCGGACAGCCTAGGCGGGGCTGTCTTCTTCGCCGACACCCAGGCCCAGCCGGCTCAGCTTGGTGTAGAGCAGCTGGCGATGAATGCCCAGCCGGCGGGCCGCCTCGGCGCGATTGCCGCCGCTGCGTTGCAGGGCCCGCTCGATCAGCAGCCGCTCCAGGCGCGCGGTGGCTTCCGCCAGGGTCTCCTCCGGCCAGCTGGCGTCGATGGTGACCGCATCCGAGGTCTCGCCCTGCAGGAAGGCCAGGTCGGCGGCGACGATGCGCTCGCCTTGGGCCAGGGTCGCGGCGCGCTGGATGGCGTTGCGCAATTCCCGCACGTTACCCGGCCAGGGGTGGCGCAGCAGCAGGGCGGCGGCATCGTCCGCCAGGACGCGACCGCTGGGCGCGAGGAAGTGCTCGGCCAGCGGCAGGATGTCGGCACGGCGCTCGCGCAGGGCCGGCAGGTGGATGGGCACCACATGCAGGCGATAGAAGAGGTCTTCGCGGAAGTCCCCACTGGCGACGCGCTGGGCCAGGTCGCGGTGGGTGGCCGCTACCAGCCGCACGTCCAGGCGCACCGGCGCGCCGCCCACCGGGGTCACCTCGCGTTCCTGCAGGGCGCGGAGGATCTTGGCCTGCATCGGCAGCGGCATGTCGCCTATCTCGTCGAGAAAGAGGGTGCCGCCCTGGGCTTCGCGAAAGGCACCGAGGCGATTGGCGGTGGCCCCGCTGAAGGCGCCGCGCACATGACCGAAGAGTTCGCTTTCCAGCAGGTCCGGCGGGATGGCCGCGCAGTTGACCGCGACGAAGGGCGCCCCGTGTCGCTTGCCGTGCTCGTGGATGGCGCGGGCCACCAGCTCCTTGCCGGTGCCGGTCTCACCGGTGACCAGCACCGTGGCCTCGCTGTCCACCAGACGGCCGATGGTCTTCTGCACCTGACGCAGGGCATCGCTGCCGCCCACCAGGGTGTGGCCTTCGACCGTGGCCGGCGGCGCCGCAGCGGGACCGCGCTGGGCGGTCATGCCGGCCAGCACCCGGATCAGGTCATCGCGACCGATGGGCTTGGTGAGGTGGTCGAAGGCGCCCAGGCGCATGGCCTCGATGGTGTTGCCGGCGCTGGCGAAGGCGGTCAGCACCGTGACCGCCGGCGGCTCGGGCAGGGCGCGGATGCGCGCCAGTACCTCCAGGCCATCCAGCCCGGGCATGCGCAGGTCGAGCAGCACGGCGTCCACCGTCTCCTGCGCCAGGAGCCGCAAGCCCGCTTCGCCTTCTTCGGCCTGCAGCACCCGGTAGCCCTGGTCCGCGGCGGTTTCCGCCAGGGCGTCGCGCAGACCGGCGTCGTCGTCGATGATCAGCAGGGTTGGCATGGCAGGAGGATCTCGAAGCGGGTGGGGACGGAAGGTTCGATCAGGCGCGCCTCGCCGCCGTGGGCGCGGGCGGTCTCGCGGACCAGGGCCAGGCCCAGGCCGGTGCCTTCGGGGCGACCGGTAACGAAGGGCTCGAAGAGCTGGGCGCGCAACTCGGCAGGCGGGCCTTGGCCTGCGTCTTCCACCGCCAGCACCAGCCAGTCGCCGCGCCGGCTGGCGTCGAGGCGGATCTCGCTGGCGGCCGGGGCGGCCTGCAGGGCGTTGAGCAGCAGGTTGTCCAGGGCACGCGCCAGGGCGTCGCGGTCGAAATAGCCCTGCTCGACGGCCACCCTGGCGGTCAGGCGGATGCCGCGTTGGGCCGCCTGGTCTTCGTGACCGGCCAGCACCTCGCGGCAGAACACCTGCAGTTCGATGGCGGTCGGTTGCAGTTGCGGCGGCTGGGTGAGGTCCAGCAGGCGACGCAGCAGGCTGTCGAGGCGGGTGACCTGCAGCAGGATGGCGTCCAGCGCGCGTTGCTGACGGCCGCTGTCGCCGACCAGGGCGTTCTCGGCCTTGAGGCGCATGGCGGCCAGCGGATTGCGGATCTCGTGGGCGACCCCGGCGGCCACCCGACCGAGGGCCGCCAGCCGCTCACTGGCATGCACCTGGGTGGTCAGCCGCTGGGCTTCGCTGCGGGCCTGGGCCAGGCGCTGGCCGGCCTGGTTGAGCGCCGTCAGCACCCGATCCAGCTCGCGTTCGCCGGTGAGGGCGAGGGTGGGCAGGTCATGGCTGGCACTGGCGCCCAGATCGCGCTCGACTCGCGCGACATGCCGCGACCACTGCCAGGTGAGTCGACCGAGCAGCAGGGTGGCGGCGAGCATGGCCAGCAGCAGCAGACCCAGGCCCAGTTTCAGCTGGCGCTGGCCGCTGCCTTCGGCGAAGGTCAGGCGGGTCAGGGTCCAGGCGGCGAGATCGGGGATGGGGCCGGACAGCGGGCAGGCGGCGACCAGCACCGTGGCGCCGTCCGCGCTGAAGCTGTCGCTCAGGCTGCGCGCCTCGGCCAGGGTCGCGGCGGAGAGATCGGCCAGGTGCTGGCGTTCAGCGGCGGTCAGGGTGAAGGGACTGGCATCGGCCAGGAGCCCGGCCTGTTCCTGCCAGAGGCCACCGGCCATGCCGCGATAGCGCAGCAGGGCGACACTGGCCACGCCGGCGAGACTGCGCTGCAGCGCCGGATCGACGAGGCCAGCGGTAGGTCCGGACCAGCCATTGCTGTAGAACCGGTAGCTGCTGGCGATGGCCTGGCAGGCCTGCTCGGCTTCCACGGTGGCCTGGCCGAGCTGGGCGCTTTCCGACTGGCGCAGGAGCAGGATCATCAGCCAGCCGACCCCGACGGCCATGCCGCCGAGCATCAGCAGCAGAGCAATCAGACGACTGCGCAGCGATCCGAACATGGGATTTCTCTATCCAGGCCTTGGCCTGGATAGAGTGCCACACCCCGGCGGAGTTCGAGTGCCAGAGCGGGTGTCAGGCGCGCCGGCCGAATTCCGCTTCCTGCGCCGTCCAGCCGGGTACCCGCTCGCTCAGGGACAGCCCGAGACCCGGACGGGTCGGTACCTGCATCCGCCCGTCACGGGTTTCCAGGCGTTCGTTGAACAGCGGCTCCAGCCATTCGAAGTGTTCCACCCAGGGCTCGGTGGGATAGGTGGCGGCAAGGTGCACGTGCAATTCCATGGCGAAGTGCGGTGCCAGCATCACGCCGGCCTGCTCGGCCAGGGCGGCCACCTTGAGGAAGGGCGTGATGCCACCGACCCGTGGCGCGTCGGGCATCAGGAAGTCGGCACCGCGCAGGCGGATGAATTCCTGGTGCTCGGCGATGCTGGTCAGCATCTCGCCGGTGGCGATGGGGGTGTCGAAGGCCGCGGCCAGGGCGGCGTGGCCCTCGGCGTCGTAGCAGTCCAGCGGCTCCTCGATCCAGATCAGGTTGAATTCCTCGAAGCGCCGGCACATACGCTGGGCGGTGGGTCGGTCCCATTGCTGGTTGGCGTCGACCATCAGCGGGAAGCTGTCGCCCAGGTGGCGGCGCACGCGGGCGACGCGCTCCAGGTCCAGGGCGCAATCGGGCTGGCCGACCTTGAGCTTGATGCCGCCAATGCCTTTTTCGCGGGAGCGATCGGTATTCACCAACAACTGCTCCAGCGGCGTATGCAGGAAGCCGCCGGAGGTGTTGTAGCAGCGCACCGAGTCGCGCTGGGCACCCAGCAGGCGTGCCAGGGAGAGGTTGGCGCGACGGGCCTTGAGGTCCCAGAGGGCCACGTCGAAGGCGCCGATGGCCTGGGTGGCGAGACCGCTGCGACCCACCGAGGCGCCGGCCCAGCAGAGCTTGGTCCAGAGTTTCTGGATGTCGCTGGGATTCTCGTCGAGCAGCACCGGGGCAATTTCATGGGCGTGGGCGAACTGGCCGGGGCCACCGGCGCGCTTGGAATAGCTGAAGCCCAGGCCGCGCTGGCCGTCGCGGGTTTCGATCTCGACGAAGAGGATGGCGATCTCGGTCATCGGCTTCTGCCGGCCGGTGAGCACCTTGGCGTCGCTGATGGGGGTGGCCAGCGGCAGGAACACGGAAGCCAGGCGGACCCAGGCGATGCGGTCCTGGTCGGCGCTGTAGGCGATATCGGTCATGGGGAAGTCTCCGGGGTGAGGGATCAGGGACGGGTGGCAGGCAGGGCGTCGGCGGTGGCGGCTGGCTCGTCGTTGAGTTCGCCGAGGTCCAGGCGCTTGAGCGGGCCGACGATGACCAGGTAGGAGAAGGCGCCGAGCAGGCCCATGGCGGCGACGTAGGTGAGGGCCACGTCGAAGGAGCCGAGCTGGTTGATCATCAGGCCAATCGCCAGTGGGGTGACGATGCTGGCGATGTTGCCGCAGAAGTTGAAGAGCGCGCCGCTCACGCCCATGGCGCGCTTGGGCGAGACATCGCCGACGATGCACCAGCCGAGGTTGCCCACGCCCTTGGCGAAGAAGGCGATGGACATCACCAGGGTGACCAGGGCGATGGACTGGGTGTAGTTGGCCACCACGATGCTGCTGGAGAGCAACAGGCCGACGATGATCGGCGTCTTGCGCGCGGCGGTGAGGCTGTAGCCGCGGCGCAGCATGCCGTCCGACCAGAGTCCGCCGAGAACGCCGCCCAGGCAGCCGGCCACCGGCGGGATGGCGGCGATCAGGCCGACCTTGAGCATGGTCAGCCCCTTGGCCTCGACCAGGTAGGTGGGAAACCAGGTGAGAAAGAACCAGGTGATGGTGGTCAGGCAGAATTGCCCCAGGTAGATGCCCAGCATCATGCGATTGCCGCTGATGGCCTTGAAGGTGCGCCAGCTGAAGGGCGCCCGGGTGTCGCCCAGGTCGGGCAGGCCGCCGCCAGCCTCGATATGGTCCAGCTCGCTCTGGCTGACGCGTCTGTCATGCCGGGGCTCCTGCACGGTGGCGAACCACAGCAGGCCGATGAGGATGCCGGCGCCGCCGGTCCAGAAGAACACGTGCTCCCAGCCGAACTGGTTGAGCAGGATCACCATCAGTGGCGTGAACACCGCCAGGGCGAAATACTGCGCCGACTGGAAGATGGCGGTGGCCAGGCCGCGCTCCTGGCGCGGGAACCACATCACCGTGAGGCGGTTGTTGGCCGGAAAGGCCGGCGACTCGGCCACGCCCATGAGAAAGCGCAGCACGAACAGCGCCAGCAGGGCCGAGGAGAAGAGGCCGACGTAGCCCTGCAGGAAGGTCAGCGCCGACCAGAGGATCAGGCTGGCGCCCAGCACCAGCCGGGAGCCGAAGCGATCGAGCACGATGCCGCCGGGAATCTGCATGGCGGTGTAGGCCCAGCCGAAGGCCGAGAAGGCGAGCCCCATGGCCACGGCGTCGAAACCGAGGTCGTGACGCATGGCCGGTGCGGCGATGGAGAGGGTGGCGCGGTCGACGTAGTTGAATACCGTCACCAGAAAGATCATCGCCAGGACGAGATAGCGGACGCGAGTACGCCGCGACGGCTCAGGGGAAGTGCGCATTGTTATTGTCCTTTTCAGCGGGCAAAGCCGGCGGCGAGGCCGGCACCTGCAGGAGGACGCTAAGCTGATTACGCAATCATTCAAGCGTCAGCGAGTGCTCTCGCGCATGACCAGTTCGAAGCCGGTATCCCGTTTTCGCGGGGCCTCCGCACCCGCCAGGCGGGCAAGCAACACCGCGGCGGCATGGGTGCCCATTTCGGCACCGCGGACATCGACGGTGCTCAGCGCTGGGAGCAGATGGGCGGCGCTGGCCAGGTTGCCAAAGCCCATCACGGCCAGCTCCGCCGGTACGCGCAGGCCGCGGGCATGGGCTTCGGCGAGTACCCCGTGGGCGAGGGTGTCGGAGCTGCAGACCACCACTTCGGGACGGGCGCCGATCTCGAGCAGGCGGGCCAAGCCCTGGCGACCCAGTGCCGGGGTGGCCGGCGGTGGTAGGCTGACATCGGCTGGCGCGGCCAGTCTCTGGCGGGCCAGTTCGGCACGAAAGGCATCGCGGCGCAGCCGCCCCCGGGGATCGTCCAGGGTCAGGCTGGCGAAGTGGCGATAGCCGCGCGTCAGTAGCTGTCGGGCGATGGCCTGGCCCACCGCCTCATGGGAAAAGCCCACCAGCATGTCCAGCGGTCGCTCGCCCTGGTCCCAGCACTCCACCAGCGGAATGCCGGCCTGGGACAGGCGCAGCCGGCTGGCAGCAGTGTGCAGGGTGCCGGTGAGCACCATGGCGTCGGGACGGCGGCGCAGCAGGGCGGCCACTAGCTGCTCTTCGCGTTCGGCGGAATAGTCGGTCAGGCCCAGCAGGGTCTGGTGGCCGGCCCTGGTCAGGGTCTGCATGAGCGCCTGCACGGTGTCGGCGAAGATGGAGTTGACGATGGTGGGTACCAGGATGGCGATCAGCCGGCTCTCCTGGGGCGCGCTGCCAGCGGTGAGCATGGCGGGCTGGTAGCCGCTCTCGCGTACCGCGCGAAAGACCTTTTCGCGCAGCGCCGGACGGACGATCTCCGGCTGGTTGAGGGTACGCGAAACGGTGATCGGCGAGACTCCGGCCAGGCGGGCCACGTCCTTGAGGGTCGGCGGCTTGCCATCGGGACGGCCCCGCCAGGGCAGGGTGCTGCGATCGCTGGACAAGGGAGATCTCCACGACAGGCGAGGGAAAGCGGGATTCTGCCAAGTCGTACGATGACCCTCAAGGCGGACGAGCCACAAACGTACAAGCCAGGGCAGGGCGCGCTGGCTAGCCTGGGCCTCTCCCTAGAACTCCGGCAGGTGCCCCTTGGAAATCGTCCTCTATGCCCTGAGCGTCATGTACAGCCCCGGCCCGGTCAACGCCCTGGGCCTGAACGCCGGTCTGCAGGGCCAGGCCCGGCGCGCCCTGGGTTTCCATCTCGGCGTTGGCTGCGCCATGCTGCTGCTGTTTCTCGGCCTGGGTTATGGCGGTGCTGCCTTGGTGTCTGCCCGGGTGCTGCCGTGGCTGGCGCTGGCCGGCGGCGCCTACAGCCTGTACCTGGGCTATCGTCTCGCCAGGGCGACGCCGACGGTCGCGACCGACGCCGAGGGGACACAGGATGCGCGGCTGAGCTTTCTGGGCGGACTGCTGATGCAGGGACTCAATCCCAAGGGTTGGCTGGCCGTGCTGCCCATCGCCACGGTGATGTTTCCGGCGGCCCAGGTGACCGGCATCAAGATCGCCCTCTGCTCGCTGCCGCTGGCCATCGCCGCTGGCGGGGCGCCGGCCTGCTATGCGCTGCTGGGCAGCCTGCTGGGTCGCACCCTGCTGCGCGGACGGGGCCTGCGCTGGGTGAATCGGCTGCTGGGGTTGAGCCTGGTAGGCTGTGCCCTGTTGCTGTTCCACGATGCCTACCGCGACCTGCTCAGCTGATCGCCGCCCGGGAGGTTGGCTATGACTTCGACATCCGCCCTGCCTTCGCCCCGCGACTGGGTCCGGCATGCCCCGCTGGATGACCGCCTGGAATCCATCGAGGCCTTTTTCAGCGGTCATGCCTTCGATCCCCATCGCCATGCGACCTATGCCATCGGTCGCACCCTGGCCGGGGTGCAGAGCTTTTCCTATCGCGGTGCCAAGGCCAGCAGCCTGCCGGGCGAGACCATGGTCTTTCACCCCGACGAGGTCCACGATGGCCGCGCCGGTGCCGCCTGCGGCTTTCGCTATCGGATGCTCTATGTACCGCCGGCCCTGGTGCAGGACATCCTCGGCGGGCGGCCCTTGCCCTTCCACCGCGAGGGCGTTTCCCTGGATCCACGGCTGGCGCGGGCCACCGATGCGGTGTTCGCCACCCTTGACGAGCATGCCGATGCCCTGGGGCGCGACGATGCCCTCTATGGCCTGGTCGCCACTCTCGCCGAGGTCTGCCAGACCTGGCCCAGTCGCGGGCGGGTGGATTTCGCCGCCGCGCTGCGGGCGCGTGAATACCTGGAGGACCATTTCGACCAGGCCGTCTCCCTGGATGATCTGGCCCGCTGCGCTGGCCGAGATCGCTGGAGTCTGACGCGGGATTTCCGCGCCTACTTCGGCACCAGTCCCCATCGCTACCTGACCCTGCGCCGCCTCGATCGGGTACGGCTGCAGGTACGTCTGGGTCGAGGGCTGGCCGAGGCCGCCGTGGCGGCGGGTTTCTACGACCAGAGTCACATGACGAAACATTTCCGTCAGGCCTTCGGAATGGCTCCAGCCCGCTGGTTTCGTGAACTGGCCAGACCGCCCGTCGCGTCTGCTACGGATAGTGCACCCGGCCATTAGCGCCGCAACGATCACGACGGTCTTGTTCAGCGGCATGCACTGTTCAATGGGCGCCGCCAGCGAAACGATCAGGGCCGAGGACAGTCAACCTGTGCGCACTTCATAAACAGGAGCCCTCTATGACCGGCCAGGGAGAATCTGCCGCTCGTCCCACCTTCAGTCCTCCGGTCTTCTGGACCTCGACGCTGCTGCTACTGGTGCTGGTGCTCTATGCCAGTCTGTTCCAGGCCAATGCCCAATGGCTGTTCGCCGCCATCCAGGGCTGGATCATCACCAACCTCAGCTGGTTCTACATCCTCGCCGTGGCCATCATCCTCGGCACCGTGGTGTTTCTCGGCATGAGTCGCTATGGCGACATCAAGCTCGGCCCGGACCACAGCGAACCGGACTACGCCAACACCACCTGGTTCGCCATGCTGTTTTCCGCCGGCATGGGTATCGGCCTGATGTTCTTCGGTGTCGCCGAGCCGGTGATGCACTTTCTCAATCCGCCCTATGCCGATGGCCAGACGGTGGACGCCGCCCGCCAGGCCATGCGCATCACCTTCTTCCATTGGGGGCTCCACGCCTGGTCGATCTACGCCATCGTCGCCCTGATCCTGGCCTACTTCAGCTACCGTCACGGCCTGCCGCTGACCCTGAGATCGGCGCTCTATCCCCTGATCGGCGAGCGCATCTACGGACCTATCGGCCACGCCGTGGACATCTTCGCCATCATCGGCACCGTGCTGGGCGTCGCCACCTCCCTGGGCTTTGGCGTGTCGCAGATCAACACCGGCCTGAACGTGCTGTTCGGCGTACCGGTGTCCACCCCGGTGCAGATCGGTCTGATCGTGATCACCACGGCGCTGGCCACCCTGTCGGTGGTCTCCGGCCTGGACAAGGGCGTACGGCGCCTGTCGGAACTCAACCTGGGCCTGGCGGTGCTGTTGATGCTCACCGTGATCATCCTCGGCCCCACGGTGCTGATCCTGCAGACCTTCGTCGAGAACACCGGTGGCTACCTCAGCGAGATCGTCAGCCGCACCCTCAATCTCAACGCCTATCGACCCACCGACTGGATCGGTGGCTGGACGCTGTTCTACTGGGGCTGGTGGCTGGCCTGGTCGCCCTTCGTCGGGCTGTTCATCGCCCGCATCTCGCGCGGGCGGACCATCCGCGAATTCGTCTCCGGCGTGCTGCTGGTGCCGGCCGGTTTCACCCTGCTGTGGATGACGGTGTTCGGCAACACGGCGATCCACATGATCCTCACCGAAGGCATCACCGATCTGGCCACCGCGGTATCCCAGGACAGCTCCCTGGCGCTGTTCGCCTTTCTCGAACACTTCCCCTTCGCCAGCGTGATTTCCATGGTGGCCATCGTCATGGTGGTGGTGTTCTTCGTCACCTCGGCCGATTCCGGCGCCATGGTGGTGGACATGCTGGCTTCCGGTGGCCAGGACCAGACGCCGGTCTGGCAGCGGGTGTTCTGGGGCGCCAGCATGGGCCTGGTGGCCATCGCGTTGCTGCTGGCCGATGGCCTGAAAGCCTTGCAGACCGCCACCATCGCCAGTGCGCTGCCGTTCACCATCGCCCTGCTGTTCAGCATGCACGGCCTGCTCAAGGCCCTCAAGCTGGACGCCACCAAGCGTGGCCTGCGCCATCAGTCGCTGAGTCTCACTCCGCCCACCACCCGCACGCCGGGCGGCTGGCAGCGGCGCCTGCGCGGCCTGGCGATGTTTCCCCGGCGCAGCCACGTGGTGCGCTTCATCGGCGAGGTCGCCAAGCCGGCCTGTCTGGCGGTGGCCGAGGAATGGCGCAAGCAGGGCTACGTCTGCGGTGTGGAAGACCGTGACGATGGAGGGGTGCGGCTGTACGTCGGTCCGGCCGAGCAGCCCGAGTTCGTCTACCAGGTAAGACCCCATGCCTATGCCATGCCCAGTTTCGTCATGGGCAGCGAGCCGGGGGAGGAGCGCAAGTACTTCCGCGCCCAGGTCTATCTGCGCGAGGGCGGTCAGGACCATGACGTCATGGGCTGGTCGCGCGAGGACGTCATCGGCGACATCCTCGACCAGTACGAACGCCACATGCACTTCCTGCATCTGGTGGGCTGAAACGCGAACCGGGCCTTGCGCCCGGTCCGCCGATACCCGAAGACCGCTGCCGACCCGGCAGCGGTCTTTTTCTATTTCACCCGGAAACGCCGGACCACGGCGATCAACTGCTCGTTGGACGACTGCACCGCCGCGGTGCTCTCGGCGGTGCGCTGACCGCTGGTGACCAGGTCGTCGACCATGTGGCGCACGGCGACCATGTTCTGGTTGATCTCGCCGGCCACCACGCTCTGCTCTTCGGCCGCCGCGGCGATCTGGGTCGACAGGTCGCTGATACGCACCACCGAGCCGTTCATCTCGTCCAGGCCAGCGGTGACTTCGCGGGTCTTTTCGGCGGTGCTCTGGCAGCTGCTCTTGGTCACTTCCATGGCCGCCACGGCGGAGCTCACGCCCTGCTGCAGCCGCCCTAGCATCTCGTTGATCTCGGCGGTACTCTGCTGGGTACGGCCAGCCAAGGCGCGCACCTCGTCGGCCACCACCGCGAAGCCCCGACCCTGCTCACCGGCCCGGGCTGCCTCGATGGCAGCGTTGAGCGCCAGCAGGTTGGTCTGGCCGGCGATCTCGCCGATCACCCCGAGCACATCGTTGATGCGCTGGGCATCGCTCTGCATGGCCTGCACCTTGAGGGTGGCGTCTTCCACCTGATCCACCAGGGCCAGGACGCTGGCCGAGGCCTGCTGGACCACCGCGCGGGAACGCTCGGCCTGGCCATTGGCGGCCTGGGTGAGGGTGGCGGTGTCGCTGGCGCTGCGTGCCACGGAATCTGAGGTGGCGCTCATCTCGGTGATGGCGGTCACCGCCTGGTCGGTCTCGCTGGCATGCCGGGCCAGGATGGCGCCGTTCTGCTGGGCCTGGCCATGGAGTTGCTTGAGGCCGGTGTCGATGCGGTCGGTGGCGTCGCCCACCTCGCCGATCAGCCGCTGCAGATAACCGATGAAGCCGTTGACCGCGCCTGCCACCGCATCCACTTCATCCTTGCCGTGCACCGGAATGCGTCGGGTCAGGTCGGCATCACCGGCGGACAGGGATTCGATGTTGCGTTGCAGCAGGCCCAGGCGCCCCATCAGCTTGCCGAGCGCCAGCACCATGATGCCCACCAGCAGCAGGACCAGCGGCAACTGGATCGCCGCCAGGGTCTTGAGGATGCCGGTGTTGGTCGCCGCGATGAGCGAGGTGGGCAGCGCCGTGGCCAGCAGCCAGGGCGTGCCGGCCAGCGGGCGCAGGAAGAAGGTGTGAGGCGTGCCGTGTTCGTCGACATAGGTGTCGCGCACCACCGCCTCACCCTTGAGCTTGCCGAGGTTCTGCTGGATGGCGGCGACGAAGGGCGAACGGGCGGCATAGGCCGAGACGTTGTTCAGGATCTGCGAATCGCCGAGTTCGCTGAGGTTGCTGAGGATCTTGCCATCGGCTTCGACGATCATCATGTCGGTGTCGTCGAGTTCCTTGCGCAGCTGCTCCACTAGCGGGTTGAAGAAGCCCAGGGTCAGGTCGACGGTCGAGACGCCAAAGGCCTTGCCGTCGCGCTGGATGGCCATGGCGCAGTTGGTGCGCGGCTCGGCGCTGGCGGCGTCCTTGTAGGCGGCGGCCCAGACGCACTGGCCGGCGGGGCCCTTGAGGCCGGCCTGGAACCAGGGCTGCTCCCAGTAGTTGAGCGACTCGGGCGAATTCCAGTGGGTGTTGACGATCAGCTTGCCGCTGGCATCGCGGTGATAGAAGGTGCTGAACTTGTCGCGGCCCTGTTCGCGCTGGCTGGGCAGCGGCCAGATGCCGCCGCCGAATACCTTGGCATCGCCATACTGGTCCACCAGGCCAGGCAGTACCCGATCGATGGCGGCGCTGTCCAGCAGCGGTATCGTCTGGGTGATGGAGCGCTGCTGCGCCTGGATCTGATTGAGTTCGCGATAGATGCGGATACCCACCTCGTTGACCCGGGTGAGCACGGCGGACTCGCCGGCGGCGACCAGGTCCGGGGTCACCCAGAGGCGGATGCCGATGATGGTGGCCGCGAGGGTCGCGCCGATGAAGCCAAGGAAGATCAGGGTGTAGCGGGTCCGGATGGTGTTCAAGGCCATGATGTCGCTCCTGCGGTTACAGCGTCGTTCACGCTGCGAAAGGCATCCTTGGCGCCGTTCTGAAAAAGGATGTCAGAGCCTTATCGGCGTCTGATGTGTGACCTTTAGTCGCAGGAAGGGGCGAGATATCAAATCGCTACCAGGGTCGCAACGTGACCCGCCAGCCGCTTTGCAGTCAGCGGATCTTCCTGCACGGATCAGGCCGGCAAGGCGCAGACTTCACCCTGCCAGTCATCCGCTACCCGCCGCACGAGCACCAGGCAGGCGCCGTCTCCCGGCGCTGCGATCAGGCACTGGCCGTCGGCCTGCCAGAAGGCACTGCGGCCCACGCAGGCATAGCCACCGGTGGGTGCGCCATGATTGGCCATGAGCACCGGCATGCCCAGCCGCCGGGCGTGGCCGGCCAGCAGGGCGCTGTCGCTGGGATAGCCGGTCGGGCCGATCACCGCCGAGGCCAGATAGAGATCGGCGCCCCGGGCGCGGGCGGCATCGGCATGGGCCGGATGGTTGCTGTCGGCGCAGATGGCCAGGGCGGCTTGCAGGCCCTGCACCGCCAGCAACTCCCCGCCGTTGCCGGGCACGAAGGGCGGTGCCTCGCCCGGATGCAGGTATTGCTTGGTATGGACGCGACAGCCACCGTCCGCGCCCAGGATCAAGGCGCCTATCTGCAATCCTGCCGCACCCTGGACCGGCGCCCCGACCACGGCCGTGAGCCCGGCCTTGCTGCAGGCTTCGCGCAGCGGCAGCAGCTGCGTATCGTCGGGTTCCAGCGCCAAACCCGTCGCCAGCGCCGGTTCATAGCCGGTCAGAGATAACTCGGGAAACAGCAGGAGATCCGCCCCAGCCGCTGCGGCCGCGGCGACGAACGCCAGATGGGTGCGCAGATTGGCGGCGAGATCGCCGGCGACTGAAGCGGATTGGGCAGCGGCGAGGGTCAGGCTGAGCGCATTCACCGGGACTCCGAAAGCGTGTGGAAATCATTATTCATGTCGCTAATCAACGCTATAGCGGAGATCTGCTTCGGGGCCGGCTACGCGGTTGAGCTCGGCGCGGTGCTCGATGACCAGTCGGTGTAGATAGCGCTTCGTAGCTGGGGTCGAGCGTAGCCAAGCCCGACACCTCGCAGCCTTGGCTTCGTGCCCGGTTGGGCTGAGCGTTAGCGAAGCCCAACAGGCTAGATTCAAGGCGCTCGCCCTCACCCCAACCCTCTCCAGGGGGAGAGGGAGGAAAGCGGTCCTTACAGCAGCGTGAAACTCCCCTCACGCACCCGTTCCGAATCCAGGCCGACCATCACCTTGAATTCGCCCGGTTCCGAGACCAGCTTGAGGTCATTGTTGTAGAAGCGCAGGTCCGCCTCGGTGATGGGGAAGTCCAGCTCGCGGCTCTCGCCCGGTTGCAGCATCACCTTCTGGAAGCCCTTGAGCTCCTTGACCGGTCGCGCCAGGGAGGCGGTCACGTCGTGCAGATAGAGCTGCACCACGGTGGCGCCGACGCGGTCGCCGGTGTTCTTGACCGTGACCCTGGCGGTCAGGGTGTCGCCCTGCTTCAGGGTGGCGCTGGACAGCTGCGGCGCCGAGACGTCGAAGCTGGTGTAGCTCAGGCCGTAGCCGAAGGGGTAGAGCGGACCGTTGACGATGTCGAAGTAGCGCGAGGTGTACTTGTTCGGCTTGGCCGCGTCGAAGGGCCGGCCGCTGCTCAGGTGGTTGTAGTACAGCGGCACCTGGCCCACTTCGCGGGGAAAGGTCATGGTCAGCTTGCCGGACGGGTTGTGGTCGCCGAACAGCACATCGGCCACGGCGTTGCCGCCCTCGGTGCCGGGGAACCAGGCTTCCAGCAGGGCGTTGGCCTGCTCCTGTTCCCATTCCAGCGCCAGCGGGCGGCCGTTCATCAGCACCAGCACCAGCGGCTTGCCGGTGGCCTTGAGCGCCTTGATCAGCTCACGCTGGGTGTCGGGCACGCTGATGCGGGCGCGGCTGGAGGCCTCGTGGGCCATGCCCTGGGACTCACCGACCACGGCCACCACCACCTCGGCCTGGCGTGCCGCGGCCACGGCTTCGGCGATCATCTCGCCGGCACTGCGCGGATCCACCGCGACCGCGGGTTCATAGGAGTTGAGGTAGGCCAGCACATCGCGGTCGTCCAGCAGGTTGGCGCCCTTGGCATAGAGCACCTTGCCCTGGCCGGCCACGGCGTTTTCCAGCCCACGGCGGATGGAGACTGCCTGGGCGGCCACACCAGCGGCGGACCAGTTGCCCATGACATCGCGCGGGCTGTCGGCCAGCGGACCGACCACGGCCAGGGTGGCGCCCTTGCGCAGCGGCAGGACGGCCTTTTCGTTCTTCAGCAGCACCAGGCTCTCGCGCGCCACCTGGCGCGCCTCGGCGCGGTGCAGGCGCGATTCGGCGTTGGTGTCGACCGGGTCCTGGCCCTGCAGGCGACGGTAGGGATCGTCGAACAGGCCCAGGCGGTACTTGGTCAGCAGCATGTCGCGCACGGCCTGGTCGATCTCAGCCTGGGTCACCTTGCCGGCCGCCAGCAGGGCGGGCAGCTGCTTGCCATAGACGTCGTCGTGCATGTTCAGCTCGACGCCGGCCTTGAGCGCCTGCTCGGCGGCGTCGCGAGTGTCCTTGGCCACCCCGTGCAGCACCAGTTCGTTGATGGCGCCGTGGTCGCTGATCAATAGGCCCTGGTAATTCCAGTCCTTGCGCAGCAGGTCCTGCAGCAGCCAGCGATTGGCCGTGGCGGGAACGCCATTGATGCTGTTCAGGGCCACCATCACCGCGCCGGCACCGGCCTCGGCGGCGGCGCGATAGGGCGGCAGGTAGTCCTGCATCAGCCGTTGCGGACTCATGTCGACGTTGCTGTAGTCGCGCCCGGCTTCCACCGCGCCGTAGCCGCCGAAGTGCTTGATGCTGGCCATGAGGCTGTCGGGGGCGCGCAGGTCGTCGCCTTGGTAGGCGTGCACTAGGGTGGCGCCGATGCGCGAGGTCAGCCAGGTGTCTTCGCCGAAGGTTTCCGAGGCACGGCCCCAGCGCGGCTCGCGGGTGACGTCGACGGTGGGGGAGAAGGTCAGGTCGAGGCCATCGGCGGCCGCCTCGATGGCGGAGATGTGCGCGCTGGTGGCGATGGCGTCGAGATTCCAGGTGCTGGCCAGGCCCAGGTTGATAGGGAAGATGGTGCGCATGCCGTGGATGACGTCATAGGCATAGAACAGCGGGATCTTCAGCCGGCTTTGGGCGACCTGGTCCTGCATCTGGCGGATGTCGGGGCGGGTCACGGTGTTGAACATGGCGCCCACCTTGCCGGCGCGGATGTCCGCCATGATGGCTTCCTTGGGATAGTCCGGCCCGACGCTCACCAGATTGAGCTGGCCGATCTTTTCCTCCAGGGTCATCTTCGCCAGCAGGGCGTCGACGTAGGCGCGTGCCTGATCCCTGTCCTGCGCCGGGGCGAGGGTGGCGCTGACCGCCAGTCCCAGGCCGAGCATGAGTGCGGTGAGGCGTGGTGCGTTCAACATCGTCCCCCAATTCCCTGTGCGTACTTTCTCGTTGTTCTTGGGCACCCTTGTGCCGAGGGGATTGTACAGCCGCGACGCCGGGAAGCGGAGCCGTTGACGGCCGGCGGGCGAGCCGGTCGTCAGGGGCCTGGGAGAGGGGGGCGAAGATCTAGAAACGCGGCTTGCGGGTTTCCCAGTCCGGCTGGTACTTGCGCATCTGGCGCACGTCGTCGCGGCTGCGGATGTCGATGGCGAGGAACTGCTCGTGCAGCTTGGCGAGCTGGTCCTGGTCCAGCTCCACGCCCAGGCCGGGCGCATCGGTGATCGCCACGCAGCCATTGCGGATCGGCAGCTTGCCGCCCCGAATGACCTCTTCGTCCTCTTCCTGCCAGGGATAGTGGGTGTCGCAGGCATAGGCCAGGTTGGGCACCGCGGCGGCCACGTGGGTCATGGCCATGAGGCTGATGCCCAGGTGCGAGTTGGAGTGCATGGAGACGCCCAGGCCAAAGGTGCCGCACAGCCGCGCGAGGATCTGGGTGTCCCGGAGGCCGCCCCAGTAGTGGTGGTCGGCGAGCACGATCTGCACGCTGTTCTGGGCCACGCTGCGGCGGAATTCGTCGAAATCGGTGACCACCATGTTGGTGGCCAGGGGTATGCCGGTGCGCCGATGCAGTTCGGCCATGCCGTCCAGGCCCGGGGTCGGGTCCTCGTAGTACTGGAGGTCGCCCGCCAGGACCTCGGCGATGCGCAGGGAGGTTTCCAGCGACCAGTTGCCGTTGGGGTCGATGCGCAGCGGTGCCTCGGGAAAGGCCTGGCGCAGCGCCTTGATGCAGGCCGCTTCGTGATCCGGGCCAAGCAGGGTGCCGGCCTTGAGCTTGATGCTCTGGAAGCCGTTCTCCTCGATCATCCGCGCGGCCTGGGCCACCACCTGCTCGGGGCTGATGGCCTCGCCCCAGCGATCGGGCTTGTAGGTCGCGTCGATGTGCTCGGCGTACTTGAGGAACAGGTAGGCGCTGAAGGGGACTTCGCGGCGCACCGCGCCGCCGAGCAGCTCCACCAGCGGAATGCCCAGGGAGCGCGCCTGCAGATCGAGGAAAGCCACTTCGAAGGCGGAATAGGCATTGGCCACCTGCTTGCTCGGATGGGAGCCGGGCGCCAGTTCGGCACCGGCCACCACGCCGCCGGCGAGACTGGCGACGGTTTCCACCACCCGCGCGCGCAGGCCATTGAGGTCCCAGGCGGAAAGGCCGACCAGGCTGCCTTCCATGGCCTTGAGCACTGCCAGCACCGGGGCGTCGCCATAGCTTTCGCCGAGGCCGATGTGGCCATTGTCGCCTTCCACCTCGATGATGGATCTCAGCGCATAGGGTTCGTGGATGCCGCTGGCGTTGAGCAGCGGGGCATCGCGAAACGCGATGGGGGTGACTTTGATGCGTTTGATCTTCACGCTCAGACTCCTGGACTTGTAATTATGAAGGCGGTCTTTGTCAGTCATCGTATGACTACTGGTCGGGTTCTTCAACCTGGAAATCGCACGAACGCCCGGGCGAACGACCGCGCATCGCTTGAGGGTTGCCCGCTCCGGTCGGGGCTGGATAAATAGCCAGCCGCTTGCCTATTGCCCGTGTCGTCATGAACGCTCCGCTCGAAGATCCCCTCTACTATCTGCACAACTTCCAGCGGGTACTGGACTGGGTCGCCCTGCGCTATCCCGATCTGCTCGACGACCACGAGCAGGGTTTCATCGCGGCCTTCGCCGACTTGCCACAGCCCTCGCGGGCATTGCTGGTGCGCCTGGTGATGCGCAAGGGCGAGGTGTTCCGCGCCAGCAAGCTGGTCTACGGCGAGATTGGCTGCCCGCGTGCCGCCGCCTTGCCGCTGGTGGAGCTTGGCTGGCTGCTTTCCGATCCCGAATTGCACCTGATCGAACTCTTCGCCCTGCTGCGCAAGGAAGAACTGCTCGGCTGTTTCGGCGCCCGCCTGCCCAAGGCCGGCCGCAAGGAAGACTGGCTGGCCCGCCTGGAAGCCGAACAGGCCACGCCCCTGGCCTTCAGCGGCTGGGCCGGCACCGTGCCGGAGCTGGTGGAGGAGGGCGTCTGGCGCCTGACGCTGATGGACCTCTGCGACCGCCTGCGCCTGCTGTTCTTTGGCAACCTGCACCAGGACTGGACCGACTTCGTGCTGGCCGACCTGGGCATCTTCCAGTACGAGACGGTGGCCTTCAGCGCCGAATCCCGCGCCTTTGGCCAGCGCCATGAGGTGGACGCCTACCTCCACATCCAGCGTTGTCGCCAGGCGCTGCGCGATGGGCTACCGGCCGCCGAGCTGCTGCCACTGCTGCCCGCCGAGCGCTTTGCCAACACCTGGCTGGAATTGCGTCGGGGCAAGCTGCTCCACGAACTGGCGCAGCACCACGAACGCCTCGGTGAACTGGCCCAGGCGCAGGCGCTCTATGCCGCCTCGGCGCATCCCGAGTCGCGTATCCGCGCCCTGCGCATGCTCGAACGCCTGGAGGACTGGCCCGCCGCCCAGGCGCTGGCGGAAGCCATCGTCGCCGCGCCGGCCCATGACGCCGAGCGCCAGCAGGTGGCGCGCATCCTGCCGCGGCTGGTGCGCAAGCAGGGTGGCCCACCCAACAAGCGCCGCCCCGCCAGCCCGGTGGAGCGGCTCGACTTCGAGCTAGTCAACGACGGCCTGCGCCGGGTCGAGTGGCTGGTGCGCGAGCACCTGGGCCGCGACGAGGCGCCGGTGCACTATGTGGAAAACACCCTGCTCACCAGCCTGTTCGGCCTGCTGTGCTGGGACGCCATCTTCCTCGCCATCCCCGGCGCCTTCTTCCACCCCTATCAGCGCGAACCGGCCGACCTGCGCCTGCCGGGCTTTCGCGAACGCCGGGCCGAGGCCTTCGCCGCCTGTTTGGCGCGGCTAGACGACGGCTCCCATGCGGCGGTGATCCGCGAGCGTTTCGCCGCCAAGCGCGGTCTGGCCTCGCCCTTCGTCGCCTGGGGCATCCTCAGCAGCGACTTGCTCGACCAGGCCCTGGCCTGCCTGCCAGCGCGGCACCTGCGGCTGTGCTTCGAGCGACTGCTGGAGGATCCGGACAACAACCGTACCGGCTTGCCCGACCTGATCCAGTTCTGGCCGGCGGAAGGCCGCTACCGGATGATCGAGGTCAAGGGCCCGGGCGACCGCCTGCAGGACAACCAGCGCCGCTGGCTGGACTTCTTCGCCGCCCATGACATCCCGGTCAGCGTCTGCCACGTGCAGTGGCAGGTGGCCGCGACCTCCGCATGAGCTATCGCATCGCCGTTCGCGCCCTCTGCGAATTCACCGCCAAGGCCGGCGACCTGGACCTCAGGTTCACCCCGTCGCCCACCGCCCTGGAAGGTATCGAAGGCCACCAGCGGGTGGCGGCGCGGCGCGGTCCCGGCTATGAGCGCGAGGTCAGCCTGCAGGGCGACTTCGAGGACCTGCAGGTGCGTGGTCGCGCCGATGGCTTCGACGCCGCCGCCAATCGCCTGGAAGAGATCAAGACCCACAGGGGCAGCCTGGAGCGCCAGCCGGGCAACCACCGTCACCTGCACTGGGCCCAGGCCAAGGTCTATGGGCATCTGCTGTGCCAGAGCCGCGCGCTGGCGGAGCTGACCCTGGCGCTGGTCTATTTCGATATCGGCACGGGCGCCGAGACCGTCTTCACCGAAGCCTGGACGGCGGCCGATCTGGCCGAGCACTTCGCCTTGCAGTGCTCGCGCTTTCTCGCCTGGGCGCGCCAGGAGCTGGCTCATCGCGCCGCGCGGGATGAGGCGTTGGCGACCCTGGCCTTTCCCCATCCCGACTTTCGCCACGGCCAACGGCCCCTGGCGGAAGCCGTCTACAAGGCCGCCAGCGTCGGCTGTTGCCTGCTGGCCCAGGCGCCCACTGGCATCGGCAAGACGGTGGGCACTCTGTTCCCGCTGCTCAAGGCCATGCCGCGGCAGCACCTGGACCGGCTGTTCTTTCTCGCCGCCAAGACCCCTGGTCGCGCCCTGGCCCTGCATGGCCTGGAATCCCTGGCCGCGCCGGTGCGGGTGCTGGAACTGGTGGCGCGGGACAAGGCCTGCGAGCACCCGGAGCTGGCCTGCCATGGCGAGTCCTGCCCGCTGGCCCGCGGCTTCTATGACCGGCTGCCGGCGGCCCGCGCCGCGGCCCTGGCCGAACCCACGCAGCTGACCCGGGCGCGGGTGCGGGAGACGGCCCTGGCCCATGAGGTCTGCCCCTACTACCTGGCCCAGGAACTGGCGCGCTGGAGCGACGTGGTGGTGGGCGACTACAACTACTATTTCGACGGCAGCGCCATGCTCCATGCCCTGGCCCAGACCCAGGAGTGGCGGGTCGGGGTGCTGGTGGACGAGGCCCACAACCTGCTCGACCGCGCCCGCGGCATGTACAGCGCCAGCCTCGACCAGCGCCGCCTGGCGGCGGGCAAGGCGGTGGCGCCGCCGGCCATCGCCAAGGGCCTGCAGACGCTCAATCGCGAATGGAATCGCCTGCACAAGGAACAGCAGGTCGACTACCAGGTGCAGCCGGAATTGCCCGCGGCCTTCCTCACCGCCCTGCAACGGGTGGTGGGTCTGCTCACCGAGCATTTCGGCGAACCCGGACAGCCACCGGCACCGGAGCTGCAGACGCTGTTCTTCGACCTGCTGCAGTTCATGCGCTTGGGCGAGACCTTTGGCGATCACTCGCTGTTCGACGTCACCCTGCTCAAGGGCCGCGGCAAGGCCCAGTCGCAACTCAACCTGCGCAACCTGGTGCCGGCACCCTTCGTCGGTCCGCGGCTGGCGGCGGCCCACAGCTGCACCCTGTTCTCGGCCACCCTGATCCCCCAGCACTTCCACCGCGACCTGCTCGGGGTGCCGGTCGGCAGCGCCTGGGTGGACGTGGCCTCGCCCTTCGCCGCCGAGCAGCTCGAGGTGCGCCTGGTACGGCTTTCCACCCGCTACGCCGATCGCGCCGCCTCCCGCGCGCCCATCGCCGCCCTGATCGCCAGCCGTTATCGCCAGCGACCGGGCAACTACCTGGCCTTCTTCAGCAGCTTCGACTACCTCGATCAGGTCGCCGAGGCCCTCGCCGAGCTGGCGCCCGACGTGCCCCAGTGGCGTCAGTCCCGCGGCATGGACGAAGCCGCGCGCCAGGCCTTTCTCGACCGCTTCCAGGCCGATGGCCGTGGTATCGGTTTCGCCGTGCTCGGTGGCAGCTTTGGCGAGGGCATCGACCTGCCCGGCGACCGCCTGATCGGCGCCTTCGTCGCCACCCTGGGCCTGCCCCAGCTCAATCCGGTCAACGAACAGCTGCGCCAGCGCCTGCAACGGCGCTTCGGCGACGGCTATCGCTACGCCTACCTCTATCCGGGCCTGCAAAAGGTCATCCAGGCCGCCGGCCGAGTGATCCGCACCGTGCAGGACCGCGGCTGCCTCTACCTCATCGACGATAGATTCACCCAACCCGAGGTCAGGGCACTGCTGCCGACCTGGTGGCAGGTAGAGGAGGGGGTGGTGCCCACGGGCGAACCTGCGCCCGCTTGAAGGCTACCGAGGTCATGGCCGCCCGCCGATGCAACTGATCCTATGGCACTCCGGTGTTTTGTTGATCGCGGCCATGGGCGCTCCTACGATTACATCGAGCCTGTAGGAGCAACTGCCTTAGCCGTTATTGGGGTGCACCAGTTGTAGAGCCGTAGCGTGGAAAACGGCGCAGCCTTTTCCACTGGGGACTTCGTGGCGAGGGCGCCCTCACCCCAACCCTCTCCCGAGGGGAGAGGGAGCCATCCGCGCAGGCGGTCATCTCCATCATCGAGCCTGTAGGAGCGGCCCATGGCCGCGATCACCGTACAGCCGTTGCTTAGGCCTCCGGCGTCTCCTCGCAAAACCTCAATCGATTACCAAAGGGATCGGCGATCTCCATCACCAGGCCCCAGGGCAATTCCTGGATGTCTGGCCGGGCGAATCCGTAGTCCTTGGCCAGCAACTCGGCCTGGAAGGCGCGGATGCCGGTCATGCGGACGAAGACCGTCGAGCCCGGACAGGCGTCGCCATGGTGGCCGGATAGGTGCAGGCGTAGGCCGGCGCGCTCGACTTCGGCATAGAGCGGCAATCCCGGCTCGAAGCGATGCTCCCAGACCAGGCGGAAGCCCAGGAAGTGGCAGTAGAATTCACGCGCCTTTTCGTCATCGAAGCTGCGCAGGATGGGGCTGGGTTGCCCGAAGGTGACGGCGGCATTGACCATGAGCGGTCTCCAGGGGCGCGGGAGGAATGTCGATGATGCCCATTCCACCGCGTCCGGCAACCCGAAGTGTGATCCGGAAAGCTTTGGTAACCGCTCTGGCAGGCCAGAGCGTGCGCTAGGCGGCAGTTCACCGGTGCGATGGCGAACCTATCCGGGTATCGTGCATTCTTTTTCTCTCTGGCGGTTCGGCTGGGCCGAATCTTTTCATCCTTTGTGACCAAGGTTGATCCATGCAGCGTCGACACCTGCTCAAAGCGTCCCTGGCCCTGGCGGCCTACACCGGCATTCCCTCCACCGGGCTGTTCGCCCTTCAGGCCTTCGCCAATCCGGCCAATGGCGACGGCCAGGCCTTCGATTTCGACTGGCTCAAGCAGCACGCCAAGGAACTGGCTGGTAAGGCCTATCAGCCCACCGCCCAGCAACTGCCCGACACCCTGGCGAAGATGACGCCCCAGCAGTTCAATGCCATCGGCTACGATGCCCAGCATTCGCTCTGGCATGACCTCAAGGGTCAGCTGGACGTGCAGTTCTTCCACGTCGGCATGGGCTTCAAGACCCCGGTGCACATGTATTCGGTGGACCCCAAGACCAACGAGGCCAAGGAAGTCCACTTCCGCCCCGAGTTGTTCAACTACAACGACAGCGGCGTCGACAAGAGCCAGCTCAAGGGCGACTTGGGCTTTGCCGGCTTCAAGCTGTTCAAGGCGCCGCACCTGGCCCAGTACGACATCGTCTCCTTCCTCGGCGCCAGCTACTTCCGCGCCGTGGACAAGACCCGTCAATACGGCCTTTCGGCCCGCGGCCTGGCCATCGACACCTATGCCGAGCGGCCCGAGGAATTCCCCGACTTCACCAAGTTCTGGTTCGTCACCCCGAACAAGAACAGCACCCGCTTCGTGGTCTATGCGCTGCTGGATTCGCCCAGCGCCACCGGCGCCTATCGCTTCGACATCGACTGCCTGAACGACCGGGTGGTGATGGACGTGGACGCCAACGTCAATGCCCGCCGCGACATCAAGCAACTGGGCATCGCGCCCATGACCAGCATGTTCGGCTGCGGCACCCACGAGCGCCAGACCTGCAACACCTACCACCCGCAGATCCATGACTCCGACCGCCTGGCCATGTGGAAGGGCAACGGCGAGTGGATCTGCCGCCCGCTGAACAATCCGCCCAAGCTACAGTTCAACGCCTTCAAGGACGACAGCCCCAAGGGCTTCGGCCTGGTACAGACCGACCACGAATTCGAAAGCTACCAGGACGTCATGGTCCGCTACGACCGCCGGCCGAGCCTGTGGGTCGAGCCCACCTCCGCCTGGGGCGAGGGCGCCATCCAGCTGCTGGAGATTCCCACCACCGGCGAGACCCTGGATAACATCGTGGCCTTCTGGGCCCCGGCCGAGACCATCACCGCCGGCAAGTCGCTGCACTATGGCTACAAGCTGCACTGGAGCGCGCTGCCGCCGGTGAGCACGCCGCTGGCGCGGGTCAACGCCACCCGTTCCGGGATCGGCGGCTTCCCCGAGGGCTGGGCGCCCGGTGAGCATTGGCCCAAGGTCTGGGCACGGCGCTTCGCCATCGATTTCAATGGCGGCGGCCTGTCGTTCCTGCCCGAAGGCACCGGCATCGAGCCGGTGGTGACCGTCACCGACGGCAAGGTGCAGGATTTCCACGTGCTCAAGATCGACGAGATCGGCGGCTACCGGGTGATCTTCGATTGGTACCCCACCAGCGACAAGGCCGATCCGGTGCAGATGCGCGCCTTCATCCGCACCCAGGATCGCGCTCTGAGCGAGACCTGGTTGTACCAGTACTTCCCGCCGGCCGCCGACCAGCGCCGTTATCCGGACTGGAAGCAGTCCTAAGCGACCGCTATGAAAAAGCCGCTGCGCCCTTTCGGCGCAACGGCTTTTTTGTGTCCGGGAGCCGGACGGCTGGCGAGACGGCCGAGCTCGTCAGTCGGCCAGCACCACCTGATTACGGCCGCCGCGCTTGGCCCGGTAGAGCGCCGCGTCGGCCAGCCCATAGGCGAGCTCGAATTCGGTACCCGGTGGATTGAGACTGAGGCCGAAGCTGGCCGTCACCGGCGCCGGGCCGGTCGCCTCCTGGGCGATGCGCTGGCGCAGCCGCTCGGTCATGGCCAGGGCCTCGTCCCGTGCCAGGGTCGGCAGCAGCACGGTGAATTCCTCGCCACCCACCCGGCCGACGATGGCCGGCGCCTGGACGAGCTCCTGCAGGCAGCGGGCGATGGCCTGGATCACCCGATCGCCGGCGGGATGGCCGAACTCGTCGTTGATGCGTTTGAAGTGGTCGATGTCCAGCACGATCATGGCGCCGCCCTGTTGCCGCAGGGCCCGGCCGGCCTGGTCGATCACCGCGCCGCGATTGAGCATCCCGGTGAGGGCGTCGTGGGTGGCGCGGTACTCCAGCTGCTGGCTGAGGGTCTGCAATTGCTGGTTGAGGGCGTTCATCTCGCGTTCGGCGCGATCGCTGCGGGCGATCAGCCGGCGGGTCTCGCGCATCAGTCGTTCGAAATGCAGCGTCAGGTCGCCGAGGGCGGCTCGGTAGCGCTCGGCATCGGCGTCGTCGGCCCCATAGAGGGCGCGTGCGGCCTGCAGCACTCCGGCCTCCTGCTCGAACAGGTCGGGTCCGGGGTCGGCCGGGCTGTAGCGCCTGACGCTGGCGGTCATGCCGGCAGCTCGGGATGCTCGACGAAGGTCAACGCCTGGAAGTCCAGTCGCAGCTCTTCGCCGAATTCCTGGATGGTCTCGTCCTCGGCGTCGTAATACCAGTGCAGCTCCACCCGATTGCCGGCCTGGGCCGCCTGGTCCAGGGCGTCGAACAGGGTGAACAGCATCTTGGTGCTGGAGCTGTTGAAGTAGGCGAGGGCGACATGCACCCGGATGCTGGCGCCCTGGCGCTGGTCGAGATAGGCCCGAAGGGATTCGATCACCGGCAGGTAGAAGGCCGCGGCGTTTTCCGGAAAGGATTCGCCCTTGAGCCAGAGTTCGTCCTCGGCAAAACGGAAATCCACCTCCGGAGAGGTGGCGGTGGGCGCGATGAACACGGTGTCCATACGAGGTCGGAGTCCCTGTCAGATGATGGCTTTCAGGCAGAACAGGGTGGTGCCCGGCGTCTGCGTGGAGGGATGGAAGGCGAATTCCAGGGGCGCGCTGGCATCGCGCGCCATGGTCAGGAAGCCGAGGCCGGCCCCCTTGCTGTCGACCGGGGTCTCGGCGCGCAGGGATTCGCGATAGGCCTGCTTGATCTGTTCCAGCGACATGCTGCACAGCGGCTCAAGCCGCTCGCGCAGGGCCTCTACCTTGTCGCTGACGATGGGGTTGGCGCAGAGCATCTGGTAGTTGCCGTCCTGGCGGGTGATACAGACCGACCCCTGTCCCAGTTTGGCGTTCGCCAGAGCGTCCGGGGGCAGGGCATCGGCGGAATAGTGCAGGACGTTCTGTGACAGTTCGATGAAAGAGGAAAACAGCTTGCGCCGGGTGGCGCCGCTGATCCCTTCGAATTCCAGTTGCAGCTTCACCACCTCGGCCATGGCGGCGACGATGCCATGGGAGAAGTAGCCGTGGTGATAGAAGATCACGTGCTGTTGTTGGGCGATTTCGAGAAAGGCGCCGTTCGCGGTAAAGGAGGCGGTCATGTCGGTCAGGCCACGCGAATGCAAAGGAAGGTGAGGTCGTCGCGGCGGAGTTCGTCGCCTTGCCAGCGGGCGAGGTCCGCGCTGAGTTGCTCGCAGAAGACGGCGGTGGGCGCCGTGCGCGATTCGGTCAACCGGGCCAGGGCGCGGCGCTTGCCAAAGGAGGTGCGCCGCGGGCCGCCGATCTGGTCGATCAGGCCATCGGTGGTGGCGAACAGCAGGCTGCCCGGCTGCAACGGCAGGGTGGTGGCGGGCCAGCACTGCTCCAGTGGGCTGTCGGCGTAGCCGATGCCCAGGCGCAGCGGCGCCAGGGTCAGTACCTCGGCGGCGTCGGGCGCCAGCAGGTAGAGCGGCATGCGGGCGCCGGCGTAGGTCAGGCTATGGCTGCGGCTATCCACCCAGAAGCAGGCCAGATCCAGGCCATCGTTGGACTCGGAGATGCCGCCGGACTGCCCCAGCATCGCCTTGACGCTGCCGTTGATCGCCGCCAGCAGCGCCGAGGGATCGCGCGGCCCCAGCTGTTGCAGGGCCTGGGTCAGGGACGCCGAGGCGATCAGGGTCATGAAGGCGCCCGGCACGCCGTGGCCGGTGCAGTCGGCGATGGCGCCGAACCAGCCGTCCTCATGCTGGGCGAAGTGATAGAAGTCGCCGCCGACCACGTCGCGCGGTTCCCAGACCAGGGTGGCGTCCTGCTCCATCACCGCCAGGGCCTCGCGCGAGCTGCGCAGCATGGCCCGCTGGATGACGCTGGCGTATTCGATGCTGTGCATGATCTGGCGATTCTTCTCGGCCTGCAGGTCCGAGACGATGCGCATCAGCTGCACGCCCAGGCCGAGGCCGACGAAGCGGCCCTCGCGGGTGACGATGAAGCCGTCGGCCAGCACCTTTTCGCCCACCTCGACGGTCCGGCGGGTCAGCTCCTCGATGGACAGGCCGGCGTCCACCACCAGCGGCTCCTTGTCCATGAAGGCGATGCAGCTCTTGCGATCATAGACTTCGCGGTGATACGGCTTGCTCATCTGCGAGAGGAAGATGTCGCGATTGATGAGCCCGATCGGCCGGTCGTGCTCGACCACCGCGAGACTGGTGATCTCGCGGCGTTCGTTGAACAGGTCCATGACCATGGCGTTGGTGTGCTCGGCCTCGACCGCGGGCCATTGGGTGCAGAGGTCGAGGGCGCAGCGTTGGCCGGGGCGGGTGGCGGAGCGCGCGGAGGGCAGGGGAGCGGACGACATCGATACGAATCCGTTCTCGGGAGGTCGATGCAGCCTAGGGGCTCCGTGTTGAGCTTTGATGACAGGAGGTGGCCAGGCGCCAGCATCGCGCTGGGCCTGGCCAGGGGGTGGGTCAGCCGGTCAGCACGCCCAGAGCTGCGCGCGTGAACGGCGGTGGCGGGACGGCATTGAGCACCGCGCCCTGCAACGCCAGACCGCTGTGGGCGAACTGGCGCTGGGTCGCCTCGATCTCCTTGGCAGTGTTGCAGCCGTGGCGTGACACCAGAAGGCAGGTGCCGGCCTGGGCGGCCAGCAGCACGGCGTCGGTCACCGCCAGCACCGGCGGGGTGTCGAGGATGATCAGCTCGTAGTCCTGCTGCAGGCCGCGCAGCAGCTCGGTGCAGCGTGCGCTCATCAGCAACTCGGCCGGGTTCGGCGGGCGGATGCCGCCCACCAGGCAATCCAGGCCAGGTATCGCCGTGGGCTGAATCGCCTGCTCGGGGGTCGCCAAGCCGGCCAGCACCTCGGCGAGGCCCGGGCGGCGAGCCAGCTGCAGACGGCGGTGCAGGCGCCCACGGCGCAGGTCGGCATCCACCAGCAGCACTCGCGTTCCACCTTCGGCCAGCACCCGGGCCAGTTGCACGGCCACCGACGATTTGCCGGCGGCGGGACTGGCACTGGTGATCAGCAGCAGGTCGTTGCGTGCCTCGGTGCGAGCGAAGGCCAGGCTGGTGCGCAGGATCCGCAGGGCTTCCTGGTAGCCGCTGTCGAGCGGCGTCTGCAACGGTCCGCCGAGCTGGCGGCCTGGCGCCAGGGGCAGTTGCGCCAGCACCGGCAGGCCCAGATTCTCCAGGCCCTCGGCGTCCTCGATACCGCGCTCCAGGCTGGCGCGCAGGTATACCCAGGCGGCGCCGGCCAGGCAGCCGAACAGCAGGGCGCTAAGGATCAGCAAGGGCTTCTTCGGGTAGACCGGCGCAATCTGGGTGTAGGCGCTGTCGATGATGCGCACGTCGCTCACCGTGCCCGCCCGCACCACCGACAACTCTTGGATGCGCTTGCTGATCAGTGCATAGACCTTGTCCGCCGCCTCCACTTCGCGCTGCAGGCGCAGCACCTCCTGCTGGGTCTGCGGCAGCTGGCCCAGGCGCCGCTGCAGGACCTGGCGCTCGCGATTCAACACCTGGCGGCGCGCCAGCAGGGTCTGGTACAGCGGATGAGTAGTGGTGAAGCGCAGCGCCAATCCGAGGCGCTCCATCTCCAGGGCCGACAGCTGACCGTCGAGCTCCACCGCCTGACGCAGCAGGCTGCGCCCCTCCGCGCCGATGGCGATGGAGCCCCGTTGCCGCTGGTAGCCGTCCAGGGCCTGGCGACCGGCACTCAGGCGCTGGTTCACCCGTGGCAGCTCCTGGCGCAGGAAGGCCAGTTGCTGGGTCGACTCGTCGGCATTACGGGTCACGTCCTGGCGCACATAGGCCTCGGTGATGCCGCGCAGGATACGTTGCGCCTGCTGCGCATCAGTACCCTGCAGCTTGATCGAGAGGATCCCCGAGCGCTTGCCGCGTTCGCTGACCATGAGGCGCTCCTGCAGCGCCTGAATGGCGACCCCACGGCGCTGCTTGACCAGGATGAATTCGGTGCCCGGATAGGCGTGCAGCTGGGTGATGTCCAGCTGTAGCTCGCCGGCGCTGGCCGGCTGGCCCAGGCGGCCCTCCAGCAGGCGTTTGCCCTGGGCATCGCTCAGCAGGAAGCGATCCGGGGCTTCGGCGGTGAGGGTCAGCGGCTGGCCATAGAGGGCAGCGGGTACGTTCAGGCTGGCGATGGCCAACTGCTCACCGCCCCAGCCGAACCGGGCGAGACCGAAGCGCGGCGGGGCCACCGCGTCGCTGGTCCTTTCGTGGCGGCGAGCCAGCCAGTCGCCCAGCAGCGGCAGGCGCCGCGGGGTGACGCTCAGGTCCAGGCCCTCGACGTCCACCACCTCGCCGACCACCCGCCGCGAGGTGAGCAGCTGCATCTCGGTGATGGCTTCCGGCGGCGGCAGGGGGCGGCCATTGTCGGACTCGTCCAGGCGCACGATGCCGCGCTGGTATTCGATCTGCACGGTCGCCACCGCCTGGTAACGCGGCGCGGCGAGTTGGGTATAGGCCACACCGAGCAGGGTGCAGAGGGCCACGCAAGCCAGCAGGCTGCGGCGATGGCGCCAAAGGGCGGCGCAATAGCGGGCGAAACCGATGTCCGCGGCCTGGGCGGCGGCGGGTGGAGACTGATGCGACTGGTCCATGCAGGAGCGGGCCTTGGGCAGGTACGGAAGAGGACAGCCGTCGCGGCCGATGCCTGTCCAGAAAGACAGCGATCGGCGAACCGGGGTCAGGATCTTCACACCAGGCTGGGCACAGCTGGAAACGCCAGGCGCTGGATCGGGGATCCGCGCCTTGTCGGCTGGAGTGCTGCGTCGACTCTAAGCGAAAGCAAAAGCCAAAAATGTGACACCCCGTGCAGAACGCGACGGATGCCGGCTTGGCAGCGTCAAGGTGCTAAGGCAGTCTTCTTTGCGACCTGTCATGCCTGCCGACGACGCACCGTGGCAGGCCCTGTTCGTCGTCCCCACGCGGGGTCGTCGAGCCAGTCTTCGTGTTGAGCGGCGTCGCCCCTTGCGACGCCGTGTTCCTGACGGCTTCTTGAATGTAGTCAGCGGTTGAAGCCCGGTTACCCGCCCGCGCGGCCTCCTTGGTCTGCGTGGGCGGTCTTGCACCGGTTGTACCAGGCCTGCGGAAGAGGACGCCTGGTTCTTCACTGCCCTGGACGGCGTTCTCGACTGCATGGCTGTCAGGAGACAGGACAATGAGCGTGGTATCTGACGTTACCCATCCCGGAGTCGGGGTGGGACGGTGGCCGTTCTGGCTGGGCGGTCTGGCGGTCGGCCTGCTGTTGCTGCTGGCCCTGCTGTGGCGCCTGCCGGATTTCCGTGACGGCACCGGGGCGCAGAATCTCGAAGCCAGCTACCACGTCCTGCTCAGCCTCAATGCCCTGGACGAATCCGGCGTGGCCCGGCACTGGTGGTTGCCCACGGTGACCCTGGGCGGCAGTCACGACCGGCAGGTGTCCTGGGGCGCGACCATCCCTACCCATAGCGGCGACTACGTCTACACCAGCTTCAGCAGCTACGGCTTCCTGGCGGCCTATCTCGGCCTCAAGGCCGCAGGCCTCTCGCCTTCGCTGCACAGTCTCGCGCTGTTCAACGCCGCCCTCGGCGCCCTGACGGCGCTGCTGTTGTTTCGCCTGCTCTATCTGGTGCTGCGCAGCCATGGCGCCACCCGCGCCCTGGCCGCCACCGGCGCCACCCGCGCCCTGGCCGCCACCGGCGCGGTGTTGAGCTGCCTGATCGCGATATTCAGCCGCGAGGCGCTGTTGTCCCAGGGCCTGCTCTACTGGGTGCAGAGTTTCTACCAGGTGCTGCTGCTGGCCAGCCTGCTGACGCTCTTCCACTACCTGCAGGCGCCGGCGCGCCAGCGCAGCCGGCTGGGCTGGCTGCTGGCCGGGCTGGTGTGCTTTGGCGCCCTGACCGAATGGACCGGCTATGTCTTCGGCGGTGGGCTGGTCGCGCTGTTCTGGCTGCAGCGCCGGCAGCTGCCGGAAGGCCAGCGCCTGGCCTGGCGCCTGGCCTTCGCCACGGCGCTGGCCGGGCTGCTGGTGCTGCTGCACTACAGCCTGGCGGCGGGCCTGTTGCCGACGCTCAAGGCCTTTGCCCGACGTTTTCTCGCCCGCAGTCCGAACAATGCTCATATGACTGACTTCCTTGCCGGCTATGGCCTGTCCTTCGGCCTGTTCCTGGCGGCCGTGGCCATTGCCCTGGGGGTGCTGGTCTGGAAGCGCCGGAGCCTGAGCTGGCCACGCAGCACCGGCCTGCTGCTGGCGGCCGCCAGCGTGCCGCTGCTGGAAAATCTGCTGCTGCTGCAGCACGCCACCCAGTTTTCCTTCGACCGCCTAAAGTTCATCTTTCCGGCCGCGCTGCTGCTGGGGCTGGCCTTTGTTGCCCTCAAGACTCCGGGGCGCGCCCTGCTTGCGGTGCTGCTGGTGGCGGCCGCTCTGCAGAATGGCCAGACCTATCGCCAGGATCTCGCCGGCTATGCCGGTTGGAGTGCCATCGACCGGCAGAACCAGGCGCTGGTCGGTCTGGTGCAGGGCCAGGTCGCATTGGATTGCACCCTCATCTCCACCGACATGTCGGTGCGCGGCTACGCCAACCTGCTGTTCCACCGCAGCATCCATGAATTGCAGCGCCAGCCGCTGGACTACCACGGCGAGCCGGGGGCCTGTGGCGGACTCTATCTGGAAGGCCGGGATTTCCGCGTCGACCTGCCCGAATACACCCGCGCCCGCCTGAGTCTGGCGGACGGTCGCCAGTTGACCTACGCCAAGGTCGAGGGTGACTGGCGCCTGCAATGAATGCCTTATCCATGAACACGCTGCGAGGAAACCGGGCATGCCGGGTACGCTGATCAATCGACTGAGTTTTCTGGCCCTGGGTGGCCTGATGGTCCTGCAGTTCGGCGTCTTCGAACAGAGCCCGACCAATCCGGTGGGCATCCGCTACGTGGGCGAAATGTACCTGGCGATCTGCCTGGGCTTCTTCGCGCTCTTCACCCTGAGCACCTGGCACCGGCCCCAGCGCGACTATCGCCTGCTGATGGGCTTCTGCCTGTTTTCCACGGCGGTGTTCGTCGGCCTGCCGGCGGTGTTCGCCCAGCTGTTCTGGGGGCAGCCGCTGGTCTATGGCCTCATCGAGGAGCGGCGCGTGCTCTACTGCTTCAGCGCCTTTCTGGTGCTCTACCTGGCCAAGCGGCTGAACGCCACCCAGTTCGAGAATCTGATCATCCTGGTGGGGCTGCTCTCGGCGCTGCTGTGCTGGCTGTCCTACTTCAAGATGCTGCCCGATCTACGCGAGGAGGTGAAGGATCTCAGCCGCCCCGGACGGGCGTCCACGGGCGCGGGCGCCATCTTCTTCGGCTACTTCATTTGCATCTACTTCGCCGGTCGTGGGCGTTCCTTCATCGACGGCCAGTTGCGGCCCAAGCTGCGTCACGGCCTGCTGGCGCTGTTCTTTCTGGCGACCATCGTGGTGGTGCTACAGACCCGCCAGCTGATCGTGGTCTGCCTGGTGTTCACCATCCTCGCCCTGCGTGCACGCCTGGTGGGGCCGGCACTGTTCGGCGCCATCATCATCGCGCCGCTGATCCTCTATCCGCACCTGCTGGAAACCCTCGGCTTCAACCTGGACTTCTATGCGCGCTCGGTGCAGGAAGGCCCCACCGACAACGTCCGGGAAAACACCATTTCCCAGATCATCAACCACCTGCAGCTGTACAACGGCCTGCCCAGCGGCAGCCTGAGCCTGATGTGGAACGACGGCTTCAAGCCGATCTTCGGCGACTACTTCTTCCTCTCCGACGTCGGCATCTTCGGCACCGTGTTCCGCTTCGGCTTCCTGTCCATCCTGGTCATTCCCATCGGCCTGGCGATCCACTACCTGGTGGCGCGCAAACTGAGCCGTGACCTGGAATTCACCCTGGCGGTGTTTCTCGCCTTCATGACCATCTGGCCGCTGCAGGGCCTGTTCGAATACCAGGGCACCGCGGCCCTGCTCTTCGTCATGCAGGCGTTGAAGACCTACCACGGCGCGCCCCAGTATGGGGTGGTGAGTCTGCCGGAGCGACCGGGGGCGCTGCCGCCCGGTCGCCAGGTCTTACCGGTCTAGCAGCCGGTCAGGCGCTCCACCCGACGCTCGCCAGGGAAGAAGAAGGGGCGCAGGCGCACGCCCAGGCTGTTGCCGAAAAAGGCCGCCACCAGCCATAGCCAGCCATGCAGGCTGCCCGAGGCGATGCCGCTGAAGTAGGCGCCGATGTTGCAGCCATAGGCCAGCCGTGCACCGTAGCCCAGCAGCAGGCCGCCGAGCACCGCCGCCACCAGCGACCGCGCGGGGATGCGCAGGCTCGGGGCGAAGCGCCCGGCGAGGCCCGCCGCGGCCAGGGCGCCCAGCATGATGCCGAGGTTCATCACGCTGGTGACGTCGAACCAGAAGGGCTCCGCCAGGGCCCGGGCATTGGCCGGTTGCTGCCAGAAGGCCCAGCCGGAGACGTCCAGCCCGAGCAGGCCGGCACCCTTGGCACCCCAGAGGGCGAAGGCCGAGGTGACGCCCCAGGGGCGGCCGGCCAGGGCCAGGGTGACGAAGTTGAGCACGGCCAGGGCGATGGCGCCCCAGACCAGCGGCCAGTTGCCGCGTAGTAGGCGCGTCGCACCCTGGTGTTCACCGGGTACCGTGACTTCCAGGCTGCCATGGCGACGGCGCTCCAGCACCACCGTGGCCGCGGCGATCAGGGCGAACAGCGCCAGGCTGACCAGGATGCCGGGTAGCACGCCCAGGCGGGTCACCAGGGAGGTGGGTGGCAGGCTGGGCAGGGCGAACCACCAGCCCAGGTGCTGGGTAGCGATCAGCGAACCGATGACGAAGAACAGCAGGGTTACCAGCATCCGCGCATTGCCGCCACCGGCGGTGAACAGGGTGCCGGAGGCGCAGCCACCGCCCAGTTGCATGCCGATGCCGAACAGGAAGGCGCCGATCACCACCGAGGTGGACAGCGGCGAGACGTTGCCACGGACCGCCTCACCGAACAGGCTGCCGGCACCGAGGACGGGAAAGAACAGCAGCACCGCCAGGGCCAGCATCACCATCTGCGCCCGCAGGCCGGCGCCGCGACGGTCGAGGATGAACACTCGCCAGGCCGAGGTGAAGCCAAAGGCGGCGTGATAGAGGGTCAGGCCCAGGGCGCCGCCAAGCAGCAGCAGGAGCGCCTGGCGGCTACCCACGGCCTGGCTGAGAAAGACCATGCCCACGGCCAGCAGGCCGGTGGCCCAGAGCGCCGCCCAGGGCAGCTGAGGAGAGGAGAGCGTGGAAGTCTGCTGCATTAGGGTTCCGGTATATTCGAACTAAAGTCCGACAATTTTAGTAGGACTTGTCGGGGAATCCCAGCGACTACCCTGCTCTGGTTGAATGAAAAGGTTACATCGATATAGCTAGAAGTTATTGATGGTTCAGGGCAGCCGTTTGCCCAGGGATGTGGTCAAAGCGGCCAAAGGAATCCTCTGGAGTCGCCGTGTCCGCTGCTGTCGCCCTGTCCGTTCCCGTTTTGCCCAGGCTGTCGCGACTACGCGGCTGGACCGCCCTCGCCGCTGCGCTGGTCCTGGCCGGTTGCAGCCTGACGCCCACCTCCCAGGGGCCCACCCGCTCGCCAGCCGAGGTGCGTGCTGAGCTCCTGCGCCTGCTACCCGCCAAGTTGGCGGACCGGCAGGGCTGGGCCAGTGACATCCAGACCGCTTTCAGCGCCCAGGGCCTCGAGCCCTCGACGGATAACCTCTGCGCCGTGCTGGCCGTGGCGGAGCAGGAGTCCACCTACCAGGTCGATCCGCCGGTGCCGGGGCTGGGACGCATCGCCCGGGAGGAGATCGACAGACGCGCGGCGCGGGCCTATGTGCCCCAGCTGCTGGTGCGCACCGCGCTCAACCTCGACTCACCGACCGGCAAGACCTACGCCCAGCGCCTGGACAGTGCCCGTACCGAGCGCGAGCTGAGTCTGATCTTCGAAGACTTCATCGCCATGGTGCCCCTGGGCGGCCAGCTGTTCGGGCGCTTCAATCCGGTACGCACCGGCGGCCCCATGCAGGTCAGCATCGACTTCGCCGAGGCCCATGCCCGCGGCTATCCCTATGACCGCGACGGGTCCATCCGCCACGAGGTGTTCAGCCGCCGGGGCGGTCTCTATTTCGGCACCGCGCACCTGCTCGGCTATCCGGCGGACTATTCCACGCCGCTGTATCGCTTCGCCGATTTCAACGCCGGCTGGTACGCCAGTCGCAATGCCGCCTTCCAGAGCGCGGTGAGCCGGGCTACCGGGATGAAGCTGGCGCTGGACGGCGATCTGGTGGTGCCTGGCTCGCGCACCCAGGGCGAGACCGAGCGGGCGGTGAATCGCCTGGCGCCGGCCCTGGGCATGAGCGACATCGCCATCCGCCATGACCTGGAGGCGGGGGAGTCCGAAGACTTCGCCAAGACCGATCTCTATGCCAAGGTCTATGCGCTGGCCGAGCGCAAGACCGGACGCAGCCTGCCGCGCGCCATGCTGCCGGGCATCACCCTGGAAAGCCCCAAGATCACCCGCACCCTGACCACCGCCTGGTTCGCCCAGCGAGTGGAAGAGCGCTGGCAGCGCTGCCGGGGCCGCGCCGCCCGCTGAGCGGGGCAGGGGGCCGAACGGCGTTTTCCGGGCGATGAGGGTCGGGGTTAACTATGGCAATTGGCCAGACTATTGCCCTACCATGGGGAGATGAAGCGGCCTCGTGCCGTACGGTTCTGGTGTAGTCCCTAGAGGTCCAGATGACCGATATCCCCGGCTCCCGGTTGACGCTCGTCGTCGACCAGCCCACCCCCTCGGCCCGCCATCGGCTGCCGCCCCGCGAACAGGCCAAGGCGCTGCGCCTGCTGCGCACCCTGGGCCTCGAGGCCGATACCCCGCCCGAACTGGTGCTGGCCTGGCTGGAACGCCGCGACAGCGGCTGCTCGCTGCCGGAAGCGGCGCGCCAGATCGGCCTGGGCAACTGGCTGGGGATCACCACCAGCCTGGCCGACCTCACCCAGAATCTGGCGCGCTTCGAAGCGGCCTATGCCCTGGACAGCGTGCTCGACTCCCTGACCACCCTGGTCGAGCAGTCGCCGCCCGAGTCCCGCTAGCGGCTAGAGCCCGGCACCGCGGATATTGACGTAGAGGCTATACAGCGAGTGGGAGCCGGCCATGAACAGCCGATTACCCTCAGGTCCGCCAAAGCACAGGTTGGGGCAGCGCTCCGGCAGGTGGATATGCCCCAGCGCCTTGCCGCTGGGATCGAACACCCGCACGCCATCGAGCACCTCGGGCTTGGCCGCTGGGGCGCCACTGCTGCCCCAGCCGCACCAGAGATTGCCCGCCACGTCGCACTTGATGCCATCCAGGGCGCCATACTCCAGCGCCTCGATATGCTTGCGGCGTTCGCCCAGGCTACCGTCGTCCTTGACGGTATAGGCCCACACCAGGCGATTGGGCTTGGCGCGGCCCTCGACCACATAGAGCAGTTTCTCGTCCGGTGAGAAGGCCAGGCCATTGGGGCCGTTAAGATCGCCAATGACCCGCGTCACCGCCAGGCTTTCGCCGTCGATGCGATAGACCGCATCGGGCTGCTCGGTCTTGACCCTGTGGCCCTCGTAGTCGCTGTTGGCCTGGAACGGCGGATCGCTGAACCAGATGGAGCCGTCGCGCTTGACCACCACGTCATTGGGCGAATTGAACGGCTTGCCTTCGAAGTTATCGGCCAGCACCGTGAGGCGCCCGTCGTGCTCGGTGCGGGTGACCCGCCGACCGAGACCGTGGGTGGTGGAGCCTTCGCAGGCGATCAGTCGACCCTGGCGGTCGCGGGTCAGGCCGTTGGAGAAATTCGACTGGGCGCGATAGGTGTCCAGCCGGCCGCTGACTTCATCCCAGCGCACGATGCGGTTATTGGGGATGTCGCTCATCAGCAGGTAGTTGCCGTCGCCGATCCAGACCGGCCCTTCGGCCCAGCGCAGACCGGTGGCCAGGCGCTCGACGCTGGCGTTGAACAGGCGCAATTCCAGGAAGCGGTCGTCGAGGATCTCGATCAGCGGATCGGGATAGCGTTGGCTCAGGGGTTCGGCGGCGCGGGCGAGGGTGGGTAGCGCGAGGGCCGCGCTGCAGACCAGGCCGCCCTGAAGCAGACGACGACGCGACAGCGGCCGGGCGAGCCCCGGGGAAGAGTCATGCATGGTGCAGGTCCTTGATTGTTATTGTTCAGACGAGGCTATGCGGATCGACCTGCGGCAGCAGATCAATCGTCTGACATCATATGTCTTGTGGCGCAGGGCGCCAACCCGGGATCCGCGCTACTCGGCGTCCAGCACCAGGCAGGTACGGCCACGGCCCTGACGCTTGGCCTGATAGAGGCGGCGATCGGCTTCGTGCAGGAACCCTTCGAGATCGTTGGCGAGGCCGCTGAAGACCCCCGCGCTGAACGACAGCGGCGGCGCGCCCGGGGCATATGCCTGGGACTGGCAGTAACGTCGCAACAGGTCCAGCGCCTGCAGCAACTGCTCTGGCGGCATGCGGCTGACCAGGGCGAATTCCTCGCCGCCCAGGCGCCCGGTCAGGTCCTGGGGCAGGGTGCGGGCCAGCGCCTGGGCGAAGACCACCAGGGCGCTGTCGCCGCTGGCATGGCCGTGTTCGTCGTTGATGCGCTTGAAGTGATCCAGGTCGAGCATGGCCACGCTCAGGGTGTGACCCTCGCGCTCGGCCTGGCGAAACCACTCCTGGGCCTGATCCTGGAAGGCACGCCGATTGCGCAGCCCGGTGAGGGAGTCGTACTGGGCGGCATGGGTGAGGGCGCGCATGAGATCCCGCCGCTCCAGGGTCGAGACCACCCGGCAGTTGAGCTCCTCGGGGCAGAAGGGCTTGCGCAGGAAGTCGTCGGCGCCCTGCTTGATGAACTTGGCGCTGAGCGAGCCCTTTTCGTCGGCCGACAGGCCGATGATGCTGAGGTCGTGGCGGCGCAGCTTCTGCCGCAGCAGCTGCACCAGTTCGAAACCGCTCAGGCCGGGCATGCTGTGGTCCACCACCAGCAGGTCGATGTCCGGCTGCTCCTCCAGCAGGCGCAGGGCTTCGTTGCCGTCGCAGGCATCCAGCAACTGGTAGCGGTGGGGCGTCAGCACGTGGCGGATGTAGTTGCGGGTGGCGTCGGAGTCCTCGGCGATCAGAATCTTCACCGCGGTATTGCTATCCAGCCGGCGCAGCAGGCGGAAGGCGAATTCGTAGGAGTACTGACTTTCCTTGAGCACGTAGTCGACCACGCCCTTGGTCAGCAGGTCGTCGCGCCGGCGCTCGTCGTAGGAACCGCTGAGGACGATGCAGGGCAGACGATAGCGCAATACCAGGTCGACGCTTTCGCCATTGGGCGCATCGGGCAGGTTGAGATCCACCAAGGCGGCAAAGAACAGGTTGGCCGAGGTTTCCAGCATCAGCTCGGCTTCGGCGAGGGTGGCGCAGAACACCGGCTCGAAGTCGCGCTGCTGACGAAAGAGGTGCGCCAGGATCTTGAGGACCATGGGGCTGTCTTCGATGACCAGGATGGAGCGCACCGGTAACTCCTGCAGGACAAAGAACGGCCGAGAACGGGTCTGGCGTCAGATGAAGCGATCATTCGCCTAGGCGTATCGGCCAAAGGATCGGCGACTTGAATGGTCGCCGATCCTTGCCGGTTCAGCTGTCCTGCAGGCCTTCCAGCTCGCGCCGCCGGGGCAGGCGCAAGGCGTCGTCGCGCGGCAGCGGACGGCTCAGCAGGTTGCCCTGCACCTTGTCCACCTGCAGCGCCCTGAGCGCTTCCAGCTCGGCGAGGGTCTCCACCCCCTCGGCGATCACCTCCTTGTGGGTCTCGCGGGCGAAGGCGATGATCGCCGACGCCAGCGCCCGCCGCTCGGCGTCGCGATCGATGTCGCGCACCAGGCTCATGTCCAGCTTGATCATGTCCGGACGCAGCCTAAGGATGTGCCTCAGACTCGAATAGCCGGCGCCGGCATCGTCGATGGCCAGGCGCACGCCCTGGGCCCGCAGCGGTCGCAGCTGGGCGTGGAGGGCGTCGTAGTCGTCGACTTCGGCGTGCTCGGTGATCTCCAGCACCAGCCGGCCCGGCGGATTGCCCGCCAGCAGCACGGGCAGGCGGCCGGCCAGGATGGTCTGCGGTGAACAGTTCATGGTCAGGTAGCTGTCGTCGGGCAGACTCTGCAGCCCCTGCAGGGCAAAGCGCATGGCGCATTCTTCGAGCTCGTCGCCCAGACCGATGGCGCTGGCTTCGGAAAACCACAGGTCCGGGCTGCGCTGTGGCGGGCAGTGGAAACGCGACAGCGACTCCCAGCCAGCGATGCGCAGATCGGCGAGATGATAGATCGGCTGGTAGACGATGCTGGGCTGGTGCGCAGCCACCGCGCCCTGAATGCGCTGACGCATCTCGACCTGGCCGCGGCGACTGGAGACGTCCAGGCTGAGGCGATCGGCCACCAGTTCGGCGAAGGTCCGCACCAGTTCCAGGTCACGGGGACTCAGGGTCGGATCAGGTTGGTACTTGAAGCAGCAGAAGGTGCCATAGAGTTCGCCATCGCTGAGCCGGACGGGCACGCTGACGTGGGCGCCGATGGGGACGCTGCGGGTTTCCGGGATCAGGCGGGCCGGGCCGACGGCGCGGGTATCGGGGATGAGTTCGGGCAGATGGCCGGTGACCACCTGCTGACAATAGCCCTGGCTGAGCGGCAGGGCGTCGCCGGCCTTGAGCGGCGCATCGGGCACGGCATCGACATTGCGAAAGACCCGGTCCTGCTGGCGAAATTCGGCCAGAAAGGCCACGTCCATGTCCAGGTGGATGCGCAACGCGTGCAGCACCTTGTCGATGCAACCTTGACTGCTCAGATTGCCAGTATCCAGGCCAACCACGTCCAACAACTCGGTACCTGATTCCCTCATGTCCTCACTCCCGGGAAACTACGACCTGAACCAGTGTAGAGCCTGGAATGAATTTGTCAGTCAAATGACCTCATCCGTTCGGCTTAAGCCTGTTCGGCGTACCAGGCCTCGAAGGCGGGCAGGGCCATGGGGCGGGCCAGCAGATAGCCCTGGACCTCATCGCAGCCGGCTTCCTGCAGGAAGGCCAGCACCTCGGGGGTCTCTATCCCTTCGGCGACGCTGCGATAGCCCAGCTTGCCGATCAGTGCCAGCAGCGCCCGGACCACCTCCTGCTTGCGTGGATCCTGGGGCAGGTCGTGGATCAGCGAGCGATCGAGCTTGACGCTGGTGACCGGCAATTCGTAGAGATAGGCGAAGTTGCTGTAGCCACTGCCGAAGTCGTCGATGGCGATTTCCAGGCCCAGCTCGCGCAGGGCATGCAGCTGGGCGATGGCCTCCGGATTACGTCTCAGCCATTCGCCTTCGGTGATCTCCACCTCCAGCCGTCGTGGATCGACGCCCTGGCGCTGGCAGGTCTCGCGCAACAACTCGACCAGATCGCCTTCGTCGAAATCCCGCGGTGACAGGTTGAGCGACAGCCGTCCCTGGTAGCGGCTGTCCCAGCGCGCCAGTTGGCCGATGGCGGTGCGGATCACCCACCGGGTGACGCTGTGGATCAGCGCGGTCTTTTCGATCGCCGGAATGAAGTCGCCCGGCGCGATGGGCCCGAGTTGTGGGTGCGTCCAGCGCAGCAGGGCTTCGGCGCTGCACAGCCGGCGCCCGGGCAGTGCCAGGCGCGGCTGGAAGGCCAGGCTGAAGTCGCCGCGTTCGAGGGCCTCGGGAAGCTGCCGGACCAGCTGGAAGATCCGCTGGAAGGCTTCGTCCAGGGGGCGCTCGTAGAGTCCCCAGTGGCAGGGGCTCAGGGCGGCCTGGTTGACGGCTACCATGGCCTTGCGCAGCAGGTCGCGCACCTCGCCCGGTTTGAGCTCGAAGGGCACCACGCCGGCCTTTACCGGCGGATCGATGGGAATCCGGTCGGCCTGGACCGGGGTCCGCAACTGGGCGATCAGGGCTTCCAGCAGCGGCGGGTAGTCGTAGTTCGCGGGCAACAGAAAGGCGAATCTCTTGGTGTCCACGTGATAGACCTTGGCCCGCTCGCTCAGGGCGTCGCACAGGCGCAGGGCCAGGCTGCGCAGAAAGGTCTCGAAGGGCCACATGCCCTGGGCCAGGACCAGCTGCTCCTTCCAGTGGGTTTCCAGCGGATCCACCAGCACCAGCAGGCGCGCCTCGCCGGGATGGAGTTCGGTCAACTGGGCCACATCGGCTTGGAACTGCTGCCGATTGGGCAGACCGCTGACCGGATCGCGCCGGCGCAGGTGCTGACGCAGGACGATGAGTCTCATCACCTGGGCGGCGAAATCGTCCAGGCGCTTGCGTTCCGTCGCCGTCAGCTCGCGTGGTTGGTTGTCGAGGATGCAGAGGCTGCCGATGGCATAGCCGCCCTCGGTGACCAGGGCCGAGCCGGCATAGAAGCGCACCAGCGGCGCCTTGACCACCAGGGGATTGTGGCTGAAGCGGGTATCGCAGCGGGCATCGTTGATCTCCATCCGGCCATCCGCGGCCTGGATGGTGTGGGCGCAGAAGGCGTCCTCGATGGGCATCTGCGCCAGGTCGAAGCCGACGCGGGCCTTGAACCACTGGCGATCGCGATCCACCAGGCTGATCAGGGCGGTCGGCACATTGAAGCTGCTGGCGACCAGTTCGCAGAGGCGGTCGAATTCCTCCGCCGGCGCCGAGTCGAGCAGCTCCAGGGCATGCAAGGCGTTGAGGCGGTCATCTTCGTACTTCAAGGGATCGGCCATCGGACTAGCTCAAGAGAATCGACAGGCCTGGCAGGAGACCCAGGCACAGCTTGGAAGACCGGAGCGCCAGTCGAGCCGGACGAGCGGCTGACAAGAGGCGGGCTGACTGAGGGTATCGGCTGCAAATCATAAGACTTTAGCTGTTTCTCGCGTCTGCACGTCCTGCAAACCTTAGCGCGGCTGCACGTCGATCGCGAGTCCTGGTCGAACGCACAACCTCCGCCGAGTAGCGACCATGACCCTGACCTGCCTGTTCGACATCAACGAGACCGTGCTGGACCTGTCCGCGCTTGACGGCCTGTTCACCGAGCTGTTCGGCGACCCCCAGAGCCGCACGCTGTGGTTCGCCCAGACCCTGCAGAACGCCATGACCGCCGAGCTCTGCGGCCGGCACGCGCCCTTCGAGGCCCAGGGCCAGGCGGCGCTGGACATGATCGCGGCGCGGCTCGGCCGTACGCTGGCCGCAGCGGACAAGCAACGTGTCGCCGATGCGCTCAAACGGCTGCCCGCCCATGCCGATGTCCGCGCGGGCCTCGATTTTGCTCGGGCGCAGGGCGTGCGCTGCATCGCCTTCTCCAACAACGCCCGCGCCGCCACCCAGGCGCAGCTGGAATACGCCGGCCTGAGCGATGCTTTCGCCGACATCCTCTCGGCCGAGGACGCCGGCGCCAGCAAGCCGGTCACGGCCACCTATCGCCAGGCCGCCGCCAGCCTGGGTCAACCCACCGAGGGCCTGTGGCTGATCGCCGTCCATGCCTGGGACATCGCCGGCGCCCAGGCTGCCGGGTTCAGGGGTGCCCTGCTGCAGCGGCGTCCCGAGCAGGTGGCCAATCCTCTGGCGCCGCCCCTGGTGACCGCCGGCACGCTGCAAGAGGCAGTGGCGCGCATTCTGGCGCACGAGGGCCGCAGCTAGCGGCCTGGCATGCTAACGTCCGCGCCATCACCGGCCGAATGCCGGTTTTTCCAGACCGTGAGAGTCGCTTTGCCATGATGGATATCCTAGCCCGGCTGCGTGCCGGCGAACTGGCCGGGGCCACGCGCCTGACCCTGCGCGCCGACCTGACCGAATTCCCCGAAGAGCTCTATAGCCTGGCCGACAGCCTGGAAATCCTCGACCTGTCGGGCAATCGGCTGACCCGCCTGCCCGCCGACCTGGGCCGACTGCACCGGCTGCGCATTCTCTTCTGCTCGGGCAATCCCTTCACCGAGTTGCCGGAGGTGCTGGGTACGTTACCCAACCTGGAGATGATCGGCTTCAAGGCCTGCCAGCTGGAGCGGGTGAGTGCTGCGGCCCTGCCACCGCGCCTGCGCTGGCTGATCCTGACCGACAACCGCATCGCCGAGGTGCCCGCTGCCCTGGGTGAACGACCGGCGCTGCAAAAACTGATGTTGGCCGGCAACCGGCTGGAGGCTTTGCCGGCGAGCATGGCCGACCTGCACCAACTGGAGCTGCTGCGGCTGTCGGCGAATCGCTTCGCGACGCTGCCCCCGGCCATTCTCGCGCTGCCCCGGCTGACCTGGCTGGCCTATGGCGACAATCCCCTGGGGGCCAAGCGCGAGCGCGCGGTGCGCACCCAGGCGGCGTGGCAACAACGCATCGCCTGGAGCGACCTGGCGCTGGGCGAGCGGCTGGGGGAGGGCGCCTCCGGCATCATCCACCAGGCGCGCTGGCAGTCGCCCACGGGGCCGCGCGAGGTCGCCGTCAAGCTGTTCAAGGGCAGCATGACCAGCGATGGCACCCCGGAAAGCGAAAGCGCCGCCAGCCTCAGCGCCGGCACCCATCCCTGGCTGATCGGGGCCCTCGGCGATCTGGCCGAGCATCCCGAGCAGCGCAGCGGCCTGGTGCTGGAACTGGTGGAGCCGGCCTTCGGCAACCTGGCCGGACCGCCCAGCTTCACTACGTGCAGCCGTGACGTCTATCCGGAAGACACCCGCTTTACCGCCGCCGCCGTACGTGAGATGGCCGGCGGCATGGCCAGCGCCCTGGCGCACCTGCATGGCCACGGCTTGGTCCATGGTGACTTCTATGCCCACAACATCCTCTGGGACGGTGGCGCGCGCTGCCTGCTGGGCGACTTCGGGGGCGCCTCGCTGCTCCCTGAGGACGCTGCGCAAGCCGCGCGCCTGCAGCGCTTCGAGAGTCGTGCCTTCGGCATCCTGCTGGAAGAGTGGTTGACGCGGTGCAGCGAGCCGGTCGATCCAGCGTTGGCGGCCCTGGCCGCGGAGTGCCAGCAACCCGATCTCGATGCGCGCCCCCTGCTGGCCGAGGTGGCGCAGCGGCTGCAGGGCTAGTCCAGCGCCCAGTCCACGGCGGCCAGGGCGTGCAGTCGCGTGGTGTCGAACAGCGGCACCGCGCTGTCGCCCTGGTCCACCAGCAGCATTATCTCGGTGCAACCGAGCACGATGCCTTCGGCCCCCTGGGCGACCAGCTCGGCGATGATCGCGCGATAGGCTGTCCGCGACTCGGGGCGCACCTCGCCACGTACCAGCTCGTCATAGATGACGTGATGCACGGTCTGGCGCGCGGTCGCTTCGGGCACCAGGACCTCCAGACCGAAGTGTGCCGTCAGCCGCTCGCGATAGAAGGCCTGTTCCATGGTGAAGGCGGTGCCCAGCAGGCCGACAGTCCGCAGGCCCCGGGCGCGGATCGCCGCACCCGTGGGGTCGGCAATGTGCAGCAACGGCAGCGCCGTGGCTGCCTCGATCTCCGTTGCCAGGCAGTGCATGGTGTTGGTGCAGAGCACCAGCGCCTCGGCGCCGCCGGCAGCCAGTTGCCGCGCATGGCCTTGTAGACGCTGACCAAGCGCCGTCCAGTCGCCGGCATGCTGCAGCGCGGCGATCTCGGCGAAATCCACCGACAGCAGCAGGCAGGCTGCCGAATGACTGCCGCCCAGCCGGCGCCGGACTTCTTCATTGAGGATGCGATAGTAGTGAGCCGAGCTTTCCCAGCTCATGCCGCCCAGCAGGCCAAGGGTGCGCATGGCGTGTCTCCCGTTATTCGCGAGGGCTTATCTTGCCTGGCAGGCAGGGCCTCTGAAGAGACGCAGTCGCGACCGGATCTAGGCATACAGTGGTCCTGGCCGCGGCTTTGGCCGGGCAGGTGGCGACTGCACTGGCTTCCGCTACGCTTCAAGGGGCCACTCCCGGCCCTGAAGGTGATCGTCATGCTCAAAGCGTTGCTCACCGCGGTAGCCCTGACCCTCTTCGCCGCCGCCAGCGTCCAGGCGGCGCCCTGCCGCGACGCTCACGGCAAGTTCGTCAAATGCGACACAGCCAAGACCAAGGCGGCGCAATGCAAGGACAGCCAGGGCAGGTTCGCCAAGTGCGGCACACCTGGGGCCACGCCGGTCAACTAGAGGCGGCTATCTGGATGTCAGGCGGGGCCTTGGCCGTGACGCCTCGCCTGACGTCACCAGCGGCGTCTGCCAGCGCCTGGCATGAGGGCCGCTAGTCCTTTTCCGCCGAGCCCGGCTCCGACCAGGCGCGATGACGCTCGGCCTTCTGGGCTTCGCTTTCCACCCGATTGAGCACCTCGCCCTCGTGCTGCACCTCTGGGCCGCCGCCATAGACATGGTCGAGGCCCTGCATCAGGGCGGCGTAGCCCTGGGCGGCCACCTGGACCGGATCGTTCTTGGGCCCGGCACCCACACTGGTGTCGTCCTCGCCGGCGCGGTGGAAGAAGTTGGTATCGGTCTGGCCGGGCATGAGCACCGTGAGGGTCACGCCGCTGTCCTTGAGTTCGTTGCGCACGGCGAAGGCGAAGGAATTGATGAAGGCCTTGGAAGCGCCGTAGACGGCCTCGAAGGGAATCGGCGCGGTAGCCGAGATGGACGAGGTGAAGAGCACCCGGCCGCGACCGGCGGCGACCATGTCCGGCAACACCAGCTTGGCCAGGTGCACGGTGGACATGACATTGAGCTGGATCAGTGCCATCTCGTCTTCCAGCCGCGTCTGGCCAACGAAGGCGCCGCCCAGGCCGACGCCGGCGTTGAGCACCACGACGTCCAGCGGACGGCCCTGGCGGCGCAGGAATCTATAGGTCTCTTCCACGCCTACGGCGGTGCGCAGATCGGCCGCATGGCTCCAGACCTTGACCCCCAGGGCACGCAATTCGCGCTCGGCGGCGTCCAGCCCATCACCGCGGGAGACCAGCAGCAGATCGTGGCCATGGCGGGCCAGCTGCTTGGCCAGTTCGAAGCCGATGCCACTGGAGGCACCGGTGACGGCGGCCAGGGGCCGGGTAACATTGCTCATGCGGAAATCCTCTGCAGACCTGGTGTAGCTGGGATCGTCGCGGAGAGCTGGTGCTCCCCGCGGCCGACGGTTGACCCCTGACGGCATGGCATAATCGCCAGGCCGTCTGGAGGAGACAAGCGATGCAACCCGCTGACCTGGAAGCCCTGGTGACCTGGACCATGCCCTATGGCAAGTACGCCGGCCGCCTGCTGGTCGACCTGCCGGGCCACTACCTCAACTGGTTCGCCCGCAGCGGCTTTCCGCCCGGTGAACTGGGCCGGCTGCTGGCGCTGATGCAGGAGATCGACCACAACGGCCTCAAGCCGCTGCTCGATCCGCTGCGCCGTCGCCGTTAGTCCGCCGCGCGATGCATGTCGACATGGGGGATGCCGTCCTCGTCGTACACCCCTGAACAGGGCGTGAAGCCATAGCGGCCATAGTAGGCCTGCAGATGAGCCTGGGCGGAGAGGAACAACGAACGTCCGGGCCAGCGCTCGGCGCAGACGCGCAAGGCTTCCGCCAGCAATAGATGGCCCAGACCGCTGCCGCGGCCCTCGGGGGCGACGATCACCCGGCCGATCACCACTTCATCGCGTACGGAGCCCAGCAGGCGCAGGTAGGCGTGCAACTGGTCGTCGCGCCAACCGAACAGGTGCCAGACGTCGTCCGACAGATCCAGGCCGTCGGGATCGGGATAGACGCACTGCTGCTCCACCACGAAGACCCGGGCGCGCAGGACCAGGGCGGCGTAGAGCTCGGCGGTAGTCAGCGCCGGGGCGGCGCGGCAGATCCACTGGATGGCCATGCTCAGTCCTTGCGCCGGCCGAACATGAAGCGGAAGCGATTGCGATTGAGCAGCACGTAGCCGGTCAACTGCAGCCCCGCTGCGAACAGCAGGCTGCGGATCGCGCCGGGGTCGGCAGGGCGGGGCCCCTGGTAGAGACCGTAAAGGGCGAAGGCCACGCCCAGCAGGCCGAGGATGAAGAAGACCAGACCTATCTTGGTCAGGCGACTTAGCTTTTTATCCATCACGGAGAGGAGGACTCCAGTAGTGGCCGTTCAGGCTTAGAAAGGCTCTATATCAAGGGTTTAAGAGGTTTTTTGTGCATCGATGTAGGTCTCATTTCACCGTGGAAATCTCGATTCGCACCACTTTGGCACCCAAGACGCCTTGCGGATCCTACACATCCAGGCTGAGCGGATTCAAACAGGAGACAGGCGGTTTCGATTGATGGCCTTTTGATTGCACTGCATCTCGCGATGATGTCCCACTCGAGGAGGTGTCTGTATGCATAGCTCCACGCAATATTCCAAACCCATGGCGCTGACACCCGAGGAGCGCGCCTGGTTGCCCTGGCTGGGTACCAATAGCAAGCTTGTGCGCAGGTGGGCCGCTTGCTTGAACCGGGATCGCCAATCTGAATTGGAGGCCACATTCGTCAGCTTCGCCAACACTCGTCGCGATCTACTGCAGACCTGGGCGGAAAGCATCTGGGAACATTTACGGACCTTGAAGGCGGCCATCACAGACCTGTCTGTGGAAGAGGTACCCGCCCTGCTGGCGGCCAAGCAACAGGTTATCCGGGACGCGAGCGAGATAGCGTTCATCGATGCCCAAGGCGAGGTGATAATTTCCACCAAGACCAGCCGCATTGGTAGTTGCGATCTGCACAAGGATGCGGTGCGCAACGGACTGACCCAGCGGTTCCTCCATGGCCCTTATGTGGATCCGGTGACGGAGGCGTTAGGGCGGACGTCCTCGAAGTTTCACGATGCGGTCACCCTAATGTTCTACGAGCCGGCCCGCTGTGGAGATCAGCAGGGTGCATTGATCGTGCGTATTCCCAATGATGTGCTCGGTGATCTGATCCAGCGCGAAGCGGGGCATATCTATCAGGATTCAGGCGACAACTATCTCTTCATGGTCGAATCGCGGTTCGATCCTAACTTGAGGCCGGGTATCGCCTTGTCGCGTTCGCGGTTCGAGGATTCGACCTTTTCCAAGGGGGAAAATCTGAAGAGTGGGGTCCGCACTGCCTTCGGTGACGTCAGGATCCGCAACCATACCGAATTCGAGATCGTCTTCAACGATCCCGCCACGGGTCAGCTCCATCCCGGCATTCGCGAGACCATCCGCCACGGTGAAAACCTCTTCGTCGACTATCCAGGGTATGCCGATTACCGTCATGTGCCCGTGGTCGGACGAGGCATCACCTTTTCACTGCCAGGATCGCCTGATCGTTGGGGCATGATGTGCGAAGCGGATCTGGAGGAAGTCTTTCGCTATCGCAGCCTGAGATACCGCCTCAACCTGCACTTCTTGGTGACGTCGCTCTGCTGCAGTCTGCTACCGCTGCTGGCTTGTTCCAAACTGAACCTGGGGCTGGTCGCGCAGTGTGCAGCCGTAGCCACGAGCGCGATGGCGGGTACGGTCCTGTTCAGTGCGCGCGTCAGCAGACCGCTGATAAGCAGACTCAGGAAGACCAGCCAAATGCTGCGAACCATCGCCGAAGGCGGCGGCGATCTCACCGAGCGGTTGCCGGCCCAAAACGAGCGGCCCGACGAAATCTCGTTGGTGGCCCAGTGGATCAACAGCCTGATCGACAGCCTTGGCCAAATGGTGGGGCAGGTGGTCATGACCAGTAGTGACATCGAACAGGCCAACAGCCAGCTGCAGGGAACCAGCCAGCGTTCATTGAATGAGTCTCAGCGGCTGCGCTCGTCACTCGAGTTGGGCATGCAGACGCTCGGCAGTCAGGTGAAGGAATTGGAAGAGGCGGGGACGGAGGTGGAGGTCATGCGCGCCCAGGTACGAACCGCTGCACAGGAGGCGCGTAAGCAGTTTCAGGAGGTCCAGAGCAGCAGCAGCGATATCCAGCGTTCGGTACAGGAGGCCACCGTCACCATCAAGCAGGTGAAAGACAGCGCCAGTGAAGTCGGCCGGGTCGTGACGGTAATCAACGCCATCGCCAATCAGACCAACCTGCTTGCCCTCAACGCCGCCATCGAGGCGGCGCGTGCGGGCGAAAGTGGCCGGGGCTTCGCCGTGGTTGCCGATGAAGTCCGGCAATTGGCCGATCGCACCTCACGTTCCACGGGAGAGATCGCCGACATGATCAGCAACATGCAGCGTCGAACCGAGGACGCCGTGGCCATCATGGACAGCAGCATTGAACAGCTGAAATCGGGCCTGCAATTGGCCTTGGCCGCTGCAGAAGACAGGCAGGAGGTTCAACAGGTGTTGCAACAACTGTTCATCACCATCGACAAGCTCACCGCTGGAACTCTGGAGAACGGGCAGCGATTCAGGGTCATGGGCAGCCTGGCGGCCAGTGTTCATCAGTCCAGTACCGCGGCGCATCAGAGTGCGCAGTTGACCGGTGGGGCAGTGTGCACACTGGAGCGGCTCGCCAACAGGTTCAAGGTGAGCGCTTGATCGCCGTAGCTTGACGGACTCGCAAGAGCGGTATGGTGTTGGCGGATGGGAAGTCAACGGGTACCGCTCATGTTCAGTCACATCCAGCTGGGTGCACGCGACCTGGAACGCTTGGTCGATTTTTACGATGCCGTTCTGCGTGAATTCGGTTTCGTGCGGATGCCCGTCGAGGACGATGGCGGTCCTCCTGGCTGCGGCTGGCAGCGGCAGGGTCGCCCCTGGCCGCAATTCTATGTGCAGATTCCCTTCAACGGCCTGCCCGCGTCCTGGGGCAATGGCGTGCAGGTGAGCTTCGCCGCGCCGTCGCGCCAGGCCGTGGAGGCCGCCTGGCACCGGGCATTGCAATCGGGCGGTAGCGACGAAGGCGCACCCGGGGTGCGCCCTGGCTACGGTGCGGACTTCTATGCCGCCTATTGCCGGGATCCGGAAGGCAACAAGCTGTGTTTCGTGCATGCCGAGGGGCTCGCCGCCGCCTGCGACTAGCGTGCGATCCGGCGATCCGGCAGTCCCTCGCTCAGACGTTGGCCGCCAGGGCGACGGCATCGGTGCGCGCCGCCATGATGAAGTCATTGCGGTGCAGGCCACCGATGTTGTGGGTCCACCAGCTCACCGTCACCGCGCCCCATTCGGTGAGCAGGGCCGGGTGATGGTCCTCGTCCTGCGCCTCGCGGCCGACCCGGTTGGTGAAGGCCAGCGCCTCCAAAAAGTTGCCGAACGCATAGCGGCGTTCCAGGCGCGCAATCCCTTCGCGTTCTACCAGCGTCCAGCCGGGGACCGCCTTAAGCAGCTCGGTGCTGGCGGCCGCGCTCAGGGCCGGCTCGCTGGAGCGGCAGGGGACGCAATGGGAATGGGCGAGATCGGCCATGGGGCGCTCCTTGGGGGAAGAAAGTCATGAAGGGGCAAGGGTAACAGACCCGTCGGTCAGCTCCCGGCGCCCCGTCCGACCATGGTCGAATGGTCCGAAACCGGTGCGCGCCGTACAACGGAAGGCAACAAGAACAACAGTTTCCCGCCGAGGAGATCGTCCCATGAGTGCCGCCTTCTACCCGGTCCGCGCGGAAGTCGCTTCCCGGACCCTGACCGATGAAGTCACCTATCGTCGCCTGTACCAGCAGTCCATCCTCAACCCGGATGGCTTCTGGCGCGAACAGGCCCAGCGCCTGGACTGGATCAAGCCCTTCAGCCGGGTCAAGCAGACCTCCTTCGACGATCATCGCGTCGACATCCAGTGGTTTGCCGACGGCACCCTGAACGCCTCCTACAACTGCCTGGATCGCCACCTGGAAACCCGTGGCGACCAGACCGCCATCATCTGGGAAGGCGACGATCCGGCCGACAGCCGTCACATCACCTACCGCGAACTGCATCGCGAGGTCTGCCAGCTGGCCAACGCCCTGCGCGGCCAGGACATCCACCGCGGCGACGTGGTGACCATCTACATGCCGATGATCCCCGAGGCCGTGGTCGCCATGCTGGCCTGCGCCCGCATCGGCGCGGTGCACTCGGTGGTGTTCGGCGGCTTCTCCCCCGAATCCCTGGCCGGCCGCATCAGCGACTGCCAGTCCAAGCTGGTGATCACCGCCGACGAAGGCGTGCGCGGCGGTCGCAAGATCCCGCTCAAGGCCAATGTCGACGAAGCCCTGACCAATCCGGCCACCCATTCGGTGCACAAGGTGATCGTCTGCAAGCGCACCGGTGCCGACATCGCCTGGCACCGCCACCGCGACGTCTGGTACGAAGAGATCACCTCGGTGGCTCCGGAACACTGCGAGCCCAAGGAGATGTCCGCCGAGGCGGCGCTGTTCATCCTCTATACCTCCGGCTCCACCGGCAAGCCCAAGGGCATCCTGCACACCACCGGTGGCTACCTGACCTATGCCGCCCTGACCCACGAGCGGGTCTTCGACTATCGCCCCGGCGAGGTCTACTGGTGCACCGCCGACGTCGGCTGGATCACCGGTCACAGCTATATCGTCTACGGCCCCCTGGCCAATGGCGCCACCACCCTGCTGTTCGAGGGCGTGCCCAACTACCCGGACGTCACCCGCATGGGCCAGGTGGTGGACAAGCACCAGGTCAACGTCCTCTACACCGCGCCCACCGCCATCCGCGCCATGATGGCCCAGGGCGATGCCGCCATGCAGGGCGTCGACGGCAGCAGCCTGCGCCTGCTCGGTTCGGTGGGCGAGCCCATCAATCCCGAGGCCTGGCACTGGTACTACAAGACCGTGGGCCAGGAGCGCTGCCCCATCGTCGACACCTGGTGGCAGACCGAGACCGGCGGCATTCTCATCAGCCCGCTGCCCGGCGCCATCGGCCAGAAGCCCGGCTCGGCGACCCGTCCCTTCTTTGGCATCCAGCCGGCGCTGGTGGACAACGAAGGCAACCTGCTCGACGGCGCCGTGGAAGGCAACCTGGTGATCCTCGATTCCTGGCCGGGCCAGTCGCGTTCCATCTATGGCGACCACGACCGCTTCGTCGACACCTACTTCAAGACCTTCAAGGGCATGTACTTCACCGGTGACGGCGCCCGCCGCGACGAAGACGGCTACTACTGGATCACCGGTCGCGTCGACGACGTGCTCAACGTCTCCGGCCATCGCATGGGCACCGCCGAGATCGAGAGCGCCCTGGTGGCCCATCCCAAGGTCGCCGAAGCCGCGGTGGTGGGCATGCCCCATGACCTCAAGGGCCAGGGCATCTATGTCTACGTCACCCTCAACCAGGGCGAGGAGGGCAACGAGGCCCTGCGTCAAGAACTCAAGCAGTGGGTGCGCAAGGAGATCGGCCCCATCGCCACGCCCGACGTCATCCAGTGGGCGCCGGGGCTGCCCAAGACCCGTTCCGGCAAGATCATGAGACGCATCCTGCGCAAGATCGCCGTGGGTGAATACGACTCCCTCGGCGACATCTCCACCCTGGCCGATCCGGGGGTGGTGCAGCATCTGGTCGGGACCCACCAGCAGATGAGCCAGGCCGTCGCCTGATCATCTTCCACCAGCAGCCGCCCGCGTCCGTCTCCGGTCGCGGGCGGTTCGTTTTTGGCATCCCTGTAAAGACTTGTCGCCAGGGCAGAAGCCCTGGCCAGCCAGGCGGGGCTAGAATCGCGCCAGCCGGCGGACCGGAGGGCGCATCGGTCCGCTACCCGGGCAAAGGCTGGGACAGGGGCAGTACTCCGGCGTACCATGCGTGCCACCCCACAAGGGTTTCATGGCGCGCGGTCCCGGATCGGTCCGCCCCCGCCGCTCTCGACAGGAAGCCAGACGTTAGATGACCATCCGCATCGCCTTTCTGCTGTGGCCCGACGTTCGTCCGCTGACCGTGGGCTTGGTCGAGGAAGCGCTGGAACTCGCCGCTCGCCATTCGAGCGATACGCCCTACGAGGTGCGCTTTCTGCAGGCCGGCAGCGAGTTGCAGCCGCGGCTGCCGGGTGGCCATTGGGAAGGGCAGCTGGAGCGCCTGGATCGCCTTTTCGTGCTGGCCGACGAACCTTCGCCGACGCTGCCGCCACCCCTGGCCGCGGCTCTGCGTCAGACCGCCCGGGCCGGAGTGGTGCTGGGAGGCTTTTCCGCCGGGGTGCACATCCTCGCCCAGCTCGGCCTGCTCGACGGTCATCGCGCCGCCGTGCACTGGCGCTGGCTGGAGGAATTCAGCGAGCAGTTTCCCAAGATCATCGCCACTCACCACCTCTATGAGTGGGACCGCGATCGCCTGACCGCCTGTGGCGGCCTGGCCATCCTTGATCTGCTGCTGGCGATGATCGGCCGCGATCGCGACGCGGAGCAGGCCGGCACCATCGCCGAGGAGCTGATCGTCGAGCGCCTGCGCGAAGGCAGCGAGCGGCAGCGCATTCCGCTGAAGAACCGGCTGGGGTCAAGTCATCCCAAGCTGACCCAGGCGGTCATGCTGATGGAGGCCAACATCGAAGAGCCGCTCACCACCGACGAGATTGCCCAGCACGTCTGCGTGTCCCGCCGGCAACTGGAGCGGATCTTCAAGCAGTACCTGGCGCGGGTGCCCAGCCAGTACTATCTGGAATTGCGCCTGAACCGGGCGCGCAAGATGCTCACCCAGACCAGCAAGTCCATCATCCAGATCGGCCTGTCCTGCGGCTTCTCGTCGGGACCGCATTTCTCCAGCGCCTATCGCAACTTCTTTGGCGTCACCCCCCGCGACGACCGCAACCAGCGCCGTGGCGCGGCGGGCGAGGGCAGCATGGTGGCCGAGCGCTAGGCGCCCGGCGCACCCCCTTCAGCTCACAGTGGCTCGGCCACCCCTTCGTCCAGCCAGGCGCCTAGCTGATCGGCCGGCAGGGGCGCGCCGCAATGGAAGCCCTGGATCTCGTCCGCCGGCAGGTGCTGCAGCTGGCGCAGGTGCTCGGCGTCTTCCACGCCCTTGAGGGTCACGGTCAGCCCCAGTGAGCGGCCGAGATCGATCATGGCGCGGACCAGGGCACTGTCTTCCGGCGCGTGGTTGCGCCGGGCGATCAGGCTGCGATCCAGGCGGATGCCGTCCAGCGGATAGCGGCGCAGATAGGCCAGGGAGCAGAGGCCGGAACCGAAGTCGTCCAGGCACAGCCGTACGCCCAGGCCCTTGAGCGCGCTCAGGGTGTTGGCCACATCGGCCGCGGGGTCCAGCAGGGTGCGTTCGGTGAGTTCCAGCTCCAGGCGCGGGGCGGCCAGGCCACTCTGGTAGAGCGCCTCGGCCACGGTCTGCACCGGATCCTCGTTGGCGTGGAATTGCTGCGGTGACAGATTGACCGACACCGAGAGCCGTTCCGGCCAGCCCTGGGCGTCGTGGCAGGCGGTCTCCAGCACCCAGCGGCCGAGGCGCTGGGCGAGTCCGGCGTCTTCGGCCAAGGCCAAAAAGTCCAGCGGCTCCAACAAGCCCTGGGTCGGGTGTTCCCAGCGCACCAGCGCCTCGAAGCCGCGCAGGCTGCCGTCGGCGAGGCTGCGCCGCGGCTGGTAGTAGAGACTGAGACGGTCGTCGCGCAGGGCCTGGCGCAGGTCCTGTTCCAGTTGCCGGCGCAACAGCACCTGTTCGTTCATGGCCGGTTCGTGGAAGCGCCAGGTGCCACGGCCAGCGGCCTTGGCCTGGTAGAGGGCGATGTCGGCCAGGCGCAACAACTCGGCCGGGATGCTGGTATCCCGCGGTGCCAGGGCCACGCCCAGGCTGCTGCCGATGAAGATGCGCTGCTCGCCGAGGCGGAAGGGCTGCCGCAGCTGCTCCACCAGCCGTCGACAGAGGTCGGCGATGGCGCCCGGCTCGCGTTCGCCGCTGAGCACCACGCAGAATTCATCGCCGCCCAGACGCGCCACCAGGTCGGTGGCGGTCACGTTCTGCCGCAGACGCTGCGCTGCCTCCTGCAGTACCTGATCGCCGGCGGCATGGCCGAGGGCGTCGTTGACCGTCTTGAATCTATCCAGGTCGAGACTGAGCAGGGCCAGGGGACGGGGCTCCGGGCCCTCCAGGTGGGTGGCGAGAAATTGGTGCAGGCGGTGGCGATTGGGCAGGCCGGTGAGGGGGTCGTGCCAGGACAGGTGCTGGACCTGGGCCAGGGCCTCGATCTCGTCGGTGAGGTCGGTGACGGTGCCACGATAGCCACCCTCGGGAATGGCCCGGGCGGCCACCCGGCAGGTGCGCTCGCGACCGCTGCCATCCAGGTAGTGGCAGACCAGCGGGGGTCTCGGTTTGCGGTCGTGGGCATGGCCGGCCAGCCAGTGCGCCAGGGTATCGGCGTGGGGTGTCAGGAGTTCGTTGAGCGGCCGTCCCAGCCAGCGGTCGGCGGCTTCCCCGGTGACCTCGGCGAAGCGCTCCGAGACATAGACCAGGCGCAGACCGGCATCGACCTCCCACAGCCAGTCCGAGGTGGCCTCGGCGATGTCGCGGAAGCGTCGCTCGCCAATGGCCAGTTCGCTGCGACTGGCCAGCAGGTCATCGTACTGGGTATCCAGCTGGCGCATCGACAGCAGCGCCTGGCGAAACAGCCAGATCAGTCCCAGCAGCAGGATCAACACCCCGCCGCCGAACAGCGGCAGGGTCTGCTGCATCAGCCACAGCCCCGGGCGCGGCGGACGCCAGGTCAACTGATAGCTGGAGCCGGGCAGTTGCCAGCTGCCGCGACTCCCGGCCGGATCGGTGGTAATGCCGAGCGGTGGCAGGTTGTTGGCTTCGCTCAGGGTCGCCAGCCGGGCGGGACTCAGCACATTGACGAAGACCAGTACCGAAGCCGGCGTATCCAGGGAACGGACGCCGGGCTGGTCACCCGGGGTGATGGCCGCGGCGGCCACCAGCGCCGGCGTGCCGGCCACGTTGAGGACGCCAGACACACTGCCGGCGCGGGCATCGACGCTGCGCGCCGCGGCCAGCAGACCAGCGATGTCGCCCTGCAGCCAGGGCGTAGCAGGATCGGCCAGTTGCCCTTCGAGCAGGCGATAGCGGGGCCGATCCTGGCTGTCGAACACCAGCACCCCTTCGTAGCCATAGACCCGGTACAGCGATTCGCCGAGATTGCCCTGGTCGTAGGCCCAGTCGTGGTCCAGCTCCAGGTGAAGGCGGCGATAGGCCTCGTCCCATTTGCTGTAGTCGATCAGGTTGCGGGCCACCTCTTCGTCGAGGCGGGTGAAGGTGCGGCCGACGGCACGCTCGGTGTGCTGGGCGACGGTGGCATCCTGGCGCACGGCATTGTCGACCAGCAGGTAGCAGCCCAGGCCGATAAGGCCCAAGAGCAGTACGCAAAGCGCTGGGAACAGCCGCAGGAGGACGGTATGGCCCCGTCGGCGCGGAGAGGCGCTACGGGACGCTGGAGAGGTAGGCATGCCTGGACCCTGGCTAGATGAGCGTTCCTGTGCCTTCGCCTGATCGGACCCGGGGGCGGCCAAGCGAAGCGGGTGAATCCTTGCCGTCGCTAGACTAGCCCCTGAGGGCGCGCGACGCTAAACGTAAAGCGCGAGATGCCAAGGGGATCGCGCTAAGCAACGCGCGAACACCCGGGCTAGGTGGGGTTGCCGGCACCGCCGTAGAAGGCGCAGCCCTGCCAGGTCTGGCCATTGATGCGCAATTCGGCCTGCAGCGATTGCACGGTGCCGGTACGGCCGTCCACGCAGCGGCGCGGATTGATCCACAACTCGACCTTCTCGCCATTGGCCTCGGTGGACAGGGCGCGCATGCCGCCGGGCAATTCTTCCTGCACGAAGGGCAGGGCGCGGCGCTGCTGGCCGGCGGTGCTGACCAGCATGCCCTGATTGCTGACCTGGACGCTCCAGTCCGGTCCATGGCCACCGGCGTTCATGGCGGTGCGCTTGAAGTTGGGATCGCTGCAACCCGGACCGCTGTATTGCACACGGTAGACATCGGTGACGGCGAACACGCCCTGGGCGCCATCGCGACCGCCGGACTTGAGCTTGCCGCGCAGATCGGCGAACAGCGAAGCGGCACCGCTGTCGGCGGCCAGTTCGTGGGCATCACGCAGGATGGCGGTGTTGTTGGCGTCGGTGACGTCGAAGAAGCGCTGTTCCTGGCAGGGGCGGAACAGCAGCTGGTCACCGCTCCAGCGCAGATCGCCCTGCAGGCGTTCGCCGCCCGGTGCACGCGGGGTGTCGTCGCTCTGGAACAGACTGCAACCGCCGAGGAGGCCGAGCAGGGCAAGGGGAAAGATGGAACGCGGCGCTGGCATCGCGGGACTCCCGACTGAGGTGGGCACACGTTACTCAGACAACGTCGGGAGCTCAAGGACTTACCAGACGCGATAAGTCTTGCCGGTTTCTCGTCCTTCTACGCTGCGTTCGTAGGCGCGGGCGGCTTCGGCGACGGGAATGGCCTTGAAGCCGAGGAAGAAGTCGCCATAGTGCGCCAGGGACTCTTCTACCACGGTGGGGCTGACCACATTCAGGCGCTGGCCGCGTGGTAGCTCGATGGCGGCACCTCGGGCGAAACCTTCCAGCCCCGCGTTGACCATGGCCGCCGCGCTGCCCTGGTGGATGGGATGTTCGCTCACGATGCCGCTGGTGAGGGTAAAGGAGGCACCGTCGGACGCCTGGGCCTGTCCCAGCAACACCAGGTTGACCTGGCCCATGAGTTTACTGCTCAGGCCGACTTGGAAGTCGGCCTGGGTCAATTCGGTCACAGGTGCGAAGGCGAGGGCGCCGGTGGCACTGACCAGGGCATCGAAGCGGCCGACCTTGGCGAACAGGGCACGGATGGAGTCCGGCTGGGTGATGTCCGCCTGGAGATCGCCCGAGTGGCGACCGACCCGCACCAAATCGTGGCGCCTACCGAGGCGTTCGGCGATGGCGCTGCCCAGGGTACCGCTGGCACCGACGAGGATGATTTTCATGGGACGACTCCGTGAAGGGAAGGGAGTCCTCAGCCTAGAATGGCGCATTACCCTGATAAATCACCGGAATGGCAATCCAGTGTTTCCTGGAGGAAACGATGCAGGACGACTTCGCCGATCTCGCCGCCTTCGCCATCCTCTGTGAAAGCGGCAGCTTCACCCGTGCCGCCGAGCGCCTGGGCTGCAGCAAGGGGCAGCTGTCGAAGCGCATCCGCGCGCTGGAGGTACGGCTGGAGACCCGCCTGCTGCACCGCACCACCCGCCGCCTCGACCCCACCGCCGCCGGGCGCACCCTGCTGCCCGAGGCCCAGGCCCTGGTGCGCCAGCGTGAGCGGGCCCTGCAGAGCGTGGCCCGGCTGCAGGAGGAGGCCGTCGGTCCGGTACGCCTGACCGTGCCGGTGTCCCTGGGCTACACCTTTTTCGAGGTGCTGCTGGCCTGCCGCGCCGCCCATCCCGCCATCCAGTTGGACCTGGTGCTGGACAATGGCTACCGCGACCTGGTGGCCGAGGGCTTCGACCTGGCGATCCGTGCGCGTGTGGAGCCGGACGAGCGCCTGGTCGCTCGCCCACTGTTCGCCATGCAGGAGGTGACCTGCGCCGCGCCCGCCTACCTGGCCGCGCATGAGTTGCCGCAGGTGCCCGAGGAGCTGCTCGATCACCGTTGCCTGGTGAACAATCACTATGCCGAGGGCGAGGTCTGGCTCTATCACCGCGATCACCGCCTCGGTCGTGTCCAGGTGGCGCCCAGCCTGGCCTGCAATCACTACAGCCTGCTCAAGCAGGCAGCCCTGGCCGGGCAGGGCATCGCCCGGCTGCCGTCGTTCATGGTGCACGAGGAGTTGGCCAGCGGTGCACTGGTCTGGCTGCTCAGGGACTGGCGCACGCCCAGCCAGCCGCTGTTTCTGGTGCATCCCTACCAGGGTGGCCTGCCCAAGCGAACACGGGTGGTGGCGGAGGCCCTGAGCGACTGGTTCGAGCGCAGTCGGCAGCGCCTGGAGGCGTTGGGGTAGGGGGTTGTCACGCCAGCGCCGGCTTACCCTCGTAGGTTGGGTTGAGCGCAACGAAGCCCAACAGAGCCGGAATTCGAGCAGGCATCGTTGGGCTTCGACGAGGGAGCCGTCTCAACCTAACCTACGTGCTATCGCGGCCATGGGCCGCTCCTACAGGCAACCGTAGGAGCGGCCCATGGCCGCGATGAGATCCACAGCAAGAGCGGTCGCATCAGCGGACCGCCATGGCCGCGATTGGAGAAGGACTCAACCGCCCAGATAGGCCTTGCGCACGTCCGGGTTGGCCAGCAGCTCGGCGCCGCTGTCCTGCATGACGATGCGGCCGTTCTCCAGCACGTAGCCGCGGTCGGCCAGCTTGAGCGCCTGGTTGGCGTTCTGCTCGACCAGGAACACCGTCACCCCATCCTGGCGCAGTTGTTCGATGATCTCGAAGATCTGCTGGATGATGATGGGCGCCAGCCCCAGCGAGGGTTCGTCCAGCAGCAGCAGGCGCGGCTCGCTCATCATCGCCCGGCCGATGGCGAGCATCTGCTGCTCGCCGCCGGACATGGTGCCGGCGCGCTGGGCATAGCGCTCCTTGAGGCGTGGGAAGAGGCCGAGGACCCTGTCCAGCTGACGGTCGTAGCCGTCCTTCTCGGTGAAGAAGCCGCCCATGGCCAGATTCTCTTCCACGGTCAGGCGGGCGAACACCCGGCGACCCTCGGGCACCACGGCGATGCCCTTGCGCATGATCTGCGCGGTTTCCTGGCCGACCAGTTCTTCGCCCTCGTAGCGGATGCTGCCGCCATGGGCGCGCGGCGTGCCACAAAGGGTCATCAGCAGGGTGGACTTGCCGGCCCCGTTGGCGCCGATCAGGGTAACGATCTCGCCCCGGTTGACCTGCACGCTGACGCCATGCAGCGCCTGGATCTTGCCGTAGAAGGTGGAGACGTTGTCGAACTGCAGCATGGAGGTCTCCATCAGGATTCGCCCAGGTAGGCCTTGATCACGTCGGGATTGTTGCGGATCTGCTCCGGCGTCCCGTCGGCCAGGGGCGTGCCCTGGTTGATCACCACGATGTGGTTGGAAATGCTCATCACCAGGTGCATGTCGTGCTCGATCAGCAGCACGGTCACGCCATGCTCGGCGCGCAGCAGGGCGATGAGCGCCTTGAGGTCCTCGGTCTCGCGCGGGTTGAGGCCGGCGGCCGGCTCGTCGAGCATGAGGATCTGCGGGCGGGTCATCATGCAGCGGGCGATTTCCAGACGGCGCTGCTGGCCATAGGCGAGGTTGCCGGCGTTGCGGTTGGCGAATTCGGTGAGGTTGACCTGCTCCAGCCAGAAGCGCGCATAGTCCATGGCCTCGGCCTCGCTCTTGCGAAAGGCCGGGGTCTTGAACAGTCCGGCCAGGAAGCCGGTGTTGAGGTGGCGATGCTGGGCGACCAGCAGGTTCTCCACCGCGGTCATTTCCTTGAACAGGCGGACGTTCTGGAAGGTGCGCACCACGCCCCTGCGGGCGATCCTGTGCCCGGGCAGGCCCTGGATGGCCTCGCCGTTGAGCAGGATCTCCCCGCCGCTGGGACGGTAGAAGCCGGTCAGGCAGTTGAACACCGTGGTCTTGCCGGCGCCGTTGGGGCCGATCAGCGAGACCACCTGGCCCTGCTCCACGCGAATGTTGACGCCGTTGACGGCCAGCAGGCCGCCGAACCTCATGGACAGGCCGGAGACATCGAGAAGGGCTTGGCTCATTTGCGCAACTCCAGGTGCGGGCGTTGCATCGGGAGCAGGCCTTGCGGACGCCAGATCATCATCACGACCATCAGCAGGCCGAACATCAACATGCGGTATTCGCTGAATTCGCGCATCAGCTCCGGCAGCAGGATCATCACGATGGCCGCGAGGATCACGCCGAGCTGGGAACCCATGCCGCCCAGCACCACGATGGCCAGGATGATGGCCGATTCGATGAAGGTGAAGGACTCCGGCGACACCAGGCCCTGGCGGGCAGCGAAGAAGCTGCCGGCGAATCCGGCGAAGCAGGCGCCCAGGGTAAAGGCCGAGAGCTTGATCAGCGTGGGATTCAGACCCAGGGCGCGGCAGGCGATCTCGTCTTCGCGCAGGGCTTCCCAGGCGCGGCCGATGGGCATGCGCAAGAGGCGGTTGATCACGAACAGGGTCAGCAGCACCAGCAGCAGGGCGATCAAATAAAGGAAGATCACCTTGTACTCGGAGTTGTAGGGGATGCCGAAATACTCGTGGAAGGGCGTCATGCCCTCGGGTGCCCGGCGCTCGAAGGTCAGGCCGAACAGGGTCGGCTTGTCGATGCCGCTGATGCCGTTGGGGCCGCCGGTCCATTCGGTGAGATTGCGCAGGAGGATGCGGATGATCTCGCCGAAGCCCAGGGTGACGATGGCCAGGTAGTCGCCGCGCAGGCGCAGCACCGGAAAGCCGAGCAGGAAGCCGAACAGTGCCGCCATCAGCCCCGCCAGCGGCAGGCAGACCCAGAAGCCGAGGCCGTAGTAGTGGGAGAGCATGGCGTAGGTGTAGGCGCCGACGGCATAGAAGCCGACGTAGCCCAGGTCGAGCAGACCGGCCAGACCCACCACGATGTTCAGACCGAGGCCGAGCATCACGTAGATGAGGATCAGGGTGGCGATGTCCACCGCGCCGCGCGAGCCGTAGAAGGGCCACGCCAGGGCGACCAGCACCAGGGCCAGGATCACCCAGCGCTGGGTCTTGGGTTCGGTGAGCTTGGTGCCCAGGCCGGTAACCGGCAGCTGCAGGCCGCCGCGGTTACGCCAGCCGGCGGTGAGCGGATCACGCACCAGTTGCCAGACGAACATCAGCACCGCGGCCAGGGCCACGATCCAGAGGGTACGCGGCGTGGCGCCGTGCACTTCGAGGTTGACGCCGACCGTTTCCAGCTTGAGGCCGAGGATGGGATAGGCGACGGCCAGCACCAGCAGGGCGCTGAAGAAGGCGGTTCGCAGACGGGCACTCATACCTTTTCCACCTCCGGGCGACCGAGGATGCCGGTGGGGCGGAACAGCAGCACCAGTACCAGCAGGCTGAAGGCCACCACGTCCTTGTACTGGTCACCGAAGACGTCGGCACCGAAGGCTTCGGCCACGCCCAGCACCAGGCCGCCGAGCATGGCGCCGGGGATGCTGCCGATGCCGCCGAGCACGGCGGCGGTAAAGGCCTTGATGCCGGCCAGGAAGCCCAGGCTCGGGTTGATCACGCCGTACTGGATGCCCAGCAGCACCGCGGCCACGGCGGCCAGGGTGGCGCCGATGACGAAGGTCAGGGCGATGATGCCATTGGTGTTGATGCCCAGCAGGTTGGCCATCTTGATGTCCTCGGCGCAGGCGCGGCAGGCGCGGCCCAGGCGGGAGCGGGAGATGAACCAGGTCAAGCCGAACATGGTAAGCAGGGTGACGATGAAGATCAGCACCTGTACATAGGAGATCACCACGCCATTCATGGCGTCGGTGCCGATGATGAAGTTGCCCGGCAGCAGGTTGGGGATCGACTTGTCCTTGGAATCCTGCGCCAGCAGCACCCAGTTCTGCAGGAAGATCGACATGCCGATCGCCGAGATCAGCGGGATCAGCCGGTTACCGCCACGCAGGGGGCGATAGGCGATGCGTTCGATGCTGTAGCCATAGGCACTGGCGATGACGATGCTGGCGGCGAAGGCGGCGAGCATGACGATGGGCAGGCTGTGGATGCCCAGCATGGCGAGGCCCGCGATGGCGATGAAGGCCACGTAGGAGCCGATCATGTACACCTCGCCATGGGCGAAGTTGATCATGCCGATGATGCCGTAGACCATGGTATAGCCGATGGCGATCAGGGCATAGGTGCTGCCGACCGTGAGGCCGTTCACCAGCTGTTGCAGGTAATGGTAGAACTCGGGCATGGGTGTCTCCAGGGGACCCAAGTGCACTTCTGGTGCGGGTCCCAGGCCTCGGATGGAGGCGGATAAACGAAGCCCACCGCCGTTGGCGGTGGGCTTCGGTGTTACAGGCAGGGCTTACTTGGCTTCGGTCTTGGAGCCGTCGGCGTGCCATTCGTAGACCACGAACTCGAAGTTCTTCAGGTCGCCTTTCTCGTCGAACGCCAACTCACCGGTGGGGGTGTTGAAGGTGTTGCTGCGCAGTGCCTTGGCCACGTCCTCGGGCTTCTCGTCGCCCGCCTTCTCGATGCCCTGGGCGATGACCTGCACGGCGGCGTAGGAGGGGAACACGAAGGGACCGCTCGCATCCTGCTTCTTGTCCTTGAACGCCTGCACCAGGGCCTGGTTCTTGGGATCCTGGTCGAAGGAGCGCGGCAGGGTGACCAGCAGGCCTTCGGAGGCCTTGCCGGCGATGGCGGAGATGGAGCTGTTGCCCACGCCTTCCGGACCCATGAACTTGGCGGTCAGGCCCTTCTCGGCCGCCTGGCGCAGGATCAGACCCAGCTCGGGGTGGTAGCCGCCGTAGTAGACGAAGTCGACGTTGGCCTGCTTGAGCTTGGCGATCAGCGAGGAGAAGTCCTTGTCGCCGGAGTTGATGCCTTCGAACATGGCGACCTTGATGCCGGCCTTGTCCAGGGTCTGCTTGACCGCGGTGGCGATGCCTTCGCCGTACTGCTGCTTGTCGTGGATGACGGCGACGACCTTGGGCTTGACGTGCTCGACGATGAACTTGCCGGCGGTCGGGCCCTGCATGTTGTCCAGGCCGATGGTGCGGAAGATCAGCTTGTAGCCACGGTTGGTGATGTCGGGGCTGGTGGCCGCCGGAGTCACCATCAGGATGCCTTCGTCTTCATAGATGTCGGAGGCCGGCTGGGTGGAGCTGGAGCAGAGGTGACCGACGACGAACTTTACGCCATCGTTGACGATCTTGTTGGCAACCGCCACGGCCTGCTTGGGATCGCAGGCGTCGTCGTAGATCACGCCTTCGAGTTGCTTGCCCTTGACGCCGCCGGCCTTGTTGATCTGCTCGATGGCCATCTGGGCACCAATGAACTCCATGTCACCGTACTGGGCGACCGGACCGGTCTTGGGGCCGGCCAGACCGATCTTCAGGGTGTCGGCTGCCAGGGTGTGGCTGGCCATGCCGGCCAGGGCCAGGGCCGCGATCAGACGGGAGAAACGCAGAGTTGCCTTTTTCATGAGTGCTCCACTCGGAATGCTTTTATTAATGAGGCAGTTGGAAGCGAAAGTGTGCCGATTTTGTTCTATATGACGCGCTGCGCAGTTTAATCACCGTCTGTTCGTCTTGGAAAGCTGGCGACGACAACTTGTTGGACTTGTCGACCGCGCGTCCGGGCGCTCGGCAAGCGAAGAGGGCGCCGGTAGAATCCGCCCTTTTCACGAGGCCCGCACCATGACCGATCACGCAACGCGCTACGCCACCCTGCTCGGGCAGACTGCCGCCATCAGCTGGGAAGAATTGCAACCGCATTTTGCGCGGGGCGTGCTGCTGGAAGTGGCACCGGAGCTGGACCTGATCGAGGCGGCCATCGCCGTGACCCAGGACGATGCCGCCCAGGTAGGGCTGTGGCTGCAGCAGGGCCAGCTGGCCAAGGTCGACGAAGACCGGGCGCGCCGCCGACTGGAAGCGCCGGCGGTGGCTCTGTGGGCGGTGGTGGTGGCGCCCTGGGTGCTGATGCAGGAGCGTCCGGCCGAGCGCTAAAACGTCAACGGCCCGCGCAAGGCGGGCCGTTGGCTGGCGGGCGTGACTCAGCGTTCGCTGTCGAGATCGCGCAACTGGTGTTCGCCGTAGCGATCGCCGGCCACCGCGCCTGGCGGCAGCAGCCGTTCCAGCTCGGCACGGTCCGCGGCGCTCAGGGTCACCGCCAGCGCACCGAGGGATTCGTCCAGTTGTTCGCGACGGCGGGCACCGACCAGGGGCACGATGCCGTCGCCCTGGGCGGCGACCCAGGCCACCGCCAGCCGGGCCGGGGTGGTGCCGCGGCGTTCGGCGAATTGCTTCAGGCCTTCCACCAGCGCCAGGTTGCGCTCCACGTTGCCCGGCTGGAAGCGCGGACTGAGGGCACGGAAGTCGCCGCTGCCCGAGGGTTGGCGCCAGTGACCGCTGAGCAGGCCGCGGGAGAGCACGCCATAGGCGGTGATGCCGATGCCCAGGTCGCGGCAGGTCGGCAGGATCTCGGCCTCGATGCCGCGCGAGACCAGCGAATACTCGATCTGCAGGTCGCAGACCGGATGCACCGCGGCCGCCCGCCGCAGGGTCTGGGCGCCCACTTCCGAGAGGCCGATGTGGCGGATGTAGCCGGCCTGCACCAGCTCGGCGAGGGCGCCCATGGTGTCCTCGATGGGCACCTGGCGATCCAGCCGCGCCGGGCGATAGATGTCGATGTGGTCCACGCCCAGGCGCTTGAGGCTGTAGGCGACGAAATTCTTGATCGCCGCCGGCCGGGCGTCGTAGCCCAGCCACTCGCCGCCCGGACCGCGCAGGGCGCCGAACTTGACGCTGATCAGCGCCTGCTCCCGCCGACCGCGCAGGGCTTCGCCCAGGAGCAGCTCGTTGTGGCCCATGCCATAGAAGTCACCGGTGTCGAACAGGGTGACGCCGCGTTCGAGGGCGGCCTGGACGATGGCGATGGCCTCGCCACGGTCGGCGGCGCCATAGAGATCGGACATGCCCATGCAGCCCAGACCGAGCGTGGATACCAGAGGGCCCTGCTGGCCCAAGCGACGCTGTTGCATGAGGGATTCCTCGTCAGGTGGATGAGGCTTCACTCTAGTCGTCCGGACGCTGTGCGATAATCCGCTCCTGACACAACGACCTGTTCGCGCAGCCGTACAATGGAGGCGTCTTGAATCTGGATGACCTGGCGGCCTTCGCCGCCGTGGCCGAGGCTCGCAGCTTTCGCGGCGCCGCCTATGTGCGTGGCGTGGCCGCCTCTTCGCTGAGCGATGCGGTGCGGCGGCTGGAGCGGGAACTGGATGTGCGGCTGCTGCACCGCACCACCCGCAGCGTGACGCCCACCGCGGCCGGCCAGCGCCTGCTGGAACGCCTGACCCCGGCCCTGCGCGAGGTGCGCGGCGCGCTGGACGCCATCAATGCCGAGGGCGAGAGTCCGGTGGGCAGCCTGAGACTCAATGTGCCCACCATCGTCGCCCGGGTGCTGCTGCCGCCGCTGATCGGCCCCTTCCTGGCCCGGCATCCGGGCATTCGCCTGGAGGTGGTGGCCGAGGACCGGCTGATCGACGTACTCGCCGCCGGTTTCGATGCCGGGGTGCGCTACGACGAGCATCTGGAGGCCGACATGATCAGCGTGCGGCTGGGCCCCGTCACCCAGAGATTCGCCGTGGCCGGAACCCCGGCCTACCTGGAGCAGCACGGCGTACCGGCACACCCCGCCGACCTGGTCAGGCATTCCTGCATCGGGCATCGCTTCGCCAGTGGCCTGGTGGCGCAGTGGAGCCTCGAGCGCGGCAGCGAGGTCATCAATGTCGCGCCGGGCAGTCGCCTGCTGGCCTCGGCGCTCGACCTGGAGCTGCAGGCCGCCCTCGACGGCGTCGGCCTCATCTATTCCTTCGCCGACTACCTGGCCGCGCCCCTGGCCGACGGCCGCCTGGTGGAAGTGCTGGCGGACTGGTCGCCGTCCTTTCCCGGTCCGCGGCTCTACTACGCGGATCGCCGCCAGTTGCCCGCGCCCCTGCGCGCCTTCGTGGCCTTCCTGCGCGAGCGTCACGGCTAGGCGAGCGCGCGGGGCGCCGCTACCCTGAGCGCCAGTCCGCCGCCTGGAGCCGCCATGACGTCCCTGTACATCCGCCTGGTAACGTCCTCATGATCATCGGCACCGCCGGCCACATCGACCATGGCAAGACCGCGCTGATCCAGGCCCTCACCGGGGTCGCCGGTGACCGCCGCCGCGAAGAGCAGGCGCGTGGCATCACCATCGACCTGGGCTATGTCTATGCCGACCTGGGCGACGGCGGCCTCACCGGCTTCATCGACGTACCCGGCCACGAGCGCTTCGTGCACAACATGCTGGCCGGTGCCAGCGGCCTGGATCTGGCCCTGCTGGTGGTGGCGGCCGACGATGGCGTCATGCCGCAGACCCGCGAGCACCTGGCGATCCTCGAATTGCTCGGCATTCCCCGGCTGCTGGTGGCCCTGACCAAGGCCGATCGGGTGGACGCCGAGCGGCTGGCCCAGGTGCGTCAGGAGGTCAGTGCGCTGCTGGCTGCCGGGCCCTTCGCCGGGGCGCCGCTGTATCCGGTGGCCAGCCCCAGCGGCGCCGGCATCCCCGCGTTGCGCGCCGCCCTGCTCGCGGCCCTGGACCAGGTGCGCCAGCGCAATGCCCGCGGCGGCTTTCGCCTGGCGGTGGACCGGGTATTCAGCGTCGCCGGGGCCGGCGTGGTGGTCACCGGCACCGCCTTTGCCGGCCAGGTGGCCATTGGCGACGAACTCATCCTCACCCCGCGTGGCCAGCGGCTGCGGGTGCGGGGACTGCATGCGCAGAATCGCGCCGCGGAAGCGGCTCAGGCCGGTCAGCGGGTGTCGCTCAATCTGGCGGGAGAGCGCCTGAGCACCGACAGCCTCGCCCGCGGCGACTGGCTGGTGGCCGAGGCGCTGCACGCGCCCACCACCCGCCTCGACGTGGAGCTGCGCCTGCTGCCCGGCGAGGCGCGCAACCTGGCGCACTGGACGCCGGTGCACGTGCACCTCGGCGCCCAGGATCTCACCGGGCGCGTCGCCCTGCTGGAAGGCGACAGCCTCGCCCCGGGTGCCACGGCCCTGGCGCAGCTGGTGCTCAATGCGCCTTTGCACGGGGTGCACGGCGATCGCCTGGTGCTGCGCGACCAGTCCGCCCAGCGCACCCTGGGCGGTGCGCGGCTGCTCGATCCCTTCGCCCCGGCCCGCCATCGCCGCACCCCGCAACGCCTGGCGCAACTTCAGGCGCTGCGGCAGGGCGGCCTGGAGGAAGCCCTGCCCGAACTCCTGGCCCAGGCCGACGGCGGTCTCGATCCACGGCTGCTGGCGCGTCAGTTCAACCGACCCGAAGGCGACTGGCAACTGCCCGCCGACACCCTGAGGGTGGAGACGCGGGTCGGCCCGCGGTTGTTTGCAGCCTCCTTGTGGCAGGCAGCGCTCGAGCGCCTGAGCGAAGCGCTCGCTACCTTTCACCAGGAACAACCCGACGAGCTGGGTCCGGATCGGGATCGCCTGCGCCGCATCGCCGCGCCGGAACTTGAGCGGCCCGTCTATCTGGCGCTGCTGGAGACGGCCCTGGCCGAAGGGCGCCTGCAGAGCAGCGGTCCCTGGCTGCACCTGCCCGATCACCGGGTACGCCTCACCGAGGCGGAGGAGGGGCTCAAGGCCCGGCTCTGGCCGCTGCTGGAGGCCCAGCGCTTCGATCCGCCCTGGACCCGCGATCTCGCCAAGAGCCTGGGTCAGCCCGAGGCCGAGGTGCGGCTGTTGCTGCGCAAACTGGCCCGGCTGGGGGAACTGACCCAGGTGGTCAAGGATCTCTTCTATCCCCAGGCGAGTCTGGAAGCCGCGGCAGGCGAGGCATTGCGCCTGGAGTGCGAAGCAGGGATCATTCGCGCCGCGGCCTTTCGCGATGCCCTTGGCATCGGTCGCAAGCGCAGCATCCAGATCCTCGAATGCCTGGATCGCATCGGTTTCACCCGTCGCTTCGGCGACGAGCGCCGGGTCCGCCCGGACAGCGCCTGGGCCCGCGGCGCCGAGGGCTAGCGCAACAGAGGAAGGCAATCACGCCCGGTGGCGTGGCCGGGCTTCAAACCCGGTTGGGGACGGCAGCCGTTCCCGGGTGGGTTCGACTCCCACTGCCTTCCGCCATTTCCTGCGGTCAGTGCCCGTCCACCGGGTGATGCAGCACCGCGCCCTCCCGCTGCAACTCCTGCAGGAACCAGTCGGCCGCCCAGAGCTGTTCGGGCATATAGAGACCCGCCGGCAGTGGTTTTCCGCCTACCAGGCCCAGCACCCGCTCCAGCGACAGCACCAGCCCGAGGGCGGTCAGCGAGGCCTGCCCCTGGCTGAATTCCAGCACGGACCGTGCGGTGGTGGTCTGGCTGTCCCTTTCGCCGGTCGCCCTGACCGCGATTTCGGCCGCCGTTTCCGCGCCCCGCCGGCGGCTGGAGGACTCGCCCATGGCGATGTCGAAGCGGAGTTCCGGCGCGGCGGTGGTGGCCCAGAGACTGAGCAGGTCGATGGAGCCAAAGGCCGTGGCGGCCAGCGTGCGACCGTCCAGCGCCCTGACGCTGCCCTGCAGGTCGGCACCGCTCAGCCAGTGGCGGCGCCCATGGCGGAACGCCAGGGCCGCGGGCGCCGCGCTGTGCACTCGCGCCATGTCTTCCCAGGCCAGGGGACCGGCCGGATCTTCTTCATCCAGCAAGACCTCCACCCCGATCGCCGTGACCCGGGTGAAGCGGCGGGCGAGATCGAGCGCCAGCGCCAGGGCGGCGCCCGAAGCCCAGTGGCTGGACAGCACCAGGGCATGGGCGCCGGGGCGGTGCATGAACAGGGCGACCTCCGGGCCCAGTTCGGTGACGCCGGTGTTGGCATTGAGATAGGGGATGCCCAGGCGCTGGGCGAGGCGCAGGCCGTGCAGGGCCTGATCCGGTGCCAGCATGATCACGGCTGCCGGGTTGAGGGCGGGATCCAGTCCCAGCCCCGGCTGATCGAGATCCAGGCCCACCGCCCGGGCCTGGCCGGCGGCCTGGGCGACGTCCTCGGCCGTGGCGAGGTTGCGACCCCCGACCAGCAGCGGCCAGTCAGGCTGGCGCTGGCGGAACCAGTGGACGGCCTGGCGGCCTACCGTGCCCGAACCGCCGGCAAAGAGTATGGGTTGCAGTGGCATGATGCTGTCCTCGTCGTTGCAGTGCTGAGGTCCCGGGAGACTGCACGGCCCCTTGGGCAGCAGCCGTTCTCCGCGTTAACCTACCAAGAGTAGGTTCCAGTCCAGGATTAACCTACCTTTAGTAGGTTTGCAAGAAGAGTTGACCAATGGCAGAGCGATCCACCCCTGAAACACCGGTCTCCGAAGGGGCCGGGCGGCGTCTTTCGAAGGCGGCGCGGCGTCAGCAATTGCTGGAAACAGCGCGGGTTATCGTCCGGGAAGAGGGCGCGGATCGCCTGACCCTGGGCTATCTGGCCGTACAGGCAGGCGTCTCCAAACCGGTCGTCTACGAGCATTTCGGGACCCGCTCGGGACTGCTCATCGAACTCTATCGCTGGCTCGATCTGGCGCAGATGGATGCCTTTCGCCAGGCCATGACCGCCCGGCAGCAGAGCGCCGAAGAGGCCACCGCGGCGCTGGCCGAGGGCTACATCCGCTGCGTAACCGACATGCAGGGCGAGGTCGGCGTGCTGGCGGCGGCCCTGGCGGGGAGCGAGGAAAAGACCGCGGTGTATCAGGAGTTGCTGGAGCACGGCACCCGGATAGTGGCGGCGGTGCTCACGCCGCATAGCGAAGGGTCCGCTGCGGAGTTGCAGGTGTCCTGCATCGGCCTGGTCGGCGCCGGCGAGGCCCTGGCCGCGGCCGTGGTGCGCGGGGCGCTGGGCGAGCGCGAGGCCATCGCGGCCTTTACCCGCCTGGTGCGCGCGGTGCTGTAGCGGCTGGCGCTAGTAGACGTCCTTCAGATATCTCTTTTGCTCGCTCATCCCGCGCACATAGTCGGCAGCGGCCTCGTCGCTGAGGTGGCCATGGGTCGCCACCACCTGGCGCAGGGCCTGGTCCACGTCCCTGGCCATGCGGCTGGCATCGCCGCAGACATAGACGCGGGCGCCGTCCTGCAGCCAGCGCCAGACCTCGGCGCCGCGTTCGCGCAGCCGATCCTGCACATAGACCTTCTCGGCCTGGTCGCGGGAGAAGGCCAGACTGAGTTCGTCCAGCAGGCCATCGCGCTGGAAGGCTTCCAGTTCGTCGCGGTAGTAGAAGTCATGGGCGGCGTGCTGCTCGCCAAAGAACAGCCAGTTGCGACCCCCGTCGCCCCGGGCGCGGCGCTCGTGGAGAAAGCCGCGGAAGGGCGCGATGCCGGTGCCGGGGCCGATCATGATCAGCGGGACGTCACCCTGGTCCGGCAGGCGGAAGTGACGTGAAGGCTGGATATGCACCTCGGTGGTGGCGTCCTGCAGGCGGTCGGCGATAAAGGTGGAGGCCACGCCCTTGCGTTGACCGTAGCGCACCGCCGAGACCGTGAGGTGCACCTGGCCGGCATGGGCCAGGGGGCTGGAGGCGATGGAATAGAGCCGCGGTTGCAGGCGCTTGAGGCTGCCGAGCAATTCGCTGGCGTCGTGCCGGGCGGGAAAGCGGGCCAGGACGTCGGCCAGTTGCCGGTCCCAGAGCCAGGTCTTGAGTCTCTCCCGGTCGCCCAGCAGGGCGCGGCACTCGGCAGCATCGCTGCGCTCGGCGATCAGCGCCAGGGTCTCGGGGTTGGGACGGGCGATCTCATAGTGTTCGCTTAGCGCCTGGCGCAGCGACAGCTCGCCGACCTTGGCTACCGTGACCGCTTGTTCGCCGTCCAGGCCGGCGAGGGCGAGGACCTCCTCGACCAGTTCCGGGCAGTTGCGCGCCTTCACGCTCAAGGCGTCACCGGCCTGGTAGGTCAGGGGCTGCGCGGATTCGAAACCGAACAGCCGGACCTCCTTGTTCGATCCGGCACCGTTGAGTCTCCGGTTGATGACCAGCCGCGCGGGCACCGCCGTCGGGCGACCGGTCGTGGTCGGAGGGGCGACGGGTACCTGGGCGGCCTGGGGCGCCAGCTGCCCTTGCAGGGCGGTCAGCCAGGCGTCGGCGGCGTCGAGGCCATCGGCGTCGCAGTCCAGCCGCGGGCAGAGGCGGCGGGCGCCGAGTTCGGCCAGGCGGGCGTCGAGGCGCTGGCCGTGGCCGCAGAACTGCTCATAGGTGGAATCGCCCAGGGCCAGCACGGCGTAGTCCAGCTCGGCGAGGGAGGCATCGAGGCGCCCGAGGCCCTGCCAGAAGGCCTGGCCATTGTCCGGGGCCTCGCCGTCGCCAAAGGTGCTGCTCACCAGCAGGACGCGGCGGGCACCGCTCAGGCGTTCGACGGCATAGGCGGCCATGTCGTGCAATTCGACGGTGAGACCGGCCTGGCACAGGCGGGCGACGCAGCGCTCGGCCAGGGCTTCGGCGTTGCCGGTCTGGGAGGCCCAGAGCACCACCAGATCGGCCGGCGCGGTAGCGGTCTGGGGCAGGCCGGCGCTCTGGCTTTGCGGCAGGCGGCTGAACAGCCCGGCGAGCAGGCCATCGAGCCAGAGCCGGGTTTCGGCGGCCAGCGGCGCCTGGGCCGGCAGGCAGGGTACGCCCTGGGCGCCACCGTCGCGCAGGCCGTCCATGAAGCCGGCCAGGTAGGTGCGTTCGGCCGCGCTGAGCTGGGGCCGGACCGCGGTGGCGACCCCGGTGAGATCGGCCAGCCGCGCCAGGGCGGGTTGCTGGACGCTCTCGGTGACCGGCTCGTCGGCCGGCAGCTGGCGGTGGGGAATGGTGGCGACCCGGGTCAGGCGCACCGCGCAGACCTTGAGTTCCGGTTGCAGCGAGAGCGGGTCGACGGCGTCGCTGGTGACGGCATTGATGGCCAGGTCGCTGCCCTGGACGTCGGCCCAGTGAAAGGGCGCGAAGCAGTTACCGGGCTGGACCCGGTCGCTGAGGGTCACCGGCAACACGGCACGGCCGCGGCGCGAGGTGATCTCCAGCCGGTCGCCCGCGCTGAGCCCCAACGCCTGGGCGTCCTGGGGATGCACCTCGACGAAGGGCGCCGGATTGAGGCGATTCAGCGCGGCGATCTTGCCGGTCTTGGTGAGCGTATGCCACTGGTGCTGCAGACGCCCGGTGTTGAGCACGAAGGGGTAGTCGGCATCCGGCAATTCCGCCGGGTCCAGGTGCGGGCGAGCGAAGAATTGCGCCTTGCCGCTGGGGGTGGCGAAGTTGAGCGCGGTGGGTTCGCCGGTTTCATCCAGGCGCAGGGTCTGGCTACGGCCGTCGTTGCGATAGCGGATCGGCTGGCGCGGATCGCTTTCCGCGCTGGGGCAGGGCCATTGCAGCGGCGTCTCGCGCAGCCGGGCATGGCTGGCGCCGCGGAGGTCGTAGCCGGTCTGGGGGTTGTGGAACTGCTTGATCTCGTCGAACACCTCGGCGGCCGAGGCGTAGCTGAAGTGCTCGCCATAACCCATCGCACAGGCGACGTCGGCGATGATCCGCCAGTCGGCGCGGGCCGCGCCGGGCGGGTTGACGGCCTGGGGGGCCAGGGTCAGGTTGCGCTCGGAGTTGATCATCACCCCGTCGGCCTCGGCCCAGAGCGCGCCGGGCAGGAGGATGTCGGCGTAGCGGTTGGTCTCGGTGTCGAGAAAGGCGTCCTGGGTGATCACCAGTTCGGCCGCCTGCAGCCCGCGGATGACCGTCTCGCGATTGGCCACGCTGGCCACCGGATTGGTGCAGATGATCCAGCAGGCCTTCACGGTGCCGGCGGCCAGGTCCTCGAACAGGGCGACGGTGCCCTGGCCCAGGCGGGTGTGCAGGGTGCCTTCCGGAATCCGCCAGGCGCGTTCGACGAAGGCGCGGTCGGCGGCGGACAGCAGGCTGCGCTGGCCGGGCAGGCCGGGCCCCATGTAGCCCATCTCGCGCCCGCCCATGGCATTGGGCTGGCCGGTCAGGGAGAAGGGGCCGCTGCCGGGGCGGCAGATCTTGCCGGTGGCCAGGTGCAGGTTGCACAGGGCGTTGGTGCTCCAGGTGCCGTGGGTACTCTGGTTCAGGCCCATGGTCCAGAGACTGGTCCATTCACCGGCCTCGCCGATCCAGCGCGCCGCCGTGCGGATGTCCGCCTCGGCCAGCCCCGTCCCGGCGGCCACGCGCGCGGGACTGTAGTCGGCGAGAAAATCGGGCATGGCCTCCCAGCCCTCGGTATGGGCGGCGATGAAGGCTTCGTCCAGATAGCCCTCGGCGTGCAACAGGTGCAGCAGGCCATTGAGCAGCAGCAGATCGGTGCCCGGGCGCAGTTGCAGGAAGAGATCGGCCTTTTCGGCAGTGGCGGTGCGCCGCGGATCGATGACGATCAGCCGGGCGCCGCGCTTGACCCGATCCAGCAGGCGCAGGAAGAGGATGGGGTGACAGTCGGCCATGTTGGCGCCGCTGACCAGGAAGAGATCGGCGTGGTCGAGGTCGTCGTAGGAGCCGGGCGGGCCGTCGGCGCCAAGGGACAGCTTGTAGCCGGTGCCGGCGCTGGCCATGCACAGCCGGGAATTGGATTCGAGCTGGTTGGTGCCGATGAAGCCCCGCGCCAGCTTGCTCACCAGGTACTGGGCCTCCAGCGACAGCTGGCCGGACACATAGAAGGCGATGGCGTCCGGCCCGTGGCGGTCGAGGATGGCACGCAACCGCTCGGCGGTGGCAGTGACGGCCTGATCCAGCCCGGTCTGCACCGGTTCGTGGGAGCGGTCGTGGCGGACGTAGGCCTGCGCCATGCGCCCACTGTCCACCAGCGCCTGGTGGCTGGTGCTGCCCTTGGTGCAGAGGCGGCCGCGATTGGCCGGATGGTCGCGATCGCCACTGACCTTGGTGACCCGGCCGTCTTCCACCTGCATGACGATCCCGCAGCCGACGCCGCAGTAGGGGCAGACGCTCTTGATGTGGGTAGTGGCCATGGCAAGGATCCTTCGAGAACCAGAAAGCGAAAAGGCGCCGGTCGTGCTCCCCGGAGGGAGACGAACACGGCGCCTTTGTCGTGAAAGGGGGCGATCGGCGTTGACCGCTCCATGCTGGGTATTTAGCAAGGCCCGCGCCAGCTTGGTCCGACGGGCTCAGGGAGCGCATGACTGCTGGTCCGGCGGAGGGGCGGCAGTCCTGCTCGACGTCATGGCAACCACGGGTGATGTGCGCCGTGACGGGGCAGGCAGGCCTTGCCTTGCACCGTTGTGGTTCCGGCTGGCGGGTAGCCGGTGGCGAGTCGGCGATGCCCTCTGCTGGCTGCAGGCCGCGCCAGTGGCGGATCTCCAGGCGATCAGGCAGAACTGGCACAGCCGATGCAAAAGCCCTGACAGACCCGCATTTTCGGGTCGCCCGGTCGATCAACGGCGATCGACAGCCACTGCAGGCGACGGGCACGGAGCAGAGCCCAGGGCTCCTCCCTACATAGAACAGGCAAAGGCGCCTGAGACCGCGAGGTTTCAGGCGCCTTTTTATTTGCCGCGACTCAACCTGATTGGCCTCGGCCGGGGGATAGCCTCCATGAACAGCATCGTGACCCGCAAAGAACGCCTGATCGTCGTCGGCAACGGCATGGTCGGCCATCACCTCGTCGAGCAGCTGCTGGCGGCCGGCGCCCTGGACCACTACGAGATCCACGTCTTCGGCGAAGAGCGTCAGCGCGCCTACGACCGGGTGCATCTCTCGGAATACTTCGCCGGCCGTGACGCCGAATCCCTGGCGATGAGCACAGCCGACCTCTATGCCGTGCCCGGTCTGGTGCTGCACCTGGGCTGCGCGGTGACCGGCATCGACCGCGAACAGCGTGAGGTGCTGACCCCTGAAGGCGCCTTCGGCTACGATCGCCTGGTGCTGGCCACAGGCTCCTATCCCTTCGTACCGCCCATCGAGGGCGCCGAGGGCGACTCGCGCCTGGTCTATCGCACCCTGGACGACCTGGACACCATCCGCCTGGCTGCCGCCAAGGCGCGCCGCGGCGTGGTGGTGGGGGGCGGCCTGCTCGGCCTGGAAGCGGCCAATGCGCTGAAATCCCTGGGCCTGGAAGCCCATGTGGTGGAATTCGCCCCGCGCTTGATGCCGGTACAGCTGGACGACCTGGGCGGCGCCGCGCTCCGGCAGCGCATCGAAGACCTGGGCGTGGGCGTGCACCTGTCCAAGGCCACCCAGAACATCACCGCCGGCAGCGAGTACCGCTACCGCATGAACTTCGCCGGCGAGGATTTCCTCGAGACCGACCTGATCCTGTTTTCCGCCGGCATCCGTCCCCAGGACGCCCTGGCCCGCAGCTGCGGCCTGGAACTCGGCGCCCGCGGCGGGGTGGCGGTGGACAACGGCTGCCTGACCAGCGACCCCTTCATCCATGCCATCGGCGAGTGCGCCGCCTGGAACGGCAGCATCTTCGGCCTGGTCGCCCCGGGCTACCAGATGGCGCGCCTGGTGGCCGCCACCCTCTGCCACGGCCAGGCCACGCCCTTCACCGGCGCCGACATGTCCACCAAGCTCAAGCTGCTGGGCGTGGACGTGGGCTCCATCGGCGATGCCCACGGCGCCACGCCCGGGGCGCGCAGCTATCGCTACATCGACGAAGCCAGCGCCAGCTACCGCCGCCTGGTGGTGTCCGCCGACGGCAAGCACGTGCTCGGCGCCGTGCTGGTGGGTGACAACAGCTACTACGACACCCTGCTGCAATACGCCCAGAACGGCATCCCGCTGCCCCAGGATCCGGCCAGCCTGATCATGCCGGTGGGCGAGGGCACCCCGACCCTGGGCGCCGATGCCCTGCCGGCCACCGCCACCCTCTGCTCCTGCCACAACGTCACCAAGGGCGCGGTCTGCGCCGCCATCGACGCCGGCTGCACCGATCTGGCCGGCATCAAGAGCTGCACTAAGGCGGCCACCGGTTGCGGTGGCTGCGCGGCGCTGGTCAAGCAGGTCTTCGAGCATGAGCTGATCGCCCGGGGCGTCGAGGTCGACAAGAGCCTTTGCGAACACTTCGCCCACACGCGCCAGGAGCTCTATCACCTGGTACGGGTGGAAGGCATCCAGAGCTTCGACGAGCTACTGGCGCGTCACGGTCGCGGCCACCATGGCTGCGACATCTGCAAGCCGGCGGTGGCCAACGTCCTGGCCTCCTGCTGGAACGCGCCCATCACCGATCCGCACCTGGTGCCGCTGCAGGACACCAACGACACCTTCATGGCCAACATGCAGAAGAACGGCACCTATTCGGTGGTGCCACGCATTCCGGGTGGCGAGATCAGCCCGGAAGGCCTGATCGCCATCGGCCAGGTGGCGAAGAAGTACGACCTCTACACCAAGATCACCGGCGGCCAGCGCATCGATCTCTTCGGCGCCCAGCTGCACGAATTGCCGGACATCTGGGGCGAGCTGATCGCCGCCGGCTTCGAGACCGGCCATGCCTACGGCAAGTCGACCCGCACGGTGAAAAGCTGCGTCGGCAGCACCTGGTGCCGCTACGGGGTGCAGGACAGCGTCAAGATGGCGCTGGACATCGAGCACCGCTACAAGGGCCTGCGCGCGCCGCACAAGCTCAAGTTCGCCGTCAGCGGCTGCACCCGCGAGTGCGCCGAGGCCCAGAGCAAGGACATCGGCGTGATCGCCACCGAGAACGGCTGGAATCTCTATGTCTGCGGCAACGGCGGCATGCGTCCGCGGCATGCCGAGCTGTTCGCCACCGACCTGGATGACGAGACCCTGATCCGCTACATCGACCGGCTGCTGATGTTCTACATCCGCACCGCCGACCGCCTGCAGCGCACCTCGGTGTGGCGCGAGTCGCTGGAGGGCGGGCTGGACTACCTCAAGCAGGTGATCATCGAAGACAGCCTGGGCCTTGGCGCCGAGCTGGAAGCTCAGATGCAGCTGGTGGTGGATCGCTACGAATGCGAATGGGCCAATGCCCTGAACGATCCCGACAAGCTCAAGCGCTTCCGGACCTTCGTCAACCAGCGCGGCAACGACCCGGACATCCACTTCGTCAAGGAGCGCGGCCAGCGCCGGCCGGCGCGTCACCACGAACTTCAGCTCATCGCCGTTACCGAGGAGGCTTGACCATGACCCAGACCAATACCGCTCGCGCCCTGGAGCCCCGCTGGCAACCCCTGTGCCACCTGACCGATCTGGTGCCCCAGTCCGGTGTGGTGGCCCTGTACGAGGGCGAGCAGGTGGCGCTGTTCTATCTACCCGAGACCGAGCAGAAGGTCTTCGCCGTGGGCAATCGCGATCCCAAGTCCGGTGCCAATGTCATCGGTCGCGGCATCGTCGGCCAACTGGGCCAGGACCTGGTGATCGCCTCACCGCTGTACAAGCAGCATTTCCGCCTGGCGGACGGTGGCTGCCTGGAGTACCCCGAGCAGGCGCTGCCCACCTGGGCGGTACGGCTGAACGGGGAGCGGGTGGAGATCGCCTGAGGCTTTCGCGTCTGGCCTTCTCTCACCCCATTCTTCTCCCGGAGGGAGAGGGGGCGGTACGGTGTGGCGCGGAGCTATTCACGTAGTTGGACAACGGCGCCGCCTTGCCCGGGTGATCACCGCGCCTAGGCGGCTGACTGTTGCACCCACCGTAGTGCAGCGTTGCGCGATGGGTGCTGGTCCAGGCAGGCGAAAACTCTTGGTCGGGGCGATACTCAAGGAGCGGGGACGCTGTCTGCCGATCCTGGCAGTCGCCCTGCGGGAGGTCATCATGCGCCTGACAAGAACCCTTCGCTCCGCGCTGTTCATCGCCCTGCTGCTGGCCCTGGCCGCCATCGCCCTGCTGGAAGGCTGGCGCGCGCAACCGGTGGGCGAACCCGCCTTGCGCGCCGATCCGGTCTGTAGCCACGGCTATGCGCCCTATGGCTGCTATCCGGTACCGGCCCGTGGCGGCGACCTGGGGTGGCTGGAGCGACTCTAGGTCCTCACCCAGCCCGTAGGTCGGTATCCAGCAGCGCCGCCAGTTCGCGGTCGAACAGGGCGTGGCCGAACAGCGGGCCCTGGACTTCGGCGCAGTGCTGCGCCTTCAGCCAGGCCAACTGGCCTGATGTCTCGACGCCCGTCGCTGCCACCCGGAGCCCCAGGGTGCGTCCCAGACCGATCAGCGCCTGGGCGATGGCGGCATCTGCCTGCCGCTGGTCCAGGTGAGCGATGAGCTGGCTATCGAGGCTGATGCCCTCCAGCAGGGGCTGGCGCAGTGCATCGAAGGCGCCGAGGCCTTTGCCGAAATCGGCCAGGCTCAGGCGCACGCCCAGGGCGTTGAGCGCCTGGAGTTGAGGGAGCGGCGGATCACCGTCTACCCGCAGCAGCGCCTCGGGCAGCTGCAGCTCCAGGCGTTCCGCTGCCAGGCCACTGGTCTGCAAGGCCTGGGCGACTGCCTCCACCAGGGCCTTGGCATCGTCGAACTGGCGAGGCGACACGCTAATGACCAGCCGCAGCGGCGCGGGCCAGGCCGCTGCGGCGCGACAGGCGCTGTCCAACAGCCAGAGCCCCAGGGGAGCGCTGAGTCCGGTCTCTTCGGCCAGGGGCAAGAAGGCCTCTGGCGGTAACGTTCCGCGTATCGGATGGGCCCAGTGCAGCTGGGCTTCGACGCCACTCAGGGTGCCGTCTGCCGTGCGCCGGCGGGGGAGGTAGGCCAGGCGCACCTGGTCGCGCGCCAAGGCCTGGCGCAGTTCCTGTTCCAGGTCACGACGCTGGCTGAGCTGGGCGTCCATGGCCGGTGCATGAAAGCACCAGCCGTTGCGGCCCGCGGCCTTGGCCTGGTAGAGCGCGATGTCGGCCAGGCGCAGCAAGTCCTCGACCTGGCTGGCCTGCTCCGGTGCCTGGGCGATGCCAATGCTGGTGCCGACGCTGACGGTCTGCTCCTCCAGGGGAATCGGCCGGCCGATGGCGCTTACCAGGCGCGCACAGATCTGGTCGACCGTCGCCACATCCAGGTGGCCGAGCAGCACCACGATGAATTCGTCGCCCCCTAGGCGCGCCACCAGGCCGCCGGGCCTCAGGCTGGCTTGCAGACGCCGGGCGATTTCCTGCAGCACCCGATCACCGGCGGCGTGGCCGAGGCTGTCGTTGATCGGTTTGAAGCGATCCAGGTCCAGACTGAGCAGGGTGAGCGGCGTGCTGGGTTGCGCCAGTTGAGCGGCCAGGTAGTGCTGCAACTGCAACCGGTTGGCCAGGCCGGTCAGGCTGTCGTGTTGCGACAGGTGCTCGATCTCGGCCTGGGCGTTGACCGCGGCGGTGATGTCGCTGGCGGTCCCGCGGAAGCCGGCGTCCTTGGGCAGGGGCCGCGCGGTGATCTCGCAGACCCGGGAATGGCCGAGACGGTCACGATAATGGCAGCGCAGCACCTGGCGCTCGTCGAGCTGGCGAGCCTTGTCCAGGAGCCAGTCAGCCAGGCGGGTCGTCTCGCTGCTGAACAGCTCCGCGAGCGGCCGACCGAGCCAGCTGCCAGGCGCATGCCCGGTGATGCGGGCGAAGCGTTCAGACAGATAGGCGATGCGGCCTTCGGCATCGCTTTCCCAGAGCCAGTCGGAGGCCGCCTCGGCGAGCTCGCGAAAGCGGCTTTCGCTGCGGCTCAGCTCGGCCTGGCTGGCGATCAGGGCATCGAACTGCTGGTCGAGCTGCCGGGCTGAATTCAGCGCATGGCGGATCAGCAGCGCCAGCACCAGGCCGAGCAACAGCACCCCGGCCAGGAACACCGGTAGCGTCCGGCGCAGCAACTGGGCGCCGGGCCGTGGGGGTTGCCAGTTGAGCAACAGCGGTGAATCCAGCGGGCGCAGGGATTCATGATCGGGCAGAGGCAGCCGGGAGGCCTGCAGCGTCGGCAGCCCGTAGGTGTCGCTGAGATGAGCCAGGGTCGCGGGGTCGAGCACATTGACGAACAGCATCACCGAGGGCACGCCGGTGCCCGGCGTGACGCCATAGCTCGCGCCCGGCGTGATGGTGGCAGCGGCGACCAGCGCAGGGACGCCGCCGACACTCAGGATCCGCACCAGGCTTTCGGTTTCTCCAGGTCGCTGGCGAGTCGCCGCCAGCAGGGCAGTGAGATCCCCTTCCAGCCATTGCGCGGCCGTGCGCTCCGTTGGCTGCCCGTCGATCACGGCATAGACGGTACGGTCCTGGGGATCCAGCACGAAGACGCCGTTGTAGCCATAGAGCTCATAGGGAATGTCGCCAACGTTACGCTCCTCGTTGGCCCAGAAGCGATCGACCTTCAGGTGCAGGTGCTTGTAGGCCTCGCCCCACTTGGCATAGTTGATGATGTTATGGCCGATCTCGTTTTCCACCTGCTCCAGGGTGCGGGTGATATAGGTCCGCGCCCGCTGCTGGACATCGGCGTCCTGGCTGGAGGCGGTCTTGATCAGCAGGTAGCAGCCGATGCCGAGCAGGATCGGCAGGGCGCAAATGACCGGAAACAGGCGCAGCAACAGGGCGTGACTGCGACGGGTGGCGATGGGGGTTGGCGACATGAGGGACCTGGGCGCTGGACGACGGTCAGGTTTCCTGCGCGGTGGCCAAAGACGGCGCGAGGAATATCTGGCCAGGTGCCATTATCGGCGACTGGCTAACAGACGTCTGCTCATCATCGGACCAGGGGCAGCGCTGAGCTGCCCGGACGGTCGACCGCTCAAGGACGCGGCGGATAGCCGATCAGCAGTTCGTTGATCAGACGGCCGAAGCCAGCACTGCGTTGCGCGGGCGTGGCGTTCTGGTCGTCCAGCAGGCGCTCTTCGCTGGCGCGCCAGACCAGCTTGCCGTCACGGCCATCGAGCATGTCGAGTTGCACCGTCATCACCGGGTAGGTGACGGTCTGGGTGCGTACATAGCTCGGCCCCCAGGGACCAGGGCCCCAGGCGGAGCCCCAGGGGCCACCCCAGCCCGGTCCCCAGTAAGGATCGGCATAGCTGAAGCTCTGCTGGCGCTGATCGAGGATCACATAGAGCTTGATCTTCAAGTCCGGGCGCGCACCGGCCATGGCGGGACGCAGCCCACGCTGGTCGAGGCCGCCGCTGACCGAGTCGCGCAGGCGCTGCTCGGTGAGATCGCTGCGCACCCGCGGATCGTTGGGGCGGTATTCGATGGCCGGATCCGCCCAGCCCCAGCTGCGATAGGCGGCGAAGTCGCGGCTGGCGTCATAGTCCAGATTGCGCGGGCCGCGTTCGGCGCAGGCCGTCAGCAGGAGGACCGCAAGCAGCAGGAGGCAACGTTTCATGGGCGATCCTCGGCGGTGAGGGTAGTAGTCTGCTTGGACTGGCTTGAGGGCCACTTATCCCCTTAGCTCGGCGGATAGTTGGCCAGCAGGCGGCGGGTGGTGTCTCTCAGGGTACGTGCGCGTTCGCCGCTGTTGCCGCCGGTGGCCTGCTCGGCGGCCGAATGCCAGAGCACGCGCCCCGTGGCGGGATCGAGCAATTCCACCTCCAGCACATCGACCACAAAGGTCCGGGTGCGGGTCCGCGCCTGGCCGACCGTGGCGCCATAGCCGGGGCCATAGCCATAGGGCCCGTAGCCGCCGTAGCCGTAGCTGGTGTCGTAGTAGTCGGTGTACTGCTCGCTGCGCTGCTGCTGGGTGAGGCGGGCACGCACCTGGAGATCGGCGCGGGCACCGCCGATGGCCGGTCGCAACCCGCGCTGGTCGAGGCCATCGGCCACCGCCTGCTGCACGGTCTGGCCATCCAGGCCACCGCTGACCACCGCGGCACCAGGTGCCCAACTCCAGGTGCGATAGCGACTCCAGTCGCGGGGCGCTGGCGGGTAGGCCGCCGGATCCTGCTGCGGCAGTACCGGCACCGCGGCCTCCGGGAGGCTGCTGGCAACATAGGGATTGGGCGTCTGGCAACCGGCCAGGGCGAGCAGCGCGAGCGACAGGCAGAGCAGGGGGCGACGCATGACCGTTCCTCGAAGGAATGCTGGCCAGAGCATACCGCGCCCGGCGTTATCCTGCCTTAGCTTGGCAGAGCCAATGCAGATAGCGCCCCAGGCCCGCGAAAGCCGGGTGCCGCCGGTGGGCCAACTCCATGGCCACCAGTTCCTCGCCGTTGGCGCGAGCCTGGAATTCCGGCGGCATGTAGTCGTGAAAGACCCGTACGCCGCTGCGCGCCTGGATCCGCCAGTCCGGCGTCAGCCAGGCCTCGACTTCGCGCGGATCGAGGGGCCGTTGCGGGGTGAGGCCCCGTTGGCCGGCGCCCGCGTAATCGCCCTGCCTGAGTTTGCGGAAATGCCCCTTGAGAAGATTGCGATAGATCAGGGCGTCGCGGTTGTAGAAGGCCAGGGACAGCCAGCCGTTCGGGGCCAGGCAGCGCTCTAGCGTCGGCAGGATCGCCGTAGGCGTCTCCAGCCATTCCAGCACTGCGTGGCAGAGCACCAGGTCGAAGGGCTCGGCGAAGGCGGGCAACTCCTGCCAGGGCAATGCCAGCCAATCGGCGCCGAGTCCGGCCGCGGCAAAGGCCTCCTGGGCGCCGGCGAGCATGGGCGCCGACGGCTCGGCCAGGGTCACGGCATGGCCCTGCTGGGCCAGCCAGAGACTCATGTGGCCCAGGCCGGCACCGATGTCCAGCACCCGCAGGGGACGCCCGGGCAGTACCTCGGCGAGATCCGCCTGCAGCACCGCCAGGCGGATGGCGCCCTTGGTGCCGCCATAGATGTTGGCGGCGAAACGGGTGGCGCGGTCGTCGAAGAAGGTATCGCTCACGGCAGGAAGCGCCTCTCGTTGTCGGCCAGCTTGGCCAGCACTGCCTGTTCCACGTCCAGCTCCAGTTCGCTGCCCAGTTGCAGCAGATAGAGCAGCACGTCGGCGATTTCCTGGCCGGCGTGTTCGCGCTCGGCGGCGCTCAGCTCGCGGGCCTCGGCATCGCTTTTCCACTGGAAGATCTCCACCAGCTCGGCCATCTCGACGCTGGCGGCCATCGCCAGATTCTTGGGGTTGTGATAGCGCCGCCAGGCGTTGGCATCGCGGATGGCGTGCAGGCGGGTGAGCAGGGCAGGGAGGTCCATGGGCGTCCAGGGATTGGCAAAACGTCATTGTCCCATGGCGGGACCAGCGCGCGGCAGTGTCTTGTCCGCTGGTCTCTGCGCGACAGTCCGGCGCTACTGCTCTACTCTGGGCCCATCACCGATACGCTGGCCGCTGGAGCCCTGATGAAATTTCGCCTGTCCGGACCGTTGCTGACCCTGCTGATGATCACCAGCGCCGCCCATGCCGAAAAGCTGCTGCTGGAAGGCACTCTCGGCCAGTCCCGGGTGGTGGTGGAGGTCGATCCCACCGCCAATGACGAAGCCTCTGGCCGCTACTTCTATGACCGCTATCGCCGCGATCTGCGCCTGAGCGGTCCGGCGCAATCGGGCGACCAGCTCAGGCTGGAGGAGGGTGCGCCCTGGCAGGACGGCCCCAAGGCCAACTGGTCGCTGACGCGCGGCAAGGACGGTCGCTGGAGCGGTACCTGGAGCGGTGCCGGCAAGACCTTGCCGCTCGCCCTGGCGCCGCTGCAGCTGGGACAGTCCGCGGCGGCGGATCGCTATCGGCAGACACTGCGCCAGGACGATCCCTACGAATTCCGCCGCCTGCAGGGGCTGACCCTGGAGCAGGGTGAGCGCCAGACCTTCATGGGCCGTGAGCTGCATTGGTGGCGCGAGCCGGTGTCGGGCATGCGGCTGTTCACCGTGGCGGGCGCCAGCGAGGCGGCCAATGCCGTGCTGCGTGACCGACTCTGGGCGGAGGTCGATGCCCACCTGAGCTGCATCGGCCCTGATGGCGAGCACAGCCTGCAGGTGACTCCGCAGTTGCTCACCCAGCGGGTGCTCAGCGTCAATCTGTTCAGCCAATACAGCTGCAGCGGCGCGGCCCACCCGGATTTCGGCAGCGCACCCCTGACCCTGGATCTGCAGACCGGGCAGGAATTGGCGCTGGAAGACTTCCTCTGGCTGGGCCACGGCCAGCCGCTTCGTCCGGCGCCGGAGGATCGCTATTCCCAGGCCCTGGCGGACTATCGGGAAAAGACCCTGGCGCCCTGGGTGGTGCGGTTGTTCACCCGGCTGTATCCGGAGCTGATGCAGGCGCCGGCCGACAGCGATGGCTGCGACTATCGCAGCGCCGACGTCTGGCAATTCGCGCCCTGGTACCTGACGCCCAAGGGCCTCTACCTGGGCCCGACCTTCTTCCGCGCCGCCCGCAGCTGCGACGAACCCGGTGGCACCCTGGTGCCCTACGCCGAGGTCCGCAAGCACCCAGGGCCATTGGTGGACCTCCTGCCCCGCTGACGTAGGTTGGCGCTGAGCGCAGCGAAGCCCAACGCTCCTCTACCCGGCGCGGACATGTCGGGCTTCGACGCTGGAACCGTCTCGGCCCAACCTACGGTGGTTTCATGACACACCTGTAGGTTGGCGCTGAGCGCAGCGAAGCCCAACAGCGCCGCCTGCCTCGAAGGTCTGGCTGCGCAGTAGCAGCGCCATGACCAGCTAGGCGGTTCAGCTGCGCCTAACGCTGGTAACGATCGGTGGCCTTTCCTACTTCCGCAAGAGCTTTTGCAGCCGGGCGTGCTGCCAGAGGGCGATCCTGTCGCGCAGGAAGAAGGTCTGGATGCCACGACCCAGCAACAGAATTCCCCAGATGGCGGCGACCCACAGGGACCAGTGGCTCTCAGGCGAGGTCGCGCGATTGAGCACATAGAGAAAGACACAGATGACCAGGCCGCGCAGCACCTGCCAATAGAAGCCGATCTCGGCGGCGACCTGTTCACGGGCATTCGCGATTCGCTCGTCTGCAGCGGATCCCACTGCTTGAGTGGCTTGCCCTGTCAGGTCGGCAACGCTGATTTCCAGAACGGCAGCCAGGGCGCTCAGGGTCTCCAGACTGGCCTGCTCGCCATTTTCGATGCGTTGCACCGTACGGGTGCTGATGCCCGCGAGTTCAGCCAGCTGCTCTTGCGACCACGCTCGGGCCAGGCGGTGTTCCTTGATCTTGTTAGGCAGTTGCATCTCGGTTTCTCCAGCGGTGGTGGACGAGCAAAAGCCTAGCCGCAGGGCCTTCTGTCCGACACGACGACAACCCGACAGCAGCCTGACAGCGAGGTGACAGGGACCTGATGGCCTCGCTGACAGGGAAGGCGGAAGCCCGTCTCCTCACAGGGTCTTCCCTGTCCATCCACTCTACACCGGCTACACGCGGTGAAAGCCGTCCAGGGATTTCCACAGCAGGTTCGACTCCGCGGGGGGTAAGGCTGCGCCGTTACCTCCGCTACGGACGCTATCGGTCCGTAGCGTGGAAAGCCGCTGGGCGTTTTCCACTGGGCGTTGAGTATCGCCAGCGGACAGGGCTTCGCCGCCTTCCACCCTAATCGTCGGCGATCAGCCGCTTGCCCAGGGTGATGACCTCGGCTTCCACATAACCCAAGGCCGTATAGAAGCCGATGATCGCCGCATTGTCCCGCCGCACCATCAGCTGCAGCTTGGGGCAGCCGCGTTCGCTCAGCAGCTGTTCGGCAGTCGCCACCAGCCGCCGGGCGTGGCCACGCCGCTGATGCTCCGGTGCCACCGCCAGGTAGTAGAGCCAGCCGCGATGGCCATCGGTGCCGACCATGACGCTGGCCATGAGGGTGCCGTCCACCTCGCCCACCAGGAACAACTCGGGTTGCTCGGCAAGCTTGCGCTGGATGTCACGGTAGGGATCGTTCCAGGGGCGAGTCATATCACAGGCCTGCCAGAGGCTGACCAGGGCATCGGTGTCGGCGGACTGGAAGGGGCGGATGTGCATGGGGCGGGATCTCCATCGCGGCCATGGCGGTGCGCCGTAGCGACCGCTCCTACAGGTTACGGTACACCCTGTAGGAGCGGCCCATGGCCGCGATCAGCTTTTCCAGCTAGAGAAAGTTCTCCGCATAGTGGCAGGCCACCTGGCGGGCTTCCACGTTGCGCAACGCCGGGACCTCGGTCTTGCACTTCTCCGTCGCATAGGGGCAACGACGGTGGAAGACGCAACCGGGTGGCGGATCCAGCGGATTGGGCAGTTCGCCCTGGATGCGGATGCGCGGCTTGCTCGGATCCGGGTGCAGACTCGGGGTGGCCGACAGCAGCATCTGGGTATAGGGATGCAGGGGCCGCTCGAACAGCAGGTCGCGACTGGTCTTTTCGACGATGCAGCCCAGGTACATCACCATCACCTCGTCGGCGATATGGCGCACCACCGAGAGGTTGTGGGAGATGAACACATAGGCGGTCCGGTACTGCTGCTGCAGATCCATGAACAGATTGAGCACCTGCGCCTGGATGGAAACGTCCAGCGCCGAGGTCGGCTCGTCCGCCACCAGCACCTTGGGCTGCAGCATCATGGCGCGGGCCACGGCGATACGCTGGCGCTGGCCACCGGAGAACATGTGCGGATAGCGCTGGTAGTGCTCCGGACGCAGGCCCACCTGCTGCATCATCGCCTGCACCTTCTCGCGTCTTTCGCTGCGGGACAGGCTAGTGTTGATCTGCAGCGGTTCGGCCAGCTGGTCGCCGATCTTGCGCCGCGGATTGAGCGAGGCGTAGGGGTTCTGGAACACCATCTGCACCTCGCGGCGCAGTTCCTTGCGGCGGGCGGCGTCGGCGTTGGCCACGTCCTGGCCGCCGATGACCAGGCTGCCGGCGGTGGGCTGCTCGATCAGGGTCAGGGCACGGGCCAGGGTCGACTTGCCGCAACCGGACTCACCCACCACGGCCAGGGTGCGCCCGGCCTGCAGGTCGAAGGAGACGCCGTTGAGCGCCTTGACCGTGGCATTGTCCTTGAACAGCCCGCGGGAGATTTGATAGTGCTGGGTCAGGCCCTTGGCTTCGAGCACGAGGTGCTCGGGCGCCTGCTCCGCAGGGGTGGAGCGGGCGAGGACGGTGGCTTCAGACGGCGCCATGGCGATCCTCCGGCAACTGGCTGGGACGTTGATGTTCGGGCAGCACCTCGGGCACCTCGCCGGGCGCTACGTTGCGCGGGAAGAAGCAGCGCACCGCCCCGCGATCGTAGGGCTCCAGCGCCGGGCGCTCCTGGCAGCGCGGCTGCACATAGGGGCAGCGCGGGCTGAGCAGGCAGCCGGCCGGCCGGTCGTAGCGACCGGGGACGATGCCGGGCAGGGTGTGCAGGCGGTCGGTCTGGCTGTGTTCGGGAATGGCCGCCAGCAGAGCTTCGGTGTAGGGATGGGCGGGGGCGTCGAACAGCGTCGGCACCACGCCTTTCTCCACCGCCTGACCGGCATACATCACCACCACGCGCTGGGCGGTCTCGGCCACCACGGCGAGGTCGTGGGTGATGAGGATCAGGCCCATGCCCTCGTCGCGCTGCAGATTGACCAGCAGCTCCATGATCTGCGCCTGGATGGTCACGTCCAAGGCGGTGGTGGGTTCGTCGGCGATGAGCAGGCGCGGCTCGGCGGCGATGGCCATGGCGATGGCGACGCGCTGGCTCATGCCCCCGGACAGCTGGTGCGGATAGGCGCCGAGGCGACTGGCCGCGGCCGGGATCTCGACCTTTTCCAGCAATTCCAGGGCGCGCTGGCGAGCGGCGCGACCCTTGAGGCCCAGGTGCTGGCGGATCACCTCTTCCAGCTGGAAGCCCACGGTGTAGCTGGGGTTGAGCGCCGTCATCGGGTCCTGGAAGACCATCGACAGCTCCTTGCCTATCAGGTGCCGCCGGCGGCGGCCCTTGAGGCTGAGCAGGTCCTGGCCGTCGAAGGCCAGGCGGTCGGCGGTGATGCGACCGGGATGATCGATCAGGCCCATCACGGCCATCATGGTCACCGACTTGCCGGAGCCGGATTCACCGACGATAGCGACGATCTCGCCCTGATCCACCGTGAGATCGAGGCCTTCCACCACCGGCGGGGCGTCGGTGCCGCCGAAGCGCACCGAGAGGTTCTGGATTTCGAGGAGGCTCATGACTGCACCTTCAGACGCGGATCGAGGGCATCGCGCAGGCCGTCGCCCATCAGGTTGATGGCCAGCACGGTGAAGAGGATGGCGAGACCCGGCAGGGTCACCACCCACCAGGCGCGCTCGATGTAGTCGCGGGCCGAGGCCAGCATGGTGCCCCACTCGGGGGTGGGCGGCTGCACGCCGAGGCCGAGGAAGCCCAGGGCGGCGGCATCGAGGATCGCCGAGGAAAAGCTCAGGGTGGCCTGGACGATCAGCGGCGCCATGCAATTGGGCAGCACGCTGACGAACATCAGGCGCAGGGTGCCGGCGCCGGCCAGTCGCGAGGCGGTGACATAGTCGCGATGCAGTTCGCCCATCACCGCGGCGCGGGTCAGGCGGACATAGGAGGGCAGCGAGACGATGGCGATGGCCACCACGGTGTTGATTAGGCCTGGGCCGAGGATGGCGACGATGGCCACGGCCAGCAGCAGCGAGGGCAGCGCCAGCATGATGTCCATCAGGCGCATGATCACCGGACCGGCGCGGTTGGGCGAGAAGCCGGCGACCAGCCCGAGCAGGATGCCGGGGATCAGCGAGAAGACCACCGAGGCCAGGCCGATCAGCAGCGACAGCCGAGCACCATGGATCAGCCGGCTGAGCAGGTCACGCCCCAGCTCGTCGGTGCCCAGTGGGAACTGGCTGTTGCCACCGTCCAGCCACAGCGGCGGGGTGAGCATGAAGTCGCGGAACTGCTCGCTGGGCGCATGGGGTGCTACCCAGGGCGCGAAGAGCGCGCAGAACACCACGATGACCATGAAGACCAGCCCACCGAGGGCGCCCTTGTTGCGGGCGAAGGCGTGCCAGAACTCCTTGAAGGGAGAGGGATAGAGGGCGCTCGGGTCTTGAGCGGCCGGGGTGTTTACCGTTGTCATAGGCTCTGTCCGTATGGGCGCATCAACGCTGGTGGCGGATGCGCGGATTGACCAGGCCGTAGAGGATGTCCACGACGAAATTGACCAGGATGACCAGGGTGGCGATCAGCAGGATGCCGTTCTGCACCACTGGGTAGTCCCGGGCGCCGATGGCCTCGATCAGCCACTTGCCGATGCCGGGCCAGGAAAAGATGGTCTCGGTGAGCACCGCGCCGGAGAGCAGGCTGCCGACCTGCAGGCCGAGCACCGTCAACACCGGGATCAGAGCATTGCGCAGGGCGTGGACGAAGACCACTCGGCCTGGCGACAGACCCTTGGCGCGAGCGGTGCGCACATAGTCCTCACGCAGGACCTCGAGCATGGCCGAGCGGGTCATGCGGGCGATTACCGCCAGGGGAATGGTGCCCACCACGATGGCCGGCAGGATCAGGTGCTTGAGGGCATCGACGAAGGCGCCGGGCTCGTCGGAGAGCAGGGTGTCGATGAGCATGAAGCCGGTGCGCGGCGGGATGTCGTAGAGCAGGTCCAGGCGACCGGAAACCGGGGTCCAGCCGAGCTGCACGGAGAACAGCATGATCAGCAGCAGGCCCCACCAGAAGATCGGCATGGAGTAGCCGGTCAGGGCCACGCCCATCACCCCGTGGTCCACCGTGGAGCCGCGCCTCAGCGCGGCGATGATGCCGGCCAGCACGCCGAAGACCGTGGCGAACAGCATGGCCGCCACCGAGAGTTCCAGGGTGGCCGGGAACAGGGTCAGGAATTCGTCCCAGACCCCGACGCGACTGCGCAGGGATTCGCCGAGGTTGCCCTGGGCGAGATTGCCGATGTAGTCGAAATACTGCTGGTACAGGGGCTTGTCGAGGCCCAGGCGGTGCATGGCTTCGGCGTGCATCTGCGGATCGACGCGGCGTTCGCCCATCATGACTTCCACCGGATCGCCGGGGATGAGGCGGATCAGGGCGAAGGTCAGCAGGGTGACGCCAAAGAACGTCGGTATCAGCAGCCCGAAGCGACGGGCGATGAAGGCGAGCATCGGAGGGGGTGTCTCCTCTTGAGGCTGATCAAGACGGCGCGAGTACATGCCCGGCCGCGTTTTTAAGTGAGAGCCCGCGCAAAAGCTAAAGAGCTTTTGCTCTGACTCTCAGACCTTGTGGGTCTGAATTCATCCCTGAAGGGACCATCCTGGTCCGTACCGAACGCCACCTGCAGGCAGCAGGCTCGTTCGGTCCTACGAATAGGTTCGAAGAGTGCTCTGAACCAGTGCTCCAAACCCGGCAGACTACCACGTTGCCCCGGGCGTCGATATCTTCGACATGTCCAGGGCTTCGCCGGTGTTCGCGACGCGATCCCGGCCAAGTGCCGGATGCTGCGCGAAATCTGCCGGGTTTGGTCATCACAGCAGGTTGAACGGCAAGGTGGAGACCAGGCGCAGTTCCTTGACGTTACCGTCGACCTGATTCTGGCTGGCGCGGTGATCGGTCAGCAGCAGGCGGAAGCGACTGTCCTTGAGCGTGCCCTGTTGCACCTTGTAGGTGGTGACCAGGCCGATCTCGCGGTGCTTCTCGCCATCCTGTTGCAGGACCTCCGCATAGTTGGCGTACTTGCCGGCGCCGGCGCCGGCGTCGTAGTGGGTACCGTCGATGTCCCAGCCCTTGGCGTACCAGACGCCGGTGCTCAGACCGGGCACACCGAAGTAGCTCCAGTCGGTCTCGTAGCGGATCTGCAGCGACTTCTCGTTGGGGCCGTTGTAGTCCGAGACCAGGGAGTTGGCCAGGTAGATGGCCGCGGTCTCGTGGGCGTAGTCGAAGTACTCGTTGCCGTCGATCTGCTGGTAGGCCAGGGTCAGGCTGTGGGCCTGGTGGCTGCCGGTGAACGCCAGGCTCCAGGCGGTATTGTCGATGTCGCCGGCCTTGGCGCTGCCGGCGTCGACGGTGCGATAGGCGTTGGCCACCGCCTTCCAGGCGAAGGTGTCGAGGTTGCCGCCGGCCTGGGTGACGCTCAGGAAGTACTGGTTCCAGACGTCCTCGAAGTTGGCGCCATAGACGCTAACTTCCCAACCCTGGGGCAGCTTGTAGTTGCCGCCGAGAAAGCTCAGGCGGTCGGCGGTGACCTCGCGGGTGCCGTACTCGGTGGTCCACTTCTCATCGCCAGCGCCGGTCCGCGGGCTGACGCGGGTGAAGCTGCCGCCCTGCAGCGAGAGGTTGTCCCACTCATCGCTGGTCAGCGCGAAGCCGTCGAAGCCGGAGGGGAAGGGCCGGTTGTCGTTGTAGCTGATCACCGGGGTGTCGAGCATGAAACGACCGATCTTGAGCTCGGTGTTGGAGACGCGGAAGCGCGCATCGGCGATGCCCAGCTTGGACCACTCGGCATGACCCTCGCCCTCGGCGTTGGCCAGGGTGCGGTTGCCGCCGCCACCGATCTGGCCCTTGCCGCGTTCCAGGTTGGTGGCCTGGTAGCCGGCCACGTCGATGCCGAAGCCCACCGGACCCTGGGTGTAGCCAGAGCTGTACTTGAGCGCCGTGGCCTGGACCCAGGTGTTGCGCGAGTGGGTGCGTACCCGGGTGCCGTTCTTGCTGTAGCTGAAGACCGGATCGGAGCTGGTCTCGCGGGCAAAGAAGTTGCGGGTGGTCAGGGTCAGGCTGTCATCGGCGAAGAAGCCCTTGGCGCCTGCCTGGCCCTTCACCGGCTTCTGCACGTTGGGCAGGGTCTGGACCTCGTTGGCGTAGCTGGGATCTTCCGGCGCCGGGGACTGGGCGTGGGCGGTCAGGGCCAGGGTAAGCAGGGAGAGGGCGAGGCCTCCACGGTGGACGTTGGTCATAGAAGGTGCTCCAAAGCGGTCGTTTTTTCTGTTATCTGGGCGTTTTCCGGCACGACAGAACCCGTCGCGCCGAAACACGGCGCGAGGCGGGAAAGGTCGAGGGGCGGGCCGCCCGGGCCCGGTCGCTTACGGCATCAGGCGCTGATCAGTCGAGGGTCACCGTGGAGAAGTCGTAGACCCCCAGCGGACTCTGCACATAGCCCTGTACCTTGGGTTGCAGGACATCGGTGAACAGCGGATGCGCCAGGGGAATCCAGGGCATCTGCTGGTGGAAGATCTGCTGCGCCTGCTCATACAGCGCCGTGCGCTGGGCCGGGTCATTGATGCGCTTGGCCTTTTCGATGGCATCGTTGAAGGCCTTGTCGCACCAGAAGGCGCGGTTCTCGCCACTTTCAGTCGCAGCGCAGCTCAGGTTGGTGGTGAGGAAGTTGTCCGGATCGCCGTTGTCGCCGGTCCAGCTCATCATCATCAGGTCGTGCTCGCCGGCCTTGGTGCGCTTGACGAACTCGCCCCACTCGAACTGGGTGATTTCGGCCTTGATGCCGATCTTGGCCAGGTCACCCTGGATCAGCTGGGCCACCAGGGCCGGACTGCCGCCAGGGCCGCTGCCGGTGCTGATGTAGTACTTGAGGGTGAGGCCGTCGGCGTAGCCGGCTTCCTTGAGCAGCGCCTTGGCTTTTTCCACATCATGGGGCCAGGGCTTGATGTCCTTGGCGTAGCCCAGCAGCGAAGAGGGATAGGGGTTGATCGCCGCCTTGGCACCGCCTTCGCCGAACACCGTCTTCAGGTAGTTCTGCTGATCGAAGGCCATGGCGATGGCCTGGCGGACCCGTACGTCGCTCAGCGCCTTGTGCCGGGTGTTCATCGCCAGGAAGGAGGTGGTCTGGCTTTCCACCTGGGCCAGCTTGAGGCTCTTGTCCTGCTTGAGCATCGGCACGTCCTGCGGTTTGACCGTCAGGCCGATCTGGCACTCGTTGTTGCGCACCCGCTGGATGCGCACGTTGGGATCCAGGGTCACCGCCAGCACCAGGCCATCCATCTGCGGCTTCTTGCCGAAGTAGTCCAGATTGACCTTGTAGCGGGTATTGGAATCCTTGGCATAGCGCTGGAAGACGAAGGGACCGGTGCCGATGGGCTTCTGGTTGATGTCGTCGGTCTTCTTGCTGGCGAGCAGGCTGTCGGCGTATTCCTTGGACAGGATCGAGCCGAAGGCCATGGCCAGGTCGGCGAGGAAGGGCGCCTCGGGCTGGTTGAGGGTGAAGCGCACATGGCTGTCGTCCACCTTGTCGATGGACTTGATCAGGGTGCCCATCTCCATGGCCGCGGCATAGGGATAGCCGCTCGGGGAGAGGTTTTACCAGGGATTGTTCTTGTCGAGCATGCGCTCGAAGCTGAACACCACGTCGTCGGCGTTGAAGTCGCGGCTGGGCTTGAAGTAGTCGGTGGTGTGGAATTTCACCCCCTGGCGCAGGGCGAAAGTGTACTGCAGGCCATCGGCGGAGACCTCCCAGCTTTCGGCCAGGCCCGGCTCCAGCTCGGCGGTGCCCTGCTTGAATTCCACCAGGCGGTTGTACAGCGGCGTGGCCGAGGCGTTGAAGGTGTAGCCCGAGGTGTAGCGGCCTGGATCGAAGCCTTCCGGATTGGCCTCGGTGCAGACCACCAGGGGCCGCGCCAGGGCGGCGTTGGCCGTCAGGCAGAGGAGGGCGGCGAGTGACAGCGAGAATAGCGGTTTGGACACGGAAGGCTCCTCGTGAAGGCCCGCCAGGCGGGCCGGACAGGATCAGCGGTCGAGGCTTACGCCATAGAAACCGGTGACGCCGAAGGGGTTGATCTTGAAGCCCTGCACTTCTTTGCGCATGGGCTGGGACACCACCGAATGGGCCATGGGGCTCACCGGCATCTGCTGGCGAATGAGTTGTTGCGCCTGCTCGTAGAGACGGGTGCGCTCGGCGCGATCGTTACTGGTCTTGGCCTGCTGGATCAGGGCGTCGTAGTCCTTGTCGCACCAGCGCGCATAGTTGCTGCCGCCGATGGCGCTGCAGCCATAGAGCACGCCCAGCCAGTTGTCCGGATCACCGTTGTCGCCGGTCCAGCCATAGGTCAGGACATCGTGTTCGCCGGCCTTGGCTCTCTTGATGTACTCGCCCCATTCGTAGCTGACGATCCTGGCCTTGATGCCGACCTTGGCCCAGTCCTGCTGGATCATCTGCGCCGACTGGCGGGCGTTGGGATTGGAAGAGCGCTGCACGGTCATGGCCCAGAGGGCGATCTCGGTGCCGTCCTTGATCCCGGCTTGCTTGAGCAGCGCGCGGGCCTTGGTCGGATCATAGGGCGCGCCCTTGATCTGCTTGTCGTAGGACCACTGATTCGGCGGGATCACGTTCTGCGCGACCTGGCCGGCCCCTTGGAACACGGTATCGACGATGGCCTGCTTGTTGATGGCCATGTCCAGGGCACGGCGCACCTCGGGCTTGTCCAACGGCGGATGCTGAACGTTGTAGGCGAGGAAGCCGACGTTGAAACCTGGCTGCTGCAGCACCTTGAGATGAGGATCCTGCTTCATCTCCACCAGATCCGCCGGGCGCGCATAGCCGCTGACCTGGCACTCGTTGGCCTTGAGCTTCTGCAGGCGGGTAGCGGCATCGGGGGTGATGGCGAAGATCAGGTTGTCGAGCTTGACGTCCTCAGGCTTCCAGTAGTCCGGATTGCCCTTGAAGCGGATCACCGCATCCTTCTGGTAGCGGCTGAAGACGAAGGGCCCGGTGCCGATGGGCTGCTGGTTGAGCAGCTCGGGCTTGCCTTCCTTGAGCAACTGATCGGCGTATTCGGCCGATTGAATGGAGGCGAAGCTCATGGCCAGGTCGGCAGCGAAGGCGGCGTCCACCTTGTTCAGGGTGAAGACCACGGTGTGGTCATCGACCTTGGCCACCTTGGCGATGTTCTGGTCCAGCCCCATGTCGGTGAAGTAGGGGAACTCCGTGGGATAGGCCTTACGGAACGGCTGCTCCTTGTCGAGCATGCGCTGGAAGGTGAAGACCACATCGTCGGCAGTGAAGTCGCGCGTGGGCTTGAAGTAGTCGGTGGTGTGGAATTTCACGCCCTGGCGCAGGTGGAAGGTATAGGTCTTGCCATCCGCGCTCACGTCCCATTGGGTCGCCAGGCCCGGCTCCAGGGTGGTGCCGCCGCGCTGGAACTGCACCAGGCGGTTGAAGACCGTTTCCGCCGAGGCATCGAACTCGGTGCCCGAGGTGTATTGCGCCGGATCGAAACCGGCAGGGCTGGCTTCCGAGCAGTAGACGAGATTGCTCGCGGCCTGGGCCAGGGGAGCGCAGGCGAGCAGGCTCGCCGCCAACAGCGAGTAGGCGTAGGGAAGGCGCATGGGTCTCACTCCATCAGTCAAATGAACGGCCAAGGCCGGGAGTCTAGCTCCCGACCCTGGCCAAGCGGCTTCACTTGCTGACGCTGACGCCGTAGAACTCGTTCAACCCGAAGGGGCTGATCTTGTAGTCCTGGACTTCCTTGCGCATCGGCATATAGACCGTGGAATGCGCGATGGGCGTCATGGGCACCTGCTGCTTGAGCACCTGCTGGGCCTGCTCGTAGAGCTTGGTGCGTTCGCCCTGGTCGGTCACGCGCTTGGCCTTGACCACCAGGTCCTCGAACGGCTGGTAGCACCAGCGAGAGAAGTTGTTGCCGCCAATGGCCTTGCAGCCGAAGAGGGTCGCCAGCCAGTTGTCCGGGTCACCGTTATCGCCGCTCCAGCCGATCAGCATGATGTCCTGCTCACCGCTCTTGGAGCGCTTGATGTACTCGCCCCATTCGTAGCTGACGATCTTGGTCTTGACGCCGATCTTGGCCCAGTCCTGCTGCAGCATTTCCGCCATCAAACGAGCGTTGGGGTTGTAGGGGCGCTGCACCGGCATGGCCCAGAGGGTGAGCTCGGTGCCTTCCTTGAAGCCGGCTTCCTTGAGCAGGGCCTTGGCCTTTTCCGGATCGTAGGGCGCGTCCTTGATGGACTTGTCGTAGGACCACTGCGTCGGCGGCATGCTATTGACCGCTACCTGGCCAGCGCCCTGGTAGACGGCATTGATGATGGCCTCCTTGTTGACGGCCATGTCCATGGCCTGGCGCACCTTGAGCTTGGTCAGTTCGCCATGCTCGACGTTGTAGGAGATATAGCCCAGGTTGAAGCCCGGCTGCGACGGCAGCTTGAGATTCGGATCCTTCTTCAGGCCATCCAGGTCCGCCGGACGCGGGTAGACAGTGATCTGGCATTCACCGGCCTTGAGTTTCTGCATCCGCACCGAAGGATCGGTGTTGATGGAGAAGATCAGGTTGTCCACTTTGGGACCATCGACCTTGTCCCAGTAGTCCGGATTGGCCTTGTAGCGGATCACCGCATCCTTCTGGTAGCGGCTGAACACGAAGGGGCCGGTGCCGATAGGCTTCTGGTTGATCTCGGCCGCCTTGCCGGCCTTGAGCAGCTTGTCGGCGTACTCGGCCGACTGGATCGACGGGAAGGGCATCGCCAGATTCTGCAGGAAGGCGGCATCCACTTCGTTGAGGGTCATGCGCACCGTGTGGTCGTCGACCTTTTCCACCTTGGCGATGTTCTGGTCGAGGCCCATGTCGGTGAAGTAGGGGAATTCGGTGGGGTAGGCCTTACGGAACGTATTGTTCTTGTCCAGCATGCGCTGGAAGGTGAACAGCACGTCATCGACATTGAACTCGCGGGTCGGCTTGAAGTAGTCCGTGGTGTGGAATTTCACGCCCTTGCGCAGATGGAAGGTGTAGACCTTGCCGTCTTCGCTGATGTCCCAGCTTTCCGCCAGACCCGGCTTGACCTGGGTACCGCCGCGCTCGAACTGGGTCAGCTTGTTGAAGATGGTTTCCGCCGACGCATCGAAGTCCGTGCCGGTGGTGTATTGCGCCGGATCGAAGCCGGCCGGGCTGCCTTCGGAGCAGAACACCAGGTTGGTCGCCTGGGCCAGGGGTGCGCCGGCTAGCAGACCGGAAGCGAAGAGGGCAGCGAGTACGTTCTTGTGCATGGAGACCTCATGTCGGGGACGGCGCAACACGATGTGGCGTTGCGAAACAGAATGCCGGTGTCTTGTGGACAAATGAGCCCACATGCACAGCTTATGCCCATGTCCATAGCTCAGGCGAGCTATTGACCCAAGGTGACCCAAACACAAAACAGATGTCGCAAAGATGTAAGACGAGGTGTCGCAACTGGAAATAGGTGCGCACCAAAAGTGCGCACCGAGACAGCATTGTTACTTTTCTGCACTAGATCAGGGCATCTGTACTTCGATGGTACCGCCAGCCGTCACTTCGACAGTGGTCGTACCCGGGGCGACGTCAGGGGTCACGGCATCACTGGCAGCCTTCATCGCCGACATGCGCAGCATCGGCAGCGGCTGGGGAACACCGCTGGTGCCCAGGTCCAGATTGACGATGCGATAGCCCGAGCCACCCAGGGCCTCGGTGGCCAGTTGGGCACGTGCCTTGAAGGCGGCCACGGCGTCCTTGAACAGAGCGTCCTCCTGCTGCTTGCGGGTGCCGTCGGCGATGGTGAATTGCAGATTGCCCATCTTCAGGCTGCCCAGCAGTTCGCCGGTCAGCTTGGACAGGGCGGCGAAGTCGGCGCTTTCCAGGCGCAGTTCACCGCGCTCGCGCCAGGCGTTGATCGCCCGGCCCTGGTCTTCGTAGACTGGATAGGTGTTGCGATTGCCCAGGGAGACATCCACGCCTTTGACCTTGCGTGCCTGTTCCAGGGCCGCGTTGAGGGTCTTGGTGGTGTCGCTGGCCAGGGCCGCCGGATCTTGGCCCTGGCTTTCGGTATAGAGCATGACCTGCATGCGGTCGCGCGGCACTTCACGACTGACCTCGGCCCTCAGGCTGATCTGGTTGTAGCGCGGTTCGTCGGCCTGGGCGCCGGTGGCGAGCAGGGCACTGAACAGGGCGGCGCCCAGCGCGAGCGGGCGTAGGGAAGGGGTCATGGTGTTCTCCTGATTGGCGGTACGACAGCGGTGTGACCTCAGACCCGCCGGTTGGTGCGTCGCTTTGCCGCGTCGGCGGCTGAGGGCGAACGGCTCTCGCTATAATGGCGAGTCTGCTCTGACGGGCAGGCCCGCCAGGGGCTGCCGTCTCGATCGTTTCTTGCGCCTGGAACCTCGCATGTTCTCCTTGCCCGTTCAATGGTTGTCCGCCAATCGCCAGAATCTCGGGCGCCTGGTGCTTATCCGCGTGCTGGTGCTGGCCGCCCAGGCCGGCTCGGTCGGCATCGCCCGGCTGTCGGGCATCGTCCAGCTGCCCTGGACGGCCCTGGCCATCACCCTGGGCGTCTCCGCGGTGCTCTGCCTGTTCGCCGCCTTGCGGCTGACCCGCCCCTGGCCGGTCACCGAGCAGGAATATGCCGCGCACCTGGGCTGCGACCTGGCCATCCACAGCGCCCTGTTGTATTTCGCCGGAGGTCCGACCAACCCCTTCGCCTCCTATTACCTGGTGCCCCTGACCATCGCTGCGGCCACGCTGCCCTGGCTCTACACCCTGGTACTGGCGGCCCTGACCCTGGTGGTCTTCTCGCTGATGCTGCTGTCCTACGAGCCGCTGCACCTGCTGGTGGCCAACGACGGTGCGGTGCTCAGCTACGGCATGTGGCTGAGCTTCGCCCTGTCCGCCGCCGTCATCACCCTGTTCGTCGCGCGCATGGCCACCGCCCTGCGCGAACAGGAAAATCTGCAGGCCCAGCGCCGCGAGCAAGCCATGCGCGACCAGCAACTGCTGGCGGTGGCCACCCAGGCCGCGGGCGCTGCCCACGAACTGGGCACGCCGCTGTCCACCATGAGCGTGCTGCTCAAGGAATTACAGCAGGAGCATGCCAATCAGCCGACCCTGAGCGAGGACCTCAAGCTGTTGCAGGCGCAGGTCGGCCAGTGCAAGCAGACCCTGCAGCAACTGGTGCGCGCCGCCGAGGCCGACCGCCGGCAGACGGTGCAGGAACAGACCGCCGTGGAGTGGCTGGAGGCGACCATGGATCGCTGGCACCTGATGCGCCCGGAAGCCAGCTACAGTTTCGAGGTGGTGAGTCTGGGCACGCCGCCGCGGCTGACGCCGCCGGTCGAACTTACCCAGGCGCTGCTGAATCTACTCAACAATGCCGCCGACGCCTGCCCGGAAAACCTGGCCATCCGTCTGCACTGGGATGCTCGCGAGCTGTGCCTGTCGATCCGCGACCATGGCGCCGGCGTGCCTCTGGCCATCGCCGAGCAGCTGGGCAAGCCCTTCTTCACCACCAAGGGCAAGGGCTTCGGCCTGGGCCTGTTCCTCAGCCAGGCCAGCGTCACCCGCGCCGGTGGCACGGTGAAGCTCTACAATCACGAAGAAGGCGGCACCCTGACCGAATTGCGCCTGCCGCGGCACTACGCCCTGGCGTGAATGCCTGGAGAATTCTATGACTGACGACCTCAACAGCGGTTTCGACGACCAGCCCCATATCCTGCTGGTCGACGACGACCCTACCTTTACCCGGGTAATGGCTCGCGCCATGGACCGTCGCGGCCTGCGCGTGTCCATCGCCGACAGCGCCGAAGAAGGCCTGCAGCTGGCCAAGGACGACCTGCCGGACTACGCCGTGGTCGACCTGAAGATGGAAGGCGACTCGGGCCTGGTGCTGCTGCCCAAGCTGCTGGAATTGCATCCGGACATGCGCGTGGTCTTGCTGACCGGCTATTCCAGCATCGCCACCGCCGTGGAAGCCATCAAGCGCGGCGCCACCAACTACCTGTGCAAGCCGGCCGACGCCGACGACGTCCTGGCCGCTCTGCTCGCCCAGCACGCCGATCTCGACACCCTGGTACCGGACAATCCCATGTCGGTGGATCGCCTGCAGTGGGAACACATCCAGCGGGTACTGTCCGAGCACGAAGGCAACATCTCGGCGACCGCCCGCGCCTTGGGCATGCACCGCCGGACCCTGCAGCGCAAGCTGCAGAAGCGCCCCGTACGCCGCTGAGCGAGCCTCATCGTCCACGCGCCATGGACGATGAGTGTTACATTGTTTCAGTCAGAATTCGTTCAGGCTTTCCGGCATAGGCTGTGCAGGCGTCTCGTTGAGCAGTCCTTGAGAGTCCGAGCATGTCCGAATCCGCCGTACCCGTGCCCTCCGTCTACGGGGCTTCCCGTGGGCATTTCCTGGCCCGCGTCTGGGCCCTGATCACCCCCTACTGGCGCAGTGAAGAGAAGGGCAAGGCCTGGCTCCTGCTGTCCGTGGTCATCGCCCTGTCCCTGGCCGGGGTCGGCTTGTCCGTGGCCCTGAACACCTGGTATCGCTACTTCTATGATGCCCTGCAGAATCGCGATCTGGCCGCCTTCATCCGGCTGATGCTGTACTTCTGCGGCCTGGCGACCACCGCCATCCTGCTGGCGGTGTACCGGCTGTACCTGACCCAGGCGCTGACCATCAACTGGCGGCGCTGGCTGACCGAAAAGCACTTCGGCCTCTGGCTGTCCGATCGCAACTACTACCAGCTGGAACGCGAAGGTGGCGCCGACAACCCCGACCAGCGCCTCACCGAAGACATCCGCGACTTCGCCGACACCACCCTGAGTCTGGGCCTGGGCTTCATCCGTACCGTGGTCAGCCTGGTGTCCTTCAGCATCATCCTGTTCGGCATCTCCGGCGACATCACCCTGTTCGGCATCACCATTCCGGCCTATATGTTCTGGGCCGCGCTGATCTACGCCACCATCGGTACCTGGCTGACCCACCTCATCGGCCGTCGGCTGATCGGCCTCTATAACCAGCAGCAGCGTTATGAAGCCGACCTGCGCTTCGGCCTGATCCGCGTCCGCGAAAAGGCCGAGAGCGTGGCGTTGTTTCGCGGTGAATCCAACGAACACCAGCGTCTGCTGGAGCGCTTCGGCTATGTCTGGGGCAACTACCACCTGGTGATGAACTACACCAAGCGACTGACCTTCTTTACGGCCGGCTACAGCCAGATCGCCATCATCGCTGGCTTCGTCCTGGCGGCGCCGCGTTACTTCTCCGGCAAGATCCAGCTGGGCGATCTGATGCAGATCAACTCGGCCTTCGGCAATGTCCAGGAAAGCCTCAGCTGGTTCGTCGACGCCTACGTCAGTCTGGCCGGCTGGCGCGCCGTCTCCGACCGTCTGCTGACGTTCCGCGAGGCCATGGCCGAATTCAGCCAGGAGACCGATATCCTGGTGCCCCATGCCAGTGACAGCGACCTGGTTTTGGAAGGGCTTTCCCTGGGGGCCGCCGGCCGGTTGCTGCTGCACCCCACCGATCTGCGCATCGCCCGTGGTGAGCACCTGCTGATCGAAGGCGCCTCGGGCAGCGGCAAGAGCACCCTGCTGCGCGCCCTGGCCGGACTCTGGCGGCAAGGGCAGGGCGGTATCGCCGTACCGCCGGGGCGTCAGCTGTTCCTGCCGCAGCAACCCTATCTGCCCATAGGCACCCTGCGTAAAGCCCTGGCCTATCCGCAGCCGGCGGATGCCTATTCCGACGAGCGCCTGGCCGAGGTGCTGCATCAATGCCGCCTCGATCACCTGCGCGAGCACCTGGACGAAGCCCGTCATTGGGAGCGCACCCTGTCGCCGGGCGAGCAGCAGCGCGTGGCCCTGGCGCGGGCGCTGCTCTATGCCCCCGACTGGCTGTTCCTCGATGAAGCCAGCTCGGCATTGAGCGAAGCGGACGAACGCGCCCTTTACGAACGTCTGCTGAGCGAGAATCCCGGCCTTACCCTGGTCAGCGTCGGCCACCGTCCGAGTCTGCGCGCCTACCACCGCCGCCACCTGCTGCTGGAGGGACAAGAACTGCGTCCTAGAGCGGTTGGCGAAGTGCCTTGATATGGACTAAGCGGTCTAAATCGGGCGTTTTGGGGAAGGTGGGTGCTATGATTCCGGAGTTACTTCAATTGGTACGAAAATCCATGTCAGCACCCACCGTATCCCGCCCCCGAAAAAGACCCCGTAGCCTGGCAGAAGAGGTCGTCGGGGTGCTGATTCAGCAGATCGGCGATGGCCAGTTCCAGCCCGGCGACAAGCTTCCCACTGAGTCGGCCATCATGCAGGCCCAGGGCGTGAGCCGCACCGTGGTGCGCGAGGCCATTTCCCGACTGCAGGCCGGTGGCTATGTGGAGACTCGCCACGGCATCGGCACCTTCGTGCTGGAGCGGCGCCCCGAGTCGCCGCTGCCGATCGATCCGGCCACCATTACCACCCTCAAGGACGTGCTGGCGATGCTCGAATTGCGCATCAGCCTGGAGGTCGAGGCCGCCGGTCTGGCCGCCCAGCGCCGCTCGGCCGAGCAACTGCAGGCCATGTGGGCATTGCTGGAAGCCATGCGCACCGGCGTCGAAGAGCCTGATCGCGCGGTGAGCGCCGACCTGGAGCTGCACCTGCTGATCGCCAGCTCGACCGGCAATCGCTATTTCAGCGACATCATGAGCTACCTGGGCACGGTGCTGATTCCCCGGACCCGCCTCAATTCCGCCTATCTCGCCCACGATGACCAGCAACTCTACCAGCGTCGTCTGGATGCGGAGCACGAAGCCATCGTCCAGGCCATCGAAGACGGCAACTTGGAAGCGGCTCGCGCCGCCATGCGGCTGCACCTGAGCAACAGTCGCGAGCGTCTGAGACGCGCTCACGAAGAAATGGAGCGTCAGGCGGAAGAGGTCTGAAACAGGGCTGGAGCGTCTTAAGGAGCATTTTTCTGGTTGGGGCTTGCCCCTTCCATAAAAGAGGTTGTACGATGACTTACAACAGGTGGCGGACCTGCCGCACCTTAGTCCAACCTATGCCGAGGCACTCAAGATGACTCCACAAGAACTCAAACACGTCCTCTCTTCCGGTCTGCTGTCCTTCCCGCTGACCGACTTCGATGCCAACGGCGACTTCCGTCCCGACACCTATGCCAAGCGCCTGGAGTGGCTGGCCCCCTATGGCGCGACCGCGCTGTTCGCCGCCGGCGGCACCGGTGAATTCTTTTCCCTGGAAGCCAGCGAATACAGCGGCATCATCAAGACCGCCGTGGATACCTGCCAGGGCAGCGTACCGATCCTCGCCGGTGTCGGTGGCTCCACCCGCCAGGCCATCGCCTACGCCCAGGAAGCCGAGCGTCTGGGCGCCAAGGGTCTGCTGCTGCTGCCGCACTACCTGACCGAAGCCAGCCAGGACGGCGTGGCCGCCCATGTCGAAGCCGTCTGCAAGTCGGTCAAGATCGGTGTGGTGGTCTACAACCGCAACGTCTGCCGCCTGCAGCCGCACCATCTGGAGCAGCTGGCCGAGCGTTGCCCGAACCTGATCGGCTACAAGGACGGTCTGGGTGACATCGAACTGATGGTCGCCATCCGCCGCCGCCTGGGTGATCGCTTCAGCTACCTGGGTGGCCTGCCCACCGCGGAAGTCTATGCCGCTGCCTACAAGGCGCTGGGCGTGCCGGTCTATTCCTCGGCCGTGTTCAACTTCGTTCCCAAGACTGCCGTGCAATTCTACGAAGCCATCGCCCGTGACGATCATGAGGCGGTCGGCAAGCTGATCGACGACTTCTTCCTGCCGTACCTGGAAATCCGCAACCGTTGCGCCGGCTATGCCGTCAGCATCGTCAAGGCGGGCGCCAAGATCGCTGGCTACGACGCCGGTCCCGTGCGTACCCCGCTGACCGATCTCAAGCAGGACGAATACGAGCAACTGGCGGCACTGATGGACAAGCTTGGTCCGCAGTAACCACGGTTATCCAAGAGCGGCCTCACGGCCTCTCTTCCTGTTGCACAACCCGCGTCCAGTCGCTTGGTCGCGGGCTTTTTTTTGCCGTTTTACCTGGGTGCAGCGGGCTTGAGGGAACGAAGGTCTGGGTGCCAGGCTGGATCACCCACCACGCTCCGATCCTGGAAAGGGTAGGGCGGCGCCTGGCCATCCGGGCAAGGTGCAACCGGAGGATTCCCGCCATGAGCGCAACCTTGTTGTGTCTGGCACTTGCTAAGCTACCTGCGTGCGCTGCCCTGGCCTAGGCGATCAGGTCAGCGCAGCCATGAGGATTCCGCCATGCCAAGAGGCGCTTCGACGTGCAGTGCGCGATGGCCGGACTACCCGACTTGTCGAGGCTAGCGCACCGGTCAGTCCAGGCTGCGGATGCTGACCTTGGAGGTGCCATCGGCCACCATGTCGAGGCGATCGGCCGCACTGCGCGACAGGTCGATCACCCGGCGACGCACCGTCGGGCCGCGATCATTGATGCGGACCACTACGCTGCGACCGTTGGCCAGGTTGGTGACCTGGACCCGGGTGCCGAAGGGCAGGGTGCGGTGGGCCGCGGTCAGGGCGTTGGGGTCGTACTTCTCGCCGCTGGCGGTGCGGCGACCGGCGTGCCACTTGGAGTAGAAGGACGCGATGCCGGTGTCCTGATAGTCATGGGCCGCGCTGGAGGATAGCGGTGGCGGGAAGCTCTCATGACTGGCGCAACCAGCGAACAGCAGGACCAGCGACAGCAGTCCGGCACGGTGGATCCGATGCATCTCGATGCCTCCTGGCAAAACGACCGGCAGCAGCTTAAGGGGTCGGACCGAGACTGTCAGCCCAGGTCCGTAACCCCGTGCGACTGCCGTCAGCCTTCCAGTTTCTGCTTGAGCAACTGGTTGACCTGGCCGGGGTTGGCCTTGCCCTTGGAAGCCTTCATCGCCTGGCCGACGAAGAAGCCGAACATCTTGCCGCGCTTGGCTTCGTCGCTGGCGCGGTATTGCTCGACCTGGGCGGCGTTGGCCGCCAGGACCTCGTCTAGCATGGCCTCGATGGCGCCGCTGTCGGTGACCTGCTTGAGGCCCTTGGCTTCGATGATGGCATCGGCGCTGGCGCCTTCGCCGGCGGCCAGGGCTTCGAACACCATCTTGGCGATCTTGCCGGAGATGGTGTCGTCCTTGATGCGCAGGATCAGGCCGCCCAGCTGGGCCGCGCTCACCGGTGCCTGGCCGATCTCCAGGTCCTGCTTGTTGAGCAGGCTGGACAGGTCGCCCATCACCCAGTTGGCGGCCAGCTTGGCATCGCCGCTCACCCGCTGGACTTCCTCGAAGTAGTCGGCCAGCTCACGGCTGGCGGACAGCACGCTGGCGTCATAGACCGACAGGCCGTATTCGTTCTGGAAGCGATCACGCTTCTCGGTCGGCAGCTCGGGCAGCTGGCTGCGCACCTCGGCCAGGAAGGCCGGCTCGATCACCACCGGCAAGAGATCGGGACAGGGGAAGTAACGGTAGTCGTTGGCTTCTTCCTTGCTCCGCATGGAGCGGGTTTCGTCCTTGTTGGGGTCGTACAGGCGGGTTTCCTGCACCACCTTGCCCCCGTCCTCGATCAGTTCGATCTGGCGCTGCACCTCGTGGTTGATGGCCTTTTCGATGAAGCGGAAGGAGTTGACGTTCTTGATCTCGGCACGGGTGCCGAAGGCTTCCTGACCCTTGGGGCGCACCGAGACGTTGCAGTCGCAACGCAGCGAGCCTTCGGCCATGTTGCCGTCGCAGATGCCCAGGTAGCGCACTAGGGCATGGATGGCTTTCACATAGGCCACGGCTTCCTTGGCGCTGCGGATGTCCGGCTCGGAAACGATCTCCAAGAGCGGCGTACCGGCGCGGTTCAGGTCGATGCCGCTCATGCCGTGGAAGTCTTCGTGCAGGCTCTTGCCGGCGTCTTCTTCCAAGTGCGCTCGGGTGATGCCGATGCGCTTGACGGTGCCATCTTCCAGGGTGATGTCCAGGTGGCCCTTGCCAACGATGGGATGATCCATCTGGCTGGTCTGGTAGCCCTTGGGCAGGTCCGGGTAGAAGTAGTTCTTGCGCGCGAAGACGTTGCGCTCGGCGATCTCGGCATCGATGGCCAGGCCGAACTTGCAGGCCATGCGCACGGCCTCGGCGTTGAGCACCGGCAGGGTGCCGGGCATGCCGAGGTCGACCAGGCTGGCGTGGGCGTTGGGCTCGGCGCCGAAACTGGTGGCGCTGCCGGAGAAAATCTTCGATTGGGTGCTGAGCTGAGCGTGGATCTCAAGCCCGATCACGGTTTCCCATTGCATGTCTCTATCCTTCCTCAGAAGCCGCTCGGCGCCTGGCGATGCCAGTCGCTGACCTGCTGGTACTGGTGGGCGACGTTGAGTAGCCGGCCTTCCTGGAAATAGTTGCCGAGCAGCTGCACGCCCACCGGCAGGCCGTCGACGAAGCCGGCTGGCATCGACAGGCCGGGGATGCCGGCGAGGTTGGCGGCGATGGTGTAGAGGTCTTCGAGGTAGGCGGAGACCGGATCGTTGCTCTTCTCGCCGAGTTTCCAGGCCAGGTTCGGCGTGGTCGGGCCGAGGATGACGTCGACCTCGGCGAAAGCCGCGACGAAGTCGTTCTTGATCAGCCGGCGGATGCGCTGGGCCTTGAGGTAGTAGGCGTCGTAGTAGCCGGCCGACAGGGCATAGGTGCCGACCATGATGCGCCGCTTCACCTCGGCGCCGAAGCCTTCACCACGGGACCTCTTGTAGAGATCCTGCAGGTTGACCGGGTTCTCGCAGCGATAGCCGAAGCGCACACCGTCGAAGCGCGACAGGTTGGAGCTGGCCTCGGCCGGGGCGATGACGTAGTAGGCCGGAATCGCGTGCTGCAGCGTGGGCAGGGAGATGTCCTTGACGGTGGCGCCGAGCTTTTTCAGCGCCTCGACCACGGCCAGCACCTTGTCACCGATGCGGGCATCCAGCCCGGCGCCGAAGTATTCCCGCGGCAGGCCGATGCGCAGGCCGGTCAGCGGCTGCTGCAGGGCGGCGCGGTAGTCGTCCACCGGCTGGTCGACGCTGGTGGAGTCCTTGGGATCGAAGCCGGCCATGGCCTGCAGCAGCAGGGCGCAATCCTCGGCGGTGCGGGCCAGGGGGCCGCCCTGGTCGAGGCTGGAGGCGTAGGCGATCATGCCCCAGCGCGAGACGCGGCCATAGGTGGGCTTGATGCCGGTGAGGTTGGTCAGGGCCGCCGGTTGGCGGATCGAGCCGCCGGTGTCGGTGCCGGTGGCAGCGGGCAGCAGGCGCGCGGCCACGGCCGCGGCGGAACCGCCGGAGGAGCCACCCGGGACGCGGGTGAGGTCCCAGGGATTCTTCACCGGGCCGTAGTGGCTGGATTCGTTGGCCGAACCCATGGCGAATTCGTCCATATTCAGCTTTCCGAGGGAAACGGTACCGGCCGCGGCCAGCCGCTCCACCACGGTGGCGTCATAGGGCGCCTTGAAGCCGGTGAGGATCTTCGAGCCGCAGCTGGTGAGCACCCCCTGAGTGCAGAACAGATCCTTGTGGGCGAGGGGCGCACCGAGCAGGGAGCCGGTCTCGCCCGCGGCGCGGCGGGCGTCGGCGGCGCGGGCCTGGGCCAGGGCCGCATCGGCGGTCACGGTGATGAAGCTGTTGAGCTGGGGATCGAGCTGCTCGATCCGCTGCAGCAGGCCGCGGGTCAATTCCTCGGCGGAAAAATCCTTCGCGGCCAGGGCGGCGGCGATCTCGGTCAGGGTCAGCTGATGCATGTCGTGTCTCACTCGATCACCTTGGGGACCAGGTACAGGCCGGCTTCCACCGCCGGGGCGATGGCCTGGTAGGCCGCGCGCCGGTCGCCTTCGGTGGCCTGGTCGGGGCGCAGCCGCTGGGTGGCTTCCAGCGGGTGGGCGAGGGGATCGATACCCGTGGTGTCCACGGCCTGCATCTGGTCGACGAGGCCGAGGATGTCGTTGAGGGTAGCGGTGGTAGCGGCGAGATCCGCTTCATCGAGACCCAGGCGGGCCAGGTGAGCGATCTTTTCGACGTCGGTGCGTTCGAGCGCCATCGGCTTCTCCAAGCAGGAAGGCGGCGTGACCCGGTTGGCGGCCGCGTATGCTGGAGACGGGCTGGGCGGGTCGGGCGCCGCGTTGAACAGGGGCTTAACGGCCCGGAAAAGCTCTCAATCTAGCATATCGGCGCCTTGCCCTAAATCCCTGCGATTGTTAGAGTCTGCCGCACTTTTTTACCCGCACGTTTGTCCTGTCGCGTGCCTGCTTGTCACCGCCTAGGGTCACCTCATGTTCAAGAAATTGCGTGGCATGTTCTCCAGCGATCTGTCGATCGACCTGGGAACCGCCAACACCCTGATTTATGTCCGCGAGCGTGGCATCGTGCTCAACGAGCCGTCCGTCGTCGCCATTCGTACCCATGGCAACCAGAAGAGCGTCGTCGCCGTCGGTACCGACGCCAAGCGCATGCTCGGTCGGACGCCGGGCAACATTTCCGCCATTCGCCCGATGAAGGACGGTGTCATCGCCGACTTCAGCGTCTGCGAAAAGATGTTGCAATACTTCATCAACAAGGTGCACGAGAACAGCTTCCTGCAGCCCAGTCCGCGGGTGCTGATCTGTGTGCCCTGCAAGTCGACCCAGGTCGAGCGTCGCGCCATTCGCGAATCCGCGCTGGGCGCCGGTGCCCGCGAGGTGTTCCTGATCGAGGAGCCCATGGCCGCAGCCATCGGCGCCGGTCTGCCGGTCGAGGAAGCCCATGGTTCCATGGTCGTCGACATCGGTGGCGGCACCACCGAGATCGCGCTGATCTCGTTGAACGGCGTGGTCTATGCCGAATCCGTCCGCGTCGGCGGTGATCGCTTCGACGAAGCCATCGTCACCTACGTGCGTCGCAACTACGGCAGCCTGATCGGCGAATCCACCGCCGAGCGCATCAAGCAGGAAATCGGCACCGCCTATCCGGGCGGCGAGGTCCGCGAGATCGACGTCCGTGGCCGCAACCTGGCCGAAGGCGTACCGCGCAGCTTCACCCTCAATTCCAACGAGGTGCTCGAAGCCATGCAGGAATCCCTGGCGACCATCGTCCAGGCGGTCAAGAGCTGCCTGGAGCAGTCGCCGCCGGAACTGGCCTCCGACATCGCCGAGCGCGGCCTGGTGCTGACCGGTGGTGGCGCGCTGCTGCGCGACCTGGACAAGCTGCTGTCGCTGGAAACCGGGCTGCCGGTGATCGTCGCCGAAGACCCGCTGACCTGCGTGGCTCGTGGCGGCGGCAAGGCGCTGGACATGATGGATCGCCACGCCATGGACCTGCTGTCCACCGAATAAGGCAGTTCCAGGCTACAGGCCCCGCTCCGGCTGTACCTGGCAGCCGGAGCGCTGGGCGCGTTCTGCGAGGAACTCACCATCAAGCCGATTTTCAGCAAAAGCCCGGCGCTGGGCATTCGTCTGCTGATCCTGGCCGCCCTTTCGGTGGGTGTCATGGTCACCGACGCGCGCTTCGACTACCTGAAACCGGTACGCAGCGAACTGGCGCTGGTCCTCTCGCCCCTCTATGAGGTGGCGGGCTTTCCCCTGCGCGCCTGGGAAGGCGTCAGCGATCAGTTTTCCAGCCGCACCGAGCTGATGGCGGAAAACGAGCGTCTCAAGGCCGAACAGCTGCTGCTGCAACGCCGCCTGCAGAAACTCGCCGCCCTCACCGAACAGAACGTGCGTCTGCGCGAACTGCTCAATTCCGCCGCCCTGGTGGACGACAAGGTGCTGGTCGGTGAACTGATCGGTGTCGACCCCAATCCCTATACCCATCGCATCATCATCGACAAGGGCGCGAAGGACGGCGTCTTCGTCGGCCAGCCGGTGCTCGACGCCAGCGGCCTGATGGGCCAGGTGGTGGAAGTGATGCCCTATTCGGCGCGCGTCCTGCTGCTCACCGACGTGACCCACAGCATTCCGGTGCAGGTCAATCGCAACGGCCTGCGCGCCATTGCCGTCGGCACCGGCAACCCCGAGCGCCTGGAACTGCGCTATGTGGCCGACACCGCCGACATCAAGGAAGGCGATCTGCTGGTGAGCTCCGGCCTGGGGCAGCGCTTCCCGGCCGGCTATCCGGTGGCCACGGTATCCAAGGTGATCCACGATTCGGGGCAACCCTTCGCCGTGGTGCGCGCCATTCCCACCGCCAAGCTCAATCGCAGTCGCTACATGCTGCTGGTGTTTAGCGATACCCGCACTCCCGAGCAGCGCGCCAATGACGCTGCCGAGGCGCAGGAAGCCGCGGATCGCCACGCGGCCCAGCGTCCGGCCGCCCCGGCGAATCCGCCCCCGGCCGGGGCCTCGGCCGCGCAACCGGCGGCAGCCAGCGCCACGCCTGCGCCCGCGGCCACCACGGGCAGTCGCACCGCGACCCCCACCAAGCCGCCGGCAGCGGCCCAGGGCAGTAGCGCTACTCATCCCGCCACGCCGACCAAGCCTCCGGCGAACGCCAACGGCAGCACCGCTCATCCTGCCACCAAGCCACCCGTCCACGGGGCGACCGGTACCCCTGGGCAGCCGGCGGCCAGCAGTCAGGCGCCAGGTCGCACTCAGCAACCCGCACCGGAACTGCCGGACGAGGGTGATCGTTGATGGCGCTGCGCATCGGCCACAAGGGGTGGGTAATCTGGCTCACCCTGCTGGTCGGCTTGCTGCTGTCCGTCGCGCCCATGCCGGAATTCATGGAGATCGGCCGCCCGCTGTGGCTGGCCATGCTGCTGACCTTCTGGACCCTGACCCTGCCGCATCGCGTCGGTCTGTTCACCGCCTGGGTGATGGGCATCGCCGAAGACGTGCTCTATGGCAACCTGCTGGGGCAGACCGCCCTGGTGCTGAGTCTGGTGGTGTTCCTCGTCCGTTCCCTGGCGCAGCGATTGCGCGCCTTTCCCATCTGGCAACAGAGCTTCGTGCTGCTGGTGATCTACGGCATCGCCCAGCTGCTGGCACTGTGGCTCAACGCCCTGGCCGGCAGCCGACCTCCGACCCTGGTGTTTCTCACTCCCTCGCTGGTCAGCGCGCTGCTCTGGCCGTGGATCTATCTGTTGCTCCGCGGGCTGCGCCTCAGATTCGGCGTCAACTGAACTGGTTTCGCGGGTCCTGGACTGGCATGCTCCCGTCATCTTCCTGTCGCCTGGTCGTCGTCGATGCCCCAGCTCTACCTTGCCTCCGCTTCGCCTCGTCGCGCCGAACTGCTCGAACAGATCGGCGTCGCCTTTCAGAAGGTCGCTGCGGCGGTGGACGAAACTCCCCATCCCGGCGAGGCGGCGGACGCCTATGTCGAGCGCCTGGCGCGGGCCAAGGCGGCGATGGGCTGGCAGGTGCTGGCCGGTGCCTCCGCCGGCTGCGTGCTGGGCGCCGACACCTGCGTGGTGCTCGATGACCAGCTGCTCGGCAAGCCCCGGGATCGCGCCGACGCCCTGGCCATGCTCGCCGCCCTCAGCGGGCGCCTACACCGGGTGGTGACCGGCGTCGCCGTCGCCGATGGCGAGCGCTGCCTGAGTCGCGTGGTATCCGCCGCGGTGGAATTCCGCCCCCTGGCGCCCGGGGAGGCCGAACGCTACTGGGACACCGGCGAGCCGGCCGACAAGGCTGGCAGCTACGCCATCCAGGGCGCCGGCGCGGTGTTCGTGCGCGGCCTGCAGGGTAGCTACAGTGCCGTCGTAGGGCTGCCGCTGTGCGAAACCGCGGAACTGCTGAGCGCTTTCGCCATCCCTTGTTGGCGGTCTGTCGGACGGCCGACCATCTAGTCCTGAGGCGCCTGGCGCCTTGGTCCCCTTTCTGCCCTTCCACGTCGTCCAAGAGTCCTCCATGAGCGAAGAGATCCTCATCAACATCACTCCCATGGAGTCCCGTGTCGCCGTCGTGGAAAACGGTGTGCTGCAAGAGGTGCACGTCGAGCGCACCCTGAGACGCGGCATCGTCGGCAACATCTATCGCGGCCGGGTGGTGCGGGTGCTGCCGGGCATGCAAGCGGCCTTCGTCGACATCGGCCTGGCCCGCGCGGCCTTCATCCATGCCGCCGAGATCTCCCAGCGCGAAGGCGCGGCGGTGGAGAGCATCAATGCCCTGGTGCGCGAGGGCCAGACCCTGGTGGTCCAGGTCACCAAGGATCCCATCGGTACCAAGGGCGCCCGCCTCACCACCCATCTGTCCATCCCGTCGCGCTACCTGGTCTATATGCCGCGTACCTCCCACGTCGGTATCTCGCTGAAGATCGAGGACGAAGCCGAGCGCGAGCGGCTCAAGGCGATCATGGCGCGCTGCGTGGAGAGCGAGGGCATCGAGCACGAAGGCGGCTTCATCCTGCGCACCGCCGCCGAGGCGGCCCGCGAAGAAGACATCCTGGCCGACATCCGCTACCTGCGGCGGCTCTGGCAGCAGATCTCCGGAAACCTCCAGGGGCCGACGCCGGTGCCCATCTACGAAGACCTGACCCTGGCCCTGCGCGCCCTGCGCGATCTGGTCGGGCCGCGCACGGAAAAGATCCGCGTCGACAGCCGCGAGAATTTCCAGCGCATCGGCCAGTTCGTCGAGGAGCTGATGCCCGAGGTGGCGACGCGGCTGGAGCACTATCCGGGCGAACGGCCGATCTTCGATCTCTATGGCGTGGAAGACGAGATCCAGAAGGCCCTGGAGCGCAAGGTGCTGCTCAAGTCCGGTGGCTATCTGGTGATCGATCCCACCGAGGCGATGACCACCATCGACGTCAATACCGGCGCCTTCGTCGGTCATCGCAATCTGGAAGAGACCATCTTCAAGACCAATCTGGAGGCGGCCACCGCCATCGCTCGCCAACTGCGGCTGCGTAATCTCGGTGGCATCATCATCATCGATTTCATCGACATGGAAGACGAAGAGCACCAGCGCCAGGTGATCCGCACCCTGGAAAAGCAGCTCGAACGCGACCATGCCAAGACCAACATCATCGGCATCACCGAGCTGGGTCTCCTGCAGATGACCCGCAAGCGCACCCGCGAGAGCCTGTCCCAGGTGCTCTGCGAGCCCTGCGCAAACTGCCAGGGGCGCGGCATCCTGCGTACCGCCGAGACCATCTGCTACGAGATCTTCCGCGAGATCCTGCGCGAGGCGCGGGCCTACCAGGCCAATTCCTATCTGGTGCTGGCCAACCAGAAGGTAGTGGATCGGCTGCTGGACGAGGAGTCGGGCAACGTCGCCGATCTCGAAGCCTTCATCGGCCGTACCGTCAAATTCCAGGTGGAGACCATGTATTCCCAGGAGCAGTACGATGTCGTGCTGCTCTAGGTCCGCGCCTTGATGGCCCTGTTCAAGCGCGGCGCGCTGGGTCTGGCGCTGCTGCTGCTCGTCCTGTTGACGCTCTACCTCGGCCTGGGGCGGTTGCTCATGCCCTGGGTCGGCGAATACCGCAACGAAGTCGAGTCGCGCGCTGCGGCGGCGTTCGGCGAGCCGGTGCGCCTGGGCCGACTCGAAGGACGCTGGGCCCGCTGGAATCCGGTGCTGATCCTGCGCGACCTGAGTCTCGGACGCGGCGAAGGTACGGTGCAGCTGGATCATCTCAAGGTGGTGCCGGATGTCCTTGGCAGCCTCTGGCATCGCCAGCTGCGGCTCAAGTCCGTGCAGATCGACGGGGTCCATCTGGTGCTGGAGGAGGATGCCCAGGGGCACTGGCAACTGCGCGGCCTGCCGCCGCGCGCGCCGGATGCCAAGCCCTTCGATCCGGGTCCCGTGCTCGATGGCCTGGCGCGGCTGGGCCATGCCAGTCTGCTGGACAGTCAGCTCAGCCTGATCCCCCAGCAGGGTTCCCCGGTGACCCTGAGGTATGCCGAGGCCAGCCTGTCCCGGCAGCTCAGCGGCGCCCTGGAATTGGCGACGCGTTTCCGCCTGCCCGATGGCGGCACGGTCGCGGCGCACTTCAGCGCCATGCCACGTCCCGAGGACTGGCGCGCCAGTGGGCTAGAAGGCTATGTCAGTTTGCCCGCCAGCGACTGGTCTCGCTGGGTCCCGGGCACCCTGACCCGACAATGGCAATTGCGCCGTGCCCAGGCGGAAGGCGAGCTCTGGTTCGCCTGGGCCGAAGGGCGGTTGCAACGTTCCCACCTGCGCCTGAAGGCGGATGAACTGACCCTCGCCTATGCCGACCATACCCCGGTGCGCCTGCAGGCCCTGACCCTGGACGCCGACCAGCAGGCCGGCGATGCCAACCGGTACAACGGGGCTCTGGCGCTCAAGACCCAACTCGACGGCAAACCGCTGGAGGCGCGCTATGGTCTGGGCTATGACAGCACCGCCCAGCACCTGCAGGTCCGTGGCGACCAGTTGGATCTCAAGCAGGCTGCCCGGCTGGCCCGGGACCTGGCACCCTTGCCGGCGCCGGTGGTCCAGGCGCTCCAGGCGTTGGCGCCTCATGGCCAGCTGCGCAATCTCAACGCCGACTTCTATCCGCAGAAACCACTGCGCGAGCGGCTCTCCTATGCGGCCAACCTGGAGCGGGTGGGCTTTGCCGCCTATCGTGGCGCCCCGGCCGCCGAGGGCGTCACCGGCAGCCTGAGCGGCAGCCTGGGCGGTGGCGAATTGCGCCTGGACAGCTCCGACTTCATGCTGCACCTGAGCGATCTCTTCCCTGAGCCCTGGCGCTATCGTACCGCCAAGGCGCGGCTGACCTGGAGTCTCGACGACCAGCGTTTCACCCTGGGCAGTGCCCTGATGCAGGTCACCGGGCCGGAGGGCGCGGCCAGTGGCGACATGCACATTCAGCTTGGCCTGCATCCGGAGGTGGACAGTTACATGGACCTGCGCGTCGGCCTCAAGGATGGCGACGCCAGCTACACCCGCAAGTACCTGCCGACCAAGCTGCCGGCCACGGATTTCAGCCCGGAGCTGGCCCAGTGGCTGACCACCGCCATCGTCGGCGGCCGCATCGACGAGGCCATCTACCAGTACCAGGGCTCCCTGCGCCACGGCTCGCCCGCGCACTCGCGCACCATGAGTCTGTTCTTCCGCGTGCACGACGCCCAGCTGGCCTATCAGCCAGGCTGGCCCGCTCTGCGCGAGGCGCGTGGCGATGTCTTCATCGAAAGCGACGGGGTCAAGGTCCAGGTCCCCGAGGGACGCATTCTCGACACCCGGGTCAGAGACGTCGAGGCGCGCATCCCGCTGCTGCACGATGGCAGCGCGCCGCATCTACGTCTCTCCGCCCGACTCGACAGCAGCGTGCGCGATGGCCTGAAGATCCTCCAGGATACGCCGCTGCCGACCGCCAAGGTCTTTGCCGGCTGGAAGGGCGAGGGTGCGCTGAACAACAGCAGCCTCAATCTGGACATCCCCCTGGCCAAGGGGCAGCCACCGGTGGTGGTGGTCGAGCTGACGCCGGACAAGGCGCGCCTGGAACTGGCCGATCCCCAACTGACCCTCACCGACCTGCGCGGCAGCTTTCGCTACGACACTCGCAGCGGCCTCAGCGCCCCCGACATCCAGGCGCGGGTCTTCGACCAGCCCATCCGCGGTCAGGCGCTGGCCGAGGGCAAGCCCGACGATCCCCGCACCCGGCTGGTGGTGGACGGCCGCGTCGATGTCGACCAGTTGGCGCGTTGGCTGGGTAGCGAAGGGCGACCCCTTCCGGCGCGTGGCCTGCTCGGTTATCGCCTCGGCCTGACCCTCGCCGAGCACAGCGAACTGGCCGTCACCTCGGATCTGCGCGGGGTGACCATCGAGCTGCCGGCACCCTTCGGCAAGAAGGCCGACGAGACGCGCGAAGGCTTCTTCAGCCTGGCGCTCAACGATGGCGAGCGCCGGGTGGAGGCGACCTACAAGGGCCTCGCCGATGCCGTGCTGATGCTCGATCCCAAGGCCATCGCCAAGGGCCGCGGCGAGATCGTGCTGGGGGGCGGCACCGCCAATTTGCCCACTGCCCCCGGCTACAACCTGCGCGGGCAACTGGCGGAATTCGATCTGGCCGCCTGGCAGGACGTCTACCAGCGCTATGGCAAGGCCAGTGCCGGTGGCGGTGGTAGCGCAGGGCAGGGCGGTGGCAATACCCTGGACATCTCCAGCCTCGGGCGGGGTGATCTCAGCTTCGGGCGCTTCCTGGCCTTCGGTCAGCAGATCGACAACCTGCGCCTCACCTACGAACCCCTGGGTACTGCCTGGCAACTCGGCCTGGCCAGCCAGACCATCGCGGGCCAGGTGCGCATTCCCCGCCAGACCGGGCAGCCGATCGACATCAATCTGCAACACCTGCGCATTCCCCAGACGCCGGCGGATCCCTCGGTGGCAAGCGAGGCGCCACGTCCCGATCCCCTGGCAGACGTCGATCCGCGCGCCCTGCCAGCGCTGAATCTGGCCATCGACCGTCTGGAACTGGGTGGTCGTCTGGTCGGCGCCCAGCGCCTGCAGCTCAGGCCTTCGCCGTCAGGCGCCAATTTCAATGCCCTGGATCTCGACCTGCGGGGCCTCAAGGTCATGGGCGCCCTGCGTTGGGAAGGCGCACCGGGTGCGACCCACAGCTACTACCAGGGACGTCTGTCTGGCGGCAACATCGCCGACATCCTGCTGGGCTGGAATTTCGCCTCCAGCGTCACCAGTCGCGATTTCCGCCTGGATGCCCGGGTCGACTGGCCTGGCTCGCCGGCCCATGTCGCCCTGGCCCGACTCAATGGCAGTCTCGATGCCCGCTTCAACGATGGCCAGCTGCGCCAGGTGGAAGGCACGGCTTCGGCGCTACGCATCTTCGGCCTGCTCAACTTCGAGTCCATCCGCCGCCGCCTGCGCCTGGACTTCTCCGATCTGTTCGGCAAGGGCCTGAGCTACGACAGCATCACCGGCGTGCTCGACGCCCAGCAGGGCGCCTTCCGCACCCGCAAGCCCATCAGCCTCAGCGGGCCGGGTGCCGAGATGAGTCTGCAGGGCCTGCTGGACATGGCCAGCAACCGGGTCGACGCCAACCTCAAGGTCGGGCTGCCGGTCAGCAACTCCCTGCCGCTGGCCGCGCTGATCGCCGGGGCACCCGCCATCGGTGGCGCGCTGTTCATCGTCGATCGACTGATCGGCGATCGCATCACGCGCATGGCCAGCATCAACTATCACATCGAAGGCCCCTGGCAGAATCCGACCATGACCACGGGTAAGCGCGATTGAGCATTGCCCTGCGGTCGCCCCGCTGCTTAGGATGGACGCTCCCTTCTGGAGTGCCTGCATGTCCATAGCCATCCTGCAGATGGTCAGCGGCCCCGCGGTGGCGGCCAATCTGCGCGCTGCCGAGCGACTGCTCGAACGCGCCGCCAACGCCGGTGCGCAACTGGCGGTGCTGCCGGAAAACTTCGTCGCCATCGGCCATTCGGCTCCCGCCGAACTGGCCCGAGCGGAGGCGCTCGGCGAGGGCGAGATCCTGCCCTGGCTGTCCAGCCAAGCGCGTGAACGAGGCCTCTGGCTGCTCGCCGGCACCCTGCCGCTGCTGCCCGACGGTGCCACCGAGGGCAAGCCCTGTGCCTGCTCGCTGCTGTATGACGACCGGGGGCAGCGCATCGCCCGCTACGACAAGTTGCACCTCTTCGATGCCGACGTCAGCGACAGCCAGGGCAGCTATCGCGAATCCGATCACTATGCCGCCGGCGAAGCCCTCACGGTGGTGGACACCCCGGTCGGTCGCCTGGGCCTGAGCGTCTGCTACGACCTGCGCTTTCCCGAACTCTACGGCGCCCTGCGTGCCGCCGGGGCGGAGCTGATCAGCGCGCCTTCGGCCTTTACCGTGCCCACCGGCCAGGCCCATTGGGAGCTGCTGCTGCGTGCCCGGGCGGTGGAGACCCAGAGCTATCTGCTGGGCGCCGCCCAGGGCGGCATCCATGCCAATGGCCGCACGACCTGGGGCCACGCCATGGCAGTGGATCCCTGGGGCGAGATCCTGGCCGTCCAGGCCAGCGGCGAGGCGGTGTTGCTCATCGAACGCGATGCCGAGCGCCAGGCCGAGTTGCGGCGGCGGATGCCCGTTACCCAGCACCGCCGCTTCGCACCGGCGCGCCTGGCCGAACGGCAATGACGGCCATTGGTCTTTTGCATCAGGGACCCGAGACTTCCGCGAGTAGGCTAGAGGCCAGCTCGCGACCCCTTCATCGTTCCGGCGCCCCTGTTGGCGTCGTCTGGAGTTTCCATGAGTGATTACCTGAATAGCGTCGGCTCGGCCCTGCTGGGCCCCGGCGGACTCGCGGTGGACGATCTGCAACCCGTGCTGCAGCGTCTGGCCGGGCCCGGCATCGACGCCGCCGACCTGTATTTCCAGAGCATCGTCTCCGAGTCCTGGCTGCTGGAAGACGGCATCGTCAAGGAAGGCGGCTTCCACCTCGACCAGGGCGTCGGGGTGCGGGCGCTGTCCGGCGAGAAGACCGGCTTCGCCTACAGCAACGCCATTACCGGCGAGGCCCTGGATCTGGCCGCCCAAGCCGCGCGTTCCATCTCCCGTAGCGGCGTCGAGGGCCAGGTCCAGGCATTTCGTGCGGTAGAACCCGCGCAGCGCCTCTATGGCCAGGACAATCCCCTCGATGTGCTGGATCGCGCCACCAAGGTCACCTTCCTGAAGCAGCTGGACGAGGCCACCCGTGCCCTGGATCCGCGCATCCAGCAGGTCACCATCAGCCTGGCCGGGGTCTGGGAGCGCACTCTGGTGGCCGCGGTCGACGGCACCCTCGCTGCCGATGTGCGCCCGTTGGTGCGCCTGGGCGTCAGCGTCATCGTCGAGCAGAACGGCCGCCGCGAGCGCGGCAACAGCGGTGGTGGTGGTCGCTGCGACTATCGTTACTTCCAGCGTGACGACCGCGCCCTGGGCTATGCCCGCGAAGCGGTCCGCCAGGCGCTGGTCAATCTGGAGGCCACGGCGGCCCCGGCCGGTACCCTGCCGGTGGTGCTGGGCGCCGGCTGGTCCGGCGTGCTGCTGCATGAAGCGGTCGGCCATGGCCTGGAAGGCGATTTCAACCGCAAGGGCAGCTCCAACTACAGCGGCCAGCTCGGGCGCCAGGTAGCCTCGTCGCTGTGCACCATCGTCGACGACGGCACCCTGCCGGATCGCCGTGGCTCCCTGTCCATCGACGACGAGGGCACGCCCAGCGGCTACAACGTGCTGATCGAGAACGGCATCCTCAAGGGCTACATGCAGGACAAGCTCAACGCCCGGCTGATGGGCGTGGCGCCCACCGGCAATGGTCGCCGCGAGTCCTATGCCCACCTGCCCATGCCGCGCATGACCAACACCTACATGCTCGCCGGCCAGAGCGATCCGGCCGAGATCATCGCCTCGGTGGAGAAGGGCATCTATTGCGCCAGCCTGGGTGGCGGTCAGGTGGACATTACCAGTGGCAAGTTCGTCTTCACCACCAACGAGGCCTACCTGATCGAGAACGGCAAGCTCGGTCGTCCGGTGAAGGGCGCCACCCTGATCGGCAACGGACCTGAGGTCATGAACCGGGTATCCATGGTCGGCAACGACCTGGCGCTGGATGCGGGGGTAGGGACCTGTGGCAAGGACGGCCAGTCACTGCCGGTGGGCGTGGGTCAGCCGACGCTGAAGATCGACGCCATCACCGTGGGCGGCACCGGCGCCTGATGCGGGCACCGGCCGTAGCCGTAGCGGACAGAAACCTAGCGCAGACCGCGCTGGGTTTCGTCGAGGGTGCGGATGTACTTGAAGACCTTGCGCGCCGCCGCGGGCGGCTTGTTGTGCGCCGCCTCGTGCTGGGCATGGCGCACCAGGCCGCGCAGATGCTGGCGATCGGTTTCCGGATACAGCGCCACGAAGGCCTCCAGCGCCTGGTCGCCCTCGGCGATCAAGCGGTCACGCCAGCGCTCCAGGGCGTGGAAGCGCTCGTTGTACTGCCGCGTCGAAGTGTCCATCTGGTCGGCCAGCGCCAGGATCGCTTCCAGGTCCTGGTCGCGCATCAGCTTGCCCAGGTACTGGACATGCCGTTTGCGCGCAATGTGGGTCTTGTGCTTGGGCGCCTCGGCCAGGGCCTTGCGCAGCGGATCGGTCAGCGGCAGGCGGTCCAGCTGCTCGGCGGGCAACCCGGCCAGGCGTTCGCCCAGCTCCTGCAGCGCGTGCAGTTCGCGCTTGACTTGCGTCTTGCTCTTTTCGCCCAGCGGCGCGTCGTCGTCGTAAGAATCAACCATGAACTATGGGGTCCAGCTAAGAATGGGCGCCATCATAACGAGTTGCCGCACGGTTGTCCGGCCTGGCCGGCGCCGTCCGTAAGGAGAACGTCATGAATCGCAACGCTGCCGTGGGTCCCGCCGCGCTCCCCGAATTGCGCGAACAGGTCGAGGCCATCCTGGCCGAGGCCCGGCGCCAGGGTGCCAGCGCCGGTGAAGTGGCCGTCTCGGTCGACCAGGGCCTGTCCACCTCGGTCCGCAAGGGCGAGGTGGAAACCGTCGAGTTCAATCGCGACCAGGGCTTCGGCATCACCCTCTATGCCGGTCAGCGCAAGGGCTCGGCCAGTACCTCCGCCACCGGTCCCGAAGCGATCCGCGAAACCGTGGCCGCAGCGCTGGCCATCGCCAAGCACACCTCGGAGGATCCCTGCGCGGGCCTGGCGGATGCCGAATTGATGGCGCGCGGCGAGCTGCCTGATCTCGACCTCTATCATCCCTGGGACATCACTCCCGAGCAGGCCATCGAGCAGGCCCTGGCCTGCGAGGCGGCCGCCTATGCCGCCGACAGCCGCATCGGCAATGCCGACGGTACCACCCTCAATACCCACCAGAGCTGCCGGGTCTACGGCAACAGCCACGGTTTCGTCGGCGGCTACGCCAGCACTCGGCACAGCCTGAGCTGCGTGATGATCGCCGGCAGCGGCGAGGCCATGCAGCGCGACTACTACTACGACGTCAACCGCATCGGCAGCGAGCTGATGAGCGCCGAGGAGATCGGTCGCCGCGCCGCCGAGCGTGCCGTGAGTCGCCTGGGTGCCAGGCCGGTGCCCACCGCCAAGGTCCCGGTGCTGTTTTCCCCGGAAATGGCCGCCGGCCTGTTCGGCACCTTTCTCGCCGCCATTTCTGGTGGCAACCTCTATCGCAAGTCGTCCTTCCTCGAAGGCGCCCTGGGTCAGCAGGTGTTTCCCGACTGGCTGACCCTGGACGAGCGACCGCACCTGCCGCGCGCCCTGGGCAGTGCCGCCTTCGATGGCGAAGGCCTGGCCACCTACGCCAAGCCCTTCGTCGAGAACGGCCAGCTGGTGTCCTATGTGCTCGGCAGCTATTCCGCGCGCAAGCTGGGCATGCAGAGCACCGCCAACGCCGGTGGCGTGCACAACCTCCACGTCAGTCATGGCACGGCCGACCAGGCCGAGCTGATCCGGCAGATGGGCACGGGCTTCCTGGTCACGGAAATGATGGGGCAGGGCACCAATCTGGTCACCGGCGACTACTCCCGGGGTGCCGGTGGCTTCTGGATCGAGAATGGCGAGATCCAGTTTCCGGTCCAGGAGGTCACCATCGCCGGTCGCCTCGGCGACATGTTCCGCCAGATCCTGGCCGTGGGCAGCGACGTGGAGCGCCGCGGCAGTCTACGTACCGGCTCGGTGCTGATCGACGGCATGACCCTGGCTGGCAGCTAGAAAAGCGGTTGGAGTTGTCGCGATGAGGAAAATCCCGTCGAACGGGAGACAGCCCACCCCGTTACTCGTTAGTATCCTAGCAATGCACTAGGACATAGCCGTGCGGTCGAATCCGTTGACCGGACGGCCCAGGCTTCACAGGATGCGTCCTCGCGCATCTGCCGTACTCCCCGGCGCCCTCGGGCGTTGGGTCCATACCAAAGCCACCATGGAGACAATCCGCATGCCGCATACTCTGCCTCAGCTGCCCTACGCCTACGACGCGCTGGAACCGCACGTCGATGCCCAGACCATGGAAATCCACCACACCAAGCACCACCAGACCTACATCAACAACCTGAACGCGGCGCTGGAAGGCACCGAGTTCGCCAACCTGTCGGCCGAAGACGTGGTTCGTCAACTGGACAAGCTGCCCCAGGACAAGCGCGGCGCCGTGCAGAACAACGGTGGCGGCCATGCCAACCACAGCCTGTTTTGGACCGTGATGGCCCCCAACGCCGGCGGCAAGCCCGAAGGCGCCCTGGCCGAGGCCATCGAGTCCCAGCTGGGCGGCTTCGATGCCTTCAAGGAAGCCTTCACCAAGGCGGCCCTGACTCGCTTCGGCAGCGGCTGGGCCTGGCTGAGCGTCACCCCCGAGAAGAAGCTGGTGGTCGAGAGCACCGGCAACCAGGACAGCCCGCTGATGACTGGCAATACCCCGATCCTCGGCCTGGACGTCTGGGAGCACGCCTACTACCTGCGCTACCAGAACCGGCGTCCCGACTACATCGGCGCCTTCTTCAACGTCATCAACTGGCCGGAAGTGTCCCGTCGCTACGAAGCGGCGCTGAACGCCTGAGTTGACGCCCCATAAAAAAAGCCGCCCTCGGGCGGCTTTTTTTATGGGATGCGGCTGGAGCAGGGTGCTTATCACTCACCCTCGTCGAAGTAATTGTTGATCAGCTCGATCAGGGCGCGCATGGCCTCGTCGCTCTGTTCACCTTCGGTTTCCAGTTGCAGCACCGTGCCCTTGCCGGCGGCCAGCATCATGACCGCCATGATGCTCTTGCCATCGACCGGCGACTCGCCACTACGGCCGACGCGAACGCTGGCGGGATAGCGGCCAGCCACGCCGACGAACTTGGCGGCGGCACGGGCGTGCAGACCCAGCTTGTTGATGATGGTGATCTGTTGGGCAGGCATTGAGTCTGTCCTTGTCGAAACGAAACGGGCGTCAGAGATCGCGGTGACGAATCTGGACGTTCTTGAGCAGGTCTTTGAGTTCGCGACCCAGGCGATCGGCCAGATAGACCGAACGGTGATGACCACCGGTACAGCCGATGGCCACGGTCACATAGGACCTGTTGTTGGCGGCGAAACGCGGCAGCCACTTCACCAGGTAATCGCGGATGTCATTGTACAGGGTCTCTACCTCGGGCTGTTGCTCGAGATACTCCCGCACCGGGGCGTCCAGTCCGGAAAAATCGCGCAGGTCCGGTTTCCAATAGGGATTGGGCAGGAAGCGCACGTCGAAGACCATGTCGGCATCCACCGGCAGGCCGCGCTTGAAGCCAAAGGACTCGACCAGGTAGGCGGTACCCGGCTCCGGCGCGTTCAGCAGGCGCAATTTGAGGATGTCGCGCAGCTGATAGAGATTCAGGTGAGTGGTGTCGATCTTCAGGTCGGACAAATCGGCGATGGGCGACAGCAGCACCTGTTCGTCGTGAATGGCCTCGGCCAGGGATCTTTCCTGGTTGGACAGCGGATGCCGGCGGCGCGTCTCGGAAAAGCGCTTGAGCAGCGTCTGGTCATCGGCATCCAGATAGAGGATGTCACAGCGGATGTTGCGGCTGCGTACCTGTTCGAGCAATTCGGGAAAGCGCTGCAACTGGCTGGGCAGGTTGCGTGCATCGATGGACAGGGCGACCTTGGGCTGGGGCCGCTCCATGTCGGTCAGGGCGTGCTGGGCCAGCTCGGGTAGCAGACTGGCCGGCAGGTTGTCGATGCAATAGAAGCCATTGTCCTCAAGCACGTTGAGCGCCGTACTCTTGCCCGACCCGGAACGTCCGCTCACGATGATGAGGTGCATGTCAGTGTCCGCTCTGGGCCTCGACGACGATCTGATAGAGCGCCTGGCTGTCCTTGGCCTTGCGCAGTCGGTCGCGGATGTCGGCGCGATCCAGGATGCCGGCGATCTGGCGTAGCAGGGTGAGGTGTTGTTCGGTGGCCGCTTCCGGGACCAGCAGGACGAATACCAGGTCTACCGGGGCGCCGTCCAGGGAATCGAAGTCCACCGGCTGCTGCAGGTGGAAGAGCACGCACAGCGGTTGCTGCAGACCCGCCAGGCGGCAGTGGGGAATGGCGATGCCATTGCCGAAACCAGTGGACCCCAGGCGTTCGCGCGCCATCAGGCATTCATGGATGTGCGCCGCATCATGGCCGGGCAGTTCCTGCGCGGCCAGCTCGGCGATGCGTTCCAGTACGGCGGCTTTGCTGCCACCCGGCGCACCCGTCTGGGTACGGCCGGGGGTCAGGATGTTTTCGAGTTTGATCATAAAGCGGCGATCGAACCTCAGCGGACGCCAATGCCCTGCTGGCGTTCGATCGATTTTTCCTTGTGTTTAATCAGTTGGCGGTCGAGCTTGTCGGCCAGGAGATCGATGGCGGCATACATGTCGTCGTGCTCGGCGTTGGCGACCACCGCAGCGCCGGAGACGTGCAGGGTGGCTTCGGCCTTTTGCTTGAGCTTGTCCACTTCCAGGATAACCTGGACGTTGGTAATGCGATCGAAGTGCCGTTCGAGGCGGGCGAGTTTCTCGCCGATGTAGTCACGCAGGGCTTCTGTCACTTCAAGCTGATGGCCACTGATGTTGACTTGCATACCGCTTCTCCTTATTGCCGGGCTGCGATCGGCGAAGCTGCTCGCCGACATGACACGGGTCGATCGAGGCACGGTCACACATCAGGACGCGTCAGAGGAGACGCTTGCGTTCGCTGGACGGAGCGATACCCAGGGATTCCCGATACTTAGCCACCGTGCGACGAGCGACTTGTATACCTTGCGATTCCAGTAAACCAGCGATCTTGCTGTCACTCAACGGCTTTTTCGCGTTTTCCGCCGCCACCAATTTCTTGATGATCGCGCGGATCGCGGTGGAGGAGCATTCGCCGCCCTCGGCAGTGCTGACGTGGCTGGAGAAGAAGTACTTGAGTTCGTAGATGCCACGCGGGGTGTGCATGAATTTCTGGGTGGTCACCCGAGAGATGGTCGACTCGTGCATGCCCACCGCCTCGGCGATGTCGTGCAGGACCAACGGCTTCATGGCCTCTTCGCCATATTCGAGAAAACCCCGTTGGTGCTCGACGATCTGGGTCGCCACCTTCATCAGGGTCTCGTTGCGGCTCTGCAGACTCTTGATGAACCAGCGCGCTTCCTGGAGCTGGTTGCGCATGTAGGTGTTATCGGCGCTGCTGTCGGCGCGTTTGACGAAACCGGCGTACTGGGGATTGACCCGCAGGCGCGGTACGGCCTCCTGATTGAGCTCCACCAGCCAACGCTCGTTGTGCTTGCGCACGATGACGTCCGGCACCACGTATTCGGCTTCGCCGGATTCGATCTGCGAGCCGGGACGCGGGTGCAGGGTCTGGATCAGCTCGATGATCGGCTTGAGCTCATCTTCCTTGATCTTCATGCGCCGCATCAACTGCGCATAGTCACGGCTGCCGAGCAGATCCAGGTAGTCGCCAACCAGGCGCTTGGCTTCGCCGAGCAGGGGCAGGGTGGCGGGCAGCTGGGCCAGCTGGATCAGCAGGCATTCGCGCAGGTTGCGGGCGGCGACGCCAGCGGGCTCGAATTGCTGGACACGCCTGAGCACCACCTCGACCTCGTCGAGATCGACTTCCAGCTCGGGATCGAGGGAGGCATGGATGTCTTCCAGGCTTTCCTGCAGATAGCCGTCGGTGTCGATGCCGTCGATGATCGCCAGGGCGATCAGGCGGTCGAGATCCGACATAGGCGCCAGGTTCAGCTGCCAGAGCAGGTGGGTCTGCAGGCTCTCGCCGGCGGAGGTACGGGTGGTGAAGTCCCACTCGTCGTCGTCGTTGCTGGGCAGGCTGCTGGCGCTGGTCTGGTAGATGTCTTCCCAGGCGGTATCGACCGGCAGCTCGCTGTCGCTGGGGATGCGCTCGCTCCACTCGGATTCGTCGGCCATCTCGTTGGTGGCGACCGAGGTTTCCTTGAAGGTGGTTTCCATGGTGCCGGAGCCTGAGCTCTCATCGCCTTCGCCCGCGGCTTCGCTCTGGTCGAAGTCTTCGCCTTCTTCCTGGCGTTCCAGCATCGGATTGGATTCCAGGGCTTCCTGGATCTCCTGCTGCAAGTCGAGCGTCGAGAGCTGGAGCAGACGTATGGCTTGTTGCAGCTGCGGCGTCATCGTCAGCTGCTGGCCCATCTTGAGGACTAGCGATGGTTTCATGGCTGCGGAAATACACCTTGTCTACCGACGCGAACAGCGCCACCGAACCTCGCGAACCCTGCGAGCGTTAGCAAATTATATGCCTTGTTTCCCCGGGTTTGCCTAGAGGCGGAATTCGTGGCCCAGATAGACTTCCTTCACCAGGTCATTGGCGAGGACTTCTTCGGCGGTGCCCTCGGCGATGAGCTGGCCATCGTTGACGATGTAGGCCGTTTCGCAGATGGTCAGGGTTTCCCGCACGTTGTGGTCGGTGATGAGCACACCGATACCCTTGGCCTTGAGGTGGCGGATGATCTGCTTGATGTCACCCACCGAGATGGGGTCCACACCGGCGAAGGGTTCGTCCAGCAGGATGAACTTGGGCGCGGTGGCCAGGGCGCGGGCGATCTCGACACGGCGACGCTCGCCACCCGACAGGCTCATGCCGCGGTTGTCGCGGATATGGGTGATGTGGAATTCCTGCAACAGGCTTTCCAGCTCGCGCAGACGGCCGGCCTTGTCCAGGTCCTTGCGGGTTTCCAGGATGCCGAGGATGTTGTCGGCCACGGTCAGCTTGCGAAAGATCGAGGCTTCCTGCGGCAGGTAACCGATCCCGGCGCGGGCACGACCGTGCATGGGCAGGGCGGTGACGTCCTGATCGTCGATCAGCACGCGGCCCTGATCGGCCTTGACCAGGCCGACGATCATGTAGAAGCAGGTGGTCTTGCCGGCGCCGTTCGGACCGAGCAGGCCGACGATCTGACCGCTGTCGATGCTGACGCTGACGTCGCGAACGACCTGACGACCCTTGTAGCTCTTGGCCAGATGCTGGGCTTTGAGCGTAACCGTCATTGTCCCTGCCCCGACTGCTGCTGATCCTTGGGCTGGATGACCATGTCGATCCGCGGCCGCGGCGTGGTGACCTTGCTGCCATTGGCGCGACCGGCGTTGACGATCTGGCGCTGAGTGTCGTAGACGATCTTCTCGCCTTCGAAGGTGTTGCCCTGTTGGACCACCTTGGCCTGGTCGATCAGGATGATGCGATTTTCCTGGGCGAAATACTGGATGGTCAGACCGTAGGCCTTGACGATGTCCTTGTCCGCCGAAGGCTTCTGCTCGTAGTAGGCCGGCTTGCCCACTGCGGTGGCGACCTTGATGTTGCCCTGGTTGTCCTGGGTCAGGGTCACCGTATTGCCGGTGATCTTCATGCTGCCCTGGGTGATGACCACGTCTCCGCGGTACACGGCCACGCCCTGCTTGTCGTCGAGCTCGGCGCTGTCGGCCTGCACGCGGATCGGCTGGGTGCGATCGGTCGGCAGGGCCCAAGCCGCGGCACTGCCAAGGGTGGCGCCGAGGGTGAACAGGAAGGGGAGGGTTTTAACGAACCTCATGCTGGCCTCTTACGTTGGACAGCAGGAGCATTCTGCCGTCTTCTAGATACGCTTTCATGCCATTGGCCGTGGTCACCCCATTGGCGGCCTCGATTCTAACGGCTTGCTCGGTTTGCGCATATTGTTTGTCAGGAAAGACGGTCATGCGGGTGGTGGTCAACACCACTGGGCGGCCTTTCTCATCGGTACGCTCGACGCGCACGTCATCGATCAGCTCCGCCTGACTGCCACCGGGGGCGACCTCGGCGCGGGCACTGCGAATGTGCCAGGGATAGTCGGTACCGCGAAAGGCCAGCATGTCGGGGCGAGTCACCAGGGTGACGTCGGTCGCCTTGACGTGTTCGCTGCGCTCGGCCTTGAGTTCGTACTGGATCTTGCCGTCCAGACGATACTGGATCGTCCGGGTATTGAGGGCGTAGCCGTCGATGGCGCTGTCTTGCGGGGTCGACGAGGCCGGAGCATCGACGAAGCGCTGCGGCAGGATGTTCCAGTAGCCGATCGCGATGAGCGCGGCGGCGATCAGGACCAACAGCACGGGGCGGCGCAAGCTGCGAAACATGAGGGTACCTGTGGTGGGCCGCACCAGGGCGGCGGGTTGAACACGAGAGTGCGGCGTATTAGTCGGGCAGTATAACCCGGCCTACAGCACCCCGGCGCGTAGCAGGTCACCCATGTTGAGGGCACCGATCGGGCGCCGTTCGTCATCGATCACCACCAGCGCGTTGATCTTGTGCTCCTCCATGATCTTCAACGCCTCGGCCGCGAGCATCGGCGCCCTGGCGGTTCGACCACCGCGGGTCATCACGGTTGCGATGGGCGTGGTGCGCACATCGATGCCGCGATCCAGGGCACGACGCAGATCGCCGTCGGTGAAGATGCCGGCGAGACGGCCATCGGCGGCGAGCACGCTGGTCATGCCCAGCCCCTTGCGCGACATCTCCAGCAAGGCATCGGACACCAGGGTGTCTTCGCCGACCTGCGGCAGGTCGGCGCCGGCATGCATGACGTTTTCCACCTTGAGCAGCAGGCGCCGGCCCAGGGCACCGCCCGGGTGGGAAAAGGCGAAGTCCTCGGCGGTGAAGCCGCGGGCCTCGAGCAGGGCGATGGCCAGGGCATCGCCCAGCACCAGGGCGACGGTGGTGGAGGAGGTGGGTGCCAGATTGAGCGGGCAGGCCTCGGTGGCGACGCTGGTGTCCAGGTTGACGTCCGCGGCCTTGGCCAGCGGCGAGGCGGGATTGCCGGCAAAGCTGATCAAAGGGACGCCTAGGCGCTTGATCAGCGGCAGCAGGGTCAGGATCTCACTGGAGGTGCCCGACTGGGAGATGGCGATGATGACGTCATCACGGGTGATCATGCCCATGTCGCCATGGCTGGCTTCGGCCGGATGCACGAAGAAGGCCGGGCTGCCGGTACTGGCAAGGGTCGCGGCGATCTTGTTGCCGACATGCCCGGATTTGCCCATGCCCAGGACCACGATACGCCCGCGGCAAGCGAGCAGCCGGCGACAGGCGGCGGCAAAGCTTGCGTCGATGCGCTCGCCCAGGGCGGCCACGGCCGCTCGCTCTACATCTATGGTGCGCTTGGCGGAGGCGATGAAATCTATTGAGTCGGGCATGGGTCAGAAGGCAGGTGACAGGACAATCGGAAATTATATGCGCAAAGCCGCGACACTCAGCAACGCCGCCTGCAGCTTGGAAGTCTCATCGGCAACGAATGCTATAGTGCCGCCCTTTTGCCGGGGCCGCCGAACGCAAGAGCCGCGTGCCCTGAAGCGGCGGAGCGGCGTCTCCCTGCACAGAGTTGAACGTTAGGAGTCTTGATGACCGTCGATAGCCCGTACGCCGTGGAGTTGAAGGGTGTTTCCTTCAAGCGCGGCACGCGTCTCATCTACGACCGCGTCGATATCCGCATCCCGCGGGGCAAGGTCACCGGGATCATGGGACCGTCCGGCAGTGGCAAGACCACTCTATTGCGTCTCATCGCCGCCCAGTTGCGGCCGAGCAGCGGCGAGATCTGGGTCAATGGCGCCAATCTGCCGCAGCTGTCCCGCGGCGAACTGTTCGAGATGCGCCGGCAGATGGGCGTGCTGTTCCAGAGTGGCGCGTTGTTCACCGACCTCGATGTGTTCGAGAACGTGGCCTTTCCGCTGCGCGTGCACACCAAGCTGCCCGAGGAAATGATCCGCGACATCGTCCTGCTCAAGTTGCAGGCGGTGGGGTTGCGTGGCGCCGTCGAACTGATGCCGGACGAGTTGTCGGGTGGCATGAAGCGCCGGGTCGCCCTGGCGCGGGCCATTGCCCTGGATCCGCAGATCCTCATGTACGACGAGCCCTTCGTCGGCCAGGACCCCATCGCCATGGGCGTGCTGGTGCGCTTGATCCGCCTGCTCAACCAAGCCCTTGGATTGACCAGCATCGTGGTCTCCCACGACCTGGCCGAGACCGCCAGCATCGCCGACTACCTCTATGTGGTGGGCGACACCAAGGTGCTGGGGCAGGGCACGCCGAAGGAATTGCGCGAATCGCCGGATCCGCGGGTTCGCCAGTTCATGCAGGGCATCCCCGATGGCCCGGTACCCTTCCACTATGCCGCGCCGGATCTGCGCGATGCCTTGCTGGGGAAACACTGATGCGTAAGGTCTCCGCCGTGGAGCGGATTCGTCGGCTGGGCCGAGCCGGGCTGGACGTCGTGGCGGCCATCGGCCGCTCGGTGATCGTCCTGCTGCTGGCGGTGTTCGGTCGCGGTGGCGTGGGCAACGGCCTGCAGCTGCTAGGCAAGCAACTCTATTCGGTGGGCGTGATGTCGCTGCCGATCATTGTGGTGTCGGGCTTCTTCATCGGTATGGTGATCGCCCTGCAGGGCTACAACATCCTGGTCAAGTACGGTTCCGAGCAGGCCGTGGGGCAGATGGTGGCCCTGACCCTGCTGCGCGAACTTGGCCCGGTGGTGACCGCGCTGCTGTTCGCCGGCCGGGCGGGTTCCGCGCTGACCGCCGAGATTGGCAACATGAAATCCACCGAGCAGCTGTCCAGTCTGGAAATGATAGGCGTGGATCCGCTCAAGTACATCGTCGCGCCGCGTTTCTGGGCAGGTTTCATTTCCATGCCGTTGCTGGCCGCCATGTTCAACGTGGTGGGCATCTGGGGCGCGGCCATGGTCGCCATCGATTGGCTCGGCGTCTACGCCGGCTCCTTCTGGGCCACCATGCAGAACAGCGTGATGCTCAGCGACGTGCTCAATGGCGTGGTCAAGAGCCTGGTGTTCGCCTTCGTGGTGACCTGGGTCGCCGTCTTCCAGGGGTATGACTGTGAGCCGACCTCCGAAGGCATCGGTCGCGCCACCACCCGTACCGTCGTCTATGCGTCGCTTGTCGTGCTCGGCCTCGACTTCATTCTTACCGCCCTGATGTTTGGAGATCTCTGATGCAAACCCGCACCCAGGAAATCGGTGTCGGACTCTTCCTGCTGGCCGGCGTGCTCGCACTGCTGCTGCTGGCACTGCGGGTAAGCGGTCTGACGATGAGCGACCACCACGATACCTACAAGGTCTACGCCTACTTCGACAACATCGCCGGTCTCACCGTGAGATCGCGGGTGACCATGTCGGGCGTGACCATCGGCAAGGTCACCGCCATCGATCTCGACCGCAACAGCTACCGCGGTCGGGTCACCATGCAGATCGACAAGCAGGTGGACAACCTGCCGACCGACTCCATCGCCTCGATCCTGACCGCCGGCCTGCTCGGCGAGAAGTACATCGGCATCAGCGTGGGCGGTGACGAGCAGGTGCTCAAGGAGGGTTCGACCATTCGAGATACACAATCCTCGCTGGTTCTCGAAGACCTGATTGGCAAATTCCTGCTCAACTCGGTCAATAAAGACTCTTCCGCCAATAAATGATGAGAGGCTTCTCCATGCTCAAGCTACTTCGTCACGGAGTGATCGCGATCCTGGCCCTGCTGCCGCTGGTGTCCCAGGCGGCGCCCTCGGCCCATGACGTCATCCAGCAGACCACCAGCACGCTGCTCAGCGACCTCGAGACTAATCGCGACCGGTATCGCAGCAGCCCGGAAGCCTTCTACGAGTCGCTCAACAACATCCTCGGCCCGGTGGTGGATGCCGAAGGCATCTCGCGCAGCATCATGACCGTGCGCTACAGCCGCAGCGCCTCGCCCGAGCAGATGGCGCGCTTCCAGGAAAACTTCAAGCGCAGCCTGATGCAGTTCTATGGCAACGCGCTGCTGGAGTACAACAACCAGGGCATCCGCGTGCTGCCTGAAGGTCCGTCCGACGGTCCCGACCGCACCAGCGTGGGCATGGAGGTCAAGGGCAACAATGGCGCCGTGTATCCCGTGCAGTACAGCATGGTCAAGCAGGGCGAGGAGTGGAAGGTCCGTAACGTCATCATCAACGGCCTGAACCTCGGCAAGTTGTTCCGTGACCAGTTCGCCCAGGCGATGCAGGAGAACGGCAACGACCTGGACAAGACCATCAACAACTGGGCGGGCACCGTGGCCAAGGCCAAGGACTCTCCCGAGGCCCAGAAGGCCAAGGTCGGTTCGTGAGTCGCGCCGCCGTCACCGGCGAGGGCGCCCGGCTGCAGCTGTCGGGCGTGCTCGATCACGCCAATGTGCCGGCCCTGCGTGAGCAGGGCCGGGCACTGATCGGTCAGGGCAGTGGGCCGCTGGTGCTCGACTGCGCTGGCATAGAACGCTCCAATAGCGCCGGATTGGCGCTGTTGCTGGCCTGGCTGCGCGATGCCCAGGCCGCGGGGCGCCCGCTGACCATCGCCCGTCTGCCCTCCGAGTTGCGGCAGATCGCCGAGGTCTCGGATGCCCTGGAGTTGCTGCCCCTGGCGGACGACGCTCACGGCTAACGGTCATCGCAGTCGCCGTACAGCCGGTTTTTTTGTATGATCGCCGGCTGTACTAGATTGCCGAGGTGCCGCCATGCAGGCCCAAGAAGTCAAAAGCCTCCTGGAGGCAAAACTGTCCGATACCCAGGTCGAAGTGGAAGGCGAGGGCTGCAACTTCCAGCTCTACCTGATCAGCGACGAGCTCCAGGCACTCAGCCCGGTCAAGCGTCAGCAGCAGGTCTACTCCCACCTCCAGCCGCAGATCGCCGATGGCAGCATCCATGCTGTCACCATGAAATTCTTCACCCGTGCTGCCTGGGCCGAACGCGCCTGATTCGCAGCGCCGAGAACTCGCTATGGACAAACTGATCATTACCGGCGGCAACTGCCTGAACGGTGAAATTCGCATTTCCGGGGCCAAGAATTCGGCCCTGCCGATCCTGGCCGCGACCCTGCTCGCCGACACTCCGGTGACCATCGCCAACCTGCCGCACCTGCACGACATCACCACCATGATCGAGCTGTTCGGTCGTATGGGCGTCCAGCCGGTGATCGGTGAAAAGCTCAACGTCGAGGTGGATGCCTCCAGCATCAAGACCCTGGTCGCGCCCTATGAGCTGGTCAAGACCATGCGCGCGTCGATCCTGGTGCTGGGCCCGATGGTCGCCCGCTTCGGCGAGGCGGAAGTCGCCCTGCCCGGCGGTTGCGCCATCGGCTCGCGTCCGGTCGATCTGCACCTGCGTGGCCTGGAGGCCATGGGCGCCAAGATCACCGTCGAAGGCGGCTACATCAAGGCCAAGGCGCCGGCCGGCGGCCTGCGCGGTGCCCACTACTATTTCGATACCGTCAGCGTGACCGGTACCGAGAACGTGCTGATGGCCGCCACCCTGGCCAAGGGCCGCAGCGTGATCCAGAACGCCGCTCGCGAACCCGAGGTCGTCGATCTGGCCAACTGCCTGATCGCCATGGGGGCCAACATCCAGGGCGCCGGTACCGACACCATCACCGTGGAAGGTGTCGAGCGCCTCGGTGGGGCCACCTATTCGGTGCTGCCGGACCGCATCGAGACCGGCAGCTACCTGGTTGCCGCCGCCGCCACCCGCGGCCGCGTCAAGCTCAAGGATACCGATCCGACCATCCTCGAAGCCGTGCTGGCCAAGCTGGAAGAGGCCGGTGCCCACATCGCCACCGGCAGCAACTGGATCGAGCTGGACATGAAGGGCAATCGCCCCCGCGCGGTCAACATCCGCACGGCGCCCTATCCGGCGTTCCCCACCGACATGCAGGCGCAGTTCATTTCCATGAACGCCGTCGCCGAAGGCACCGGTACCGTGGTCGAGACCATCTTCGAGAACCGCTTCATGCACGTTCACGAGATGGTACGCATGGGCGCCAACATCGCCATCGAAGGCAATGCCGCCATCGTCACCGGCGTGCCCAGCCTCAAGGCCGCCCCGGTCATGGCGACCGACCTGCGCGCCTCGGCGAGCCTGGTCATCGCCGCCCTGGTGGCCGAAGGCGATACCCTGATCGATCGCATCTACCACATCGACCGCGGCTACGAATGCATCGAGGAGAAATTCCAGCTGCTCGGCGCCAAGATCCGTCGCACGCCCAAGTAAGGACCTCCGATGCTGACCATCGCCCTGTCCAAGGGCCGAATCCTCGACGACACCCTGCCGCTGCTGGCAGCGGCGGGGATCGCGCCGACCGAGAATCCGGACAAGAGCCGCAAGCTCATCATCCCGACCACCCAGGACGATGTGCGCCTGCTCATCGTCCGCGCCACCGACGTGCCCACCTATGTGGAGCATGGCGCCGCGGACCTGGGCGTGGCCGGCAAGGACGTGCTGATGGAATACGGCGGCGATGGTCTCTATGAGCCGCTGGACCTGCGCATCGCCCGCTGCAAGCTGATGACCGCGGGCGCCGTGGGCGCTCCGGCGCCGCGTGGCCGCCTGCGGGTGGCGACCAAGTTCGTCAATGTCGCCAAGCGCTACTATGCCGAGCAGGGTCGCCAGGTCGACATCATCAAGCTGTACGGCTCCATGGAGCTGGCACCGTTGGTGGGGCTGGCCGACAAGATCATCGACGTGGTCGACACCGGCAATACCCTCAAGGCCAATGGGCTCGAACCCCAGGAGCTGATCGCTCACATCAGCTCGCGCTTGATCGTCAACAAGGCCTCGATGAAGATGCAGCATGGCCGTATCCAGGCGCTCATCGAGACCTTGCGCCACGCCGTCGAGACGCGAGGCGCCTGAGTCCTTGCCGGCAGGTTGATGCCGGCCCGGACTGCTTCCACCCCTCCAGCTTCGCCTATCCGTGCCATAGCCAAATTGTCGGGCGCCCACACGGAGCCGGCTGTTACTCTCGGGCGCCCCTTTCGCTCTCCTGAAGAGGATCCGCCATGACCGCTCCGCTCGCCATCCGCCGACTCGCCGCCGCCGCTCCGGATTTCGCCGAGCATCTGGATCATCTGTTGAGCTGGGAAGGGGTGTCCGACGCCGACATCAATCAGCGGGTCCTGGCGATCATCGCCGACGTGCGTCACCAGGGCGACGCCGCGCTGCTGGAATACACCCGCCGCTTCGATGGTGTCGAGGCGACCGCCATGAGCGATCTCATCCTGCCGCGCGCGCGCCTGGAAGAAGCCCTGACCCGCATCACCCCGGAGCAGCGCACCGCGCTGGAAGCCGCTGCCGAGCGCGTCCGTCGTTATCACGAAAAGCAACGCCAGGAATCCTGGCAGTACCAGGAAGCGGATGGCACCGTGCTCGGCCAGCAGGTCACCCCGCTGGATCGTGCCGGTCTCTATGTGCCGGGGGGCAAGGCCTCCTATCCCTCCTCGGTGCTGATGAACGCCATTCCCGCCAAGGTCGCCGGCGTACTCGAGGTGGTCATGGTGGTGCCCACGCCGCGCGGTGAGGTCAACGAGCTGGTGCTGGCCGCCGCGGCCCTGGCTGGGGTCGACCGCGTCTTCACCATCGGTGGCGCCCAGGCCGTGGCCGCCCTGGCCTATGGCACCGAAAGCGTGCCGCCGGTGGACAAGATCGTCGGCCCCGGCAACATCTATGTCGCCACCGCCAAGCGCCACGTGTTCGGCAAGGTCGGCATCGACATGATCGCCGGCCCGTCGGAGATCCTGGTGGTCTGCGACGGCCAGACCGATCCCGACTGGATCGCCATGGACCTGTTCTCCCAGGCCGAGCACGACGAAGACGCCCAGGCCATCCTGGTCAGTCCGGACGGCGCCTTCCTCGACGCCGTGGCAGCCAGCATCGCCCGCCTGCTGCCGGAGATGGAGCGCGCCGACATCATCCGTGCCTCGCTGGAAGGGCGGGGTGCCCTGATCCAGGTCACCGACATGGCCCAGGCCATTGAGGTGGCCAACCGCATCGCCCCCGAGCACCTGGAGCTGTCCGTCGCCGAGCCCGAGCAGTGGCTGCCCAAGATCCGCCATGCCGGCGCCATCTTCATGGGGCGCTACACCGCCGAGGCCCTGGGCGACTACTGCGCCGGTCCCAACCATGTGCTGCCTACCTCGGGCACCGCGCGCTTCTCCTCGCCCTTGGGCGTGTACGACTTCCAGAAGCGCTCCTCGATCATCCACTGCTCGGCCGCCGGCGCTTCCGCGCTGGGCCGGGTCGCCTCGGTCCTGGCGCGTGGCGAGTCCCTGACCGCCCACGCCCGCAGCGCCGAATACCGCATTCAGGAGGAGCAGGCATGAGCGAACTCTGGAGTCCCTTCGTCAAGAATCTGGTGCCCTATGTCCCGGGTGAGCAGCCCAGGCTGACCAACCTGGTCAAGCTCAACACCAACGAGAATCCCTACGGTCCGTCACCGCGGGCGCTGGACGCCATCCGCGCCGCGGCCACCGATGACTTGCGTCTCTATCCCGATCCCAACGGCCAGGCGCTCAAGGATGCCGTCGCTCGCTACTACGGCATCCAGAGCGACCAGGTCTTTGTCGGCAACGGCTCGGACGAGGTGCTGGCGCACATCTTCCTGGGCCTGTTCGGCCATGGCCGACCCGTGCTGTTCCCAGACATCAGCTACAGCTTCTATCCGGTCTATTGCGGCCTCTACGACATCGCCTTCGAGACGCCGGCGCTGGACGAGGATTTCCAGATCGTCCCCGAGGACTATCTGCGGCCCAATGGCGGCATCATCTTCCCCAACCCCAATGCGCCGACCGGCAGCGCCCTGGCGCTGGACGCCATCGAGCGCATCGTCGCCGGCAATCCGACCTCGGTGGTGGTGGTGGACGAGGCCTACGTCGACTTCGGGGCGGAGTCGGCAGTCGCCCTGATCGAGCGCCATCCCAACCTGGTGGTGACCCAGACGCTGTCCAAGTCCCGCTCCCTGGCCGGCTTGCGCGTTGGCCTGGCCATGGGCCAGGCGCCGCTGATGGAGGCCCTGGAGCGGATCAAGAACAGCTTCAACTCCTATCCGCTGGATCGCCTGGCCCTGGCCGGCGCGACCGCGGCCTTCGAGGATCGCGGCTATTTCGACGAGACCTGCCGGCAGGTGATCGAGAGTCGCGAAGCGTTGGTGGGCGAGTTGCTGGCGCGCGGCTTCGAGGTCCTGCCCTCGGCCGCCAACTTCATCTTCGCCCGTCATGTGCAGAAGGGCGGGGCGGTGCTGGCCGCGGGCTTGCGCGAGCATGGCGTCATCGTGCGTCACTTCAGCCGCCCCGAACGCATCGCCGACTTCCTGCGCATCACCATCGGCACGCCGGCGCAGAATCAGGCGTTGATCGCGGCCCTCGATACCCTCTGAGAGACGCCCGTGGCTAGCGCGCCTTTTCCATCAGGGGGCGCAGCCCGACGGTGACCTTGACCTGCACCGTCTTGTCCTGGCGCCGCACCTCGATGGGGATGCTGTCGCCCGGCTGCTTGCGGGCGATCTGGTTCATCGCCAGCCGGCCATCCTTGATCGGTTGGCCAGCCAGCTTGACCAGCACATCGCCGGCGCGCAGACCGCCCTTGTGCGCCGGTCCATCGGGATCTATGTCCGTCACCACGATGCCCTGATCGACCTTGAGGCTATAGGTCTTGACCAGTTCCGGGGTGATCACCTCCACCGCCACGCCCAGCCAGCCACGGATGACCTGGCCATGCTGGATGATCGAGCGCATGACCTCCATGGCCAGCTTGATCGGGATGGCGAAGCCGATGCCCTGGGAGCCGCCGGAGAGGATGGCGGTGTTGATGCCGATCAGATTGCCGCTGGCGTCCACCAGCGCGCCGCCGGAGTTGCCCAGGTTGATCGCCGCATCGGTCTGGATGAAGTCTTCGTAGGTATTGAGCCCCAGCTGGTTGCGGCCGGTGGCGCTGATGATGCCCATGGTCACCGTCTGGCCGACGCCGAAGGGATTGCCGATGGCCAGCACCACGTCACCGATGCGGATGGCGGTCGAATCGCCTACCGAGATGGCCGGCAGGTTCGGCAGGTCGATCTTGAGTACGGCGAGGTCCGTGGCCGGATCGTTGCCGATCAGCTTGGCCAGGGTCTGGCGCCCGTCGGCGAGGGCCACCACGATGGATTCGGCGTCGAGGGTCACGTGGTTGTTGGTCAACAGATAGCCGTCATGGCTCATCAGCACCGCCGATCCCAAGCTGAGTTCTTCCACCGGCTTGGCCGGGCTCTTGCGGTCGCTGGCCGTATCGCCGGCCTTGCCGGGCTTGGCGGCCTTGGTCGAACGCAGCGACACCACCGCCGGTGCGGCGCGACTCGCCGCGTCGGCGTAGGAAACCGGCCCTTGCTGGCGCGAAGAGGAGGGCGCCTGGGCGGCCTCGAACAGCGGCGGCTGGGCGGGCAGGCCGAGCCACTGGGGATAGCGTTGCATGATCAGGGCCGCAACGAGCAGACCGCACAGCACGGGCCAGCCGAGATAACGCAGAGCCTTCATCGATCACATCCTTGAATTTGTCCGCCCGGGGCGTGCCGGATAAGCTGGCGGGCATTATAAGGAGCGACGCCACCCGAAGACACGCGGTGGCGTTGCCGCTGAGGAGGTAAACCGTCCGTGACCCTGTCCCTTGATCAACTGGTGGAGACCGCCGACCGTTACCTGGAGTCGGCCCGGATCCAGGATTATTGCCCTAACGGCCTGCAGGTCCAGGGTCGTGAGCAGGTGCGCCTGCTGGTCAGTGGCGTTACGGCTTCCCAGCAGCTGCTGGACGCCGCCGTCGCCGCCGGCGCCGATGCCATCCTGGTGCACCATGGCTACTTTTGGAAGAACGAGGATGCCCGCCTCATCGGCATGAAGCAGCGCCGGATCAAGACGTTGCTGAGCCACGACATCAGCCTGCTGGCCTACCACCTGCCGCTGGATGTCCATCCCGAGGTGGGCAACAACGTCCAGCTGGGGCGTCGTCTGGGGATGCAGGATATCCGGCCGCTGCCCGGGGATAGCAAGGGGCTGATCTGGCAGGGCGAGTTGCCGCAGGCGCAATCCGCCGCGGACTTCGGTCGGCAAGTGGCCGACGTGCTGCAGCGCGAGCCGCTGGTGGTCGACGGCGGACGGTCGATCCGGCGCCTGGCCTGGTGCACCGGCGGTGCTCAGGGCTACATCGACCAGGCCATCGCCGTCGGGGTGGATGCCTATCTGACCGGCGAGGTGTCCGAGCAGACGGTACACAGCGCTCGCGAGAACGACGTGAGTTTCTTCGCCGCCGGCCACCATGCCACCGAGCGCTATGGCGTGCAGGCGCTGGGCGATTATCTGGCCGCGCAGCTGGGTATCCAGCACCTCTTCATCGACTGCGACAATCCCGCCTGAGCGTCATAAGCATATAACTTCTGGATCTAGATGGCCTGGCGGGCCATAACCGTTGCCTATGGTAAGGTTGAGGTTCGTCCACGGCCCGCTCTGTCCGGGGTGTCCAGTCGACTGGACGCCGCAACGGACCTCTTCTAGGCCACCTTTCTGCAATCGTGAGTAGCCATGCTCGACAAACAGACGCACCTCAAACAGCTTGAGGCGGAAAGCATCCACATCATCCGTGAAGTGGCCGCCGAATTCGACAATCCGGTCATGCTGTATTCCATCGGCAAGGATTCGGCCGTGATGCTGCACCTGGCCCGCAAGGCCTTCTTTCCCGGCAAGCTGCCGTTCCCGGTACTCCACGTGGACACCGGCTGGAAATTCCAGGCCATGTACGAATTCCGCGATCGCATGGTCGCCGACATGGGACTCGATCTGCTGGTGCACAAGAATCCGGAAGGGGTCGCTCAGGGCATCAATCCCTTCACCCATGGCAGCGCCAAGCACACCGACATCATGAAGACCCAGGGCCTCAAGCAGGCGCTGGACAAGTACGGCTTCGACGCGGCCTTCGGCGGCGCTCGCCGTGACGAGGAGAAGTCTCGCGCCAAGGAGCGCGTCTACTCCTTCCGCGACAGCAAGCACCGCTGGGATCCCAAGAACCAGCGCCCCGAGCTGTGGAACATCTACAACGGCAAGACCAACAAGGGCGAGTCGATCCGGGTCTTCCCGCTGTCCAACTGGACCGAGCTGGACATCTGGCAGTACATCTATCTCGAAGGTATCCCGATCGTGCCGCTGTACTTCGCCGCCGAGCGCGAGGTGATCGAGAAGAACGGCACCCTGCTCATGATCGACGACGACCGAATCCTCGAACACCTCTCGCCCGAGGAGAAGGCGCGCATCCACAAGCGCCAGGTGCGCTTCCGTACCCTTGGCTGCTACCCCCTGACCGGCGCGGTAGAGTCCCAGGCGACGACGCTGACGGACATCATCCAAGAGATGCTGCTCACCCGCACCTCCGAACGCCAGGGCCGGGTCATCGACCACGATGGCGCCGGATCCATGGAAGAGAAGAAACGTCAGGGGTATTTCTAAGATGTCGCACCAATCCGATCTGATCGGCCAGGACATCCTGGCCTACCTCGCGCAGCACGAACGCAAGGAGCTGCTGCGCTTCCTCACCTGCGGCAACGTCGACGACGGCAAGAGCACCCTGATCGGGCGCCTGCTGCACGACTCCAAGATGATCTACGAGGATCACCTGGAAGCCATCACCCGCGATTCCAAGAAGGTGGGGACCACCGGCGAAGAGGTCGACCTGGCGCTGCTGGTGGATGGCCTGCAGGCCGAGCGCGAACAGGGCATCACCATCGACGTGGCCTATCGCTACTTCTCCACGGCCAAGCGCAAGTTCATCATCGCCGATACCCCCGGCCATGAGCAGTACACCCGCAACATGGCCACCGGTGCCTCCACCTGCGACCTGGCGATCATCCTGGTCGACGCCCGCTACGGTATCCAGACCCAGACCCGTCGGCACAGCTACATCGCCTCGCTGCTGGGCATCAAGCACATCGTGGTCGCCATCAACAAGATGGACCTGCTGGGCTTCGACCAGGCGGTGTTCGAGCGCATCAAGGACGACTACCTGGCCTTCGCCCAGCGCATCGAGCTGGGGGCCAAGGATATCCACTTCGTTCCCATGTCGGCGCTCAAGGGCGACAACGTGGTGAACCGCAGCGAGCAGACGCCCTGGTACAGCGGCAAGCCGCTGATGGAAATCCTCGAGACCGTTGAGATCGCTGCGGATCGCAACCTCGATGACCTGCGCTTCCCGGTGCAGTACGTCAATCGCCCCAACCTCAACTTCCGTGGGTTCGCCGGGACCCTGGCCTCGGGCGTGGTCACCAAGGGCGATGCCGTGGTGGTCCTGCCGTCGGGCAAGGGCAGCCGGGTCAAGTCCATCGTCACCTACGAAGGCGAGCTGGAGCAGGCCGGTCCCGGCCAGGCGGTGACCCTGACCATGGAAGACGAGATCGACATCTCCCGGGGCGACGTCCTGGTGCATGCCGACAACCGTCCTCAGGTGACCGACAGCTTCGAGGCCATGCTGGTGTGGATGGCCGAAGAGCCCATGCGCCCGGGCAAGAAGTACGACATCAAGCGCGCCACCAGCTATGTGCCGGGTTCGCTGCCGAGCATCGTGCACACGGTGGACGTCAACACCCTGGAACGCGGCGCCGCCAGCGAGCTCAAGCTCAACGAGATCGCCCGGGTCAAGGTGGCCCTGGATTCCGCCATCGCCCTGGACGGCTATGGCGTCAACCGCACCACCGGCGCCTTCATCGTCATCGATCGCCTGACCAATGGCACCGTGGGCGCCGGCATGATCATCGCCGAACCGGTGGGCAATGCCGGTCATGGCCAGGGCGCACACCAGTTGCACGTCGCCACCGGCGAGCGGGCAGCGCGTTTCGGTCAGCAGCCCACCACGGTGCTCTTCACCGGCCTTTCCGGTGCCGGCAAGACCACCTTGGCCTATGCCCTGGAGCGCCGGCTGTTTGATGCCGGTCGCGCGGTCTTCGTGCTGGATGGTCAGAATCTGCGCCATGACCTGAACAAGGGCCTGCCGCAGGATCGCGCGGGTCGTCGCGAGAACTGGCTGCGGGCGGCCCAGGTGGCCCGGCAGTTCAACGAGGCGGGCCTGATCGCCCTGGCGGCCTTTGTCGCGCCCGATGCCGAGGGCCGCGCCCAGGCCCAGGCGCTGATTGGCGCCGAGCGGCTGCTGACCGTGCATGTCAAGGCATCGCCCAAGGCCTGTGCCGAGCGCGATCCCCAGGGACTCTACACGGCCGGTGGCGACAACATCCCAGGCATCTCCTTTGCCTACGATGCGCCGGAAGACGCCGATCTGGTGATCGATACCGAGCAGCTGTCGGTGGAGGAGGGGGTCCAGCAGATCCTCGACGTCCTCCGTCGACGCCAGGTGATCTAAGGCCTGCAGTCATGAAAAAACCCGCCTCTCGGCGGGTTTTTTCATGGGCCTTTACCAGCGCGGCGGCGGACCGTAGTAGTAGGCGCCGGGCGGTGGGCCGTAGTACACGGGGCGCGGTTCCACCACGCGATATTCGTAGACCGGTGCCGGTTCGTAATAGACCACGCGCGGCGGCGGGGGCGGCGGTGGCCCTTCGACATAGACCGGTTCGCGGGCATAGGAATGGGAGACGATGGCTCCGCCGACCACGGCGCCTACCACGGCACCGAGAAAGGCCGGACCGGGCCCACGACCGTGGGCGGACGCCTGACCGGCGATGGCGAGGCAGCCGGCAAGCACCACGACTTGAGTGATGCGACGTAGCATGATCATTCTCCTGCGACCCGGGGAAATGAAACCGGGTATGTCTATCAGACCGCAACGGCGGCGAGTCGCCTAGATGGACTCGGGTAAAGTTTCGGTAAAACCAAATCCGGGGACATCAGTCCCAACAACGCGAGGTCGACGTGTCCCCACTCCCGCGGGACGCATCTCCTGTATCTGGTACCGCGACCGGTGCCCTGACCACGAGACCACCGTGCAGATTCTCTATACCGCTCTGATCCTCTTGCTGATGGTGGGTGCCACCCGACTCAGCGCCCATCTCATCCCTATCCCGCTACCCCTGATCCAGGTGGTGGTCGGTGCCTTGCTCGCCTGGCCCACGCTGGGGCTGCATGTCGCCCTGGACCCCGAACTCTTTCTGCTGCTGTTCATCCCGGCGTTGCTGTTCTCCGATGGCTGGCGCATGCCCAAGCGGGAATTCTGGCGGCTGCGCCGGCCGATCTTCGTCCTGGCTTTCGGCCTGGTATTCCTCACGGTGCTGGGCGCCGGCTGGTTCCTGCACTGGATGCTGCACCTGCCCTGGGCGGTGGCCTTCGCCCTGGCGGCGGTGCTGTCGCCCACCGATGCCGTGGCGGTGTCCAGCATCGTCCGCGGCCGGCTGCCCAGCGCCTTGCTGCACGTGATCCAGGGTGAGGCCCTGCTCAACGACGCCTCGGGTCTGGTGACCTTCAAGTTCGCCGTGGCGGCGGCCCTGACCGGTGCCTTCTCGTTGAGCCAGGCCAGCCTGGAATTCGTCATCGTCGCGGTGGGCGGCGTACTGGTCGGCGGGGTGCTGAGCTGGCTGGTGGGTCGCGCGCGCGCCTGGATGGTGGTGAAGCGCGGTTGGAGCGATGCCGCGCCCCATGTCGTCTTCATGCTGTTGCTGCCCTTCGCCGCCTATGTGCTGGCGGAGCGACTGGGAGTTTCCGGCATCCTGTCCGCCGTGGCCGCCGGGATGATGCAGAGCCGGGTCGACATGCTGCCCCGGCAGACCGCCACCCGCCTGCTCAATCACAGCGTCTGGGGGCTGGTGGAGTTCGCCTTCAACGGCCTAGTGTTTCTGATCCTGGGCCTGCAGCTGCCCGACATCCTGGCGGCGGCGCTGCCGGCGTCCCAGGCGCTTTGGCCGGCCGCGGGCTGGCTGACGCTCTATGTGCTGGGTGCCTATGCGGTGATCATGGCCATTCGCTTCGGTGTCATCCTCGGCTATTGGCACCTGACCCAGCCCGGCAGCGGCCCTATCACCATCGCCGGAGATCCTCGGCTGATCGCCGCCATCGCCTCCCTCAGCGGGGTGCGCGGCGCCGTGACCCTGGCCGGTGTGCTGTCGCTGCCGCTGCTGCTCTCGGATGGCACGCCCTTTCCCCTGCGTGACGTCCTGGTGTTCATCGCCGCCGGGGTGATCCTGCTGTCACTGGTGGTGGCGAGCATCGGCATACCGCTGCTGCTGGCGCGGCTGCCGGAACAATCCAACGACCTGCTGGAGCGGGAGCGCTGCGAGGTGCGGATCAATGCCGCCCGGGCCGCCATCACGGCGCTGGAAGACGTGGAGTCGAGCGACACCGACGAGCCGGCGCGGGCGGCGCTGCAGGCGGAGATCAAGGCTGGCATCATCGCCGAATTCCGCGACGAGCTGAGTTCCGCCGATGACAGCGAGGACGCCCGTTCCCTGGCGCGCCTACGAGATAGCCTGGACGGCGAGCTGCGCCTGCTCGCCATCCGTGCCCAGCGCCGTGAACTCTATCGACTGCGGATCGCCGGGGTGATCGATGACCTGGTGGTCAGCGAATTCCTGCGCGAACTGGACATCCAGGAGACCGCGCTGATGCGCGATCAGGGCAATCGCTAGCCCTGGCAGAAGCGGCGGATTCGCTCCGCTGCTTCCACGCATTCGGCCAGGGGTGCGACCAGCGCCATGCGGATTCGTCCGGCGCCCGGGTTGACGCCCGCGACCTCTCGCGATAGATAGGAGCCCGGCACCACGGTCACGTGCTCGTGGGCGAACAGATCGCGGGCGAAGGCTTCGTCATCGCCCGGGGTCTTGGCCCAGAGATAGAAGCCGCCGTCCGGCAGTGACACCTCCAGGCTGCCCTGCAGGATATCCAGCACGGCGGCGAACTTCTGCCGATAGAGTTCGCGGTTCTCGCGGACATGGGCCTCGTCCTGCCAGGCCACCGCACTGGCCTTCTGCACCTGCACCGGCATGGCGCAGCCATGGTAGGTGCGATAGAGCAGGAAGCGCTTGAGGATGGCGGCATCGCCCGCGACGAAACCCGATCTCATGCCCGGCAGGTTGGAACGCTTGGACAGACTGTGGAAGACCACGCAGCGGGCGAAGTCGCTGCGACCCAGTTCGGCGCAGGCGGTCAGCAGGCCGGGTGGCGGGCTGGCTTCGTCGAAATAGAGTTCGCTGTAGCACTCGTCGGCGGCGATCACGAAGTCGTGTCGATCGGCCAGGGCGATGAGCTTTTTCAGCGTTGCCACGGGCAGCAGGGCACCGGTCGGGTTGCCGGGCGAGCAAAGGAACAGCAGCTGGCAGCGCTGCCAGACCTCGTCCGGCACGCTGTCGAAATCGGGATTGAAACCCTTGTCCGCCAGGCAGGGCAGGTAATGCGGCTCGGCGCCGGCCAGCAGGGCCGCGCCTTCGTAGATCTGATAGAAGGGATTGGGACTCAGCACCAGGCCGCGCATGCTGCGATCCACTACCGCCTGGGTAAAGGAGAACAAGGCTTCCCGGGTGCCGGTCACCGGGAGCACGTGGCGTGCCGGATCCAGCCAGCCCGCCGGGACGCCGAAGCGCTGGCCGGCCCAGCTGGCGATGGCCTCGCGCAGCTCGGCGATGCCCAGGGTGGTCGGGTAGACCGCCAGCTGATCCAGGTTCGCGGTCAGGGCCTCGGCGACAAAGGCCGGTGCCGGATGCTTGGGCTCGCCGATCGACAGCGGGATCGGCTTGATCGCCGCCGGCGGGGTCACGCCGGCGAGCAGGGCGCGCAGCTTCTCGAACGGATAGGGCTGCAGCAGGTCGAGGGTGGGATTCATCGTCGGGTGGTCCTTCGTTCGAGGCGTTAGATCAAGGCGCTAGATGCTGATGCGGCTGAGTGGCGTCTGGCTGTCCGACTCGCCCAGTTGCTTGATCAGGGCTTGCTGCAGGGCGCTGCACAGAGCGGGATCCGCCAGGGGGCGACCATCGGCGTCGGTGACATAGAAGACGTCTTCCACGCGCTCGCCGAGGGTGGCGATCTTGGCGTTGAGCACGGACAGGTCGAAGTCGAGGAAGATGCGACCCACCCGTGCCAGCAGCCCGGGTCGGTCCGGCGCCGTTAACTCGATCAGACTCGCCGAACGCGTAGTGTCGGTATAGATGTTCACCTGGGGCGAAAAGGCGAAATGCTTGAGCTGGCGGGTCACGCGCCGGTTGATGATGCTCGGGTACTCTTCCGGGTGCTTGAGCGCCTCGATCAGGCCGGCGCGGATCTGGGCGACGCGCGCGGGATTGTTGCCGATCGAGCCGCCATCGGTGTCCAGCACGATATAGGTGTCCAGGGTGAACTGGCTGCTGGAGGTGATGATGCGTGCGTCCTGAATGTTCAGGTTGAGCTGGTCCATCACCGCCACGGTCACCGCGAAGAAGTCATGCTGGTCCGCGGCATAGATGAAGATCTGGGTGCCGCCTTCGGAATCCCGCTGGGTGGTCTCGCGGATCAGCACCAGGGGCTCCGCGGTATCGCCATGGCCGAGGATGGCCTCGGTGTGCCAGGCCACGTCCAGCGCCGTATGCCGCAGGAAATAGGTGTCGCCCAGCTGCGACCACAGCTGCTCGGCGTCATCGGCATCGATGCCGCGGCGCATCAGGGTATCGAGGGCCGATTGCTGGGTGCTGCGAATCTGCTCCTCGCGATTGACCGGATTCTCCAGGCCGCGGCGCAGGGCGCGCTTGGTCTCGGTGTAGAGCTGGCGCAGCAGGGTGGCGCGCCAGGAATTCCACAGCGACGGATTGGTCGCGGTGATGTCGGCCACGGTGAGGACGTACAGATAGTCCAGGTGGGTGTGGTCACCCACCGTCAGGGCGAAGTCGTGGATCACCTGGGGATCGGAGAGATCCTTGCGCTGGGCGGTGGTGGACATCACCAGGTGGTTGCGCACCAGCCAGCTGACCAGGCGGGTATCCCATTCCGGCAGCTGGTGGCGGCGACCGAAGGCTTCCACGTCTTCCGCGCCCAGCTCCGAGTGATCGCCGCCACGGCCCTTGGCGATGTCGTGGTAGAGACCGGCGATATAGATCAGCTCCGGCTTGGGCAGCTTGTGGATCACCCGCGTCGCCAGCGGATACTTCTCCGCCAGGACGTCGTAGCTCATCTTGCGCAGATGCTTGATGAGATTGAGGGTGTGAGCGTCCACCGTATAGATGTGGAAGAGGTCATGCTGCATCTGGCCGACGATCTGGCCGAATTCGGGCAGGTAGAGCCCCAACAGTCCGTAGCGATTCATCCGCCGCAGATTGCGATGGATTCCGGATTCGCTCTTGAGCAGTTCGATGAACAGGCTGGTATTGCGGATGTCCTGGCGGAAGGCGTCGTCGATCAGGTGACGGCTGTCACGCAGCAAGCGGATGGTGCCGGCGCTGGGGCCCTTGACCGCCGGGTTCTGCGCCAGCAGGACGAACAGTTCCATCAGGGCGAAGGGCGTGCGCAGGAACACCTGCGGATGCACCACCTCCAGGTAGCCGTTGCGGATCTGGAATCTGTTGTTGATGGGTGTCACCGCGGCGGGCACCTGCTCGTCGCGCAGATTCACTTCCTCGAAGTGCTGCATGACCACGTCGCTGAGCTGGGAGACGTCCATCACTACCCGGTAGTACTTCTGCATGAAGCGTTCTACCGCCAGCTTGGCGTCGTTGTCCTCGTAGCCGAGCAGGTTGGCGATGCGTCGCTGGTGGTCGAACAGCAGGCGATCCTCCGGGCGACCGGCCAGCATGTGCAGGGCATAGCGAACCTTCCACAGGTATTCCTGCGCCGAGATCAGCAGGCTGCACTCGCTTTCGGTGAGAAAGCCCTGGCCCACCAGGGCCTGCAGGTTGAGGGTGCCGAATTGCCGCCGGGCGATCCACAGCAGCGTCTGGATGTCGCGCAGGCCGCCGGGCGAACCTTTCACGTTGGGTTCGAGGTTGTACTCGGTGTCGTTGTACTTGGCGTGCCTTGCACTCTGCTCGGCGCGCTTGGCCAGGTAGAAGGCGCGCCCTGGCCAGAGGTGCTCGACACTGGTGGCCGCGAGCATCGCCTGGCGCAGGTGCTCGGGGCCGGCAAGGGTGCGGCTTTCCATCAGGTTGGTGATGACCGTCAGGTCGGCGAGGGCTTCGGTGGTGCACTCGCGCAGCGATCTGACGCTTTGCCCCACCGCCAGGCCCACGTCCCACAGCAGGGTCAGGAAGCCTTCGATGGAATTGCGGAAGCGTTCCTGCTCCTCTTCGGCGAGCAGGATCAGCAGGTCGATGTCCGAATGCGGGTGCAACTCGCCGCGGCCATAGCCGCCTACGGCGAGCAGCGCGATGCCATCTTCCGGCCAACTGAAGCGATTCCAGGCCGCGATGAGCATCTGGTCGATGAACCAGGCGCGATCCTCGACCAGCCGGCGCACGCTGCGTCCGGCCAGAAAGCGGGCATCGAGGGTAGCGTTCGCGGCCCGGATGAATTTCTTGAAGGCCGCGAGGGGGCTGGCTTTCAGCGAAAGCTCAGCCTGGAACTGGCCGGCGTCGAACAACTCCGAATCGACCTGGGGCATGGGCGCTCACTCACGCAGAAACGCGGGGAAAGGTTTCGTCCTTTCTCAGGGTCAGGATCTCGTAACCCTGTTCGGTGACCAGCACCGTGTGTTCCCACTGCGCGGACAGCTTGCGGTCCTTGGTGATGGCGGTCCAGCCGTCGCCCAGCAGGCGGGTCTCGTAGCGGCCCTGGTTGATCATCGGCTCGATGGTGAAGATCATCCCGGCCTGCAGCTCGAGGCCGGTACCGGCACGGCCGTAATGCACTACCTGCGGCTCCTCGTGGAAGCCCTTGCCGATGCCGTGGCCGCAGTATTCGCGCACCACCGAGAAGCCGTTCTTCTCCGCATGCTTCTGGATGACTTCGCCGATATCGCCCAGGCGCGCGCCCGGGCGGACCAGCTCGATACCCTTGTAGAGGCATTCCTGGGTGATCTGACAGAGGCGGTCCGCCCACTCGGGCACGTCGCCCACCAGATACATCTTGCTGGTGTCGCCGTGGTAGCCGTCTTTGATCACGGTGATGTCCACGTTCATGATGTCGCCGCTCTTGAGCGGCTTGTCATTGGGAATGCCGTGGCAGACCACGTGGTTGAGCGAGGTGCAGATGGATTTCGGATAGCCCTTGTAGTTCAGCGGGGCGGGGATGGCCTGCTGCACGTTGACGATGTAGTCGTGGGCCAGCCGATCCAGTTCTTCGGTGGTGATGCCGGGACGCACGTGCTCGTCCAGCATTTCGAGCACCTCGGCGGCCAGTTGGCCGGCGATGCGCATCTTGGCGATGTCTTCAGGGGTCTTGAGGATGACGGTCATCGGAAATCTCTAGGTATCACGCCGGGCGTTAGCTTTCGATCCGCTATTCTATCAGAGCCGTCGCCCGCGCTGTGGCTACCGGCGGTACCCCTGGAACTCCGCTAGGCGGCAATCGCCGCTAGTGGTATCCGGTAAGGCGTGATATAAAGTCGCGCGCTTTTTCGGGGCTATGCCCTCTAGCGCTCCTAACCCCACACACGCATCGACACGATGACCTGGGTGCTTCCCGATGGGAAGTTGGTCATTGGGATGCGTGGAGGCCCAACCCGACTACGAGGAACATCTAAATGTCTCAAGTCTCCATGCGTGACATGCTGAAAGCCGGCGTGCATTTCGGCCACCAAACCCGTTACTGGAACCCGAAGATGGGCAAGTACATCTTCGGCGCGCGTAACAAGATCCACATCATCAACCTCGAAAAGACCCTGCCGATGTTCAACGAGGCCCTGACCTTCGTTGAGCGCCTGGCGTCCGGCAAGAACAAGATCCTGTTCGTCGGCACCAAGCGCGCTGCCGGCAAGATCGTTCGCGAAGAAGCCGCGCGTTGCGGTCAGCCCTTCGTCGATCATCGCTGGTTGGGCGGCATGCTGACCAACTACAAGACCATCCGTGCCTCGATCAAGCGTCTGCGCGATCTGGAAGTCCAGTCCCAGGACGGTACTTTCGACAAGCTGACCAAGAAAGAAGCCCTGATGCGTACCCGCGACCTCGAGAAGCTCGAGCGCAGCCTGGGTGGTATCAAGGACATGGGCGGTCTGCCGGATGCCCTGTTCGTGATCGACGTTGACCACGAGCGCATCGCCATCACCGAAGCCAACAAGCTGGGCATCCCGGTCATCGGCGTCGTCGATACCAACAGCAGCCCGGAAGGTGTTGACTACATCATCCCCGGCAACGATGACGCCTTCCGCGCCGTTACTCTGTACCTGAGCAGCGTTGCCGATGCCGTGATCCGTGGCGGCAGCAACGGCGGTGCCAACGAGCAATTCGTCGAAGAAACCGCTGCCGAAGCCGTCGAGGGCTGAGCAGGTCGACCCTAGGGTCGAGCGGTTCGACGTGCGAGAAGGGGGCCTAGCCCCCTTTTTGCCTACTGGCGTTTCATTGGCTCCGTCTCCGTGCGGAGTGACCTCGAAACCGATTCAAGAGGATTTCAAACATGGCAGAAATCACTGCAGCCCTGGTCAAAGAACTGCGCGAGCGCACCGGCCAAGGCATGATGGATTGCAAGAAGGCCCTGGCCGCTGCCGGTGGCGACATCGAGAAGGCCATTGACGACATGCGTGCCGCTGGCGCCATCAAGGCCGCCAAGAAAGCCGGTAACGTGGCTGCCGAAGGCTCCATCGCGGTCAAGGTCGCTGACGACCACAAGGCTGCCGTCATCATCGAAGTCAACTCCCAGACCGATTTCCTGGCTCTGCAGGACGACTTCAAGGGCTTCGTCGCCGCCAGCCTGGACAAGGCCTTCGCCGAGAAGATGAGCGATGCCGCTCCGCTGATCGCCGCTCAGGAAAGTGCCCGTGAGGCCCTGGTCGCCAAGTGCGGCGAGAACGTCAACATCCGTCGTCTGACCCGCGTCGAAGGCGATGTCGTTGGCGCCTACCTCCACGGTCACCGCATCGGTGTGGTCGTTACCCTGCAGGGTGGCAGCGCCGAGTTGGCCAAGGAAATCGCCATGCACGTCGCGGCGAGCAATCCCCAGTTCCTGAATCCCTCCCAGGTTTCCGAAGAAGCTGTCGCTAAGGAAAAGGAAATCTTCCTGGCGCTGAATGCCGACAAGATCGCCGGCAAGCCGGAAAACATCGTGGAGAACATGGTCAAGGGTCGTATCAACAAGTTCCTGGCCGAAGCCAGCCTGGTTGAGCAGCCCTTCATCAAGGATCCGGAAGTCAAGGTCGGTGAACTGGCCAAGAAAGCCGGCGCCGAAATCGTTTCCTTCGTGCGTTACGAAGTAGGCGAAGGCATCGAGAAGGCTGAAGTCGACTTCGCTGCCGAAGTCGCTGCCCAGCTGGCTGCCAGCAAGCAGTAAGACCGGCATCCGCCGTTGACCAGGAGGCCGCCCGCTTCGAGCGCGCGGCCTCTTTGTCAAATTGGAAGGCAGGTCTGATTTCTCGTCTTCCAAGGAGTTTTTTGCCGATGGGAGTGAACGCAACTGCAGTTGCGCTTTCCTATCGCTGGATCAAAATCCCCGCACATGTTCATCGCCACAGGAGAGAGTGAATGGCACAGCAGATGAGTGGTCGCCAACCCCGTTACAAGCGTATTCTGCTGAAGCTCAGTGGCGAAGCCCTGATGGGAAGTGAAGACTTCGGGATCGATCCGAAGGTGCTGGATCGCATGTCGCTGGAGATTGGCCAACTGGTGGGCATCGGTGTCCAGGTCGGTCTGGTGATCGGTGGTGGCAACCTGTTCCGCGGTGCGGCGCTGTCCGCCGTGGGCATGGACCGGGTGACCGGCGACCACATGGGCATGCTGGCTACCGTGATGAACGCCCTGGCCATGCGTGACGCCCTGGAACGCTCCAATATTCCCGCCACGGTGATGTCCGCCATCTCCATGGTCGGCGTGACCGACCAGTACGATCGCCGCAAGGCCCTGCGTCAGTTGAAGGATGGCGAAGTCGTCATCTTCTCCGCCGGGACCGGCAATCCGTTCTTTACCACCGATTCCGCCGCCTGCCTGCGCGCCATCGAGGTCGAAGCCGATCTGGTGCTCAAGGCCACCAAGGTGGATGGTGTATACACGGCAGATCCTTTCAAGGATCCCAATGCCGAAAAATTCGAGCGCCTGACCTACGACGAAGTGCTCGACCGCAAGCTGGGTGTCATGGACCTCACGGCCATCTGTCTCTGCCGTGACCACAACATGCCCCTGCGGGTTTTCAACATGAACAAGCCCGGCGCCCTGCTCAACATCGTGGTGGGCGGTGGTGAGGGCACCCTGATCGAGGAGGGAGCAGCATGATCAACGAGATCAAGAAGGATGCGCAGACGCGCATGACCAAGACCCTGGAAGCCCTGGGCCACGCCTTTGCCAAGATCCGTACCGGACGCGCTCATCCAAGCATCCTGGATAGCGTCATGGTGTCCTACTACGGCAGCGACACTCCGCTGCGCCAGGTGGCCAACGTCACCGTCGAGGATTCGCGGACCCTGGCCCTGAGCGTGTTCGACAAGAGCATGATCCAGGCGGTCGAGAAGGCCATCATGACCTCCGACCTGGGCCTCAATCCGGCCACCGCCGGCACCACCATTCGCGTGCCGATGCCGGCCCTGACCGAAGAGACCCGCAAGGGCTTCACCAAGCAGGCGCGTGCCGAGGCCGAGCAGGCGCGGGTCTCCGTGCGCAACATCCGCCGCGATGCCCTGGCTCAGCTCAAGGATCTGCTCAAGGAAAAGGAAATCAGTGAAGACGAGGATCGTCGCGCTCAGGATGAAGTCCAGAAGCTGACTGATAAATTCGTCGCCGAGGTGGACAAGGCTCTGGAGGCCAAGGAAGCCGACTTGATGGCTGTTTGACAACGGTTGGGACGTAACATGGGCATGAGCAAGCCAGGCAAGGTGGTGCCACGTCACGTGGCGATCATCATGGATGGGAACAATCGCTGGGCGCGCCGTCGGTTGCTGCCGGGCGTCGCCGGTCACAAGGCCGGAGTGGACGCCGTGCGCGCGGTCATCGAGGTGTGCGGCGATGCGGGCGTCGAGGTGCTGACGCTGTTCGCCTTTTCCAGCGAGAACTGGCGGCGTCCGGCCGACGAGGTCGGCGCCCTGATGGAGCTCTTCCTGTCCGCTTTGCGGCGAGAGGCCAAGAAGCTGCATCAGAATGGCATCCGGCTGCGCATCATCGGCGATCGCTCGCTGTTCCACCCGGAACTGCAGGCGGCCATGGCGGAAGTCGAGGCACTCACTGCCCATCACACTCGATTCGTGCTGCAGATCGCCGCCAACTACGGGGGACAATGGGATATCACCCAGGCCGCCCAGCAGTTGGCGACGCAGGTCCAGCAGGGGTCGCTGCAGCCGGGTGACATCACGCCTGAGCTGCTGCAGGGCTGCCTGGCGACCGCTGACCTGCCGTTGCCCGACCTGTGCATCCGCACGGGTGGCGAGCGGCGGGTCAGCAACTTCCTGCTCTGGCAGATCGCCTATGCCGAGCTGTATTTTTCCGACCTGTTCTGGCCGGACTTCAAGCACGAGGCCATGCACGCCGCGCTGGCCGACTTCGCCACCCGCCAACGGCGGTTCGGCCGGACCTGCGAACAGGTGGAAGCGGAGCTACGCGCCTAATGCTGAAGCAGCGAGTTATCACGGCGATGGTGCTCCTGCCCATCGCCCTGGCCGGATTTTTCTGGCTGGAAGGGGCGGCCTTCGCCTTGTTCATCGGTGCGGTCGTGGTCCTGGGTGCCTGGGAGTGGGCACGCTTGGCGGGTCTGGAAACCCAGCCGCTGCGTTGTGCCTATGCCGCCGTCGTGGCGCTGGCGCTGCTGCTCTGCTGGTGGTTGCCGGCGGGGGCTCACGGACTGCTGTTCATCAGCCTGGCCTGGTGGCTCTATGCGACCGTGCTGGTGCTCACCTATCCCGATAGCGCTCGGGCCTGGCAAGCCTCCTGGCGACGCCTGCTGATCGGGCTGGTGGTGCTGATTCCGGCCTGGCAGGGGCTGATGCTGCTCAAGGCGGCACCGGGTGGCAATCTACTGATTCTCGAAGTGATGATGCTGGTGTGGCTGGCCGACATCTTCGCCTATTTCTCCGGGCGGGCCTTTGGCAAGCGCAAGCTGGCGCCGGCGGTGAGTCCGGGCAAGAGCTGGGAAGGCCTCTATGGCGGCCTGGCCGCCGCTTTGGTGGCGACCCTGGTGCTCGGCCTGGTCCGTGGCTGGGGGGTGGGTGACCTCATGCAGGCGCTCATCGGCGCGGCCTGCGTGGTGCTGATTTCCGTGGTGGGTGATCTCACCGAAAGCATGTTCAAGCGTCAGGCCGGGCTCAAGGACAGCAGTCAGTTGCTGCCAGGGCACGGTGGCGTACTGGATCGCATCGACAGCCTCACGGCCGCCGTACCGCTGTTCGCGCTGCTGCTCTGGTGGGCCGGCTGGGGTGTCCAGTGAGTCTCCAACGGCTTTGCGTGCTGGGTGCGACCGGCTCCATCGGTGCCAGCACCCTGGATGTAGTAGCGCGGCACCCTGAGCGTTATCGGATCTTTGCCTTGAGCGGGCATCGTCGCCTGAATGAGCTGGCTGATCTCTGCCGACGTTTCCAGCCGGTCTATGCGGCCGTGCCGGATCAGGCGTCCGCCGACTGCTTGGCCGGCCTGCTGCGAGGGGCTGAAATGCTCCCCGAGATCCTGGTGGGCGAGGGTGGCCTGGAGGCTATCGCCGCTCATCCTCAGGTCGATACCGTCATGGCGGCCATCGTTGGCGCGGCCGGGCTGAAGCCGACACTGGCGGCGGTCAAGGCTGGCAAGCGCGTGCTGCTGGCCAACAAGGAAGCCCTGGTCATGAGCGGCGCGCTCTTCATTGAGGCGGTGCAGGCCAGTGGCGCGACCCTGCTGCCCATCGACAGCGAGCACAACGCCATCTTCCAGTGCCTGGCCGATCCGGCGACACCCGGCTTGGCGCGCAAGGGCGTACGACGCATCCTGCTCACCGCCTCGGGTGGTCCGTTCCGCGAGACACCGGCCGAGCAGCTGGTCGAGGTGACGCCGGACCAGGCCTGTGCCCATCCCAAGTGGTCCATGGGTCGCAAGATTTCGGTGGACTCCGCGACCCTGATGAACAAGGGCTTGGAGTTGATCGAGGCGTGCTGGCTGTTCGAGGCGACACCTGAGCAGGTCGAGGTGGTCATCCATCCCCAGAGCGTGATTCATTCGCTGGTCGACTATGTGGACGGTTCGGTGCTGGCCCAGTTGGGCAATCCCGATATGCGCACCCCCATTGCCCATGCCCTGGCCTGGCCCGAGCGAATCGACTCCGGAGTCACGGCGCTGGATCTGTTCGAAATCGGCCGGCTCGAGTTCGAGCGCCCTGACGAAGCGCGCTTTCCATGCCTGCGTCTGGCCCGAGAAGCCGCTCAGGCGGGTGGTTGCATGCCGGCGACGCTCAATGCCGCCAACGAAGTCGCCGTCGAGGCCTTTCTCGCGGGTCAACTGGGTTTTACCGAGATCCCGCAACTGATCGAGTCGGTGCTCAAGGGTGTCGAGCCCGGTCCGGCCGCCGATCTGGACGCGGTTTTCGCAGCCGACAATACCGCTCGGCAGCTGGCTCGGGAGTGGTTGGCGAGACGCTGATCCCGCGCCTCGACACCTGACCTGCGAGTCCGCAGAATCGGCACACTGAGGTAGCGGAGGCAGCCAATGTCCATCCTTTATACGATACTGGGAACCCTGATCGCCCTGGGCGTCCTGGTGACCATTCACGAGTATGGCCATTTCTGGACGGCGCGCCGGTGCGGCGTCAAGGTCCTGCGCTTTTCCGTCGGTTTTGGCAAGCCGCTGCTGCGCTGGCACGATCGCCACGGCACCGAATTCGTGGTGGCCGCGATCCCACTGGGCGGCTACGTGAAGATGCTGGGCGAGCGCGAAGCGCCGGTGGCCCCTGAAGATCAGCATGCCGCCTTCAACCGCAAGACGGTACGCCAGCGCATCGCCATCGTCGCCGCCGGTCCGATCGCCAACTTCCTGCTTGCCATCCTGTTCTTCTGGGTGTTGGCCATGCTGGGTTCCCAGCAGCCGCGGCCGGTCGTGGGCGGCATCACGCCCGATACGCTGGCTGCCACCGCAGGCATCCCCGTCGGCGCTGAGCTGACCGCGGTGGATGACGCCGCTGTGGACAGCTGGTCGGCAGTCAATCTGCGCCTGGTCGATCGTCTGGGTGAAAGTGGTCCGCTGCGCCTGAGTTACCGGGTGCCGGGCACCACCGCCGAGCAGCGCACGGTCATCCAGCTCGACGCCTGGCTGCGCGGTGCGGAAGATCCCGATCCGATCCAGGCCCTGGGCCTGAAACCCTGGCGGCCACAGATTCCGGCAGTCTTCGCCGAGCTGGATCCGGCCGGTCCGGCGAAAGCGGCCGGCCTGCAGACGGAGGATCGCCTGATCGCCTTGAACGATACGGCGATCAGCGATTGGCAGCAGGCGGTGGACTGGGTGCGGGCGCACCCCGATCAGCAGGTCAAGGTCACCTATGAACGCGAGGGTCAGCGGCGGGATCTGTCCCTGCGTTTGGGCGCGCGGCGGGTCGATTCCACCGACGCCGGCTACCTCGGCGCCGGTGTGGCACCGGTCAAGTGGCCGGCGGAAATGGTTCGCGAAATCAGCTATGGACCCGTCGCCGCCGTAGGGGAGGGGATCGGTCGGACCTGGCAGATGAGCGTGCTGACGCTGGTTTCCCTGAAGAAGATGCTCTTGGGAGAGCTGTCGGTAAAAAACTTGAGCGGGCCGATAACCATTGCTAAAGTGGCGGGCGCTTCCGCTCAGTCAGGCCTGGGGGACTTCCTCAATTTTCTGGCGTACCTGAGCATTAGCCTGGGGGTTCTGAATCTGTTGCCTATCCCTGTGCTCGACGGTGGTCACCTGGTGTTCTACTTCGTCGAGTGGATTCGCGGGCGGCCCTTGTCCGAGCGTGTACAGACATGGGGCATGCAGATCGGTATTAGCCTCGTCGTGGGTGTGATGCTGCTGGCCTTGGTCAATGACCTCGGTCGCCTCTGACACTCTGCTGATTGCCGAATCTGCCGCCCAGTGCGGCAGATTCTTTATTTGCCAGTTGGAATAAAAGGGACTCATGAAACGCCTGCTGCTACCTGCGGTAATAGCCGCGCTGATGATCGGCGAGGTACACGCCGAGTCCTTCACCATCTCCGATATCCGCGTCAACGGACTGCAACGAGTATCGTCCGGCAGCGTCTTCGGTGCCCTGCCGCTCAATGTCGGCGAATCCGTCGACGACAACAAGTTGGCCGAAGCCTCCCGCTCGCTCTTCCGTACCGGATTCTTCCAGGACATCCAGCTGGGCCGTGACGGCAACGTCCTGGTCGTCAATCTGGTCGAGCGTCCCTCCATTTCCAGCATCACCCTGGAAGGCAACAAGGCGATTTCCAGCGACGACCTGATGAAGGGCCTCAAGCAGGCCGGTCTCGCCGAGGGCGAGATCTTCCAGCGTGCGACGCTGGAAGGCGTGCGCAACGAACTGCTGCGCCAGTACGTCGCCCAAGGCCGTTATTCCGCCAGCATCGACGCCGAAGTGGTGCCGCAGCCCCGTAACCGGGTGCAGCTCAAGATCACCGTCAACGAGGGCGAGGTCGCGACCATCTCCCACGTCAATGTGGTGGGCAACACGGTCTTCGCCGAGGATGACCTTACCTCGCTGTTCGAACTCAAGCCGAGCAACTGGTTGTCGTTCTTCCGTAACGATGACAAATACTCCCGGGAAAAGTTGGCGGGTGACCTGGAGCGCCTGCGCTCCTATTACCTGGACCGCGGCTACATCAACATGGACATCACCTCGACCCAGGTGTCCATCACGCCCGACAAGAAGCACGTCTACATCACGGTCAACGTCAACGAAGGGCAGAAGTACACCGTTCGTGAAGTCAAGCTGTCCGGCGACCTCAAGGTGCCGGAGGAAGAGCTGCGCAAACTGATGCTGGTCCAGCCGGGCCAGGTCTTCTCGCGCAAGGTCATGACCAGCACCTCGGATCTGATCACCCGCCGCCTGGGCAACGAAGGCTATACCTTCGCCAACGTCAACGGTCTGCCCGAGCCCCATGACGACGACCACAGCGTGTCCCTGACCTATGTGGTCGATCCGGGCAAGCGTGCCTACGTCAATCGCATCAACTTCCGCGGCAACACCAAGACCGAGGACGAGGTGCTGCGTCGCGAGATGCGCCAGATGGAAGGCGGATGGGCGTCCACCTACCTCATCGACCAGTCCAAGACCCGTCTCGAACGCTTGGGCTACTTCAAGGAAGTCAAGGTCGAGACGCCCCAGGTGCCTGGCACCGACGACATGGTCGACGTCAACTACAACGTCGAAGAGCAGCCGTCGGGCTCTATTACCGCCAGCATCGGCTTCGCCCAGAGCGCCGGTCTGATCCTCGGCGGTTCCATCAGCCAGAACAACTTCCTCGGTACCGGCAACCAGGTCAGCATCGGTCTGACCCGTTCCCAGTACCAGAGTCGCTACAACTTCAGCTTCACCGATCCCTACTTCACGCCGGATGGCGTGAGTCTGGGCTACAACATCTTCTATCGCAGCACCGACTACAGCAAACTGTACGACAGTGACGTCTCCTACTACTCGATCAACAGCCTGGGTACCGGTGTCACCCTGGGCTATCCGATCAGCGAGACCTCGCGCCTGACCTATGGTCTGAGCGTGCAGAAGGACGAGATCAACCCCGGTACCTACAGCGCCGACGAGATCTACGATTTCGTAGATCGCGAAGGGGACAACTTCACCAACTTCAAGGCTAGCATCGGCTGGTCCAGCTCGACGCTGAACCGCGGTGTGCTGCCGACCCGGGGTGCCTCCCAGAGCATGACCGGCCAGATCACCATTCCGGGCAGCGACCTGAGCTTCTACAAGCTCGACTACCGCGGCCAGTTGTTCACGCCGCTGACCGACACTACCGCGCTGCGCTTCCATACCGAGCTGGGTTACGGCGACAGCTATGGTGGCACCGATGGCCTGCCGTTCTACGAGAACTACTACGCCGGTGGCTTCAACTCGGTACGGGGTTTCGAGGACAGCAGCCTGGGGCCGCGGACCACGCCGCCTAAGAATCCGCCGACTTACGTAGGTAAAGGACAAGGCTACCGTGATCGGGAGAACGACGAGGCCTTCGGTGGCAACGTCCTGATCACCGGTGGTGTGGAATACCTGTTCCCACTGCCCTTTGTGAAGGATCAGAAATCTTTGCGTACCGTGTTGTTCTGGGACGTGGGTAATGTGTTCTCGACTGGAAATTGCTACAAGACGCCCGATGGCCAAGATGGAACGAAGAATTGCGGAGACATCAGCTTCTCCAACATGGCCAGCTCCGTTGGTGTCGGTGTGACCTGGGTTACCGCCCTGGGTCCGCTGAGCTTCAGCCTGGGCGTTCCGGTCAAGAAGCCGACCAACTCCGATCCGCAGGTCTTCCAGTTCTCGCTGGGTCAGACGTTCTGACCCAGGCTACACCTTTGCGCTTTACGCAGGAGTCAACTGTGCACAAGTACACCCGTTACGCTCTGTTCGCTGCCGTTCTCGTCGCCGCTCCGGTGTTCGCCGATACCAAGATCGCTGTCCTAAACTACCAGATGGCCCTGCTGGAATCCGATGCCGCCAAGAAGTACGCGGTGGATTCCGAGAAGAAGTTCGGTCCCCAGCTGAACAAGCTCAAGGGTCTGGAAAGCTCCGCCAAGGACATCCAAGACAAGCTCAACAAGGGCGGTGACAAGCTGGCCCAGGCCGAGCGTACCCGTCTGGAGAACGACTTCCGCCAGAAGGCTCGGGACTTCCAGTTCCAGTCCAAGGAACTCAACGATGCCAAGGCGGCGTCGGATCGTGACATGCTCAAGCTGCTCAAGCCGCGTCTGGACAAGGCCGTGGAAGAGGTGCTGAAGAAGGGCGATTACGATCTGGTGCTCGAGCGCGGTGCCGTGGTGGACGTGAAGCCGCAATACGACATCACCCGTCAGGTGATCGAGCGCATGAACGCGGGTCGTTGATGAGCCATACCACCTTTACGCTGGGCGAACTGGCGCAGTGGCTGGAAAGCCGCCAGTTGACCGTGGAGTTACGCGGTTCGTCCGAGCGCCTGGTAACCGGTCTGGCTACTCTGCCCGAGGCCGGTCCTGAGCAGTTGAGTTTTCTCGCCAATCCGCAGTACCGCCGCTACCTGGCCGATACCCAGGCCGGGGCCGTGCTGCTGACGGAAAAGGACGCCGACGGCTATGCCGGTGACGCCCTGATCCTGGCGAACCCCTATCTGGCCTACGCGCGGCTTTCCCATCTGTTCGATCGCAAGCCGCGCAGCGCGGCCGGTATCCATCCCACGGCGCTGGTCGCGGCGGATGCCCAGGTGGATCCGACGGCGGCCATCGGTCCCTATGTGGTGATTGAGGCGCAGGCGCGCATCGGCGCGGGCGTCAGTCTGGGCGCCCACTGCGTGGTGGGCGCGCGGAGCGTCATTGGCGCCGACAGTTGGCTGGCGCCCCGGGTCACGCTCTATCACGACGTGACCATTGGCGAGCGCGCCGTGGTGCAATCGGGTGCCGTGATCGGTGCCGAGGGCTTCGGCTTCGCCAACGAGGGTGGCCAGTGGCAGAAGATCGCCCAGCTGGGTGGGGTGCTGATCGGCGATGACGTCGAGATTGGTGCCAACACCACCATCGACCGCGGCGCCCTGGCGAACACGGTCATCAGCAATGGCGTCAAGCTCGACAACCAGATCATGATCGCGCACAACGTCCAGGTCGGTGAGCACACCGCCATGGCCGCCTGCGTGGGCATCTCTGGCAGTACCAAGATCGGCAAACACTGCACCATCGCCGGCGGCGTGGGCATGGTCGGTCATATCGAGGTGTGCGACCACGTGTTCGTCACCGGTATGACCATGGTGACCCGCTCGATTACCGAGCCCGGCGCCTATTCCTCCGGTACGGCGATGCAGCCGGCCGGTGAATGGAAGAAGAGCGCCGCGCGGATTCGTCACCTCGACGACATGGCCCGCCGTCTGCAACATCTGGAAAAAATCGTTGCTACCGTGACCTCGCGGGATGACGCTGCTTCTGATGCTTGATTCTGCATCGGATGTTTCCCCTTTCTGAACAGGCCTTCCCCGACCATGATGGACATCAACGAGATCCGTGAATATCTCCCGCATCGCTATCCCTTTCTGTTAGTGGATCGCGTGCTGGAGCTGGATATCGAAGCCAAGCGCATTCGTGCCTACAAGAACGTCAGCATCAACGAACCGTTCTTTACCGGCCACTTCCCCCAGCACCCGATCATGCCGGGCGTGCTGATCGTCGAGGCCATGGCCCAGGCCGCCGGCGTGCTCGGTTTCAAGATGATGAATTCCTCGCCGGCAGACGGCACCCTGTACTACTTCGTCGGATCGGATAAGCTGCGGTTTCGCCAACCGGTGACGCCGGGCGATCAGCTGATGCTCGACGCCCGCTTCATCAGCACCAAGCGCGGCATCTGGAAGTTCGAGTGCCACGCCAGTGTGGACGACAAGCCGGTCTGTTCGGCTGAAATCATCTGTGCGGAACGCAAGCTATGACGTTGATTGACCCCAGGGCTATCGTCGACCCCCAGGCACGGCTCGCCGCCGATGTCCAGGTCGGCCCCTGGTCGATCATCGGACCGGATGTCGAGATTGGCGAAGGGACCGTCATCGGCCCTCACGTCATCCTCAAGGGTCCGACCGTGATCGGACGTCACAATCGTATCTTCCAGTTCTCGTCGATCGGCGAGGATACGCCTGATCTCAAGTACCAGGGCGAACCGACCCGGCTGCGGATCGGCGATCACAACACCATCCGCGAAGGGGTCACCATCCATCGCGGTACCGTGCAGGATCGGGAAGAGACGACCCTTGGCGATCACAACCTGCTGATGGCCTATGTGCACATCGGCCATGACAGCGTGATCGGCAATCACTGCATCCTGGTCAACAACACGGCCCTCGCCGGGCACGTGCATGTCGACGACTGGGCGATCCTGTCCGGCTATACCCTGGTGCATCAGTTCTGCCGCATCGGTGCCCACAGCTTTTCCGGCATGGGCACGGCCATCGGCAAGGATGTGCCGGCCTATGTCACGGTGTTCGGCAATCCGGCCGAAGCCCGCAGCATGAACTTCGAAGGCATGCGCCGCCGGGGCTTCTCGGCCGAAGCCATCAAGGAATTGCGCCGCGCCTACAAGGTGGTCTATCGTCAGGGGCTGACCGTCGATGACGCCCTGCGTGAGCTGGAGCCGGTGGCTCAGCGGTTTCCCGAGGTGGCGGTGTTCCGTGATTCCATCCTGAGTGCGACGCGTGGCATCACCCGCTGAGTTCGCCCAACGCCCGCTGCGCGTGGCGCTGGTGGCAGGGGAGGCGTCGGGTGATCTGCTCGGCGCCGGCCTAATGCAGGCGCTGCGTGAACAGCACCCGAATATCTCCTTCATGGGCGTGGGCGGTCCGCGGATGGAAGCCGAAGGGTTGGTGTCCGAATTTCCCATGGAACGCCTGGCGGTCATGGGGCTGGTCGAGGTACTCGGCCGCCTGCGTGAACTCCTGGGTCGGCGCAAGGCGCTGATCGCTCAGTTGCTCGACGCCCGTCCCGACGTCTTCATCGGTATCGATGCTCCGGATTTCGTCCTCGAAATCGAAGCCCAGCTGCATCGCGCGGGCATTCCGGCGGTGCACTACGTCAGTCCCTCGGTCTGGGCCTGGCGCCAGAAGCGGGTGCTCAAGATCCGCGACGGCTGCGACCTGATGCTGACCCTGTTTCCCTTCGAAGCCCGTTTCTACGAGGAGCAGCAGGTGCCCGTGCGCTTCGTCGGGCATCCGCTGGCCGATACCATTCCCCTGGACAGCGACCGCCTGGCGGCCAGACAGGCCTTGGGCCTGCCGGAAGAGGGTACGGTCATCGCCCTGTTGCCGGGCAGTCGCGGTGGCGAAGTAGGGCGCCTCGGTGCGCTGTTCCTCGACGCCGCCGCCCAGTTGCTGACCGTGCGTCCTGGTGTGCGTTTCGTCTTGCCCTGTGCCAACGCCGCACGACGGGCGCAGGTGGAGCAGCTGCTGGAAGGGCGGCCGCCTTTGCCGCTACTGCTGACCGATGGGCGTTCCCACGAGGTGCTGGCCGCCTGTGACGGCGTGCTGATCGCCTCGGGTACCGCGACCCTGGAGACGCTGCTGTTCAAGCGGCCCATGGTGGTGGCCTATCGGGTGGCGCCCCTGACCTATCTGATTCTCAAGCAGCTGGTGAAGAGTCCCTACATTTCGCTGCCCAATCTGCTGGCCGGGCGCAAGCTGGTGCCCGAGCTGATCCAGCACGAGGCGACACCGGAGCGGCTGGTGGCCGAACTGCTGCCGTTGCTGGAGCGGCCACAGCAGCAGACCGACAGCTTCGCCGCCATCCACCACAGCCTGAGGCGCGATGCCTCGGTCCAGGCGGCCGGGGCCGTGCTGGATCTCCTGCGGCAGCGCAGCTGATGCAGTTGGGACTGGATTTCAATCTGGTCGAGGCGCTGGTCGCCGGGGTGGATGAAGTCGGCCGCGGTCCGCTGTGCGGCGCCGTGGTCACGGCCGCGGTGATCCTCGATCCGGGCAAGCCCATTCTCGGGCTGAACGATTCGAAGAAGCTGTCGCTGGCGCGCCGCGAAGCCCTGTTCGACGAGATCCAGGAAAAGGCCCTGGCCTGGTGCGTGGCCCGTGCCGAGGTCGCCGAGATCGACCGGCTGAACATCCTGCACGCTACCATGCTGGCCATGCAGCGCGCGGTGGAAGGCCTGCAGGTGCAGCCGCGGGTGGCCCTGATCGATGGCAATCGCTGTCCCAAGCTGGCGGTGCCCAGTTCGCCGGTGGTGAAGGGCGACAGCCAGGTCCCGGCGATCGCCGCGGCCTCCATTCTGGCCAAGGTGACCCGCGACCGCGAAATGCAGGCGCTGGACGCTTTCTATCCGGGCTATGGCCTGGCCGGACACAAGGGCTATCCCACCGCCGAGCACCTGGACGCGCTCAGGCGCCTGGGCCCCACGCCCATCCACCGGCGCTCCTTCGCGCCGGTGCGCGACGCCTGGCACGCCCTCGAGACCCAGGCCTCGACCCAGATCGTCGCGACCTACTGACAGCCGTCGCGGCGCTCTGACCTCGGGTCGACAATCCAGTACAATCTCGCGCCTCATGCATCAAGGGGTCTCTGCCATGTCCGCATCCTTCGTCCACCTGCGTCTCCACACGGAATATTCCCTGGTCGACGGGATCGTGCGGGTGAAGGGGCTGGTCAAGGCTGCCGAAGCCGCCGGAATGCCGGCCGTGGCGGTGACCGACCAAGGCAACCTCTGTTCGCTGGTCAAGTTCTACAAGGCCGCCATGGGCGCCGGGATCAAGCCCATCGCCGGCGCCGATATCTGGCTGGCCGGTCGCGAGGGCGACGCGCCTCTGACCCGCATGACCCTGCTGGTCATGAACGCCAAGGGCTATCGCAACCTGACCGAGCTGCTGTCCCGGGGTTTCCAGGAAGGTCAGCAGGACGGCCAGATCGTCATCCAGCGCGACTGGGTGAAGGAAGCCAATGAAGGTCTGATCGCCCTGTCCGGTTCCAAGGAGGGCGAGATCGGCCTGGCGCTGCTCGAAGGCGATCTGGCCCTGGCCGATCAGTTGTTCGAGGAATGGCAGCAGGTCTTCCAGGAGCGCTTCTATCTGGAGGTGCAGCGCACCGAAAGAGCCGGTGACGAAGAGCATCTGCATGCCGCCGTGGCCTTGGCCGATCGTTGCGGTGGCGCGCTGGTGGCGACCAACGACGTGCGCTTTCTCAAGGCCGAGGACTTCGAGGCCCACGAGACCCGCGTCTGCATCGGCGAGGGCCGTCCGCTGGACGATCCCCGGCGCGAACGCAAGTACAGCGACCAGCAGTACCTGAAGTCGGCGGCCGAGATGGCCGAGCTGTTCAGCGACCTGCCCGAGGCGCTGGAAAACACCGTCGAGATCGCCAAGCGCTGCAACATCGAGATCCAGCTGGGCAAGTACTTCCTGCCCAACTTCCCGATTCCAAACGGGATGACCATCAACGACTACCTGCGCCACGTGTCCTTCGAGGGCCTGGAAGAGCGCCTGGCCGTGCTCTGGCCGCGCGAGACCACGCCGAACTACGAAGAGAAGCGCCAGGAGTACGTCGACCGGCTCAACTTCGAGCTCGACATCATCATCCAGATGGGCTTCCCCGGTTACTTCCTCATCGTGATGGACTTCATCAAGTGGGCGAAGAACAACGGCGTACCGGTCGGTCCCGGCCGGGGCTCGGGTGCCGGCTCCCTGGTGGCCTATGTGCTCAAGATCACCGACCTCGATCCGCTGGCCTACGACCTGCTGTTCGAGCGCTTCCTCAACCCCGAACGGATCTCCATGCCCGACTTCGACGTCGACTTCTGCATGGACGGCCGCGACCGGGTGATCGAGTACGTGGCCGACCTCTACGGCCGCGAGGCGGTGAGTCAGATCATCACCTTCGGCACCATGGCGGCCAAGGCGGTGGTGCGCGACGTGGCGCGGGTGCAGGGCAAGTCCTATGGCCTGGCCGATCGCCTGTCGAAGATGATCCCTTTCGAAGTGGGCATGACCCTGCAGAAGGCCTTCGAGCAGGAAGAGGTGCTGCGCGACTTCCTGGCGACCGACGAGGACGCCAAGGAAATCTGGGACATGGCCCTCAAGCTCGAGGGCATCACCCGCGGCACCGGCAAGCACGCCGGCGGCGTGGTGATCGCGCCGACCAAGCTGACCGACTTCTCGCCCATCGCCTGCGACGAGGACGGCAACGGCCTGGTGACCCAGTTCGACAAGGACGACGTCGAGCAGGCCGGCCTGGTCAAGTTCGACTTCCTCGGTCTGCGTACCCTGACCATCATCAAGTGGGCGCTGGAGACCATCAACCGCACGGAAGTGGAGGAGGGGCGCGAGCCGCTCAACATCGACTTCATCCCGCTGGACGACAAGCCGACCTACGCCCTGCTGCAGAAGGCCGAGACCACCGCCGTCTTCCAGCTGGAATCCCGCGGCATGAAGGAGCTGATCAAGAAGCTCAAGCCGGACTGCCTGGAAGACCTCATCGCCCTGGTGGCGCTGTTCCGCCCTGGTCCGCTGCAGTCGGGCATGGTGGACGACTTCATCAACCGCAAGCATGGCCGCGCCGAGCTGGCCTATCCGCATCCGGACTACCAGTACGATGGCCTGCAGCCGGTGCTGGCGCCTACCTACGGCATCATCCTTTACCAGGAACAGGTGATGCAGATCGCCCAGGTCATGGGCGGCTACACCCTGGGCCAGGCGGACATGCTGCGCCGGGCCATGGGCAAGAAGAAACCCGAGGAGATGGCCAAGCAGCGCGGCGGCTTCATCGAGGGCTGCGCCAATAACGGCATTGATGGCGAGCTGGCGGGCAACATCTTCGACCTGGTGGAGAAATTCGCCGGTTACGGCTTCAACAAGTCGCACTCGGCCGCCTACGGCCTGGTTTCCTACCAGACCGCCTGGTTGAAGACTCACTATCCGGCGCCCTTCATGGCCGCGGTGCTGTCGGCGGATATGCATAACACCGACAAGGTGGTGATCCTCATCGAGGAATGCCGCCACATGAAGCTGCGCATCGACACGCCGGACGTGAACATCTCCGAGTTCAAGTTCACCGTGAACGAGGGCGGGCGCATCGTCTACGGCCTGGGCGCCATCAAGGGCGTGGGCGAGGGCCCGGTGGAGGCCATCGTCGAGGCGCGTGCCGAGGGGCCTTTCAAGGATCTCTTCGACTTCTGCGCGCGGGTGGATCTCAAGCGCATCAACAAACGCACCCTGGAAGCCCTGATTCGCTCCGGTGCCCTGGACCGCCTGGGGCCGCATTACCACGACGAACTCAAGGCCTATCAGGCGACCATCGACCAGAATCGCGCCGTGCTGCTGGCGGCCATGGAAGAGGCCATCGCCTCGGCCGAGCAGACCGCGCGCAGCCACAACAGCGGCCATGTCGATCTCTTCGGTGGCGTCTTCGCCGAACCCGAGGCCGACGTCTATGCCAACCACCGTCGCGCCCGGGAGCTCAATCTCAAGGAGCGCCTGCGCGGAGAAAAGGAAACCCTGGGGCTGTACCTGACCGGTCACCCCATCGAGGAATACGAAGGCGAGGTGCGGCGGCTAGCGCGCCAGCGCATCGTCGACCTCAAGCCGTCGCGGGAAACCCAGACCGTGGCCGGGTTGATCGTCAACCTGCGGGTGATGAAGAACAAGCGCGGCGACAAGATGGGCTTCGTCACCCTGGACGATCGCTCCGGGCGCATCGAGGCCTCGCTGTTCGCCGAAGCCTTCAACGCCGCCCAGGCGCTGTTGCAGACCGATGCCCTGGTGATCGTCGAGGGCGAGGTCAGCCAGGACGATTTCTCCGGTGGTCTGCGCCTGCGTGCCAAGCGCGTGCTGGGGTTGGAAGAAGCCCGGACCGCTCTGGCGGAAAGCCTCAGGATCGCGGTGCGTAGCGAGGCGCTGGCCGGTGATCGGCTGCGCTGGCTGGGCGAATTGTGCGGCCGCCATCGCGGCGCCTGCCCGGTCACCATCGACTACCAGGGGCCCACCGCGCGGGCGCTGCTGCAGTTTGGCGAGAACTACCGGATCGATCCGGCCGATGGCCTGATTCAAACCCTGCGTGACCAGTTCGGCAGGGAGAACGTCTTTCTCAACTATCGTTAAGTCCGAGCGCCTCGTGCGCTCCGTCCCAACCCTCGCCAGCGGCGGGTGCCGGTGACGTGGCAGGAGTCTCGACCTGCCTCGTCCGATCCCTTAAGGTAGGCGCCCCGGCCCCTGGCTCTAGATTGTAATAACGGATGCCCATGAACCCGAACTATCTCGATTTCGAACAGCCCATCGCCGATCTCCAGGCCAAGATCGAAGAACTTCGACTGGTCGGTAACGACAATGCGCTGAACATCAGTGACGAGATCGCCCGGTTGCAGGAGAAGAGTCAGGCGCTCACCAAGAGCATCTTCAGCGACCTGTCCAGCTGGCAGGTGGCCCGTCTGGCCCGGCATCCGCTGCGTCCCTATACCCTCGACTACATCAACTACCTGTTCAGCGATTTCGAAGAGCTGCACGGCGATCGTCACTTCGCCGACGATCCGGCCATCGTTGGGGGCATCGCCCGCCTGGAAGGTCGTCCGGTGATGATCATCGGCCACCAGAAGGGTCGTGAAGTCCGCGAGAAGGTCCGCCGCAACTTCGGTATGCCGCGTCCGGAAGGCTATCGCAAGGCCTGCCGCCTGATGGAAATGGCCGAGCGCTTCAAGATGCCGATCCTGACCTTCATCGACACTCCCGGCGCCTATCCGGGCATCGACGCCGAAGAGCGTGGCCAGAGCGAGGCCATCGCCTGGAACCTGCGCGTCATGGCGCGGCTGAAGACCCCCATCATCGCCACCGTGATCGGCGAGGGTGGTTCCGGTGGCGCCCTGGCCATCGGTGTCTGCGACCAGCTCAACATGCTGCAGCACTCCACCTATTCGGTGATCTCGCCGGAAGGTTGCGCCTCCATCCTGTGGAAGACCGCCGAGAAGGCCCCCGATGCCGCCGAGGCCATGGGCATCACCGCCGAGCGGCTGAAGAGCCTGAACATCGTCGATCAGGTGATCGATGAACCCCTGGGTGGCGCGCACCGCGATCCCCAGGCCATGGCCAACAGCCTGCGCACTGCGTTGCTGGAGCAGCTGGACGAGCTCAAGGGCTACGATATGCCGGCGCTGCTGGAGCGTCGCTACGAGCGCCTGATGAGCTACGGCATCGCCTGATTCCGCTCTCATGAGTCTGCTGGATCGGCTGCACGCCCGCCTGGAGCGGCAGCCGCTCACCCGTCACTGGCGGGTGGGCTTCTCCGGCGGACTCGACTCCACCGTTCTCCTGTACCTCTTCGCGCGGCTGCGCGAACATGGCCTGCCGGGCGATCTGCAGGCGGTGCATGTGCATCATGGCCTGCAAGCCGCGGCGGATGCCTGGGTCGAGCACTGCGCCCAGGTCTGCCAGAAGTTGGCTGTCCCTCTCGATACCCTGCACGTCCATGCCGATGGCGCGGCCAGTCTCGAACGGGCTGCGCGCGAGGCGCGCTATGCGGCTTTTGCCCAGGTGCTGCCCCAGGATGGCTGCCTGGTGCTGGGGCAGCATCGCGACGATCAGCTGGAAACCCTGCTGCAGCGGCTGGTACGGGGCGCGGGTGTGAAGGGGCTGGCCGGCATGCCCGAAACCCGTTCGCTGGCTGCCGGTCGCCTCTGGCGGCCCCTGCTGGACGAGCCGCGTAGTGCGCTGCTGGCCTATGCCGAAGCCGAAGGGCTGGACTGGATCGAAGACCCCAGCAACGCCGATACCCGACTGGATCGCAACTATCTGCGGCACGAGGTGCTGCCACGGCTACGCGACCGCTGGCCGGGCGTCGATCAGGTCATGGCGCGCGGTGCCCGGCATCTGGCCGAAGCCGACGAATTGCTCGGCGAGCTGGCCGATCTGGATCTGCAGCGGGCCCGGTGTGTCGATCACGGGTTCGCCTGGATTCCCTTGCCCAATCTGGCCCTGGCGCCTTTGCAAGCCTTGAGCGAGGCGCGCCAGCGCAATGCCTTGCGCACCTGGTTGGATCCGCTGACGCGCCAGCCCGACAGCGCCCACTGGGCTGGTTGGCAGGCAATGTGCGAGGCGGGCGCGGCGAGCGATCCCCTCTGGCGTCTCGAAGGTGGCCAGGTGCGCCGGGGGGCAGGGCGGATCTGGTGGGTGCCCGACGCCTGGCAGGTCGCGCCGCAATCCCTGGCCATCACCGGACAGGAAACCAGCCTGGAGCTGGCCGGCAATGGCCGCCTGAACTTCCTCGAACAGGCCGCCGAATCCGGCTGGCGGATCGGCTATCGCCAGGGAGGCGAGCGGTTGGTCGTACCGGGTCGCGGCTCGCGCGAGCTCAAGCGCCTGTTCAACGAGCAGGGGGTGCCGCCGTTCCTGCGCGGCCGATTGCCGCTGCTCTGGCGCGGCGACGAACTGCTGGCGGTGGCCAACCTGCCCGGCCTGAATGGCCTGCCGGGGGGAGGGCGGCTTGAGTGGCAGCCCGCAGACGGCATGGGCGGGTTTGAGCTGGGATGACCTTTAGGCTAGACTACGCTCCCGTCTTATATCGCATTTTCCGCTCGCCCCGAGTGGACGGTGTGCATTGGTCCGGCGCCAGGCCGACCGCTCTCGCTTTCATCGGCGGCTCTCCGCCTCAACGCAGATTCTAGGAATTTTCATGACGCGCTTTATTTTCGTCACGGGCGGTGTTGTTTCTTCTTTGGGGAAAGGCATCGCCTCGGCTTCCCTGGGCGCCATTCTGGAAGCGAGAGGGCTGAAGGTCACCATGCTCAAGCTGGATCCCTACATCAACGTGGATCCCGGCACCATGAGTCCCTTCCAGCACGGCGAGGTGTTCGTCACCCATGACGGCGCCGAGACCGACCTGGACCTGGGTCACTACGAGCGATTCATCCGCACCACCGTGACCCAGAACAACAACTTCACCACCGGTCGCATCTACATGGACGTCCTGCGCAAGGAGCGTCGTGGCGACTACCTGGGCGCCACCGTGCAGGTGATCCCGCACATCACCGACGAGATCAAGCGCCGTATCATCAAGGGCGCCGGCGATGCCGACGTGGCCCTGGTGGAGATCGGCGGCACCGTCGGTGACATCGAGTCGCAGCCCTTCCTCGAAGCCATCCGCCAGCTGCGAGTGGAGATCGGGGCGCGCCGCGCCATGCTGATGCACCTGACCCTGGTGCCCTACATCGCCACCGCCGGCGAGACCAAGACCAAGCCGACCCAGCATTCGGTCAAGGAACTGCGCTCCATCGGCCTGCAGCCCGATGTGCTGATCTGCCGTTCCGACCACACCGTCGACAGTTCTTCCCGCCGCAAGATCGCGCTCTTCACCAACGTCGAAGAGCGCGCGGTCATCTCCCTGGAAGACGTCGACACCATCTACCGCATTCCCTCCGTGCTGCACGCCCAGGGCCTGGACGAATTCGTCGTCGAGCGCTTTGGCCTGGAGTGCAAGCCGGCCGATCTGTCCGAGTGGGATCGCGTGGTGGACGCCAAGCTCAACCCCGAGCAGGAAGTCACCATCGCCATGGTCGGTAAGTACATGGAGCTGCTCGACGCCTACAAGTCGCTGATCGAGGCCATGACCCACGCCGGCATCCAGAGCCGCACCAAGGTCAACCTGCGCTATATCGACTCCGAGCACATCGAGCAGCAGGGCACCCATCTGCTCAAGGGCGTGGACGCCATCCTGGTGCCCGGCGGCTTCGGCCTGCGCGGCGTGGAAGGCAAGATCGCCACCGTGCAGTACGCTCGCGAGAACAAGATTCCCTACCTGGGCATCTGCCTGGGCATGCAGGTGGCGGTCATCGAGTTCGCCCGTAACGTGCTGGGCTGGAAAGACGCCAACTCCACCGAATTCGACAAGGCCAGCGGCCACCCGGTGGTCGGCCTGATCACCGAATGGCAGGATTCCACCGGCGCCACCGAGATCCGTACCGAAGGCTCCGACCTGGGCGGCACCATGCGCCTGGGCGCCCAGGAGTGCCAGCTGATCGGCGGTACCCAGGTGCACGACTGCTACGGCCAGGACGTCATCGTCGAGCGTCATCGTCACCGCTACGAGGTCAACAACAACCTCCTGCCGCAGATCGAGGCCGCCGGCCTGAAGATCTCCGGTCGCTCGGGCGACGGCGCCCTGGTCGAGGTGGTGGAAGCCCCGGATCATCCCTGGTTTGTCGCCTGCCAGTTCCACCCGGAGTTCACCTCCACCCCGCGTGACGGCCATCCGCTGTTCAGCGGCTTCGTCAACGCCGCCCTGCGTTACGCCAAGAAGGATTGAGCATGACCGCACAGAAGATCGTCCGCGTCGGCAACATCGAGATCGCCAACGACAAGCCCTTCGTGCTGTTCGGCGGCATGAACGTGCTGGAATCCCGCGACCTGGCCATGCAGGTGTGCGAGCAATACGTCAAGGTGACCGAGAAGCTGGGCATCCCCTACGTCTTCAAGGCCAGCTTCGACAAGGCCAACCGTTCCTCCGTGACCAGCTATCGCGGTCCGGGCATGGAAGCCGGCCTGCGCATCTTCGAAGAGCTCAAGGCCACCTTCGGCATGCCGGTGATCACCGACGTCCACGAGCCCTACCAGGCGGCGCCGGTGGCGGCGGTCTGCGACATCATCCAGCTGCCGGCCTTCCTTTCGCGGCAGACCGACCTGGTGGTGGCCATGGCCAAGACCGACGCCGTGATCAACATCAAGAAGGCGCAGTTCCTCGCGCCCCAGGAGATGAAGCACATCCTCGCCAAGTGCGAAGAAGCCGGCAACGACCAGCTGATCCTCTGCGAGCGGGGCTCCTCCTTCGGCTACAACAACCTGGTGGTCGACATGCTCGGCTTCGGCATCATGAAGAGCTTCGGCTACCCGGTGTTCTTCGACGTCACCCATGCCCTGCAGATGCCGGGCGGGCGTGCCGATTCCGCCGGCGGCCGCCGCGCCCAGGTCACCGACCTGGCCAAGGCCGGCATGAGCCAGGGCCTGGCCGGTCTGTTCCTCGAAGCCCATCCGGATCCCGAACATGCCAAGTGCGACGGCCCCTGTGCCCTGCGCCTGGACAAGCTGGAGCCCTTCCTGGCCCAGCTCAAGGCGATGGACGAGCTGGTGAAGTCGTTCACGCCGATCGAAACTGCCTGAGCGGCGGCTGAACCAAAAGGCTCGCGGGTAGCCGAAGGCTGATCCGTCAATGACCGGTAACATGGAGATCGATACAAAAATGGCTAACATCGTCGACATCAAGGGACGTGAAGTCCTGGATTCCCGCGGCAACCCCACCGTTGAAGCGGACGTGATCCTGGACAATGGTATCGTCGGTCGCGCCACCGCGCCGTCCGGCGCGTCCACCGGTTCGCGCGAGGCACTGGAGCTGCGCGACGGCGACAAGAGCCGTTACCTGGGCAAGGGCGTCCTGAAGGCCGTGGGCAACATCAACGGCCCGATCCGTGACCTGCTGCTGGGCAAGGATCCGAGCGACCAGAAGGCCCTGGACCGCGCCATGATCGAGCTGGACGGTACCGACAACAAGGCCAAGCTGGGCGCCAACGCCATCCTGGCTGTGTCCCTGGCGGCCGCCAAGGCCGCTGCCGAAGACCAGGACCTGCCGCTCTACGCCCACATCGCCAACCTGAACGGCACCCCCGGTCAGTACTCCATGCCGGTGCCGATGATGAACATCATCAACGGCGGCGAGCATGCCGACAACAACGTCGACATCCAGGAATTCATGGTCCAGCCGGTCGGCGCCAAGAGCTTCGCCGACGCCCTGCGCGTGGGCGCCGAGATCTTCCATCACCTCAAGGCCGTGCTCAAGGCCCGTGGTCTGAGCACTTCCGTGGGTGACGAAGGCGGCTTCGCGCCGAACCTGGCCTCCAACGCCGACGCCCTGGCCGCCATCGCCGAAGCGGTGAAGAACGCCGGCTACGAGCTGGGCACCGACGTGACCCTGGCCCTGGACTGCGCCTCCAGCGAGTTCTACAAGGACGGTCAGTACGACCTGTCCGGCGAGGGCAAGGCCTTCGACGCCAACGGTTTCGCCGACTACCTGGCCGGGCTGACCGAGCAGTTCCCGATCATCTCCATCGAAGACGGCATGGACGAGTCCGACTGGGCCGGTTGGAAGGCCCTGACCGACAAGATCGGCAGCAAGGTGCAGCTGGTGGGCGACGACCTGTTCGTCACCAATACCAAGATCCTCAAGGAAGGCATCGAGAAAGGCATCGGTAACTCGATCCTGATCAAGTTCAACCAGATCGGCTCCCTGACCGAGACCCTGGAAGCCATCCAGATGGCCAAGGCCGCCGGCTACACTGCGGTGATCTCCCACCGCAGCGGCGAGACCGAAGATTCCACCATCGCTGACCTGGCCGTGGGCACCGCCGCCGGTCAGATCAAGACCGGTTCGCTGTGCCGTTCCGATCGCGTCTCCAAGTACAACCAGCTGCTGCGCATCGAAGAGCAGCTGGGTGCCAAGGCGCCTTACCGCGGTCGTGCCGAATTCCGCAGCTAAGCGCTGTGTGACCGGGAGGCGATGATCTAGGTCGTCTTCTCCCACCACGTCCGACGGACCACAGGATAGATGCCCAGTTTACAAGCGTAGAGCTGGGCTTCTATCCTGTTTTCGTCTCTGCCGCCGTCCTTGCGGCATCCGCCGTCCGCGAATCCGTTACCTCCCATGCGAAGTCCCTACTGGCTTTTCCCCTTCCTGCTCCTGCTGCTCGGCGGTCTCCAGTATCGCCTGTGGGTCGGTGATGGCAGCTTCGCCCAGGTGCGCGAACTCAAGCAGCAGATCGCCGACCAGAATGGCGAGAACAAGCGCCTGCTGGAGCGCAACGAGATCCTCGAAGCCGAGGTCGTCGAGCTCAAGAAAGGCATGGAGACCGTCGAGGAGCGTGCCCGCCACGAACTCGGCATGGTCAAACAAGGCGAAACCCTTTTTCTGCAATCCAAATAATGTCCCTTCTGCCTTCCTTCTGGGCGGTCATTCCCGCCGCGGGTGTGGGCGCGCGGATGCGTGCCGACCGCCCCAAGCAATACCTCGACCTCGGTGGCCGCAGCCTGCTGGAGCGCACCCTCGACTGTTTCCTCGACCACCCGCGCCTGCGTGGCCTGGCGGTGAGCCTGGCCCCGGAAGATCCCTGGTGGCCGACCCTGGCGTGCGCTCGCGATGCCCGCATCCTGCGCGCACCGGGCGGCCGCGAGCGCGCCGACTCGGTACTGGGCGGCCTGCTGCTGCTAGCCGAACAGGGTGCCACCGACGGCGACTGGGTGCTGGTGCACGATGCCGCGCGACCCAATCTGCGACGTGATGACCTGGATCGGCTGCTGGCCGAACTGGCCCAGGACCCGGTGGGTGGCCTGCTTGGCGTGCCGGCGCGGGATACCCTCAAGCGCGTCGGGCGCGACGGCCGGGTGAGCGAAACCGTGGATCGCAGCCAGGTGTGGCTGGCCTATACGCCGCAGATGTTTCGCCTCGGTGCCCTGCGTGACGCCCTGAGCGCCGGTCTGGCAGCGGGCGCCGCCATCACCGACGAGGCCTCGGCCATGGAGTGGGCGGGCCATGCGCCGCGCCTGGTGGAAGGCCGGGTGGACAACATCAAGGTCACTACCCCCGAAGACCTGCAGCGGCTGCAAGTGGTCTTCGCCGAGGCCTAGGATCCAGGCCCGCAGTGGCCCATCGCTTAAAAGACTCGCTCGCTGCGCTCAACCCGCTGGGGGACGAGCGCCTGGGCGCGGGGTGCCCAGGCCTTGCTTGAGGTGCTCCACCAGCAGGCGAATCTTCGGTGAGAGAAAGCGCCGCTGCGGATAGAGAGCCCAGACCGCGCTGTTGGGCGGCTGGCGGTTGTCCAGCAGGGCACGCAGTTCACCCCGGGCCAGATGCGGCAGCACATAGTAGTCCGGCAGCTGGCACAAGCCGAAGCCGCGCAGCGCGGCGTCCAATACCGCCTGGCCGCTGTTGCAGCGCCAGGAGCCTTGGACCCGGTGCAGCACCTCACGCTCGTTTTCGCGAAAGCTCCAGATGTCGCTGGTGCCGACCAGGCAGCGATGGCGAGCGAGTTCCGACAGGGTGTGAGGCGCGCCGAAGCGTTCCAGATAGCTGGGTGCGGCGCACAGATAGAGCTCCCGCGGCGCCAGCCGGGTCGCCACCAGGCGGGAATCGGCCAGACGGCCCAGGCGGATGGCCAGGTCGTAGCCTTCGTGCAAGAGGTCGACGGTGCGATTGGTCAGGTCCAGCTCCAGACTCACCTCGGGATGGCGGGCGAGGAAGTCGTTGACCAGGGGCACGACGAAACGCTCGCCATAGGTCACGGCGCAGGTCATGCGGATCAGTCCCTTGGGCTGGCTGGAGAGATCGCTGACCTCGCGCAGGGCTTCGTCGCGCGCCTCCTGCAGACGGCGGCAGTGCTGCAGAAAGGTGTGGCCGGCTTCGGTGAGGGCGACGCTGCGGGTGCTGCGATAGAGCAGCCGCGCCTGCAGGCGTTCTTCCAGGCGGGCGACCTGACGGCTGACGTGGGAAGTCGAGGTGCCGAGACGATCAGCCGCCTGGCCGAAGTGCAGGGTGCTCGCCACGGCGACGAATTCGTCGATGCCTTCCCAGCCCATGATTGTTTCCCTATGGCAAAAATGAATTCCAGTATGCCCGATTGTTCCAGGATTTCTGGCGTCTAAACTGGTCACCTCGTTTTTTCGTCCCTCTGGAGTCGACCATGATCAAATCCCGCGCCGCCGTAGCCTTTGCGCCCAATGAGCCTCTGAAGATCGTCGAAGTGGACGTCGAGCCGCCCAAGGCCGGTGAGGTGCTGATCCGCATCGTCGCCACCGGCGTCTGCCACACCGATGCCTACACCCTGTCCGGCCAGGATTCCGAGGGCGTCTTTCCCTGCATCCTCGGTCACGAGGGCGGTGGCATCGTCGAAGCGGTGGGCGAGGGCGTGACCTCGGTCGCCGTGGGCGATCACGTCATCCCGCTGTATACCGCCGAATGCGGCCAGTGCAAATTCTGCAAATCCGGCAAGACCAACCTGTGCAGCTCGGTACGCGCGACCCAGGGCAAGGGCCTGATGCCCGATGGCACCACCCGCTTCTCCTACAATGGCGAGCCGATCTATCACTACATGGGCTGCTCGACCTTCTCCGAGTACACCGTGCTGCCAGAGGTGTCGGTAGCCAAGATCCCCGCCGAGGCGCCGCTGGAAAAGGTCTGCCTGCTGGGCTGTGGCGTCACCACCGGCATCGGCGCCGTGCTCAACACCGCCAAGGTGGAAGAGGGCGCGACCGTGGCCGTCTTCGGCCTGGGCGGCATCGGTCTGGCGGCCATCATCGGCGCCAAGATGGCCAAGGCCAGCCGCATCATCGCCATCGACATCAATCCGTCCAAGTTCGACATCGCCCGCGCGCTGGGCGCCACCGACTTCGTCAATCCCAAGGATCACCAGAAGCCGATCCAGGAGGTCATCGTCGAGCTGACCGATGGCGGCGTCGACTACAGTTTCGAGTGCGTCGGCAACGTCAACCTGATGCGGGCGGCGCTGGAGTGCTGCCACAAGGGCTGGGGCGAGTCGGTGATTATCGGCGTGGCCGGTGCTGGCCAGGAGATCAGCACCCGGCCGTTCCAGCTGGTGACCGGTCGCGTCTGGCGCGGCAGCGCCTTCGGTGGCGTCAAGGGCCGTAGCGAGCTGCCCGGCTATGTGCGCAAGGCGCAGAGCGGCGAGATTCCGCTGGATACCTTCATCACCCACACCATGGGCCTGGAGCAGATCAACGAGGCCTTCGAGCTGATGCACGAAGGCAAGAGCATCCGCACCGTCGTCCACTACTGATCGCCGAGAGGGCGCCCACGGGCGCCTTCTTTCCGAGGGAGATGACCATGAGTCTCGAACTGCTCTCCAGTAACAAGAGTTTCGGCGGCTGGCACAAGCGCTATCGCCATCGCGCCCGCAGCCTCGACTGCGACATGACCTTCGCCGTCTATCTGCCGCCCCAGGCGGAAGCCCGCAGCGATCTGCCGGTACTCTACTGGCTGTCAGGCCTGACCTGTACCGACGAGAATTTCATGCAGAAGGCCGGTGCCCAGCGCTTGGCCGCCGAGCTGGGCCTGGTGCTGGTGGCGCCGGACACCAGTCCGCGCGGCGAGGACGTGCCGGACGACCCCGATAAGGCCTGGGACTTCGGCCTGGGTGCCGGCTTCTACATCAACGCCACCCAGCAGCCCTGGGCCCGGTACTACCGCATGCACGACTATGTGGTCGAGGAACTGCCGGCGCTGATCGAAGCCAACTTTCCGGTCTCCGATCGCCGCGGCGTCAGCGGTCATTCCATGGGTGGCCACGGGGCCCTGATCTGTGCCCTGCGCCATCCAGGTCGCTATCGCTCGGTGTCGGCCTTCTCGCCCATCGTCAATCCGCTGGATTGTCCCTGGGGCCACAAGGCTTTCTCGAACTATCTGGGCGAAGACCGCAGTACCTGGGCGGAATGGGATGCCTGTGCGCTGCTGGCCAAGGCCGAGGAGCGCCTGCCGCTGCTGGTCGACCAGGGCGAACAGGACAGCTTCCTCGCCGAACAGCTCAAGCCCCAGGCGCTGCAGCGGGCGGCGGAAGCCACGGGTCATCCGCTGGAACTGCGGCTGCAACCCGGCTACGACCACAGCTATTTCTTCGTCGCCAGCTTCATCGACGACCATCTGCGGCATCACGCGGCGGCCCTGTCGACCCCATAGGTTCTGTACGAAAAGTTGCCGAGCGAAGGTCAGGCGAGGCGAAAAGCGCTGAGGAAGCAGAGTTTGCGAGCGGTAAATGAGTATTCCGAAGCGTTTTTCAACGAAGCATTACCGAGCGCAGGCACTTTTGGTACAGAGCCTAAGGGCGACGGAAGCTGTTACCAGCCGGTAGAATCGACGCCCTGTCATTTTCCAGGGCGTCTCTCTTCATGCGCATAGGTCACGGTTTCGACGTTCACGCCTTCGGCGAGGGCGATTTCATCACCCTCGGTGGCATTCGCATTCCCCACCACCATGGCCTGGTCGCCCACTCCGACGGCGACGTGCTGTTGCATGCCCTGGCCGACGCCCTGCTGGGCGCGGCCGCTCTGGGCGACATCGGCAAGCATTTCCCCGATACCGATCCGCGCTTCAAGGGTGCCGACAGCCGGGTGCTTCTGCGTCATGTGGTCGGTCTGGTGCGCGAGCAGGGCTGGCAGGTCGGCAACGTCGACGGCACCATCGCAGCCCAGGCGCCGAAGATGGCGCCGCACATCGAGGCCATGCGCCAGGCCATCGCCGAGGACCTGCAGGTCGAACTGGGCCAGGTCAACGTCAAGGCCACCACCACCGAGCGTCTGGGTTTCGTCGGGCGCGAAGAAGGCATCGCCGTGCACGCCGTGGCCCTGTTGCTGCCGCTATGACCGAAGACCAGCTGCTCGGGCCGCGCGCCCATGGCGAGCCCTGTGGCCAGGCGATCCTCAAGGCCAGCGCCGAGGACTTCCAGGTTGACGAGGTACTGGACATCCCGCTGAGCGGTGATGGCGAGCACCTCTGGCTATGGGTCGAGAAGCGTGGCCTCAACACCGAGGAGGCCGTGCGCCGCCTCGCCCGTGCCGCTGGCGTGCCGCAGCGGGCGATCAGCTACGCCGGTCTCAAGGATCGCCAGGCGCTGACCCGCCAGTGGTTCAGTCTGCACCTGCCCGGCAAGGCCGATCCGGACCTCGCGGCCGCCTGCGACGAGACGCTGGTGATCCTCCAGCAGGGGCGGCACCGGCGCAAGCTGCAACGCGGCGCTCATGCTGCCAATGGCTTCCGCCTGCGCCTGACCGGGCTCAAGGCCGATGCCGCGGCGCTGGAGGCGCGGCTGCAGGCCATCGCCGCCGAGGGCGTACCCAACTATTTCGGTCCGCAGCGTTTCGGCCATGAGGGCGGCAATCTGGCCGACGCTCAAGCGTGCGCCCGCGACCAGCGCCTGCCCGAGCAACGCAACCGGCGTTCGCGAACCCTGTCCGCCGCGCGCAGCTGGCTGTTCAATCAGGTGCTGGCCGGTCGTGTCGCCGATGGCTCGTGGCAGCGGGCGCAGGAGGGTGATCTGCTGGCCTTCACCGACAGCCGCAGCCACTTTCCAGCGACCACCGCCGATCTAGAGGATCCGCGCCTGGCGGCGCTCGATCTGCACCCCACCGGCCCCCTGTGGGGCGCCGGCGAGTCGCCGGTGCAGGGGCCGGCCGCCGCCCTGGAACAGGCGGTGGCGAAGGCCGCCGGAGAGCTGCCCGCCTGGCTGGCCGGTGCCGGCCTCTCGCATGAACGGCGCATCCTGCGCCTCCCCATCGGCGGCCTGACGTGGCATTATCCCGCTCCTGACATTCTGCAACTCGAATTCGTCCTGCCGGCCGGCTGTTTCGCCACCGCAGTGGTTCGCGAGCTGGTAACGCTTGGCGAGGCAGGGCAGACGGAACATCCATGCGACTTCTGATCGCCAACGACGATGGGGTGCTGGCCCCCGGTATCGCCGCGCTGCATGCCGCGCTCTCCGCTCGTGCGGACTACGAGTGCCAGGTAGTCGCGCCGCTCTATGACATGAGCGGCGTGAGCAGTGCCCTGACGCTGGACCGCCCCCTGCATCCGCAGCGCCTGCCCAATGGCTTCCTGGGCGTCAACGGCACGCCTACCGATTGCGTTCACCTCGGCCTCAACGGCCTGCTGGACGAGACGCCGGACATGGTGGTGGCCGGTATCAACCTGGGTGCCAACCTGGGCGACGACGTTCTCTATTCCGGCACCGTCGCCGCGGCCATGGAAGGGCGTTTCCTCGATCGTCCTGCCCTGGCCTTTTCGCTGGTCTCGCGCAGCCCCGACAACATGGCGGTGGCGGCCGAGATCGCGACCCGCATTGTCGCCCTGCACGAGCGCTTCGACCTGCCGCCGCGCACCGTGCTCAACGTCAACATCCCGGATCTGCCGCTTGAGCAGATCAAGGGCCTGCAGCTGACCCGTCTGGGGCACCGTGCCCAGGCCAAGCCGCCGGTGCGCGAGATCAATCCGCGCGGCAAGGCCGGCTACTGGATCTCGGTCTCCGGCGATGCCGTGGATGGCGGACCAGGTACCGATTTCCATGCAGTGCTGGAAGGCTATGTGTCGGTGACGCCGCTGCAGTTCGATCGCACCTTCCGCGAGGGTTTCGCCGGCCTGTCGGCCCTGACGGAGCTGCTGACATGACTCAGGGGCAAGAGCATATGCAAAGACACGGCATCGGCATGACCTCCCAGCGCACCCGGGAGCGGCTCATCCAGCGCCTCTACGAAGAGGGGCTGTCCAACGCCCAGGTGCTGGAGGTGATCCGCCGTACGCCGCGTCATCTGTTCGTCGACGAGGCCCTGGCCCATCGCGCCTACGAAGACACGGCGCTGCCCATCGGCCACAACCAGACCATCTCCCAGCCCTTCATGGTGGCGCGCATGACCGAGCTCCTGCTCGCCGGCGGGCCGCTGGACAAGGTCATGGAGATCGGTACCGGCTCCGGCTACCAGACCGCCATCCTGGCGCAGACAGTGGAGCGGGTGTTTTCCGTGGAGCGGATCCAGTCGCTGCAGGACCGGGCCAAGGAGCGGCTGCTCGAACTCAACCTGCGCAACGTGGTGTTCCGCTGGGGCGATGGCTGGGAGGGCTGGCCGGCGCTGGCGCCCTACAATGGCATCATCGTCACCGCGGCCGCGCGGGAAGTCCCCCAGGCGCTGCTCGACCAGCTGGCACCCGGCGGTCGCCTGGTGATCCCGGTGGGCGTCGACGAGGAGCAGAAGCTCCTGCTGATCGTGCGCGAAGACGACGGCTTCGTCCGCCACGAACTCAACGCCGTCCGTTTCGTGCCCCTGCTCAACGGACCTCTGGCCCAGTGAGCGATAGGGAACGTTACCCCGGTGCCACGCTCCAAGGCTGCCTGGCGGCTTTGGCCGCTTGAGGCCGGCGGGATGGCCGGACGGTAGATGATCAGACTCTGCGGGAGGAACGGGTGAAGGCCCGAGCGCAAGGATTTCCAGGACGAGGGCGATCAGGCTGGCTGGCGACAGTGCTCGTGGCCCTGCTGCTGACGGGTTGTTCGAGCAATGGTTCGCGAGCGCCGGTGGTCGACCGCGGCGATGGTCGCGGCAGCGTGCCCCAGGTCACTTCCGGGCAATATCGCGTCAAGCGCGGTGACACCCTGTTTTCGATCGCTTCCCGCAACGGCTGGGAATGGCGTGCCCTGGCGGCCCAGAATGGTCTCAGTGCGCCCTATGTCATCCATGTCGGCCAGGTCATTCGTTTCGGCAACGGTTCCAGCGCCAGTGGTTCCAGTCGCATCATCCGTCGACCGGCCACGGTAGCTTCCGCTCCGGCACCGGGCAGTCCGGTGGCCACCCCGGTACCCATCCCGCCGCCCGTCACCTCCAGTCCCACCGCCGCCACCCCGGTGGTGACCCCGAATCTGCCTACGGCGCCACCGCCGACCCCGGTGACGCCAGCCCAGACGCCGACCCGTGACGTCCCCCAATCGGCCTCCGGTTGGGCCTGGCCGACGAAAGGCACCCTGATCAGTCGCTTCTCCGCCAGCAGCAGTCTAAACAAGGGAATAGACATCGCCGGCCAGGAAGGCCAGCCCGTGATGGCCGCCGCCGATGGCACCGTGGTCTATGCCGGAAACGGTCTGCGGGGTTATGGTGAACTGGTTATCGTCAAACACAGCGAAACCTACGTCAGTGCCTACGGTCACAATCGTAGGTTGCTGGTTCGGGAAGGTGAGCGTGTCAAGATAGGGCAGACGATTGCCGAGATGGGTTCGACCGGGACCGACCGGGTCAAGCTTCATTTCGAGATTCGCCGTCAGGGCAAGCCGGTGGATCCCTTGCAGTTTTTGCCCAATCGCTGATTCGCTAGGCGCCGACTCGATCCCGCAGCTCTTTGGGGGCGAGTCATGGCGCATCGGCAACGTATCGATACGCCCTGGCTCGAAGCACAGACGAGCAAGGGTTACTCAAGATGATCCAGAACAAACAAGAAACCGAGTACGATCTCGGCGACGATGTCCTGCTTCTCGATTCCAATCCCTTCGGTGAGGAATCCACCGAATCCGCCATGACCAAGGCGCTCTCCGGGCGCGGTAACCAGGTCTTGCGCGGCGCCAAGCTGGCCGATTATGGCCGAGCACTAGACGCCACTCAGCTCTATCTCAACGAAATCGGCTTCTCGCCACTGCTGTCACCGGCGGAAGAGGTGCATTTCGCGCGTCTCGCGCAGCGCGGTGATCCCGCCGGTCGCAAGCGCATGATCGAAAGCAACCTGCGCCTGGTGGTCAAGATCGCCCGCCGCTACATCAATCGCGGCCTGTCGCTGCTCGATCTGATCGAGGAAGGCAATCTGGGCCTGATTCGCGCCGTGGAGAAATTCGACCCCGAACGGGGCTTCCGCTTCTCCACCTATGCCACCTGGTGGATCCGGCAGACCATCGAACGGGCGATCATGAATCAGACCCGCACCATTCGCCTGCCGATCCATGTGGTCAAGGAACTCAACCTGCATCTGCGCGCGGCACGCGAACTCACCCAGAAGCTCGACCACGAGCCTTCGCCCGAGGAGATCGCCGCGCTGCTGGAAAAACCGGTGGCGGACGTCAAGCGGGTGATGGGCCTGAACGAGCGGATCAGCTCGGTGGACATGGTGCTCGGTCCCGATTCCGACAAGACCCTGCTCGATACCCTGACCGACGATCGCCCCACCGACCCCTGCGAACTGCTGCAGGATTCGGATCTCAACCAGAGCATCGACCAGTGGCTGCTGGAACTGCCGGAAAAGCAGCGCGAAGTGGTGGTACGCCGCTTCGGCCTGCGGGGTCATGAAGCCTGCACCCTGGAAGAGGTAGGACAGGAAATCGGACTGACCCGCGAGCGGGTGCGGCAGATCCAGGTCGAGGCACTCAAGCGGTTGCGTGAGATCTTCGAGCGCAACGGCCTGTCCAGTGATTCGCTGGTCTGACCAGCCCTAGCTGAATATCAACCAAACGAAGCCCGGATTCATCCGGGCTTTTTTCTGCGTGTTCTTGTAAGCCTCGGCTTACAGGCCGCGTAAGCATGAATCGCTTGAGACTGCCGGAAAGCATCGCTTGATCAGTATGGCCAATCTTCAAGTGATTGCCGCATAACGATTTTTTGTTTCGGGCGGAGCAGCGAAGCGGCCCGAGAGAGCGGCTTGTGGCAGATTGCCATTGCTCGGGAGGAGAGTACTATCGGCTCTGTGTCTGGGACGACACGGATCGGCAGGAAGCGGATCGGGATCACCTCAAGACGAGGCTCACCAGGACGGTGGCAGGATTACAGGGACAGGGACGAAGGGGGCGGAGCGATCCGCCCCCTTTTTTATTGCCTGGAGATTCCAGGCAAGGCCTAGCGTTCGAGCTGGGGGAGCTTGTTGGGCTTGCCATCCCACTCGGCGGCGTCAGGCAGGGCATCCTTCTTCTCGGTGATGTTCGGCCAGATGTTGGCCAATTCACTGTTGAGTTCGATGAAGGCTTCCTGGCCGGCCGGAACCTCGTCTTCCGAGAAGATCGCCTGGGCCGGACATTCGGGTTCGCACAGGGCGCAGTCGATGCACTCGTCCGGGTGGATCACCAGGAAGTTGGGGCCTTCGTAGAAGCAGTCCACCGGGCAGACTTCCACGCAGTCGGTATATTTGCATTTGATGCAGTTGTCAGTGACGACGAAGGTCATCTGCTCGTTCTCCTCAGGCTAAGGCGGCGGATTCTAGCAGCATTGCCGGAACCCTCGTATCCGTTAACTCAGATACGCTTTTTCCATTCGTAGATAAGCTCCAGGGCCCGTCTGGGTGTGATGTCGTCCGGCTGCAGGCGTTCCAGTTCCTCGATGAGAGGATGGGCGGCGCTGGCGAACAGATCGGCCTGCAAGGGGCGGTCCTTGGAAGGGACACTAATCGGCAGTGGCGTACCTACTTCACCGTTGAAACTGGCCGCCTCCAGGCGGGCGAGGTGTTCGCGCGCGCGCAGGATGACGTCTTCCGGTACCCCGGCCAGTTGCGCCACGGCCAGGCCATAGCTCTGGCTGGCAGGGCCGGGCAACACATGGTGCAGGAAGACGATGCGGTCGTTGTGCTCGGTGGCGTTGAGGTGGACGTTGGCCACGCTCGGCTGGCCTTCCGGCAACACGGTCAGCTCGAAGTAGTGGGTGGCGAACAGCGTCCAGGCGCGCAGCCGCGCCAGTTGCTCGGCGGCGGCCCAGGCCAGGGACAGGCCGTCGAAGGTACTGGTGCCGCGGCCGACCTCGTCCATCAGCACCAGGCTGTGTTCGCTGGCGTTGTGCAGGATGTTGGCGGTCTCGCTCATCTCCACCATGAAGGTGGAGCGGCCACCGGCCAGGTCGTCGCTGGAGCCGATGCGGGTGAAGATGCGGTCCACCAGGGACAGTTCGCAACTGGCCGCCGGGACGAAGCTGCCGACATGGGCCAGCAGCACGATCAGCGCGGTCTGGCGCATGTAGGTGGACTTGCCGCCCATGTTCGGACCGGTGATCACCAGCATGCGGGTGTCGTTGTCGAGGGTGACGTCGTTGGCGACGAAGGGGGTTTCCAGCACCTGCTCGACCACCGGGTGGCGCCCCTGCCCGATCTTCAGGCAGGGCTCCGCGACGAAGCGCGGCTTGTTGAGGTCCAGGTTGAGGGCGCGCTCGGCGAAGTTGGCCAGGACGTCCAGCTCGGCCAGGGCCGCGGCGCTGTCCTGCAGCGGCGCCAGGTGACCGATGAGTTCGTCCAGTAGCGCCTCGTAGAGGGCCTTTTCTCGCGCCAGGGCGCGACTCTGGGCCGACAGGGCCTTGTCCTCGAAGGCCTTGAGTTCCGGGGTGATGAAGCGCTCGGCGCCCTTGAGGGTCTGGCGGCGGATGTAGTCGGCCGGTGCCGATTCGGCCTGGCGGCTGGGGATCTCGATGAAGTAGCCGTGGACGCGGTTGTAGCCGACCTTGAGCCCCTGCAGGCCGGTACGGGCCTTTTCCCGGGCCTCCAGGTCCATGAGGAACTGGCCGGCGTTCTCGCTCAGGGTCTGCAGCTCGTCCAGCTCACTGTCGTAGCCGCGCTTGATGACGCCGCCGTCGCGGATCACCGCCGGCGGGTTGTCGATGATGGCGCGGGCCAGGGTCGCGGCCAGTTCCGGATAGGTCTGGATGCTCTTGGCCAGATCGAGCAGGTGCGGGGCGATCATCTGCGTCAGCCCGTCCTGCAGCGCCGGCAGCGCGGCCAGGGCATCGCGCAGACGGGCGAGGTCACGCGGGCGGGCGTTGCGCAGGCCGATACGGGCGAGAATACGCTCCAGGTCGCCGATGTCCTTGAGCTGCGGCTGCAGCGTCTCGAAGCGATAGCCTTCCAGCAGGCAGGTGATGGCGTCCTGACGCGCCTCGATCACCGCGCGATTGCGCAGCGGGCGATTCAGCCAGCGGGTCAGCAGGCGACTGCCCATGGCGGTCTGGCAGCGGTCCACCACCGATTGCAGGGTGTTGTCGCGACCACCGGCCAGGTTGACGTCCAATTCCAGGTTGCGGCGACTGGCGCCGTCGAGGATGACGGTGTCGTCCAGACGCTCGTGCCTGAGGCTGCGCAGATGGGGCAGGGCGGTGCGTTGGGTTTCCTTGGCATAGGCCAGCAGGCAGCCGGCGGCGCCGAGGGCCAGGCCCAGCTTGTCGCAGCCGAAGCCCTTGAGGTCGCCGGTGCCGAATTGCTGGCAGAGGCTCTTGAGCGCCGAATCGCAGTCGAAATCCCAGGGCGCCCGACGACGCACGCCGCGGCGCTTCTCGGCGGGCAGGCCGACGGGCCAGTCGTCGGGGATCAGCAGTTCCGCGGGATTGAGGCGGTCCAGCTCCGCCAGCAGGGTTTCCCAGCCGGCCAGTTCCTGCACGGTGAAGCGGCCGCTGGCGATGTCCAGCACGGCCAGGCCGAACAGGCGCTCGTCGCCCAGCACGGCGGTCAGCAGGTTGTCGCGGCGCTCGTCGAGCAGCGCCTCGTCGCTGACGGTGCCGGGGGTGATGATGCGTACCACCTGGCGTTCCACCGGGCCCTTGCTGGTGGCCGGGTCGCCGATCTGCTCGCAGATCACCACGGATTCGCCGAGCTTGACCAGCTTGGCCAGGTAGCCCTCGGCGGAATGGAAGGGGATGCCGGCCATGGGGATGGACTTGCCGGCCGAGGCGCCGCGGGCGGTCAGGGTGATGTCGAGCAACTTGGCGGCACGCCGGGCGTCATCATAGAACAGCTCGTAGAAATCGCCCATGCGATAGAACAGCAGCTGTTCGGGGTGCTGATGCTTGATCTTCAGGTACTGCTGCATCATCGGGGTGTGTGCGGAAAGATCGGTCATTGCTGGCTTTCTGGAGGGGGCGTCTATTTGACAATGCCCCATTGTCTAATACTTAGGCGCCCTTTGTCGGCATCCGAGGCGGTTCTGCGACGTCGATTTCCCGGTTGCGGATGTACCTCGCGGTCATCTTGGCGTCGGTGTGTCCACCCAGCTTCTGGGCATCGTTGCCCTGGCGCTTGGTGTCGGTCAGCGCCTTGGCGCGCAGGTCGTGAAGGGTGGCATCAGCCACGCCGGCGCGATCGCAGGCGATCTGGTACATCTGCTTGACGGTCTGGTAGTTCACCGGCCGTCCACCCCGGGCTGTGCAGAATAGGGTCAGCCCGCGCACCGGCCGCGGCAGCGCCTTGGCACGATCGATCACCGCCTGCAGGTCGGGCGTCATCCGCACCACCAGGCGCGCGCCAGTCTTCTGCTGCTTGAAGGCGATCCCCTCCGGCGAGATGTCGGCCAGGCGGATGGCCAGGACGTCGCTGATGCGCTGGCCGGTCAGGTAGCACATCTCGTAGATCACACGCATGTTCGGCCCGGCTGCGGCCAGGATGCGGTGGAACTCCTCGTCACTGACATAGCGCTCGCGCTTCTTCTCGGCGTGGCGCTTGATGCCCACGCACGGGTTCGAGTCCACCAGCTGCCACTCCAGAGCGTGCTGGAAGACCACGCGCAGGAACGACAGGATCCGGTTGCACATGTTCGGCGTGTCGGCCATGTGCATCTTCAGCAGGGCGACGTGCTTGGGCAGCACCTGGCGCGGCTCGAACTCGGCAAAGGTCTCCTTCAGCTTCGCCGCGGCGATCTGGTACTGCTTGATCGTGTTCAGCGCCAGGCGCGGAGTCATGTGCTCCAGCACCTTGTCGATGAGCGCGGGCATCCCGCCCTGACTCTTCGGGTCCATCGCCTTGGCATAGGCGATCAGGGCTTCCTGGTAGTCCACGCCGAGCCGCGTCCATACGTTCTTGCGCACTAGGTAGTAGGCCCCGTGCTTCTGGTACATGCACGCCGGCAGGTGCCGGTCCTTCATGCGTCGGCGCATTCGCCTATCCCCTCATGCCAGCCGCAGCTGCGGCTCCTTCCGTTTCGACGACACAGACCCAAGGCGCGCCAGGACAACCTCGCGCAGCACCTTGGGCCGGCCGTTCCCGTCTATCACAAAGCCGAAGCGCTCGCGCTCCAGCCAGCGCACCTGATCCCGCGCTCGCTTGTAGCCGGTGAGCTCGGCCACCTCTTCCTCAGTCAAGAACATGGCTGTCTCCTTGCGGCTCATCAGGTGAGCCGATTGCGGGTGCTATTCGGCTCATCGCTTTCCACTCAGGCCGGCGACTGATAGAGCTTCCAATGCTCGGATCTGCCTTAATAGGAAAAGACGCGCCGCTTGCCACAGCTCCCAGCCGGCCTGGGTACTCGGGTCGGTATAGACGCCGCCCGCCCGCCGCAAATCGAAGCACGCGGGGGAGGTCTGGCGCAGGTGCGCCTCAAACTGCTTTCTCGAATCGCTCATGTCTGCTGCTCCTTTGTCATAGCCTGCTCTATGACTATCGCCGCTGCTTCTATGGCCTTGCCGGCGCGCTTGGCCGATACCTCGCCGCCAGTGAGGCAAGCGACCAGACAGTGGTTGGTTTCCTGAAGAACGCCGAGCAGCTCCGCCTTCTCCGCCTTGAGCTGGTCACGTTCCTGCTCCGCATATATGCGGAGCTCGTGCGGAGTCTTGCCGGTGCAGCGCTGCAGCGTGACCACGATCTGGCGAAGATCCGGATAGGCGCCGCTGGTTAAGGTCAGCTGCAGGTAGTTGATGGCGTCGGACGTGTAGAGCTGTTCGCCGAACGCATCCGCAAGCAGGGCACAGGGGCCGCCCTCCAGGCCTATCGTGAAGCCGCCATCGGCCGGCAGGAAAGCGCGCAGCTTGGTGCTGTCGACCACTTTGTCCGCCAGGGCATCGCGCAGGCTGGAGTTCTCCGCCTTCAGCTGCTCGATCTCCGCGCGCAGCTGCTGTACGAGGATGGTCATGGCCGGATCTCCATATTGCCGCGCAGCAGCCGGCGCGCCAGGCGCTCGCGAATGGTCAGCTGACGAGCCTTGCCGCGAGCATTGACGACCTCGATGTGCGCTCCCTTCCGCTCAACCCGAACTGAGTGGCTATCCAGGGCGCGAGCCGCCTCCTTCAGCGCGTGCTTCAGATCGCTCTCCAGTGGTGATTCGTCGTAGCTGAGCCGGTAGGAAAGGTTCTGGCAGGTGCTGGCGACGCGGGCTTCGTAGCTTTCGTTTTCCGTAGACATGACAGTCCTCATCCCGCGCCAGGGCGCAGGTTCAATGGGGTAGGGGTTAGGCCGCGCGCTGGGCTTGGAAAGCGTCCCATGCCTCTCGATCGCCGTTGGCGACGTACCACTCCAGCGTCGTGGAGTTCTCCTTCTCGGAGACGGATCCACCGTACTGCGCGCCTGGAAAGGTGAAGGTGGCGCGATTGCCGCACCACGGATAGCCGCCGGTGAAATCCTTGAAGGTCAGGCCAGGCTGAGCTGCAGCCACTGCTTTCTTGAAGTCCTCGAACTTCGCATTGCGTGCGGCAACCTCCTTCTCGTGGTCATCCTTGCAGCTGGCATCGCAGAAAACGCGGTCTCCGTCGAAGACTGGCGTTAGCAGCTCGTCAGTCTCATAGCCGTCGCTGCCCAAGGCGTGGTGCTCATCGCTCACCATGCGGGAGCAGTTTGTGCAGCCAATCTGCCAGCCGTTCTCGATGTAGGCCTGGGCCGGGATGAAGCTGCCGGCGTACTGATCAGCCCATGGCGCGCGCTTGCAACTGACCCAGGTGAAATCGGCGCCTATGGCGTCCGCGCCCTGTCGCCGAGCGGCGACGTTGGTAGTGGCGAACTGGATCGTGGATTCTTCCGGATCATTCGTTGCGACGGTGTATGCCTTGACCGGCTTTACCTGCACAGGCTTCGTCATGGTTTTCTCCAGGCGCGCGGGCGCCTCGCTGGTGATGCGTGGATAGGTGGGTAGGGGTAGGGGATCAGGCGGACTTGCGAGGCCGGGAGCCGGGCACCCAGTCGTCCAGGCCGCGATCAGTGCTCTTGCAGATTCGATCCCTGACTGGCTTGCGGAGCTTGGCGCCGCGCCATCCGCGGTGGTAGCGGGTGCTCAGGACGCTTCGCGGAATGCCGGTCTCGCGGGATATCTGGGCCAGCAGCTCCAGCTCCTCCGCGCTCAGCCGTGGACGTGCTGGCGCGTACAGGTCTTTACCGGCCAGCTTCCGATACCGCATAGCGCCTACCGACAAACCAGTGGCCTTGCACGCGTCGATTATTTCCGCATCCGTCTTGCGCAGCGGCTTGATCAGGTCTTCACCCTCCAGGCACTGGGCGTAATAGCGGTCATGGATGGCGCGATAGGGGATGCCGTAGCGTTCGGCGATCTCGCGCAGGGTCATAAGCTCGCCGCGGATTTCAAGCCGGCGGTGGGGAGGGGCTCCTCCAGGCATAGTTCACCTCAGCTGGCGTGCTTGTGAGCGTTCATCTGCTGGCGGATCTTCGAGCAGCGGTCATGCCGCGCCGGACCCTGGCCCCGGTTACGAGGCTTGCCGCAGATGTCGCAGATGGATGTGGAGTGCTGGAAGGAGAAGCGGGACATGGAGCCTTTCATGGCAGGCACCTAGTAGTCATGGTCACCTTCCAGCCAGCAGTTGTGGCAGATCGGACGGCGCTGGTGCTGAATGGCGTTGTAGGCGTCTTTCTTGATCCACCGGCTCTTGGTGACGAACACCCCGCAGTCACGGCAGCGCGTGTGGTGCTCTTCCGCCTTCCGGTGGGAGAACTTCGCCTCGTACTCAGCCTCTTCTTTTCGCCACTGCTCCCATCGCTGTTCGGTGGTCAGCCCATCAGGGTAGAACTCGTCGATGTCAGGCATCGCCGCTACCCCCGTCGCCCTGGGCGCGCATGGCGGCAGCCGAAGCCACTGGCTCAGGCGCGTGCTGCGCCAGGAATGCGCTTACCCTGCCGTCCAGGCTTCCTCCTCGCGGAAGGAAGTTGGTGGTCTTCCACAGGAGGCTCAGAGCCTTCACCAGAGTGGCCGCCTCATCCCCATGCGCGGCGGCAGGCGGGGCTACAGCAAACAGCCCCTGAACCTGTCCGCCATCTTCGGTCCCCTCGAATACGCGAGCGTGTATCAGGTTGGTCGTGACGTACCAAGGTCCATTGCCGTGCGTCCGGTACCGCCATGCCACCGGCTCACCACCGGCGGGCTGGGTAGCGAGGGCGGCGCGTAGCTCAATTATGGTGCCGGACTCGGGAAGCAGGTCGAGCAGCGAAATAGCGCGCTCGATTAGGTCTGGCGAAACCGCGATCATGCGTTCGTTGTTCATGGGTCAATACTCTGTCGGCACGCCAGATGGCATGCGGGGAGGGGTTAGGCTGCTTTGGCCTGGTATGCCTGCAGGCCAACCTTCGGGGCGCCGGTCTTCTTGTCCTTCAGCGGCTCGCCCTGGGCATCCAGGAGGACGGACTTGGCCTTGATCTGCAGATCGCGACAATCGAGCGTGCGCCTGGCGATCGCTATGAACTGCTCGGCGTACTGGGGGGCGTCGTACAGCGGCGACAGCTGCTTCACCCGCTTGCTGGCCATGATCTTGTCCGCGCGCTCCTCGCAGGCCTGCTGCCACTCCTGCGGGGTCAGCTGTAGGCGCTGGCCGGAATCGTCTCGGCGGGTGGTGGAAACCTTCTTGCGCGCCTCGGCCAGCGCAACATCACGAGTCATGCCGAACACTGCGAATGTGCTCATGGGAGCCTCCTTGGTTACGCTGCCTGCATGCGCTCAACGTGCGTCCAGGCACCGGTGACTTCGTAGATGTGGGCCGCCTGCTCCTCGCTGAGGGAAACGCCGCAGGGGTTGGCTATCCAGGCACTGCCGATCAGGTGTCGCCGGTTGCAGGTGTCCATCAGGCCGCGGTAGTGGAGCGCGATGACGTCGGTCAGCTGCCCGGCCATGTGGATGCCCGGCGTCGCGATCTCGACGGACTTGATGTACCGCTCGCCCCGCTGATCGATGCAGAAGGCGCTGAGGTAGATGGTCCACTGGTGCGGGATGTCGTTGATCGCCGTCACCAGGGCGCTGCCGCAGACGATCTTCTTCGCGCTCTGCATGTGGATCAGGCCCTTGCCGCCGTGCGGGTCGATGTTGATCACGCCGACGTGGTTGGTACGCAGCAGGGCGCGGCTGGCGCGCTCAAGCCTGGCGCGCGTGTTGTTCGGCTTGCGCTTGCTCATGGGGAGCCTCCAGCGTCTGCAGCAGGTCGGCGAAGGTGGCAGCGTGCTGATCGGCTGCGCGCTTCTTGGATCGGGACTCAGCAGCGATACCCCGCACCCGGGGCGCGCTGCTGTTGAACTCGGCGGGGCGAGTCAGCTCCCGCGGAGCCAGATAGGGAAGGGTGGCGATGCTGCCACCGGCGGCCAGGTACTGCTCAACGGCCTGGCCCAGGCTGGCGCGTTGCGGCTCTCGCGCCCGGATGTCGTGCTGGAAGTCGGGGATCATGCGGTGAGATCCCCTTCAATGCGCAGCAGATTCGCAGCGGTTTCGGCGCTGTCACGGCGACCGATCGAGCGGCAAGGCACCAGCAGCACCCTGTGGCCAGCGATAACTGCTCGGCGGCTGAGCTTCAACTGGATGGCGGAAACCTGCGCGCGATCCAATACGGCAGGGTGAAGCAGAACCTGTGCGCTCATGGCGAAGTCCTCGATGGGGAAGGGGAAAGAAAAGGGCCAGGCCGCGCCGCTGGGGAAGCGACCGAGTGCGACCTGGCGAAAAAGGTGCCGGCGGCAGGGTTGAACCGTGGCCGGCGGTGATGCAGTGCCAGTGCCTGTTGTGTGCTAACTGGCGCGACTCCGTCTTCCTGCATCGGGGAGCGTCATGGTCTTCCTACGGCACCCACGTACTGAGGCTGAGGCCGACCGGATTCCATGGGTAGGGTGGCGAGCCACCACCATGACGCTCTCCGATACAGCCTCTTGCGAGGCGATCGGTAACTCTCAAGCCCACTTCATCTTTTCCATAAGCTCATCTGCCGCTGTCTGCGGGTCATCGATGTTTCCGTAGCTAAGCTGGCGAACGAAGTCTTCCAGTTCTCCAAGTGCCGTTATCGCGTCGTATCGAGCGCTCGCGCTCCAGTCAGGGTTTTTACTCAGCAGCTCAACTGTTCTATCCGCGTCTACATTGCGGAACACCAAAGTCAGGTCCTTATCCATCGCTATCTCCTGGGTCAGGCGTAGATTTCAGGGGCTTCAGCGCGGCGCATCATCCGGACTTGGGCGGTGCGGCGCTCCGGCGCGCGGCGGTCGCGGCGCATCGGGTCTTCATCGAGGGCGGCATGGGCAACCACCAGGGCGGCCAGCATCAGGCAGAGCGGGCTGATGATCTGGCGCTTCATCGCCTCGGCCACCAGCTGCGGGGCTCGCTGGACGCCCAGCTTGAACATGGCGCTGCTTACCCGCTTGGTGACGGTCATGGGGGCGATCGCCATGTCGCGGGCGATTTCCTTGTGGGTCAGGCCGCTGGCCAGGCCCATCACGCATTCCAGTTCTCGGGGAGCCAGGCCCATGCCCAGGCGTCCTTGCCATTGCCCGAATTCGATCACGGTGTGGATCCTTACGCCGCCGCGGCGTGGTACTGGTTGAGGAGGTCTTCGAAGCCCGCCAGCGTGCGCTGGAAGTAGAGCTTCAGTCCGGGGGTGGAGGCCTGCTGCATCTCACGCCGGTACATGGCGGCGAGGTCTTCAACGTGCGGCAGGATGTTCAGGTGCAGGGTGGCTGGCGTGGCCGCTTCGATCTGGGCGCGCAGCCAGGCGACGTAGTGCTGGTTCATGACGAGCTCCTCAGCAGCCTGATCCCTCGGGCCGTATTGGGGGTGAGCTTCAGAAATCCCTTTTCCTCGAGCGCTGCCAGGTGCTCCTGGGCGCCGTTGGGCGATGCCATGCCCATCAGCTCGGCCAGCTCGGCGCGGGTGGGCGGGTAGTTGTGGGCCGACAGGAAGGCTTCCACTTCCTGCAGGGTCTGCAGCTGGCGCGGTGTCAGTGCGTTGGCCATGTGGCCTCCTGTTCGGTTGTCTTCCCGGCTGGCCCTGTCTCCAAGGCCAGCGAGGAAAACTGGTGTTGCTCCCACCGCAGCCATCGATCACTGGCGGTACACGTACCCCGCTGCCAGTCCTCTACTGTCGGCAACGTCTCCCCTCGGAGTGGGCGGTGGGCGGCGCATCGGGGTTCGCTCCCGGTGCGTCGGCCTGCTATGCCGGCAGGCTCGGCGGTCTAATTTGTGAAAGAGCAGGGCGGCTTTCGCTGCCGGGCAGTTGTCGCTGCCGATGAGTCAAAGATAAGCCAATGCCTAATAATCTGTAAATAGCTAATGCCTAATTTATTTTGCGTGGGCGTGAAAAAGCCCGCTCGGCGGCGGGCTTCGGGTTAGGGGATCAGAAGTCCTTGGGGACCTTCCAGAAGAGGTCAACGCTGCCATCGTCGCGCCGGGCGATGGTCACGTTGTCGTTCTCCTCGATCTCGGCAAGGAGGCGTTCCCAGTCGGCCTCATAGGCTCCCAGGCGTTCGAGATGCACATGCCTATCCGTGTCGCCGCGGGCTGAGTTGATCAGTCGCATGACGCGCTCAGCCAGCAGGCTGAAGGACGTGACGGGAGTGGACTCGATCTGAGCTTGGGGTTGGGCCTTGGCCATGGGGGTACCTCCTTTCTGTGATACTGTTCAAATATACAGTATGCGACAGGAGGCGGAGCGGCAAGGTTCCGGGCACAAAAAAGCCCGCTGCGGGGGCGGGCTGGGTTTTAAAGCATCCTATCGACCATTCTTTCGATGAGCCTTCGAAGGGCATCGGTGCCCTCTAGGCTGAGGTCTGCCAGTGGATGGTGCCACTTGTATAGGAAGCGCTCGAGATAATCCCGGTCAATTTCTCCAGTGACTACGCCTACGGCAACCTCTACGAGATCAGATCCGGGCGCGGTGAGCTCATAGCCGTTGATAAGCAGGAACATTGACGTCGCCACCACTGCTGTCCGCTTGTTGGCGTTCAGGAAGGGGTGATTTTTGGCAATGCTGACGAAGAGCACGGACGCAAGGGTGATGACGTCTTCGGTTCCCTGATAGAACCTGTGCATGTTCGGCGCCTGCTGAGCGCTGTGCAGAGCATCCATAGAAAAAACGCCAGACTGCTCGCCTGGCGTTTTCATCCTGATCAGACGTTCGTTTATCTGAATCAGGTCATCTGGTGTGAGCGAGCGTATCCCTTCGCAGTACTCAGGCATTGATGCTACCGCTCGGCCAGCTCTTCGATTGCTCGCTCATAGCGATCAAAGGTAATGGCGAAGGCATTGTCGAGCTGTTCCTGATGGTCGCCAGTGGTTGGGCGGGCCTTCACGACAGTCTTGTCGCGAGGAGGGAGGTCGACGAATTTGGGCTTATCTTTCAGCAGAGCAGACATGGTAGTTCTCCGGGCAATGCTTCTTGCTTGCCATCTCCAGGAAGGACAGTCCTGAAGGTTACGGCTCGTTTGGCGGATCCTTGAGCCGGTTAGGACCCATTCGGGCCCTTCAATAGGGGCGCATGTTAATAAACTAAACGTGACATGTCACGACCATGTGAGTGTGACCGGTCACATCAGTTCGATTGATTTCGGTAATGGCACAAACCGCTCTAGCGCCGTACTTTTGACGGGTGGCCGGTAAGGGCGGGGTTGTGCGTACCGCTTGCGCGCATGCTAGACGCATCGGTGAGGATTGAAGTTAACATCAAATCCTGGCCCTAAGTGATCAGTCCCAGAAAGCTGACGACCAGAACACCTTGCCCAGGATCGAGATGTCCTTTTCGGCCATCTCCGTGGGGGTGTAATCCTCGTCGGCGTGCTCGGCCCGGTTGAAGCTACGCAGCCGGATCCCGCCACCAGGTAGCCGATAGACCTGCTTCACCCGCAGCTCGCCATCGTGCTTGATCACGTAGACCTTGCCGTCCTTGATGGTGGTGATGTGCATGTTGACGCCCACGGTGCTGCCGTCGGGCAGAGCGGGCTCCATGCTGTTGCCGCTGACGGTCACGCAGATGGCGTTGCTAAACTGGACGCCACGCTCGCGCAGGCTCGACTTTCCCATCCGGACGCAGCGGCCAGAGTCTAGGTCTTCGGCAACAACGCCCGGGCCGCCGGACACGCGCACATCCTTCAGCAGGGGGATCTCCACCTCGTCATCGTCGAGCGGGGTGCTGTCATCCCAGGCCGAGATCGGACCGATGATCTGAGCGTTCCCCTTCGGCTTCCGCGAGAGACCCCAGTGCTCGGGGCCGACGACGTCCGAGAAATAGTCGATCAAGGCCATGAGCTTGTCCTTGCCGATCCGCCCATGAGAAGTCCAGCCCTGGACTGACGGCGGTTTCACGTCGAAATCGTCAGCGAGCTTCTTCTTGGTGATGCCTTTCTTCAGGCGGGCGCTTTCGATAGCTGCGCCAAGCTCTTGTCCAGTAAGCATTGCCTAATTTTCCTTGCGGTACCCGCATTAGGCAATGGCTTGCTGATGATAAGCCAATGCCTTATTCTGTGCTCATGACAGGAGCACTCCGAATGAACGCATCCGAAGCAGTAAAGGAAGCATCCCGCCTGGTGGGCAGTCAGCGCGAGCTGGCCAAGCGCATCGGCGTCATGCCCCCAACCGTCAACCAGTGGTGCATGGGCGAACGCCCCGTGCCGCCTCGCCGCGCCGTTCAGATCGAAGTCGCCACCGCTGGAGCGGTTCGCCGCGAATCTCTCTGCCCGGACTTTCCCTGGGCCGAAGTCGCCTTGGCGTCCTGACCATAGAACCCATTATCCGCGTCATGGCCTTGCGCCAGCAGTCACGCGGGATAGCTGTGATTCCGTCCAGTACGCGAATCGCAGGCACAAAAAAGCCCGGCGGCAACCGGGCTTCTTCATCCCCCTGGTGAGGCCAGGGATACGTCGTCAACGAGGCTCAGTATGAACCAAATGAAGACCGTCGATCAACCGCTGGAACTGGCAGGCCAGGCTATTCGCCAGGACGCCGAGGGTCGTTACAGCCTGAACGACCTGCATCGCGCTGCCGGTGGCATCAAGCGCCAGGGTCCCAGCTATTGGCTGGCGAACGCCCAGACCAAGGAGCTGATCGCCGAGCTGGAAACTACCGGAATCCCGGTAGTAACCCTGGAAGGCCGATTCGGCGGTACCTACGTCGCCAAGGAATTGGTCTACGCCTACGCCATGTGGATCAGCCCTCGCTTCCACCTGCAGGTCATCCGCGCCTACGACGCCAGCGTGACATGTCACGAAAGGCAAATCCCGCAGACCATGGCCGAAGCCCTTCGCCTGGCCGCCGACACCCTCGACGAGAACGCCCAGCTTCGCTTGGTGGTGGATCGCCAAGCGCCGAAGGTGGCCGCCATTGATCGTCTGGCCAAGGCCCAAGGCGCCATCTGCATCACCGACGCGGCCAAGCAGCTGCAGATCGAGCCCTCGAAGCTGTTCGCCTGGATGGACCAGAACCGCTGGATCTACCGACGCAACGGCTCCACTCGCTGGATCGCCATGCAGCCCCGCCTGAACGCCGGCCTGCTGGTGCACAAGGTCACCGCGCTGAAGCCCGACCAAGAGACCGGCGCTGAGCGTGCTGCTTTCCAGCCGCTGGTCACCCCCAAGGGTCTGGCCTATCTGGCCGAGCGCCTGTCTGGAGAGTCGCTGTGAGCGTTCAAGCCATGTCCTGGGCCATGCAGATGCCCAAGTCCACCCTGGGCGATGCCTCCGCCCGCCACGTGCTGCTGTGCCTGGCCAACTACGCCGGCCAGGACGGTCGTGGTGCTTTCCCCTCTGCTGAGCAGCTGGCTGAAGACACCGGCCTGTCCGAGCGGACCGTCCGCTACAAGCTGGACCTGCTGGAAGAGATGGGCCTGATCACCCGTGGCAACCAGGCGATCGCCGCAGCCTACATCGGCCGGAAAGACCGCATCACCAACGTCTACGACCTCCAGCTGAAACGGGGTGCAGTGGCTGCACCCGGTGAAGTAACGGGGTGCAGTTCACAACAGCACGGGGTGCAAACCACGACAGAACGGGGTGCAGCCGTTGCACCCAATACGTCACTGAACCAAGAACAGAACCAAGAGCAAGGCCGCGAGGGCGCGGCGAGCGCATCCGGTGAGGCTGGTTCGAACGATCCCGAGACCGCCCCTGATCAACCCCGGAGCCGCGCCAAGGGCTTCAGCCTGACCGACATGCAGGCCCTGACCGAAACCGCAGGCATCGCCATCTCCGCCGACGTCGCCAAGGACTACCTGGCCTTCCGCCGCGAACTCAAGAAGCCGCTCAACGCCACGATCTGGAAAACCATCCTGACCGAACTAGCCAAGGCCGCCGTGCACGGCATCAGCGCCGACCAGGGCTTGGCCGAGGCCATGACCGCCGGCTGGCGTGGCCTCAAATCCGAATGGCTGGTGAACCGCCTGAAGCACCACCAAGGCCCCGGCGCCGGCCCGAACGACGACGACACCAGCTGGGCCAACAACCTGAACGAGGATCTGTGATGCGCAACGCCACCGAGATCGTGAAGCACGTGGACTTCAGCCAGTCCCGGCCGGCAGTCCAGCAGCCGCCGGCCAGCATCGACGAGGGCACCGCCCAGGTCGTCAACGCGCTGTTCGTCGAGCTGAAGTCCATCTTCCCCGCCTGGAAGCAGGCCTGGCCGGACGACGAAGCCCTGAAGCGCGCCAAGCGCTCCTGGATCAAGGGCCTTATGGCCGCCGGCATTCAGTCACTGGAGCAGATCCGCTTCGGCCTGATGACCTGCCGTGCCAGCGGCCAGGACTTCGCGCCCAGTGTCGGCAAGTTCGTGGAGTGGTGCCAACCCACCGCCGAGCAGCTGGGCCTGCCGCCGACCGAAAAGGCCTTCCAGGAGGCTGCCCGCAATTCGCACCCGGCTGTAGGGCAGGGCGCCCGCTGGAGCCATCCGGCCGTGCACCACGCCGCCACGGAGTCCGGGCTGAGCAACCTGTTCCGCCTGAACGAAGACGCCGGGCGCAAGCTGTTCGAGCGCAACTACTCGATCGCCTGCCGCATGGTCGCCGCCGGCCAGCCGCTGCGCGAGATCCCCAAGGCGCTGCCCGCCGAGTTGTCCACTCCGGCCAAGCCTGAAACCGTTCAGTCCGAGCTGGCCAAGATGCGCGCCGCGCTGGGCCGCCGCTCGTGAAGGCCTGCTGGATGGTCCTGCTCCCCAATCGCGCGCCCTTCGCAATGGTCGGCGCCCAAATCAACCGCGACGAGGCCCTGACCTGCGCTCGCATCATCTGGCCGGAGGCCGACGTAGCATGAAGACCGCCAACATCGTTTCCACTGCAATGGGCGTCAGCCTTTCCTGCCTTCTCCTGCTGGGTGATCCCTGGCACGACTTCGCCTATTACACGCTGCTTGCGTTCACCGTTCTCGCCTGGGTCGGCCTGCTGATCGGCGCGGTGAAGGAAGAGGCAGCGGCCAAGATCCGCGAAGGGGTATGGCTCAGCTGCGGAAGTACCGCCTTCCAGCTCTACGCGCTGATCATGACCGGACACCAGCTGCTGGCTGCGTCGTCCTTCATCGTCTCAGCCTTCATCGTCAGCGCTGCATTCCAGAAGGTGGATATCCCGACCCTGTGCGCGAAGAAGTCGGCCTATTGCCGCGGCCAGGCTGCCTATCGGAGCGGCCTGCACACCAATCCCTATGACCTTGATGACTCACGTCATCAGGACTGGTGGGAGGGCTACCAAGCCAGCCAGGCCAGCGCCGGCAAGGAGCAAGACCATGTCGCATAACTTCAAGATAGGGGATCTCGCCCTGACCCTGGTGGCTCTGTCCGACGTTGAAGCGGGTAGCGTCGTAGAGCTGGTGGACCATATCGAGAAGGGCGACCTGGTGATCTCCGAAGGGATCACCCGCAGAACAATCGAGACCGGTTGGGTGTGCAAGCCCGCGGCAAAGAGTGGCTTGCTCGGTTACCCGGAGCGTTACCTCATGCCGCTTCGCGGCGACTTCGCCCCTGAGCGCCAGAAGTCCCAGGAGGTGCCGGCATGATGTTCACCGAGCAAGAGGTGCTGGAAGAGCGCCGCCTGGCCTATGACATGGGCTTCAATCGCGGCTCTGGCATGGACCCCAAGGTCCAGCACACCGAAGCCTACATCCACGTTCGCGAGCACGAGCTGGCCCAGCCGGTGAAGCGCGAGCGCAAGGCGCCCACCGCGCGCCGCCCGATCGGCGACTGGCTGGGTGACGGGGAGGGCCGTGACCAATGAGCCGCGCCCAGTCCAAGAAGCTCCGAGACAGCGCCTGCGGCCAGGAATGCACCCTGCGCATCCCGGGCGTCTGCAACTTCAATCCCGAGACCACAGTGCTGGCTCACGTCGCCTGCGGCCAGAAGGGTATGGGCCTGAAGAGCCCAGACAACATGGCCGTGTTCGCCTGCAGCTGCTGCCATGACCTGCTCGATGGCCGCCGGCAGGGCGAGCTGGATCAGCGGGACGTGATCCGGGCCCTGGGCGAAACCCAGGCCATCTGGATCAGCCAGGGCTTGATGACGATAAAGGGGGCGGCATGAGCGCCCTCCCGAAGAAGTACCAGCCCCGCGAAGTCCGCGCCCGCGCCCCGCGCATCGACTGGGAGGGCAACGAGCAGACCATCCTCTTCACCTGGATCGATCTTCAGTACCCGCGCGAGTCGAAGCTGATCTACCACGTGCCCAACGGTGGCCACCGCCACAAAGCCACGGCCGGCAAGCTGAAAGGGCAGGGCGTGCGCGCTGGAATGCCGGACATCAACGTCGATATCGCCCGGGGCGGCTACTTCGGCCTTCGGATCGAGTTCAAGGCAACCCCGCCGAACGATGCCGATGTCTCGCCCAAGCAGCGCGACGCCCTGAAGCTGCTCAATGACCGCGGCTACCTGGCCATCGTCTGCCGGGGTGTCCATGACGCCCAGGAGCAGATTCGCGCCTATCTACGCCTGCCCGCCACGGAAGCACGTCCATGAATCACCCCGCCCAAGACCTGGCCGGCCTGGCCCGGCAGATCCTCGGCCACTCGATGGTCGTGCTGCTCAGCCACCACGACAAGGCCTACCAGGCCGCTCCGGAAAACGCCCGCGCGCTGATTGCTGAGATGAGCGCCCTGTCTGCCCAGCGCCTGGCCGCTGCCACAGATGAAGAGCTGCGTCGCCGCTGGCAGGTACTGGAAGAGCAGCGGAGCCAGTGCTTCGGCCGTATCTCTGCCGCCCAGGGCCTGCGCTCTGGTCGCGGCCGGGGTGACCGCTTCAGGTCCTGGCGCGACACCAGCACCATCGACCGCGCCGCAGAAGAAAAGGCCCAGCGTGACATGTCACGTTTTCAGACCGAGAAGGACCTTATCACCGAGGAGATCCAGCGGAGGGCCAATGCGCAAGCAGCACGGGCCTGACCTCACCCGCAAGGTGAAGCCGATTTCGCGTTGCGTGACATGTCACGGGCGCGGCGTCACCAAGGGCCTCTTCTATGAGATGGAGTGCAGCTCCTGCAATGGCGAGGGCTGGACCGACAAGGCCACCGGCCTGCCGCTAGAGTCAGAGGACGCCCGATTCCAGCTCAATGCCTACACGCTTCGACTTGAACAACAGATTGCCCACCTGCAGCGGACGCAGACCCATCACCAAGAAAACAACCGCCGCGGCCCTGGCGGCTCGCATCGCACCGGAGACTGATCTATGCGCATTATTTCTGCTCGCCAAGCCTGGCACGACTCCCTGCACCACAACCGCGACTCGGTCTTGGCCGTTGCCGCGCAGAAGGCCGAGCTGGGCCGCAAGCACGGAACGGGGGAGGGCAAGGTCATCGTGATGCTCGAGGACCACGACGGTCAGCAGGTGGCCCGGACCTATAAGTCCAGGCAGAAGGGCGACAACGTCCACGAGACGCGCCCGGGCCGTCGCCTGAGCACCGACCAGTGCGCCCATATGCTGGCCGCCGGCCTGATCATGCAGGCGATCGACACCCTGCCCAAGCCGGTTCAGCACTTCGGCCACTATCTCTACTCGCCAACCGCCACTTTCAATGACCTGTCCATCGCTCACGGCATGGTGTGGCTGAGCTCTGGCCTGGATAAGCTGACCGACAAGCAGCGCTGCCGGGCTTACTGGATGGCTCTAGCCGCTATCCAGTCCCACAAGCGCATCGTCAGTGGCGGCGAGGAGCTGGCGCCGGGCGAGGTGTGCATGATCATGGAAGAGCGTACCGGCTGCCGCATCAACCCCAGCAACTGGGCTCGCGACTATGCAGAAGTCTGGGCGCACCTGGCCAAGAAGGTGGATGGCCTAGATCGCACCGCGCTGCGCCCCGTTGCCGAGGTCGTTGAGAGCCTGCTGAGCGCTGAAGAACTCAGCTCGAACGACTATGACCGGTGGATCCGCCAGCCCGGCGAAAAAGCCGCTTGACGATTTGAAGAGCAAAATGGCATAGTTTTGCCACTGTGACACATTTCGCCTAAAGCCCCGCCAGAGCCATCTGACGGGGCTTTTTTCGTTTCAGGGCGGCCGGTAGCACGATGGTCTTGAAAGGGGAGCGCACCCCGAAGCCAACCGGTGGGCACATCTAGCCGACCCCCTGAGCCAAGCATGGTGGCAGCGCCCATGGGTCCCACGAAGTCGCGAATGACCGGGACGACAACATCTGCCCGCCGGGGAAGCGCCGGCATCATCCATAGGCTCGCATCTGCGGGCCTTTTTTATGCCTGGAAGAGGGCGCACCGCGAGGGCTAGCCAGTGAATTTCAGTCTGGAAGCCATCCTGCTCTGGTGCCTGCCGGGCTTTCTGGGTGGCTTCGGCGGCGTGATCGCCTACATCTCGAAGCTGACCACCAAGAACCGGTTCTCCGCCGGCATGTTCATCACGAAGTTCCTGACCGCCTTCTTCGTAGGGCGCGCGTTCGGCTACTTCTTCCCTGTCACCAGTGAAGTCCACTACGGCTACATCATGGTCCTTGGCTTCGCCGCCTCCCCGGTCATCGCGATCCTGGAGGACAAGGCCAAGGCGTGGGCGAGTCGACTCAGCCCGCCAGGAGCAAGCTGATGCTGCTGATCACCATCTTCGCCATGCTGACCTACAGCCTGGTAGTCGCACGATGCGGCTGGTTCGTTTGGCAGGGAGGCGATTACCGGCAGGACGACCGGGCCGAGGTAGCGCACATCGTGTGTGCCTCGCTGCTCTACTTGGTCACGCTGGTGTCGCTCTGGGTGTTCGAGCCCTGGAAGCTGGTCAATAACAGCATCGTCGGCGCCATGGTGCTGGCACACACGATCTTCTGCGGCAGCTACTTCTACCGTCGCATCGGCGCCCTGATGGATGGCCGAGACCGGCGCAAGCTGCCTCATCGCCGCGCATCGAGGGCGAACCCATGAAACAGATAAAGAGCGGCGCCCGCTGGCTGATGACCTGCATTGCTCTGCTGGTGTTCGGCACAGGCCTCGGCTACTTCGGCCGCACCTGGGAGTGCCGGTCCGGCACCCAGACGGTGTATGTCGCTGCGCCCGGCTTCGAGTCCGGCGCCATGGACCTGCCGGCCAAGCTGTACCGCCTGCAGGTCTCATCCTGCACTCTGCCCGCTCAGTGGGGTGGCGATAAGCCGCCGCTGGAGGGTTACCCGTGAGCAACGGCCAGACTATCGAATATCTGGGTGAGCAGATCGAACGCCTGCTCAACCTGGGTGCAGTCCTTGATATGCCGCTGCCTGATCACCTTCATGTCGATCAATTGAGGAGATTGCTGCCGGAAATCACCGCTGACCTCCGAAAGGTATACGCGGACCTGGCAGGAGAAGATCCGTGGGGTGATCCATGATCAAGCCAGAAAAGCCCTGGCCACGCTGCTCCGGCGATGCCGACGGGTGCTGGCAGGATCGGGATCGCATTGATATCCCGGTCAAAGGCTGGGGCGAACGACCGTCTGCCCCGCCACCACCTCCCACGGTCGAGTACGCATTCCGTACCAGACTTGCTGGTCCCGGCGAGCGGCCATCCGCTGGAGCGATCTGGCAAATGCTCGCCGTCATTGCGGTATCGGTGACCATCGGCATCTACATCGGCCGCCATATCGCGGGCAGCTAAACGTGACATGTCACGAATTCATCTATCGGAGACTTTCCTGTGAGCGACGACCAAAGCATTGAGCAAGAGATCCAATCCAGAGGCCTGACCGCTCCGCGCGTTACTCCGGCCGACATCGAAGCGAACATCCTCAGCGAGCACTACTTCACCGCTGGCGATGGCTATGCCGGTGCTGCTGCGCTGACCATCGAAGAGGGCGGCGTAATTCAGCCGCCCGAGCAGCTGGACCTGCTGACCTTCTGCGTGCTGATCCTGCAGAACGGCTTCACGGTAACCGGCGAAAGCGCCTGCGCCAGCCCGGAGAACTTCGACGCCGAGGTCGGCCGCAAGATCGCCCGCACCAACGCCATCAACAAGGTCTGGCCGCTGATGGGCTACGCGCTCAAGCAGCAGCTGCACAACGACAAGGAGTAGCGCCATGGTTTCCCAACGCTTCCGGAGCATCGCATTCGCCCTGATCGCCGGCCTGGCACTGACACTCACTCGCCTCGATCAATGCATCGGACTCAGTGCGCGAGCCAGCTACATCTGCCGTGATCTGCCGGCAGTGGCTTCGGCAAAGTTCAGGCTGGTCATGGCCCTCTGGCGTGCGTATGAGCCGGTACGGTCTACACGGCCTGGCGCCAACCTGATCGCTTCTAGCAATCACTTCTCGTTGGCCAATGCGCTGCGCGATCGGGCGATGCCTGATCTGGCTGCGTGATCAAGATCACTGCTCAGGGCCTGACTGACCAGCTCTCCGAGCTGACCGAACTTGAGCAGCGGCAGATCCCCTTCGCTACAGCGCTCGCGCTCACCCGCACTGCCCAGGATGTTAAGGCCGCCATTGAGGCAGAGATGCCCACGGTGTTCGACCGCCCCACCAAATGGACGCTGAACAGCCTGCGCCTGATCCCTGCTCGCAAGGACAGGCTGCTGGCCAGGGTGTGGATCAAGGACGAGGCGGACAAGTCATCGCCTGCCACCAAGTGGCTGGCACCTGAGGTCTACGGCGGCGATCGCCCTGACAAGCGCAGTGAAGCGATGCTGCGGGCGCGAGGCATCCTGCCCGCCGGCAAGTACGTGGTGCCAGGCGCAGGGGCTGACCTCGATCAGTACGGCAACATCAAGCGCGGGCAGCTGACCAAGGCGCTGTCAGGCATCCGAGGCTTCGGTGAGACGGGCTACAACGCCAATGCCACCGACAGCAAGCGCAGCCTGGCCAAGCGCAACGCTCAGTCGTTCTTCGTGCTGACCAAGGCTGGCAAGCCCATCGGCATAGCCCGACGCACTGGTCGCAAGCGCGAGGACCTGAGCATCTTCCTGGCCTTCGTCGACAAGCCGACCTATCGCAAGCGCCTGGACTTCTTCGGCATTGGTGAGCGCGTCGCCAATGAGCGACTCGCGTTCCACTTCGAGGAAGCCATGGCCCAGGCCCTGCGCACCCGCCGTCGATAGCGACGCACCACTATGGTGCTGGGTGGGGTCTTGGGTCCTTCCCGGGGGAGGGCCCATTGGGGGTGATTCGAGCCCCGTTTTTTCTCTATTCACGGACTTTTTCCAGGACTTCCGTTTCCGGTTCCGGTTGGGCATCTCATGGCGACTCAGATCGAAGTGGCGAAGCACCTCGATCTCAGCGATCGGCAGGTGCGCAATCTCCTTACAGACGGCGTCCTGCCTGGCTCCAAGGGAAAAGGCGGGTACGACATCGAAGCCTGCCGGCTGGCCTACATCCGGCACCTTCGGGGGCTGGGAAACAGCCAGGTCAAACCGGAAATGGACCCGGAGCAGGGCGACATCGACCCGCTCATCGAGTACCGGCTGACGCAAGAGCGTCTGCGGCTCACCGCGGCCCAGTCAGAGGCCCAAGAACTCAAGAACGAGGTGACCAAGAAGCGGCTGATACCGGCCGACTTCATCACCTTCGCGTTTGCCAAATTCATCCCGGCCGCCGGCTCGATCTTCGACACGGTGGTCATGACGCTGCGCCGTCGACATCCCGACCTCACCCCGGGTCAGCTCGACTCCATTGGCCGAGAGCTGACCAAGGCGCGCAACACCATCGCCCAGGCGGCGGAACGCCTACCGGAGTGGCATGACGAGTTTATCGACAGCGCAGATTGAGGCCTGCCAGGCGGCGATGTCTGCCGGCCTGCTGTCTCTGCGCCGCGATGCACCTCAGACGCCGGTGGCCTGGGCGGACGATCACTTCTACCTCTCCAGCGAGTCGTCCTACCAGGAAGGCCGCTGGGAGACGCTGCCCTACCAGGTGGCCATCCTCAACGCGATGGGGAACGATGAGATCCGGGTGGTCAACGTGATCAAGTCGGCCCGGGTGGGCTACTCGAAGATGCTGCTGGCGGCCTCGGCGTACCAGATCGAGCACAAGCGCCGGCACATCGCGTTCTTTCTGCCTGACGATGGCAGTGCGGACCTCTTCATGAAGTCCGAGATCGAGACGATGATCCGCGACGTCGGCGCCGTCCGGGAGCTGGCGCCCTGGCACGGCAAGAAGCACCGGGACAACACGCTCGACATCAAGAAATTTAGCCACGGCAAGCAGCTTTGGTGCCGCGGCGGCGCTGCGGGCAAGAACTACCGGGCGATTTCCGCTGACACCGTCATCTATGACGAACTGGCGGCCTTTGACCACGACATCGACAAGGAAGGCTCGCCGCTGGTCCTGGGTGACAAGCGGATTGAGGGCTCGACGTTCCCGAAGTCGATTCGAGGCAGCACACCGAAGCTACGCGGCCCCATCGACCGGGGTGGCTGCCAAATCGAGGGCGCCGTCCAGAAATCACCGCATCTGTTCCGCTTTCACCTGCCGTGCCCGCACTGTGGCGCCGAGCAGTACCTGAAGTGGGGCGGCAAGGACTGCTCCTTCGGCATCAAATGGGACCCGGACAAACCCGACGACGCCTGGTACGTCTGCGAGGTGACCGGCTGCATCATCCGCTATCCGGAGGCGCTCGACGCGCAGCGCGTGGCGCGCTGGGTATGTGAGAAGACCGGCATCTGGACCCGCGATGGCTTCGATTTCTTCGACGCCGAGGGCCAGCCGATCCCGACTCCGGAGTCGCTGAGCTTCCATATCTGGACGGCCTACAGCTTCTTCGTGTCCTGGGGCCGCATTGCCCAAGACTTCCTCCAGGCCAAGGGCAGCCGCAGCGACCTGAAGACCTTCGTCAACACCACCCTGGGCGAAACCTGGGAGGAAGACCAGGGCGAGCGACTGGAGTGGGACACGCTGCTGGGCCGCCGTGAGGTCTGGCAGGGCGAGATCCCGGCGCAGGCCGTGGCGCTCACCGGCGGCGGTGACACCCAGGACGACCGCTACGAAGGCCGCGTCTGGGCCTGGGGCCCGAACGAGGAGTGCTGGCTGGTCTATCGATTCGTGCTGATGGGCGACCCTGGTGGCGAAGAGCTGCGCCGCAAGCGCGATCTGGAGCTGCACCGGCAGTTCACCAGGGCCGACGGCTTGGTGATGAAGGTCGAGCGCTGGTGCTGGGACGCCGGTGGCCACTACATGGACCAGGTGTGCGACGACAGCAAGAAGAACGGGGTGCTCTGGATGATCCCCATCATCGGCGCGCCGATCTACGGCAAGCCGATCGCGAGCTTCCCGACCAAGCGCAACAAGCACGGCGTCTACCTGACCACGGTCGGTACCGACAACGCGAAAGAGCTGATCTACAGCCGCCTCCGGCTGCCGCTGGACGTGGCGAAGAGCCAGGCCGGCGTATCGCAGCCGCAAGTGGTGCACCTGCCAGCCAATGACCTCATCTGCGATGAGGCTGAGGTCAAGCAGATGACCGCCGAGAGCAAGGTACTGAAGCTGGTCGGTGGCGTGCAGCAGTACCGCTGGGACAACAAAGGCCGCCGGAACGAAGCGGGCGACTGTTTCGTTTACTCCCTGGCCGCGCTGCGTATCAGCCAGCAGCGCTTCGGCCTGGACCTGAACGCCCTAGTGGCCGCCCCCGAAGCCGGCGGCGACACCGCTGCAACCGAACAGCCCCGCGAGCGGGCACGCAAGAAATCTGACTTCTGGAACCGATGACCATGGCCTTCACCCGCGAACAGCACCAGGCGCTGCAGGAGGCGATCGCCAATGGCGCGCTGACCGTGGACTTCAACGGCCGGCGCGTCACCTACCGATCGCTCGACGAGATGATGCGCATCCTGTCGCTCATGGAGCGCGATCTGGGCGGCAACCAGGTACCCAACGACCGCCGGCGCTACGCCTCCTTCTCGAAAGGCCACTGACATGGGTGTGATTGACGACTGGTTTCCCGGCTTGGCTGCGAAGCGCGCTGAGCAGCGCCTGAAGAAAGCCCGCGCCGATACCGTGCGCGACATGCTGACCCGGCGCTTCGAAGGCGCCGCCGGCGGACGCCGTAATGAGGGTTGGCGCAGCACCGGCACTGATGCCAACGCTGAGAACGCTCCGGCCCTGGCCAAGCTGCGTAACCGCGCGCGCGACCTGCGCCGGAACAACCCCTACGCCGAGCGGGCCATCACCGGCATCGCTGACAACGTGGTCGGCGCCGGCATAGTGCCGCGGCCCCTGGCCCGATCCGACCGTGCCAACAAGAAGCTGGGCGACCTCTGGCGCGCCTGGGCGGAGACCACGCTTTGCGATGCCGACGGCCTGGAGAACTTCTACGGCCTGCAGCACAAGGGCGTGGAGGCCGCTGGTGGCGATGGTGAGGTCCTGCTGCGCCGGCGCCGCCGCTTCAGCTCCGACGGCCTGCCGGTCCCCCTGCAGATCCAGATGCTGGAGGCTGACTTCCTCGACGAGAGCAAGGACGGCCCGATCGGCGCGAACCGGGTCATCCAAGGCGTCGAGTTCGACGTCATTGGCCGCCGGGTCGCCTACTGGCTCTTCGACGAGCATCCCGGCGCCAACGCTGCCTGGGGATCCCTGACTTCCAAGCGGGTGCCGGCGGAAGACGTCATCCACCTGTACCTGCCTAAGCGGCCGGGCCAGGCGCGCGGCTTCACCTGGTTCGCGCCAGTGATGCAGCGGATGCGCAGCCTGGACGAGATGGAAGACGCCGTGATGGAGCAGGCCAAGATCGCGGCCTGCTTCGCGGCGTTCGTTACCAAGGGCGAACAGGCGACCAGCAATACCAAGTCCCCGCTGATCGACCACGTCGAGCCCGGCATCGTGCAGGAGCTGGGCCTGGGCGAAAGCGTCAGCTTCGGCACTCCGCCCACCTTCAACGGGTACCAGCCCTACAGCTGGCAGAGCCTCCACGCGATCGCTGTGGGCCTGGGTGTCCCCTACGAGCTGCTGGCCGGCGACCTGAAGGGCGTCAACTTCTCCAGTGGCCGCATGGGCTGGCTGCACTTCGCCCGCCGGGTGGACGTGTGGCAGTGGCGGATGCTGATTCCGCAGCTGTGCGAGGGCGTCTGGCGCTGGTTCATGGAGGCCCAGGCCTTGCTGCCGGGCGGTGTCCTCGAGGATGCCCGCGCCGAGTGGGTGCCGCCGCGCCGCGACATGGTGAACCCGAGCGAAGAGACCGAGAACCTCAAGGAACGCATCCGCAACGGCCTGACCACCTGGCAGGACGGACTGCGGGAGCTCGGGGTGACCGATCCCGACGCCCACGCCGAGCAGATCGCCAAGAACAACGCCCTGCTGGACAAGCACGGCCTGATCCTCGACTGCGATCCGCGCCGCGTGGCCACCGCTGGCGCCGCCACCCCGGCTGATGCCAGCACCGATTCCACCGATGACAAAACCGACGAGAGTAAATCCGATGCCGGAAGCACTGACTCCCAAGACGCATGAGACCCCGCTGCGGGTGCTGCGGGCCGCGGTGCGCCCCGGCACCGTTGATACCGAGGCCCGCACCGTCGAGCTGGTATGGACCACCGGCGCCAAAGGCCGCCGCTGGGCCTGGGACGTGGGCAGCTACATGGAGGAGCTGGACCTGTCGCCCGATTCGGTCCGCCTGGAGCGGCTGAACAACGGCGCGCCGTTGCTCAACACGCACAGCACCTACGACCTTGACGATGTCCTGGGCGTGGTGGAGCGCGCTTGGATCGAGGGCGGCGAAGGCCGGGCCCTGGTCCGCTTCAGCGAGCGCGAGGAAGTGGAGCCCATCTTCCGCGACGTGAAGAGCGGAATCCTCCGCAACATCAGCGTTGGCTACGCCGTGCACCGCTACGAGGTGATCGAGGCGGAAGACGACAAGCTGCCGACCTACCGCGCAATGGACTGGGAGCCGCTGGAGCTCTCCCTGGTGCCGATCGGCTTCGACGACGGAGCCAAGACCCGCAACGCGGAGAACCCCGCCGAGTACAAGGGGCCCCGCTTCCAAACCCAATTCAATGTCCGGGAGGCCCAAGCGCCTGCCGAGCAACCGGCCGCCGTGGCCACCACCCAAGAGGAACCTGTGATGACCGAAGAAGAGAAGCGCGCGGCCGAGCAGCAACGCCAAGCCGAGCAGCAGCAAGCGATCGAGAACGAGCGCAAGCGCTGCCTGACCATCCGCCAGATGGCGCGCAAGGTCGGCCTGGGCGATGACGATGTCGAAGGCCTGATCGAGCGCGGCGTGTCGGTGGCTGATGCCAGCGCTGCCCTGATCGACAAGGTCGCCGAGCGTCAGCAGACCCAGCAGGGTCAGAGCCGCAACAGCCAGGCCACTGTGACCAGCACCACCGACACCGGTGTGCTGAATGCCAAGCGTGATGCCATGCAGGCCGCGCTGATCCATCGCTGCGATGCCAGCGCCCAGCTGCCGGAAGCGGCCCGCGAGTTCCGCGGCATGCGCCTGGTGGACATGGCTCGCGAGTTCGTCACCCTGTCCGGCGGCAACGCTCGCGGGATGACCGCTCAGGAAGTCGCCCGCGCCGCCCTGGGCTGCGATCGCCAGGCGGTACGCGCCGCCGGCATGCACACCATTAGCGATTTCCCGCTGCTGCTGGGGAACACCGTCAACCGCACCCTGCGCGCTGGCTATGAGTTGGCACCGCAGACCTGGCGCGTCCTGGGTCGCCAGACCACCGTGCCGGACTTCCGCGAAGTGACCCGCGCTGCCCTGGGCGACATTGCCGCCCTGGAAAAGGTGAAGGAACACGGCGAGTACAAGTACGGCACCCTGGACGAAGAGGGCGCCCCGCTGCGCGTCGTCAAGTACGGCAAGATCATCGCCATCACCTGGGAAGCCATCGTCAACGACGACCTGGGCGTGTTCACCCGGATCCCCACCGCGCTCGGCGCCGCCGCTGCGCAGACCGAGAGCGATGCGGTGTGGAGCCTGATCCTGGGCAACGCCAACTTCACCGACGGCAAGCCGTTCTTCGACGCCTCCCACGGCAACGTGGCGGCCAGCGGCGGCCCGATCAACGCCACCACCCTGGCCGCTGCCCGCGCCGCGCTGCGCAAGCAGAAGTCCAAGGCCGGCCAGTTCCTCAACGTGGAGCCGAAGTACCTGGTGGTGGGCCCGGACAAAGAGCTGGAGGCCTACCAGTACACCAGCTCGCTGTACGTGCCGGCCAAGAACAGCGACATCAACGACCCTCGCAATGCCCAGCTGACCGTGATCGTCGATGCCCGCATCCCCGGCAACCAGTGGTTCCTGATCGCCACCCCTGGCCTGGTCGATACCTTCGAGTACGCCTACCTGGAAGGCGAGCAGGGCGTGTTCACCGAGACCCGCGAGGGCTTCGAGGTGGACGGCCTGGAGGTCAAGGCGCGGCTGGTCTTCGGCGCGGCCTGGATCGACTACCGCGGCGCCTACAAGAACCCCGGCAACTGATAGGCGAGGGTGCCTGCGGGCGCCCCTGCTGAACCCTTCGCATCCAAGAGGAACGCTCCATGAAGAACTTCATTCAAGCCGGCGACTGCATCACCTTGCCGGCCCCCGCCGGAGGCACCGTGTCCGGCGATCTGTACAAGGTCGGCGGCCTGGTTGGCGTTGCGGCCACCACTGAAGCCGAGGGCAAGGACGTGGTGCTCAAGACCACCGGCGTGTTCGAGCTGGACAAGATCAGCGCCCAGGCCTGGGCCATCGGCGACGTGATCTACATGAACGGCACCAGCCGCATGGCGACCAACGTCTCCGCCTCCGGCTTGTTCCGCATCGGCGTGGTCACCGAGGTCGCGGCCAACCCCTCGGCTGTCGGCCGCGTCCGCCTGGACGGCACCTCCGTCACCGCGGTGGCGTGATGATGTTCGGCAAGCTCATCGAGCAGATGGAGACCATCGGGCATCGGTGTCTTGCCGACTCCCGGGGCGACTACCTGGAAGCCGAGGCACCGCCGGTGCGCGGCATCCTGCTCCGGGTAGACCGCAACCTCCAGCAGAACGGCCCGGACGGGATCTTCCTGACCGGCCAGGCCGCCATCACCTGGCTGGTCAAGGATCTTCCGGCCGCCAACCGCGGGGCGCACTTCGTCATCGGCTGCACCCGCTACCGGGTCGACGACATTGCCCGCGATGACGGCTACGAAATCATGGCTATAACCACTCCCGAGACCTGATCCATGGCGAACAAGCTGACGCTGATCCGGCACGCGCTGCTGGCTCGGCTGGGCACCATCACGCCTGCCAACGACTACCGCACCGAGGCCGGCGCCAATGTCCGCTCTGGTTGGCTCAATGAGCTGGTAAAGGAGAAGGGCAGTGCCTTTCCCCTGATCGTCGTCCAGCCAGGCCGTGACCAGGCGCCGACTCCAGGACCGGGGGCGCTCAAGCTGGTGCGCGGCTACGAAATCGTCGGCGCCGTCTCCACCCAAGTCGAGGATTACGAAGCGGTGCTGGATGAGCTGGAACTGGACCTGCTGCAGGCGCTGACGCCGATTCCCGGCGTGCTGCTGCCATGGGGTCGGCCGCACATCTCCAGCATCACCCTCGGTGCGCCGACGCATTACCCGCCTGGCGATGGCATGAACGCCGCCGCCGTGCTGATCCCCATCTACCTCCACACCGTCATCGAGGGCCGCATCCCATGACCGATTCCAAGACCCAGGAACTCAAGGCCGAAGCCGAAGAGCGCCGCTACGAAGTCAAGCTGATCAAGCCGCACACCCATGCAGGCGAAGAGCTGCAGCCCGGCGACACCCTCAAGGTGACCGCTGCGCAGCGCGCCTGGCTCAAGGACGCCGGCGTGATCGAAAACCCCACCGCCGACGTCTCGAAGGAGAAATAACATGGCGCAGAAGAAAGAGACGTTCGTTATCGGCGGCTGGCTGAAGGCTCGCGAGGCCGGAACCAACCTGCCGTTCCAGAAGTGCGGCCTGGTCTCGACTATCCAGCACACCGTAGAAACCAACGACATCACCCTGGCCGACACCACCACCCCGCAGGGCGGCGAGTACGACTCGGTGTCGCGCGTCACCAGCGTGGGCCTGTCGGTCAACTTCCGCGAGCTCTACACCTGGGTGCTGGGCGCCTTGGTCTGGGGTGACACCACCAGCGTGCCCTCGACGACCATCACCGACGAGACCCACCTGGCCGGCGTCGATGGCACCATTGCCCTGGCTCAGATGCCGCTGACCATCGCCAGTGTGGCGGCCGGCACCGGCTCGACCACCTTCAAGGAAGACGATGACTGGGTCATGACCGGTAGCGGCATCGAGCCCGTACCGGGCGGCGCTCTGGAGGCGGCCATCAAGGCGGCCGGCACCACGCCCTACAGCGTGAAGGTCAGCTACACCTCGGCAACCGTGGACGTCGTCCAGGCGCTGACCAACAGCGGTAAGACCTTCGAATTCCTGTTTGAGGGTGAGAACGCCGCCGGCACCCAGAAGCGCATCGAGGCACGCTACTTCCGTGTCCGCCTGAACCCGGCGTCCAGCTTCGACTGGATCAACACCGAGGACTTCATGGGCGCCGAGACCACCGCCAAGGTGCTGCTGGACTCGTCTAAGGTGGGCTCCGGCCTGTCGAAGTACTGCCGGATCCGCAAAGAGGTCTGACGGTCACGCCTGGCGGGGACCTAAGACCGCTCATCCAGACCCAGGGCAACCTGGGTTTTGGATTTTGGTGAAAGTGATACATTCCTCACAGTTTTCGGGAGGGATGCCCATGAGAGTGGTTCTAATTGCTGTAGCTCTTCTGCTAGTCGCCGGTATGTCACAGGCCGCCAGCGTCTTTAAGTGCGTTGATGCCAAAGGAAAGATCACCTTCACTGCGCACGCAAATTGTCCAGACAACCATGCGCTTGACGAGGTCGTGTCCGCTCGCAATCCGACTATCAGTTCGGCAGGCGAGGAAACGGTGATGGCAGAGCGGCGAGTTTACCGGACGCATGGGCAGGCCTATTACGGCGCCCCTCCATCAACAGCGAGCGGTGGCGTTACAGTCGTAGGGGCCAGCCGAATCAGGCCAGATTGCGATACCGGCCTAAACGACCAGGATCTGCGTACCGCAAAAGTCCGCAAGGAGATCGTGTCTGGCATGACTCGTAGCCAGGTGGCTAGCATCCAAAACGACGACCCGAGGCGAGGCCGCGGCGGAGCCGGAACAGATGTGAAAGTGAGTAGTGACTATAAGTCGGCTACTGCCGTAACGTATGACCGTAATGGATGCGCTGGCAGCGTAGATACCTGGCAACGCCGGTAAAATAGAACAGTGTTATAGAGCCCGCCTTAAGGCGGGTTTTTTATTGCCCGGAGAAAAGCATGGCAGAGCTTTCCAGTAGTCGCGTCCTGAACATGGACGGCCAAGAGATCATCGTCCGTGAGCTGACAGTGGCCGGCGTCCGCCAGATGCTTATGGCCGAAATCGGTGAAGATGTGGTGAACCTGCAGCTTTTCAGCGACGTCCGCCTAGAGGATCTGGTGCAAATGACATCTCTGACCGCTGATCAGATTGATGCAATGCGACCCAGCCAACTGGAGCAGGTCATCAAGGCGTGCAAGGAGATGAACCCGGATTTTTTCGGGATGCTGGTGCGCCTGGAGGCACTCCGCGCCAAGCGCTAAACCAGCTAGATCAAACCGTCTGCACGCTCATCCGCCTGGGCCATCACCAAGCGTTCAGCTACCCATGGCGACTCTTTCTCCGCTCCCTAAAGGCCTGATATGACTGACGTAGAACTGCGGCTGCAGGCCGATGTGAGCGGCGCTCAGACGAATCTGAGTGGCTTCCGCAAGGAATACCAGGCTCTGGTGCGAGAGGTGCAGAAGCCTCTGCAGCGGATCGATGCCTTTCGCGATATGGAGACCTCGCTGGAGGGGACCCAGAAAGCCGCCAGCTCTGCTCGCGACCGCATTCGAGACCTTGGCAACCAGATCGCCACAGCCGTAGCGCCTAGCAAGGCTCTGCAGCAGTCCTATCGCGACTCAGTTTCAGAGCTCCAGCGACTTGAGCGCGCAGAGGCAAAGCAAATCGTTACGCTGGCCGCGATGCGTGCTGAGATGCAGGCTGCCGGCGTTGATACCACCAAGCTGGCGGCGGAGCAGGCCCGCCTGCGCGCGCAGCTCAGCACTCGGCTAGGTGTTGCCGAACGAGGGAGTGCCTTGCAGTCCGCCGCTCAGAGCTTGGGTGTAAATCGCTACCGCGAACTTGGCAGCGAGATCGGCAACCTGCGCTCGCAATACGATCTCCTGAAGCGCTCCGGGACGCTCAGTGCTGGCGAACTGGCGATCGCACAGCAGACGCTGACACGGCGGATCAAGGAAACGAAGGCTGAGATGGATAGCCTTCAGGGCACCACCTCGCGCTTCAAGGTCACCGACGTTGGCACTGGCGCGCTAATCGCTGGCGCTACCGGTATCGCCGCCGTCGCCCAGATTGCCAAGATGACCGATGCCTACCAGCTTATGAATGCGAGACTCAGGCTTGCGACGGGCAGCCAGGAAGCGTTCAACACTGCGCAGGAATCGCTTAGGGAGATCTCGGCCCGCGCGGCGGTACCCTTGGCCTCGATGGTCAACCTGTTCACGCGGATCAACACGCCTATGAAGGAGGCGGGTGCCACTCAGAAGCAGACGCTCCAGATCGTCGAAGCGGTAGCGCTGAGCTTCCGCGTTTCAGGAGCATCAGCCGAGGAAGCGTCCAACAGTGCGACCCAGTTTGCTCAAGCTTTGGGTTCCGGTGCGCTGCGTGGCGACGAGTTCAATAGCGTGGCAGATCAGGCTCCGCGACTGATGCAGGCCCTGGCAAAGGGCCTGGGTGTCACCACCGGCGCGCTCAAGAACATGGCCGATAACGGCATGTTGACCGCCTCCGTTGTGACCAAGGCGCTCTCGGGTCAGCTGGAGACCCTGAGGGAAGAGGCCGCGAAAATGCCGGAGACGGTAGGCGGCGCCATGACCCAGCTGGGAGATGCGCTGAATGCGGCCGTGGGATCGTCTGACCTGAGTCCTTTGATCAGCCAGATCAAGGAGCTAACAGAGGTTGTGAAGGACCCTGAAGTTAAAGCAGGGCTTGTGGCTCTCGCGTCGGCTCTAGTTCAGCTGGCTAGTTGGGGCGTAAAAGGCGCAGCCGGTTTTGCAAAGTTCGGCGAAAGCATTGCTTATAACGCGGCGAAGATCACCGGCAATCTAGCCAAGATGGATTCAGTAGATAAGCAGATCGAACAGCTTAAGCAGGCTATCCAAAGTCCAGGGCCTACGTCTGACCCGCTAGGTTTCTTCGGGGCTTTGATAAGTGGCAATGACGCCGCGTTGGTTAGAAGCAAGGAACAAAACGAAGAACTGCTCAAGCAATATCAGGCCTATCGGCAGAAGTTGCTGACCGAGATGACTGGACTGACCGAGGATGCCCGCACTGCGGCCGCTGAGCGAGCAGCTCTTGAGAAAAAGCAGCAGGAGGACTTGTTTGAGGCCAATGCTGAGGCGCTGGTAAGCAGGCGGACGCAGCAGAAAGCAGGCCTGAATCTGCTTTTGGCGGATGCCAAGCAGTACTTCGCGGCTCAAGAAAAGCTGGAGCAAGAACAGCTTTCCAAGATTGAGGCGATCGGCGAAAAGCGGAAGGGGATCAATAAGAAGTACTCGACCACCGTATCGCAGCTGCGTAACGGTACCGCTGAGCCTAGCTATGGCGCGGCCCAGGATCTGAAGGTGTCGGCGCAGAATGCCCTGCGCAATGGCGACTTCAAGACGGCCATGGAGCAGGCCGAGGCGGCGCGCCAAATGCTTCTGGATATGCAGAAGGCCGGCCAAAGCACCTATGGCTTGGAAGGCTTCGCCAAGCAGCTGCAGGCCATTGAGCTCGGGGCCAACGACCTGGAGAAGAGCCAGGCCGACGCCAAGCTGGACAGCATCCGCAACAAGCTGGTGGAGCTGCAGCAGGAGGCCTCGCGCTTGCAAAACATCCAAGTCACCCCGCTCATGAGTGATGAGGCCGCGAACAAGCTGCTAGACGACATGCGGGCCTTGGCGAAGAAGATCGGCAGCGAGGCCACGGTTGATCTGACGTTTAATCTGCTTCCACCTACCGACAACATGAAGTCGATGGGGCTGATGGGCACCCCGCTGGACTTGACTGGAAGCCTGAAGGGACTCGGCGTAACAGTGCAGCCAACGCTGGATCAACAGGCTGCCGCGCAAGCCCAGGCGGACATGCAGGCGCTCATTGAGAGGATCACCGCAGCTTCGAGGATTGTCATCACTCCGGTGGTGGCCCCCGTCGCTGCTGGAGACCCAGCCGCAGCAGTTCCTGGCTTCGCCACTGGCGGGCAAATCTCCGGACCTGGCACCGGCACCTCGGACAGCATCCTGGCGCGCCTCTCCAACGGGGAGTTCGTCATGCGTGCGGCTGCGGTGCGGCACTACGGCCCGGATCTGCTGGAACAGCTGAACGCCAGGCGCCTGCCGCGGTTCGCTACCGGCGGAGCGGTAGGTCGGGTGCCGACAATTCCCCCGGTTGCGGCAGCGCTACTGCAGGGTGGCGACCAGGCCTTCCTCGGCACCATGGATCTGGCGCTGCCCGGCGGTGACAGCCTGACCGTGTCGGTGCCGGCCAGCCAGCGCAGCGAGCTGGAGATCGCTCGGAAGAAGTTCGGACGACCCCGGACACGTGGATAACCTGGCCCGCCTTGCGCGGGCTTTTTCTTGACTGGAGTCGCTATGGCCGTTGCGCGCGTGATGCTCGGCGGAATCCCGCTGGTTGCCCATGATGGGCCGCCAAGCCAGCAGTACAAGGTCGGCGCCGAAGGCCGCGCCCGGGTTCGTTTGAGCCAAGGCGCGCTGGTGAACATGCGTCACTGGTCCAAGACCGCTATCACCGTCAGCGGAAGCGGGTGGATGGGCCCAGGCCTGGACGGCCTGAACTTCGACCAGCCGCTGGAGCTGCGCTGCACCCAGCCGCGTTCGATCCGGGGCACCGGAACCAGCTTCACCCTGACCAGCACCCCGCGGCCTGACGTCGCGCCCTGGGCGCTGGCCCTTGTCGACACCGAGTGGGTCACGACCCCGGCCGGCGTGGCCGGCCAGGTGGCCACCGTGACCCCGGTCGATGGCGCCACGCTCTACCAGGTGCAGTGGATGCCCATGTTCAGTGTCTACGTCGACCGTGAAGAGGCGATGGACGCCAGCGCCGCAACCTTTGACTGGACACTGACCGCCGAGGAGGCGTGATGCTCAACGCCTACCCGCTGAATGCCCAGCCGCTGAACGCTGGAGGGGCAGGCCAGGGCGATGATCCTGGTCCCAATCCTCCGGTACCGGTGGCGCCGGCGCTGTCCTTCACCTGGCGGCTATTGCTGATGATCGGTGGCGTGGACTACTCCGCGCAGCTGACCGGCTCGGTATCGGTGGACCGGGAGGAGGGCGCCGCTGGCCTGGCCACCGTGATCATCTTCCTGCCGCCGGGGCCTGTCGTGCCCACCGACTGGATCGGCCGCCCGGTGACGCTCGACTATGTCAGTGAGCAGGGTGGTGTGGTCACGCAGTCCCGGCGCTACACCGGCCAGGTCTCTGATCCTTCCTACGATGCCACCCAGCGCCTGCTGACCCTGAACTGCAGCGACCAGCTGCAGAAGCGGGTCGAGGCCATGGCCATCGCTGACATTGATGCGCTGATCGGCGGCTACTGGTCGGATGATGTGTTCGAGCCCACCGAGGGGCGCAGCCGCTGGGACTATGCGGGCGAGCGCCTGGGCACCATCCCATCGAGCCTGGAAGCCTCGGCCGCCGGCGCGCTGCGGGTCACGCCCTGGTTCGCAAAGGCGCCGGCATTTGAGTTCGGCGCCGGCACCACCATATACCAGAGCATCCGCGTCGAGCTCGCGCAGCTGGATCGGCTGACCAACGTCGTCCAGATCGAGGGTGGCTATCGCTACGCCCGGCTCTGGCAGCAGAGCAACGGCTACACCTGGGTGCATCCTGAGACCAACGGGGCAAGCGGCCTGGGCGGCTTCTGCCAATGGCGAAAGGAGTCATCGGACACACCGGACGTCGAGATGATCGAGTCGGCAGTAAGCGGCAGCGGCCAGGCCCTCGTGGCCGGCAGCTACTACACCATCCCGCTGAGCATGCCGAACCCGTGCGGCGATGGGATCCCGTGGATCAACGTCTATGAGGGCCTTCTGCTGTCGGCCAGCTTCACCGGTGCCCGCCGCTGGACACAACAGGTCACCGAGAGCTTGACGCTGAAGGTCTACGCGCCCACCAGCGTTGCCCAGGCCGGGGAACAGGTGTCCCGCGATCGCCTGGCGGTCCAGATCGAGGATGATCGGGCCGATGCATGGGAGAGCGATGAGGTTACCGGAGGTACTGACGGCTTCACCGACCTTGGCAATTCTGCCCGGCGTGCGGCGGCCATTGAGGTGCTGCTCCACCAGGCGCAGACCACAATCCTCAGCAGTCACCGCGATAGCACTGTCAGCTGGGACTTCCCCGCCAGCATGTGCCTGGGCGCAGATCTCGACCAGACGCTCAGCCTGGCTGATCAGGGCGTGAAGGCCGTTGGGAAATGCCGGCGGCTTGAGGAGGCCTACGACCTGGAGTCAGGTAGCGCCCTGATCACTACCACCATTGCGGTCATGCGTGGCGGTGGTACCGATGCGGACGCCCTCAGCGCTCCGCCAGAGACCACCAGTCGCCCTGGAACCGGCAGCAGGGGCTACGCGCTCGACACCCAGCTCGGTGGGCACCTTGATAGCGGTGACTATGACCCTGACCGTGACGGCTTCTCGGGCATGTACAGCAACGTGCAGGACACCACCCTGGAGAAGTTTCCGCGGCGCATGAAGGTCACTGCGCCGGAAATTCCAGCTGCCTTGCGAGATGAGCAGGCTTATACCACCACCGCGGAGTACCGGGTGGTCATCCCGAACGACACCCTGGAGCTCTGATATGGCACTTGGAGACGCCCGGCGCGCCAGTGGCAAGGCGATGGAAACCGCACGGCGCGCCATTGGGACCTCGAATGAGGCTGAACGCCGCGGAATCGGCGCGGCCATGGAGGCCTCCCGGCGCGGCACCACGGTGGACGACATCAACGCCGTGGTGGCGCCGCCCAGAGCGAACAAGTCGCTTCCCGAAGTGCAGGCCCGCGGGGGAGTGCCCGCTGCCAGCGGTACCGGTGAGTTCAAGCCCAGGCCGGCGAGCAACACCGGCGGGGGTATTGCGAGCCCGCTGACCGAGAAGACCAGATCGGTCGACGGCAAGACCGTGCCAGACCGAGAGTATTACGCCAGCGGCCTCACCAGCAGTGATGGCCTCTTCATCCTGCCGGCTATCAAGACCATGAACATGACGGACGCCAACGGCGCTACAGTTCAGTTCCAGTACGCCGACCCGAACGGCACTGTGGCCACCGAGGAGCCGACATGACGAAGCCTGTTTGGGGCTGCCCCTATCACGGGCTCGTCGAGGACGGAAAGCTCACGTTGTCCAATGGCAAGACGCTAAAGCACCCCCACACCTACCGCGACAGCTACTCATTCACCGGCTCGACATTCCTGGTCAAGCACCCGCTGGCAGCCGCCGTCGAACGCAGCGATGAAGAGAGGGAGGAGGACAGCAAGCGCGGCTGGCAGTGGTGGGACCGCGCGATCATTGGCGGGGGTCAGCTGCACGGGGGACAGCTCAACGGCTGGATCTACATCGATCCGGACGGGGCGTGCTGGCGCGTCACCTTCGACTTCCTGAGCGTCGATTGGAGCATCACGCTGGCGCGTTTCGGCGTGCTCTCCGGAGAGCCGGAAACCTATAACTACCCGATAGTAAAGCCGAACCTGGGCCAGGGTGCTCCAGCCGTAACACAGCCTCCCGGCGCCAGCAAAGATCCTGTTGCTCTGCTGCACCATGCAACTGTGACAGGTGATCGGGCGGCTATAGAACTGACCCTGTATTTCGGCGACGACCAGGCCTGGCGCTTTCGGCCGGTGGGCTGGCTTGAGCTATCTCTGAGCGGTAAGGGGGCGCAGTGCGAAGCCGCGCTGACTGTGCTCTACACTCGAGCCCAGACCCTGGGTACGGCATTCGAAATGCCTTTGGCGGAGGAGATCGAGTATTGGTGGGCTGACTACACCGAGACAGGGAGCTACTCGCTTGGTCACGGTCCCAATCCGCCTAAAAGCTGGTTTCTCTACGCGACCGTCGCGAGTGGTTCAGCAAGCCAGGGTTTCAACGGTTGGCTAGTGGGCATTCACTACGATGAAAAAGGGGATAGGCATCTGACCCGACTGTCCGCCCAAACGACGACCACCTATCAACTGCCTCCGCTTGAGCACGAGGGCGCAGATAGCTTTGGTCCGAACGAGCCGCTGGTAGGGAAGTGGACGCAGAAAAGGAGGATGACAGGCGTCCATGTTCTGACAATTACCTACGACGGTAACCCTATCGCGAGTTGGGCGCTTCAATACAGTGAGCAAATTGAGGAAAGCGCTGAACTGCTTCAAGAGCTCACGCAGGATGGTAAGTACCGAAGTTCGGCCGCCGGTACTGTGGCCTTTTCCACGGGCGATACCCGGGCTGTCAATCGCACGGTCGACGTCCCATATAGTTCTAGTAATGGTCTCGTCGTCATCGGGGGACGCTACGCCACTGTTCCATTGGCCGCTAACCAGCCAGGTGAAATTCCCTACTCTATCGACAAGGGATATGCCCAGTGGTGGAAAAATGGAGATGCAGCGAGTCTTCGACTGATCCCTCAACGCCTATCCAACCAGGTGTTTGGCGTAGCCCAAGCACTGGTTGATCAAACGGATTGGGACGCCCAGGTCGCTACCCCAGATGGCGCTCAGGCCCTTCCCGCGCTAGTGGTTCCCCTCGGCTACGAGCAGGGCGGTAACAGGATCTACGCCACTTGGTGCCCCGTGACTCATGCCGTGGCCCGATCGCAAAGGCCTGTCTGTTACATCTGACTGAGGAATACCGATGAACTTCGTGAACAACTGGAGCCAGGCTCTCGCCTTGGCCTCCGGCGCCACCTCTTGCACGCTTGATCTGCCCAATGGTGCCTATCGACTGACGCTGACCGACTCAGCATCCCAAGCCTCGGTGTGGGAGATCGTCGACGCTGTCGTCGAGAACAAGGCCGCCAGCCTGACTCGAGCGCGCGAAGGCACGGTAGCCAAAGCCTGGCCGGCGGGCAGCATCATCTATTGCGCTGTTACGGCAGGCGTAATGTCCGCCCTTTCCCAGCAGAACGAGTATCTGGCGTCTGTGGTGGCTGATCTTCAAGCTAGGGTTGATACGCTTGAGGGGGGATCCATCGTCCTGACATCTGCCAATCAGGATGATTACCGATATGGGTACTGGAGAGATGAACTAGGGTCACTTAACCCACCGTTCGCTTCAACAATAAAAGGCGCGAATCCAGTTGATGGAGCGTCTGGCGAATTGATAATTATGACGTGGGAAAATCGCCAATTAATTAACCGAATTCGAGGTCAGTACAGTGTTGAAACGCTTCCCTTTAAATCTATTTCGATAGACGGAAAAGTTTTCTCCGCATCTTCGGATACCGCCAGCGTTTATGTAAACGGCTCTGATACGAACATCAACTTCTCTGGCGTGAACGTCAACCCACTGGCCGACGGCACCCATAAAATAAAATTTGGCTATTAATCTTGGAGACTATGCGCCATGACGCCGGCCTGCATTCCCCTGCGCATCATCCAGGGAACGACGCTTAACAAGGTCCTGCGACTGATGCAGCCGGGCCGGATCTACCGCGACATCACCGGCATCGTCGCCACGGCACCGGTGCGCATCACGGCGCCCGGGCATGGCCTTGTTGGCACTTGGCCAGCTTGGTTCGCCGGCGTGGTGGGGCTGCCCAACCTAAACCGCGATCCGGCCAGCGCCAGGCCGCATATGGTCAAGGTCATCGACGAGGACACGCTCGAGGTCAACGTCATTGATGCCAGCGGCGCCAAGCCGTCCGCGGGGCGCCTGATCTACCTTCCGCCGATAGACCTGGCTGGCGTGAGTGGACGCCTGCTGGTGCGCCCTGAGATTGGCGCCGCGTCAGTGCTGGAGTTGACCACGGCGAACGGGGGGCTGGTCATTGATGGCCTGGGTCTGCTGCGGATCCACCTGAGCGCCGCTGCGACCGCTGTCCTTGGCTGGACCCGCGCCATCTGGGATCTGGAACTCACCTTCGCCGATGGCACGGTAACGCGCTTCGCCCAGGGCGAGGTGGAGGTCGGACTGGAGGGCTGCCCATGAGCTGCGACTCTCCTGGCCTGATCGTCGTAGAAGACGAGCACTGCATCGTTGTAGAGCCCGAAGCCGAGATCCTAGTGGTGACCCTCAGCGACCAGGGCCCACCTGGGCCGCCTGGCGCGCCTGGTCCTGCTGGTGGCGCCGCAGTACAGCGCTTGGCCGGGGAAACGCTCAGCGCCTTGCGCGTGGTGTACGAGCTCGATGGCCAGGTCTTCCTGCTCTCGTCCACTGACGCGGATCACATCGACCTGCTGCTCGGCCTGGCGCTCACCGCCGCCGCGCCCGGCACCGCAACCAACATCCAGCTGATCGGCGCCGTCGAAGATGCCGCCTGGTCATGGACACCCGGGCCGATCTGGCTCGGCACCAACGGGGCGCTGACTCAAACGCCGCCGGCGTCGGGCTTCGACGTTCGACTCGGGGCGGCCGTCAGCGCTACCCGGGTAATTCTCAATATCGAAGAGCCAGTCTGGCTCGATTAGGAGTGATCCATGGTCGACAAACTTCTGCAGCGCAAGAACGGCAAGACCCAGCAGTACACCCCTGTCACCCAATCGGCAGGGGCGGCCGATGCCGGCAAGATCCCGGCGCTGAACTCCAGCGGCAAGCTGGACCCGACCACCATGCCGGACGGTATTGGCGCGGCCACTCGCCTGGCTCCCGCGACCGAAGCCCTGTCCGCTGGTGCTTTCGTCAACGAGTACGCGAACAGCGGCACGCTGTCGGCGCGGTTGGCCGACAATAGCAATGGCCGAGTGGCCACTGGCTTCGTGAAAGCCCAGGTTTCCAGCGGCCAGCCGGCCACCATCTGGCCGCTGGATTCGACCAACGATCAGCTGACGGGCCTCACTGTTGGCGCCGATTACTACCTTGGCACCGCCGGCGGTGTCCTGGCGACTCCGCTTGATGCCACCGATACCGCCCAGGCCGGCAAGATCGATCAGCGCCTGGGTCGCGCTCGCAGCGCCACCGAGCTGGTGACCGACGACTACGATTACGTGGTGCTGTAATGGCGCCCCGGCTCCCGCTGGTGCGGGTTTCCGGCCGGAACCGACAGATGCCGTCCGGTGACGTCGTGCCAGTGAGCGCCGGCGGTACCGGCGGCTCATCTGCCTCGGCAGCCCGAGTCAACCTTGGAGCGCTGGACAGCGGGCTGCCAGCGATGCGCAATGCCCTGATCAATGGCGGGATGGTGATCAACCAGCGTGCATTTGCGGGTGGATCGCTGGCCCCTGGGGTGTATGGCTTCGACCGATGGAAAGCCGGTTCGAACGGGGCGTCCGTAAGTGTTTCCAGAGGCACCATCACGCTGGCGAGTGGGGCCATCATCCAGGTCGTCGAAGCAGACTCGGCGGCCTACCTGGCTGGCAAGGCGGTCACGTTCAGCGTGGAAGATCCGTCGGCGACCGTAACGGTGGCCGCGGTCTTTGCGGCGACGGACACCACCTCCGTGTCTGGCACGATTGCGTCCGGTAGCGGCCGGAAGGGCGTCACCCTCACGCTACCTTCGGGTACCGGCAATCTCACGATCACCGTCTCGGTATCGTCGTCCACCACATTCAAGCGTATGCAGCTGGAGTTGGGTTCGGTGGCCACCGGCTGGGACGCCCGGTCGACGGCTTTCGAGCTCCACCTGTGTCAGCGTTACTACTGGCAGGGATTGCCATGGGCAAGCGGGATCAACACGCCGATTTATACCTCGGGTGGCTATCAGTCGTTTGCCTACAGCTTCCCGGTTACCATGCGTACGGCACCAGCCATGACCATATCGAACTCGTCATGGAGTACCGGAAACCTCAACACCAACTTCGGCACCAACGGGGTCAGCGTGTCGCCCAACATCAACGGGTTCCGGATATTGGTCCAGTCCTCGGCAGCCGCGGCTAACTGCTATGTGGACTGGAGTGGCGGCGGCTATTTTGCGGCGGATGCAGAGCTATGAGTGACTATCAACTGGTAATGAGTACCGACGGCACGACCCGGGCAGACATGGTGCTGCGCCTGGCGGACGGCTGCTACATCAGCAAAGGTCATCGTTGGTGGGACGACTACCAGGCTTGGCTGGAGCAGGGAAACACGCCTCAAGCTGCTCAAACTGAGCAGCAGGCCCTGGACGAGCTATCGAGCTATTTCGAGCAGGCAATACAGGCGCGCCTCGACGGAGAAGCGCGGGCGCGTGGCTATGATTCCATCGCCACCGCGGTGAGCTACGCCGAAGAGCCGGCAGTTGCTAAGTTCCAGGAAGACGGCAAGGCCTTCCGGGCCTGGCGCTCATTGGTATGGGCCTATGCCTATCAGGAGTTGGCGAAGGTCAAGGCAGGGGAGCGCGAGATACCGGCACTGGATGCTTTCCTGGCCGAGCTACCGGCACTACCGGCACAGGAGGCGGCATGAACCGATTCCCGGAGCCGCTGCAGGCCGAACTGCAGACCGACCGCAAGACATGGCGCCTTTTGGCGCCATTTTCGTATCTGGACCCCTATCAGGGCCTGCTGACGGTGCCGGTGGACTTCGAGACCGACTTCGCCAGCGTTCCGCGGTTACCGATCGTGTTCGACCTGGTGGGCGCCTACGGCCATGCCGCCGCGGTGCTGCACGACTTCCTCTACCGCGGCGCGCTCCTGCCGCGCGAGGAGGCCGATCGGGTCTTCTTCAACGCCCTGCGCTCGAGCGGCATCGCTCGCTGGCGCGCCTGGCTGATGTGGGGCGGCGTCCGGATCGGCGGCGCGAGCCGCTATGGCGACGGCTGAAATCCTCACGGTCGTGCGAAATCTCCCCACCTGACACCGACTAATCACCTGATTCCTCACGATCATGAGGACAACCAGCCCGCCGAGCGCGGGCTTTTTCATGCCTGGAGAAAACCATGGCCCTCGACACCACTCAGACCGGCGCCATCGCTCCGGCCTTCGCACTGCTGCCAGCCAAGATGGCCGGCAAGCGCGCCACTGTAATGCTGCTGGCTATCGGTCTGCAGGAATCCCGCCTCCAGTTCCGGCGCCAGATCGGCGGGCCAGCCCGGGGCTTGTTCCAGTTTGAACAGAACGGCGGAGTCCGCGGCGTCCTGGGTCATGCGTCCAGCCGGCCCTATGCCCTGGAAGTCTGCTCCGCCCGCCAGGTCGAGCCCACTTCTCAAGCCGTCTACGAAGCCTTGGAGCGCGACGACGTTCTTGCCGCGGCCTTCGCCCGGCTACTGCTGTGGACCGACCCCAAGCCGCTGCCGGCCCTGGGCCAGGTGCAGGAAGCCTGGGATCTCTACGCTCGCGTCTGGCGCCCGGGCAAGCCGCACCCGCAGACCTGGGAGGCGATCTATGCCCAGGCCCTGGCCGCGGTGCAGTGATGGGCGCCTTCGTCGCAATATCCCGTTGCCTAGCTTCACCGGAGGGGTCCCCGGATCAGCTGGCATTCTTCTGCCGCGGCTGCAATATGCCGCACTCCATCAATATCGGCACCGGCCCTGGCCCTCGCTGGGGCTTCAACGGCAACCCTGAGAGCCCGACCTTCACCCCGTCGGTCCTCGCACGCACCACTAGAGCGCCAGACGGGAAGGAAGTCATGACCGATGAGGAAGAGCGTGAGCATGACGCGATCTATGCCTCCGGCGGCTTCGAGGCTGTAGTGCGGAGCCGCTTCGGACTGATCTGCCATTCGTTCATCACGGACGGCCGCATTCAGTACCTGGGCGACTGCACCCATCATCTCGCCGGGCAGACCGTTGAGTTGCCCGACTGGGAACATTCCATGGCGGCATGGGGTGAGTCGTGAGCGCGCTGTTCGAGCAGTACAGGGCGGCCGTCATCGCGGGCGCCGTTGTCGTCCTGCTCGGCCTGGGCGGAGTAGTCGGCGGCGGAGTGGCCTACTGGCTCACCGCCGACCACTACCGACCCGTCGTCGAGAAGCTACAGGACAAAGTGACGGCCTCGGCCAGCACCCTCGCGTCCTGCCGTACCGCCAGCAGCACGCTGGAAGGGCAGGTCGGCCAGCAGAACTCGGCTCTGGCGGATCTCCGGAAGGCCGCCGAAGAACGAGCCAAGAAGGCCGAGCCAATCCAGCAGCAAGCCGCCAAGACCGCCGGCGAGGACTATCAGGCAGCCAACCGCCTGCAGCAGGAGCGCACCGGGGGTGACCCGGCGGCGGCAGCTGCGGCGATCATCGACAAGGAGCTGGGCCTATGAGGTGGATCGTCGTGGGGATGCTGGTTGCGCTGGCGGGGTGCGCCGGCCAGCCCGTTGCCGAGCCAGAGCCGCGCGTGGTGCGCGTAGAGGTGCCGGTCCAGGTGCCGTGCCGGGTGAAGGCGCCGGCGGTGCCGGCCTGGGCGGCCGATGGACTGCGGAGGGAGGACACGTTAGAGGTGAAGGTCCGGGCGCTGCTGGCCGAGCGCCGGCAGGCGAAGGGGTACATCAGGGAGCTGCAGGCGGCGGGCCAGGCGTGTCAGTGATCGGCACGACCTTCCGCCCATCCCAACGACCTTTCAGCACCATCTCGTAGAGCCGGCCGTCGATCTGCGCCGCGGTCGGCGTGACGAATACGCCGTAGGCCTCGCGCTGGAACATGTTCACCAGGTAGATGCGGCCATCATCCTGTCGGCTGAAGTGCCCCACCGGGTTCAAGCCAAGCTGTGGTCGGGTAAAGCTGCATCCGCTTGCGGTAGCCCAGACCTCGCCGGTGGCCTGGCAGGTGAGGGCATAGCTGAGGCTGATGTCCCAGCCACGCGGCCAAGTCGCATGGATCTCCAGCGCGTGCTCCAGTCCCGCATCAGCCAATTCGCAGCGTTCGACACAGGCGGCATGGTCGATTGACTGGCGATGGAGCAGACCTGTCGCGAGGGCGATGCAGTTGCGGTGCCACAGCTCAGGGAAGTTCAGGCGCTCGTGATTGTTCTCGAACTGGGCCTTCAGGTTCAGGAGGTAGGGTGTCTGGGGATCGAAGATCATGACGGCATCCGTGCTGTTCAGGCATACAGTACGGCGCCGTGCTCGCTTGTCGAGTGGCTGATGACGAAAGGCAGGGGATAGGGTGTCGGCAGAACGCCGGAGGAGGGAGAAAAGCTGTCTAATTGAAACGCGGGAAACCGCGCCAATACTGGGTCAAACTCGGCCAAATCGATGAAACCAGATTAGACAGCTTTCAAAGCGAATCCAGCAGCAGAGCGGCCTCCAGCGCCTAGACACAACTACTGCTGCATCATGGGCGTGTGCGCGGAGAGATCGCTCATGCGGGTGTTTCGATCCGGTTGCCTTGGGATAGCCGCGTATTGTCCACCAACTCGTGGCGTTTGTCGGCCCCACTCGGCTCAAGGGAGCGGCATCAGGCCTGCGGCTTTTGTTCGCGGGCGGCCAGCAGCAGGTCGATCTGGGTCATGAGCCTTTCCAGAGTGAAGGGCTTGGCCAGCACCTCGACGCCAGGGGCGGGCAGGGGTTCGCCGGGTAGCTCCGCCTCGGCGTAGCCGGTGATCAGCAGGGTCATCAGACCCGGGCGACGCTCCCGGGCCAGGGCGGCGAGCTGGCAGCCGCTCAACCCGCCCGGCAGGCCGACGTCGGTGATCAGCAGATCCAGCGGCGTATCCGATTCGAGCACCTGCAGTGCGGTGGCGGCATCTGTCGCCTCCAGGGTGCGGATGCGGTGTTCGCGCAGGGCCTCGTCCACCAGCGTCCGCACCAGGGGTTCGTCGTCCACCACCAGCACCGTCATGCCAGCGGGATAGCGCAACGGCGAGGTACGCATCGTCTCGACCGACGGCGGTGGGATTTCCACCAGGCGTGGCAGATAGAGCGTCACGGTAGTGCCTCGGCCCGGGGCCGAGGCGATATGGGCAACGCCGCCGGACTGCCTGGCGAAGCCATAGATCATCGAGAGGCCAAGGCCGGTACCCATGCCCACCGGCTTGGTGGTGAAGAAGGGATCGAAGGCCCGGGCCAGCACCGCGGGCGGCATTCCAGAGCCGGTATCGAGCACCGCCAGGGTCACATAGTCGCCAGGCGGCAATTCCAGAGCCGCAGCCTGGGCTTCGTTGAGCCGGCGATTGGCGGTTACGATGCGCAGCATCCCACCCTCGGGCATGGCATCCCGGGCGTTGATGCACAGGTTGAGCAGGGCGTTCTCCAGCTGGTGGGGATCGCACAGGGTGAGGTTCAGCGCCTCCGCCAATTCGATATGGATCTCGACCTGGGGGCCGACCGAGCGGCGGATGAGCTCTTCCATGCCCAGCACCAGGGCGTTGGTCTGGGTGGCCGAGGGGTCCAGCGCCTGGCGGCGGGAAAAGGCGAGCAACCGGTGGGTTAGGGCCGCGGCGCGTTCGGCGGCACCCTTGGCGCCGGTGGCATAGCGCTCGAGGTCGGTGAAGCGACCCTGTTCGAGTCTCAGACTGAGCATGTCGAGGCTGCCGATCACGCCGGTCAGCAGATTGTTGAAGTCATGGGCGATGCCCCCGGTCAACTGGCCCACGGCTTCCATCTTCTGGCTCTGGCGCAGCTGTTCCTCGGTCTGGCGCAGGGCTTCCTGTTGCTCGCGGATGGCGGTGACTTCACGCACCGCGGCATAGATGAGGCCGTCCTGCAGCACCGCGTTCCATGACAGCCAGCGATAGCCGCCCGTGCGATGCCGATAGCGATTCTCGAAGCCGAACACCGGCTCACCGCGCGTGAGACGTTCCAGTGCCGCCTCGGTGCGGGCGCGATCCTCGACGTGGACAAAGGCCATGAAGGGCTCGTGGTGCAGCTGCTCGATGCTCCAGCCCAGGGTGCTGGTCCAGGCCGGATTGAGGTCCAGCAACTGGCCGTCCAGGCTTGCCGTGCAGAGCAGATCGGGGCTGGCCTGCCAGATCAGGTCGCGCTGGCGGGTACGCAGCGTCACCTCTTCGCCGAGATTGCCGGCGAAGCGATAGAGGGACTCCAGGCTGCGGCGCTGGGCCGCGCAGACCATCGCCATGATCACGTTGACCAGCACGAAGAGCGCATGGGACACCCAGCGCTCGGAGAACAGTGCGAAATAGGCCGGCGCCTTGACGAACAGGGTCTCGGCCAGCAGCACCGACAGCAGGATGGCACAGAGACCGGGACCCAGGCCGAACCAGAAGGCCGCGGCCATGATGAAGGGGATGAACAGCAGATAGGGCAGGCTGTCGATGCCCAGACTCAACCGGATCCCGGCCGCGATGGCGATCAGCAGGGCGGCGCCCAGATAGCGCCAGGGGGCGGGGGCGTCCCGCGGGACCAGCTTGAGTAGCCGGCCGAGCAGGGTGTGGGTGGCGATGGGCACTAGAGCTAGACCTCGGGACGCTGGTCCGTCACGGTACCGAAAGGGCGCACGACCGAAAGGCGGGCGGACCGGCGGTTCAGGTGCCCTCGTGCCGCTCGAACTCCTCGACGGCGCGCGCCACCTCGGCGTTGTCCGCCGCCGTGCTGCGGGCCTGGCGCTCGAAGGCGGTGGCCAGTTCGTTGACCAGTTGCAGCAGGCGGGGGATGTCGCCGCTGCGCTCGGCATCGGCGGCCTGCTCGCGCACGCGGTTGACGAAGGCTTGGGGATCGTCGAAGGCGGTCATGGGGCGTTCTCCGTTGGGCTGATAATGGTCTGACCACAAATGAGCGCCAAGGCTCACTCGCGGTGCTGCCAGACCTCCGGGTTGACCAGATTCGCCGGCCGGCGACCGTCCAGGGCGGCCAGCAGGTTGTCCACCGCGCAGCGGGCCATGGCCTCGCGCGTCTCCTGGGTCGCCGAGCCCAGGTGTGGCGTCGGTACCACGTTGGGCAGGCGCAGCAAGGGTGAGTCCGGCGCCACGGGTTCGCGATCGAAGACGTCCAGCCCGGCGCCACGCAGGCGGCCTTGCTGCAGGGCGGCGATCAGCGCGGCTTCATCGATCACCGGGCCGCGCGAGACATTGATCAGGATGGCATGGGCTGGCAACCGCGCCAGTTCGGCAGCGCCCAACAGGTGGTGGGTCTCGTCGCTCAGGGGCACGGTGACGCAGAGGAAGTCGCAGCTCGCCAGCAACTCCGGCAGCGTCAGGAAGCGTGCGCCGAAGCGTTCGTCCACCTCCGGCTTGGCGGCGTGGGCGGTGTAGTTGACCTGCATGCCGAAGCCCAGGTGGGCGCGACGGGCGATGGCCTGGCCGATGCGGCCCATGCCCACCAGGCCCAGGGTCTTGCCATGGACGTCGCAGCCGAAATGGTCCTCGCCCAGACTGGCCTGCCACTGGCCGGCGCGGACCCAGTCGGCCAGCTCGACGATGCGCCGTGCGGTGGCGAGCAGCAGGGCGAAGGCGGCATCGGCGACGCTTTCGGTGAGCACATCCGGGGTGTTGCACAGCAGGATGCCGCGCCGTTGCAGATAGGGCAGGTCGTAGCTGTCGAAACCCACCGAGACGCTGGCGATGGCTTCCAGCCGGGGCGCCAAATCCAGTAGTTCGGGCGTCAGCTTGAAGCTGGAGCCGAGCAGGCCCTGGGCCTCGGGCAGGCGTTCGCGCAACCGGGCTTCGCCGCCCGGGGCCTTGACGTCGATGTACTCCAGGTCGAAGGCCTCGCTCAATCGCGCGGTCAGCACCGGCGACAGGGCCTTGTAGTGGATCACCTTCTTTTTCATGGACGAGTCTTCCTCTAGTGACTGGTGGCGGGCTTGAGCGCCGCGGCGCGAGCGACCGGTTCCTGGCGCAGGAGCAGGGTGAGGACCACGGCCACCAGCAGGGCGCCGCCCATGAAGCCGAAGGACGCGCCGGGACCGCCGGTCACGCCGTTGAGATAGCCCACCAGGTAGGAGCCGGCAAAGGAGCCCAGGGCGCCCATACTGTTGATCAGCGCCATGGCGCCACCGGCGACGTTGACGGGCAGGATCTCCGGGACGATGGCGAAGAAGGGGCCATAGGGGGCGTACATGCAGGCCCCCGCCACCACCAGCAGCGCATAGGACCACCAGAAGTGGTGAGGGCCGAGGGCGAAGGAGCCGAGGAAGGCCAGCGCGGCGATCAGCAGCGGCGGCCAGACGAACAGCTTGCGATTCTGCATGCGATCCGAGGCCCAGGACACGCCGAGCATGGCCAGCACGGCGGCGAGATAGGGCAGGGAAGACAGCCAGCCGGCCTGGACGATGTCCAGTTGGGCACCCTGGCGCAGGATCGACGGCAGCCAGAGGACGAAGCCATAGACGCCGATGCTCCAGCAGAAGTACTGCAGCGACAGCAGGATGACCTTGGGCGAGCGGAAGGCTTCGGCATAGTTCTTGACCGGCTTCATGCCCTGCTGTTCGGCCTTCAGCGCCTCTTCCAGACGGGCCTTTTCCTCGGCGGCGAGCCAGGTGGCATCCTTGGGCCGCTCGGCGGCCAGGCGCCACCAGATGAAGGCCCAGATCACTGCCGGTAGGCCTTCGATGATGAACATCCAGCGCCAGTCTAGGGCGTGGATCAGATAGCCCGACACCACCGACATCCAGAGGATGGTCACCGGATTGCCGAGGATCAGGAAGGTATTGGCCCGCGAGCGTTCCCGCTTGGTGAACCAGTGGCAGAGATAGACCAGCATCGCCGGCATCACCGCCGCCTCGACCACCCCGAGTAGGAAGCGGATGGCGATGAGCAGGGTGACGTTGGGCACCATGCCGGTCAGGGTAGCCAGGCCGCCCCAGGCGATCAGGCTCCAGAAGATCAGCCGCTTGACGCTGCGCTTCTCGGCATAGATGGCGCCGGGTACCTGGAAGAAGAAGTAGCCGAGAAAGAACAGCGCACCGAGCAGCGAGGACATCGCCGGGGTGATGCCCAGGTCGTCGGCCATGCCCGAGGCGGCGGCGAAGCCATAGTTGGCCCGGTCGAGGTAGGCCAGGCTGTAGGTGATGAAGACCACTGGCATCAGATACCACCAGCGGCGTGGAGCGAGAGAAGAGGCGTTCATGGGGTCACCTGCTTGATTGTTCTTGTAAAGGTGTAGATCAGGGCAGTTCGTGTCGGTAGGGCAGTCCTTCCATGTCGCCGACCACCTGCACGGCGCGGGCGCCGATCCAGTTGCCGCGGGCGACGGCGGCGGCGACATCGAGGCCGTCGAGCAGGGCGCTGACGAAGCCGGTGGCGAAGCCATCGCCGGCGCCGACGGTGTCTACCACCTCGGCCACGGGCACGCCGGGGACCTCACCCTCGGCATCAGGGGTGCGCCAGTAGCCACCTTCGGGTCCGAGCTTGATGGCCACGGCCTTGGCGCCTCGGTCGAGGTAGAAGGCGGCGATGTCCGCCGGGGTGTCGTAGCCGGTCAGCAGCCGGCCCTCGGCCAGGCCGGGCAGCACCCAGTCGGCGAGGGCGGCGAGGTCGTTGAGCTCGCGGCGCATCTGCTCTTCGTTGTCCCAGAGAGAGGGCCGCAGATTGGGGTCGAAGGATATGCTGCGACCGGCGTCGCGCATGGCCTGCAGCAGCTTGCGGCTGAAGGCGCGGGCGCTGGGTGACAGTGCCGGCGGGATACCGGTGGCATGCAGGTGACGCGCCTGCAGCAGACTCGGGTCGAAATCCTCCTCAATGTTGAGGTGGCTGGCCGCCGAACCGCGGCGGAAGTACTCCACCACCGGATCGCTGCCATCGGAAATGCGGGATTTGAGCTGGAAGCCGGTGGGGTGATGCGGATCGACCTTGAGGCGGCTGCAGTCCAGCCCCTCGGCTTCTAGGCTGGCGCGCACGAAGCGGCCAAAGGAGTCGTCACCGACCCGCGACAGCCAGGCGACCTTGAAGCCCAGGCGGCTCAGGCCGATGGCCACGTTGTTGTCGGCGCCGGCGATGCGCTTGCCGAACTGGCCGACCGTGGCCAGGTCGCCCGGCGTCTCGGCGACGAACATGGTCATGGTTTCGCCGAAGGCGAGGATGTCGACGTCAGCCATGCCGGCGTTCCTCCTGGGCATGGCCATCCAGGGTGCGCAGCGCCGCCACCTGGCGGCGGGTCTCGGCGAGTAGATCCGCACCCATCAGGGGAAATTCGATGGCGCGCCGCAAGCCGCGGGGGAAATAGGTCATCAGGCCTTGCCAGGCCAGCAGATCGGCGGCTTCCGGCGGCACGGCGTGTAGGCCGCCCGCGCGGCGACGGACCGCCTTGCAGTGCAGGTAACGGACGTCCGGGCCGAGCAGGCGGGCGGCCTGCAGCGGATCTTCGTCCTGCCAGCGCCAGTTGCCGACGTCGAAGGTCAGCGCCACCGGCAACTGGATTGCCCGGGCCGCCTGGATGAAGGCGCGCAGTGGCTCGACCCGGCCACCCTGGGCGGTCTGGTCGTTTTCCACCAGCAGCTGTGGGCCGTCGCCCGTCAGCATGCTGTCGAGCGGCGCCAGATCGACCGCCGCGCGGTAGTGCCCGAGGGACACCTTGAGCGTATCGGCGCCCAGCAGGCGGGCCTCGGCGATGGCTTCGGGCAGGCGCGGCGAGAGGGCCGCGCCGGCGTCGGGCCAGAGTTCGAGGGGGACCGAATAGACACAGCCCAGACCAGCCGCCTGGATGGCGGCGCCTAGGGCAGCGAAATCGGGCGTATCGGTGAAGAGTTCGGCGCGGATTTCAACATGGCTGGCCCCCGCGGCGGCGATCAGGTCGAGCCAGGCAGCCTGGCCCTGGGTACGGACCCCGTCGGCACCAAAGGCCGAGGTGGTGATGGCGATCTCCGGTGGCATTGTTATTCTCCTGAAACCGGTTTCAATAAATGACGGATAAAAATGCGAAAGGTGCCCTCAGGCCCTGGCGCGAGTCGACTGGCGGACGCGCAATTCCGCTCCGAAGGTCTGCTGCACCGGGGCGCTGCGATCCCCGTCGATCCGCCGCTGCAAGCGTTCGAAGGCGGCCACGCCCAGAGCATGGGTCGGCTGGGCGAGGGCGCTGATGCCACCACCCACCAGGGGAAACCAATCCAGATCATCCAGAGCCAGCAGGCCAAGGCGCTTGAACAGGGGTTCACCCAGGGCCTGCAGGGCCAGGGTCGTCGCCAGGGTCGCTACGCCATTGGCGGTGAGCAGGGCCTTGGAGCCGGGGCCGGGGCTGGCGAGGAAGGCGGCCAGGGCGGCTTGCAGCGCCAGGGCGTTGTCGGCCTCGCCACAGTGTCCGCCACGACAGTCAGGGTGCTCGGCCAGGGCCGCGTCGAAGGCGCCCAGGCGCTGGAGGCGCGAGCTGGTCCCGTCCAGGGGCTCGCTCACCAGCAGCAGGTCGCGATAGCCCTGCTCGCGCAGGTGCGCTACCCCCAGCTCGATAGCTTGGTGGTTGTCGAGGCCGACCAGATCGGCCTCGACGCCCGGCAACTCGCGGTCCAGCAGCACCAGTGGCAGACGGCTGCCCAGGTGCTGCAGGTCGGCGGCATGCTGGCCGAAGGTGTTAACGATCAGGCCTTCGATACTGTAGGACTGCAGCGCGGCCAGTTGCTGGCGCTCCTGGCGGGCATCCTGGTCGGTGTTGCAGATCAGCAGCGAATAGCCCTGCTGGCGGCAGGCGGTTTCCACGCCGTGCATCACCGCGGTGGAGTAGGGATTGAGCAGGTCGGCCACCAACATGCCGATCAGGCGACTGCGACCGCGCTTGAGGCCACGGGCCATCTGGTTGGGCTGGAAATCGAGGGCGACCACGGCCTGCTCGATGCGCGTGGCGAGGGCGTCTGACAGCAGGCGACGATCGCCGCTGATATAGCGGGACACGCTGGCCTTGGACACGCCGGCGACGGCGGCCACTTCGGCGATGGTCGCACGGGTAGCGCGCGGACCGGGGATGAAGACATCGTTCATGGCGTACCGCTGTTAGGATTTTGTAGGTGCCTGAAACCGGTTTCAGTAAATCTTTTCTCACGCGGGCCGGCAAGCCGGTCTAAGGTGCAGGCCGACCAGTGGTCGCCGCAGGCGCTCGCTTGCCGCGGTCACCTCTTATGTTCTCTTTCGCACAGGAAGGTCTCGATGGATTCCCTCGACAGTCTCGCCCAGCGGTTGGGCGACGCCCTGCAGGCGGCTGGTGCCCAGGTGACCACCGCTGAATCCTGCACCGGCGGCGGCATCGCCGAGGCGATCACCCGCGCCGCCGGCAGCTCGGCCTGGTTCGAGGCCGGCTTCGTCACCTATTCCAACCGGCAGAAGACCCTGCAGCTGGACGTGCCCGAGGCGCTGTTCGAGCAGGTCGGCGCGGTCAGCGAAGAGGTGGTGACGGCCATGGCGCTGGGTGCGCAACAGCGCGCCGGTGCCCGCTTCGCGGTCGCGGTAAGCGGTATCGCCGGGCCGGGCGGTGCAGTGCCGGGCAAGCCGGTCGGCACTGTCTGGCTGGCCTGGCGCGATGGAGAAAATTTGCGCACCGAACGGCAGGTCTTTGCCGGCGATCGCGCCGCGGTCCGCCAGCAGACCCAGGTCCGTGCCCTGCAGGTTTTATTGGCCTTGCTGGCCGAGGAAAAAGGCCCCCGGGTGTAGCAACCAGAGGGCGACTATGGTTTAATACTGTTCACTTATACAGGTATCCACGGCCGTCTGGCCCTTCTTTCTCCGAGAGGAATCTAATGGACGACAACAAAAAGCGTGCCCTGGCCGCGGCCTTGGGACAGATCGAAAAGCAATTCGGCAAGGGCACCGTGATGCGCATGGGCGATCACGAGCGCCAAGCCATTCCGGCGATTTCCACCGGCTCCCTGGGTCTGGACATCGCCCTCGGCATCGGCGGTCTGCCCAAGGGCCGGATCGTCGAAATCTACGGTCCCGAATCCTCGGGTAAGACCACCCTGACCCTGTCGGTCATCGCTCAGGCGCAGAAGCAGGGCGCCACCTGCGCCTTCGTCGACGCCGAGCACGCGCTCGATCCGGACTACGCCGGCAAGCTGGGCGTCAACGTCGACGACCTGCTGGTGTCCCAGCCGGATACCGGCGAACAGGCCCTGGAAATCACCGACATGCTGGTGCGCTCCAACGCGGTCGACGTCATCATCGTCGACTCGGTAGCGGCCCTGGTGCCCAAGGCCGAGATCGAAGGCGAGATGGGTGACATGCACGTGGGTCTGCAGGCGCGTCTGATGTCCCAGGCGCTGCGCAAGATCACCGGCAACATCAAGAACGCCAACTGCCTGGTCATCTTCATCAACCAGATCCGCATGAAGATCGGCGTGATGTTCGGCAACCCCGAGACCACCACCGGCGGTAACGCCCTGAAGTTCTACTCCTCGGTCCGTCTCGACATCCGTCGCATCGGCGCGGTGAAGGAAGGCGACGAGGTGATCGGCAGCGAAACCCGCGTTAAGGTGGTCAAGAACAAGGTGGCACCGCCGTTCCGCCAGGCCGAGTTCCAGATTCTTTACGGCAAGGGCATCTACCTGAACGGCGAGATCATCGATCTGGGCGTGCAGCTGGGTCTAATCGAGAAGTCGGGTGCCTGGTACAGCTACCAGGGCAGCAAGATCGGCCAGGGCAAGGGCAATGCCGCCAAGTTCCTGGAAGACAATCCCGAGATCAAGGGTGCCGTGGACAAGGCGATTCGCGAGAAGCTGCTGAGTCAGCCGACCAATCAGAAGGCCGAAGTGGCCGCCGAAGAAGACGCTGACATCGATCTGTGATCGGGTGCCACGTTTGACACAACCCCCGCCTCGTGCGGGGGTTTTTGCATAAGGAGGATCACCCTTGGGCAATCCACTGGATACCACCGCTGCCATCCGTTTCGCCGCCATGGATCTGCTGGCCCGTCGCGAACATGGTCGCGAGGAGCTATCGCGCAAACTGCGGCGGCGCGGGGCCGAGGAAAGCCTGCTCGGCCCGGTGCTGGATCGCCTGGCCGAGGATGGCCTGCTCGACGAGAGTCGCTATCTGGAAAGCTACATCGCCAGCCGTGCCCGTTCCGGTTACGGGCCCATGCGCATTCGCGAAGAACTGGGTCAGCGCGGCTTGCAGCGGGATCAGGTGGAAGCCGCACTGCGTGAAGCGGACGTGGACTGGCAGGCGCACCTCGAAGATGTCTGGCGCAGGAAATTCGGTACGCCCCCAGCTGATGCCAAGGAACGCGCCAAGCAGGGCCGCTTCCTGGCCTATCGGGGCTATGCCATGGATGGGATCAACCGGGTGTTGAGTCGGCGGTAGGCAGCCTGTTCTGTTGCGCTTCGCTGTGCTCAGCGCCAACCTGCGGGGCAGTTGGGCAGGTTGGGTTGAGACGGCTCCATCGTCGAAGCCCAACAGAGACTCCTAGGTCTGGATGCGTTGGGCTTCGCTGTGCTCAGCGCCAACCTACGGGGCAGTTAGGTAGGTTGGGTTGAGACGGCTCCATCGTCGAAGCCCAACAGAGACTCCGAGGTCTGGATGCATTGGGCTTCGCTATGCTCAGCGCCAACCTACGGGGCAGTTGGGTAGGTTGGGTTGAGACGGCTCCATCGTCAAAGTCCAACATCGGGTCCGGTACCAGAGATCGTTGGGCTTCGCTGCGCTCAACCCAACCTACGAGGGGCTGCTGTAGGTTGGGTTGAGACGGCTCCATCGTCGAAGCCCAACAGAGACTCCGAGGTCTGGATGCGTTGGGCTTCGCTGCGCTCAGCGCCAACCTACGGGGCAGTTGGGTAGGTTGGGTTGAGACGGCTCCATCGTCGAAGCCCAACAGGGATTCCAGGGTCTGGATGCGTTGGGCTTCGCTGTGCTCAGCGCCAACCTACGGGGATACCCAATGCTCAGGGCGATTGAGTTCGTCCACCAGTTCGCGCAGGCGGCCGTAGTGGCGGCCATGGAAGTCGAAGGTGAGGCGCGTCAGGTGGGCGAATTCCGCTTCGTCGGCCTGGCCTTCGCCCGGGGCCAGCTGGGTGAAGCCTGGGGTGCGGCAAAGGTCGCCGAAATCCCTGGCCAATTGCTCCAGGCAGGCCGGGGTCACGGCGTGCTTGAGACGGATATGGAGCAGGCCGTCGCGTCGGCGGGTGGAGTGGTAGTTGCCATAGAAGCGCTCGATCTCGGCCGCGGCGGCCTCCGGTGAGCGTACCAGCCGGACCAGCTTGAGATCGGCGGGCAGGATGTAGCCTTCCTCCAGCAGATTGCGCTCCAGATAGGCCAGGGTATCGTCCCAGAAGTGGCCATCGGGGGTATCCAGCAACACCAGCGGCACCAGCGGGCTCTTGCCGGTCTGGATCAGGGTGAGCACCTCGAAGGTCTCGTCCAGGGTGCCGAAGCCGCCGGGGCAAAGTACCAGGGCGTCCGCCTCCTTGAGGAAGAACAGCTTGCGCACATAGAAGAAGTGGAAGGACAGCAGGTGATCCGTACCCTCGATGGTCGGATTGGCACGCTGTTCGAAGGGCAGGGTGATGTTGAAGCCGAGACTGGCTTCGGGCCCGGCGCCCTCGTGGGCGGCGCCCATGATGCCGGCGCCGCCGCCGGTGATGACCATCATGTCGCGGCGGGCCAGGGCGCTGCCCAGTTCGCGGGCGAGGGTGTAGAGACCGTGGTCGATGCGGGTCCGCGCCGAGCCGAATACCGTGACCTTGCGCCGCCGGCGAAAGCGCTCCAGGGTGCGGAAGGCCTGCTCCAGCTCCTTGAGGGTCTGCAGCATGATCTTGGCGTCCCAGCGCGCCGGATTGGTCTGCGCCATGCGCACCACCGTCACCAGCATCTCGCGGTAGAGGCCGAGGTTGGGGCTGCCGCCCGGCAGGGCGTGCTCTAGCAGTTCGTCGATGCGCTGACCGAGGTCGGCGGCGCTGGGCTCCACATGGCGGGCCAGGTAGCTGTCGTCGTTGTCCTCGGTCATGCCGCGACCCTCCGCTTACCTGCCCAGGCCGCAGTCGGCAGCCTGGAAGCGCTCGACCATGACCGGCTTGTTGGTCTGGTATTCGGTGAAGTCATAGACCAGGGTGGCGCCACGGGCCAGCAACTGGCGATAGCCGTTGTTCTGGCAGACGCTCTCGGCAAGCTGCACCCGCACCGTGGCCGGATTCTCGCGCATGCGGGCGGCATGCGCCGGGCGCACGCTGAGGTTGTTGACCAACTGCTTGCCCTGCACGGTGTAGCCGCGGTCGAGGATGTCCTCGTTGATGGCGCGTGGCGTGCCCTGGCTGCTCTCGGTGGCGACCTTGCGCAGCATCTGGTTGAGCTCGTGGTCCTTGAGCGACTCGGCGGCCTGGACGGTGAAGGGCAGGGCGAGGGTCAGGGCGAGCAAAGCAAAACGAGGCATCGTGTTCTCCAGCGTAGAGGAGCCCGTTTCGACCGTGGTCGCGGGCGGGGGTTCGCAAGGCGTCTACGCAGGGTAACCTGCCTGGCCGCCGCGGGCATCCCGATCGCTCTGGTAAACTGCGCTTTTACCCGCGAGCCCGGCATGACCCCGATCAGCGATACCCCTCTGCATGCCGTGGCCCGTCTGCGCCAGGAGCGCCTGGCGCGCAGCATCAAGCCCTTCATCGCCCGGGGCTCGCGCATGGCGCGCTGCCCGAATTGCCGCCTGGCCCCCAGTCATTGCCTCTGCGACCTGCGCCCCCTGCGCCAGACCCACGCCGGCATGTGCCTGCTGATGCACGATGTCGAGCCGCTCAAACCGAGCAACACCGGTTGGCTGATCGCCGACGTGGTGGCCGATACCCACGCCTTCGGCTGGAGTCGCACGACGGTGGACCCGGGGCTGCCGGAGCTGCTGGCGCAGCCAGAATGGCAACCGCTGCTGGTGTTTCCTGGCGAATACGCGGCCCCCGAGCGGGTGGTCGAGACCCTGCCGCTGGCACCCGGCCAGCGACCGCTGTTCGTCTTGCTGGATGCCACCTGGACCGAAGCGCGCAAGATGTTTCGCAAGAGTCCCTACCTGGACCGCCTGCCGGTGTTGAGTTTCCAGCCCACTGCCCTGTCGCGCTACCGCCTGCGGCGCTCCACCCGCGGCGAGCACCTCTGCACCGCCGAGGTCGCCGCCCTGTGCCTGGAACTGGCTGGCGAGGCGCCGGCCGGGCGGCTGCTGGAGGCCTATCTGGACGTGTTCAGCGAGCGCTACCTGGATGCCAAGCATCATCTGCCGCTGGCGGCGGACAGCCCAGCCAGTAGGCAACTGAAGGCCCTGCGCGCTAGTTGACCGGCTTGATCTCCACCGGCGCCTGGCGCGGCCAGAGCTGGGCGGCCAGCATGCCGGCGAACATCAGCACGCAGCCCAGGTAGCCACGACCGCTGAGGGCCTCGCCCAGCAACCAGGCACCGAAGAAGGCGGCGAATACCGCCTCCAGGGAAAAGATCACCGCCGCGTGAGAGGCGATGGCGCCGCGCTGGGCGAACACCTGCAGGGTGTAGCCGATGCCGGCAGCGATCACGCCGCCATAGAGCAACTCGGGCAGGGCCAGGACGATCCCGGTCGACTGGATCGGCTCGAAGGCCAGTGCCAGCGCCAGGCTGAGCACGGCGCAGACGCCGAATTGCAGGATCGACAGCACCGTGGCGTCGTGGCGACTGGAATAGTGTCCCACCAGCAGCACATGGACCCCCCAGGCCAGGGCGCCGGCCAGTTGCAGCAGATCGCCGGACGCCACCTGGAAGTTGTCGCCGATGCTCAGCAACCCCATGCCCACCACCGCCAGACTGGCGCCAATCCAGGTGCCCAGATGGCTGCGCTGGCCGAGCAGCAGTCCCAGCAGCGGTACCACGATGACATAGAGACCGGTGATGAAGCCGGAGTTGGTCACACTGGTGAACAGCAGGCCGACCTGCTGCAGATTGATCCCCAGGGTCAGCACCAGGCCCATCAACAGGCCGCCCTTGAAGGTGTCGCGGGTCAGGCGCCGCTGGCGGCCATGGCGGCGCAGGTACAGCAGCAGCGGAAGAAGGGTGAGGGCACCCAGGGCGAATCTCAGGCCGGTATAGAGAAAGGGGCCGATGTGCTCCATGCCGCCGGTCTGGGCGATGAAGGCGCTGCCCCAGATGAGGGCGGTGAGCAGCATGAGTAGATCGGCACGCAGGGCGGCGCTGGGCATGGGCGTCTCTTGGGCAAAACGGCAACTGTGCCGCAAACCGCCGGGTCTTGCCTACCGTCCGCGGTCCGCCCGGCCTTGCTCCCGTCCGCGCCGTTGGGCATGCTTGCACGCAGCCCGGGCGCCAGGTACCTGGTCGATGCGGGCGCTCACGAAAACAAGGAAAGCTACACCATGGCGGCTGCCTACCAGATACTGATCGCCGACGATCATCCGCTGTTTCGCAGCGCCCTGCAGCAGGCCCTGACCCTCGGCCTGGGCGCCCAGGCACGGCTCACCGAGGTGGCCGACATCGCCGAGCTCCAGGCCTGCCTGGCCGAGCGCACCGACTGGGATCTGGTCCTGCTCGACCTCAACATGCCCGGGGCCTATGGCTTTTCCGGCTTGGTCCTCCTGCGTGGCCAGTATCCCCAGGTGCCGGTGGTGATGATCTCGGCTCAGGAAGAACCGGCGGTGGTGCAACGCGCCCGGGAATTCGGCGCCAGTGGCTTCATTCCCAAGTCCAGCGATCTGAGTACCCTGCAGCAGGCGGTCAGCCAGGTACTGGACGGTGATACCTGGTGGCCGCCGCAGGTGGAAGGTGCCGCCGCCCTGAGCGAGGAAGCCAAGGCCGCCAGCGCCGGGCTCGCCAGTCTCACCCCGCAGCAGTTCCGGGTGCTGACCATGCTCTGCGAAGGGCTGCTCAACAAGCAGATCGCCTTCGAGCTCAATGTCTCCGAGGCTACGGTCAAGGCCCATGCCACGGCCATCTTCCGCAAGCTCGGTGTCCGCACCCGCACCCAGGCGGCCCTGCTGCTGCAACAGCTGGAGAGCACGTCCGGCTGACGTCCGCTGGCAGCGACGCCCGGCCTGGGCGTGACTGCCCGCTTTCCCCTTTTTCGCACCGGCCGTCCACGCGCGTCGGCGGTTCGCCCCTGCTGGATGGAGCTTTTTCCGTGATCTCTCCCTACAAAGGCAAGACCGGTCTGCGCCGGGTCATCAACGCCGCCGGCTATTCCCTGGCCGGCCTGCGCACGGCCTTTCGCCAGGAAGCGGCCTTTCGTTCGCTGGTGCTGCTCAACGTGGTGCTGGTGCCCCTGGCCTTCTGGCTGGACGTGAGTCGCGGCGAGCGGGCGCTGCTGGTGGCGGTCTGCCTGCTGTCGCTGGTGGTCGAATTGTTCAACGCCGCCATCGAGGCGGTGGTAGATCGCATTTCCCTGGACTGGCACGAACTGTCGAAGAACGCCAAGGATCTTGGCAGTGCCGCGCAGTTCGTGGCCATGATCATCATTGCCGTGGTCTGGGGCATCGTCCTGCTCGGTTGAGCAGGACCCCGATCAGAGGGTAGCGCCCAGGGTGGCACCCGCCGTGGTGTCGTCCGCGGCCAGACCCTGTTCCAGCACGCTGGGCTGGGCCGAGTGGATGACCTTGTGGATGAAGTGCAGCTTGGCGATCACCGGCGCAGGCAGGGCGAAGGGATAGAAGTCCGGCTGGCCCATGCTGCGGGACAGTTCGTTGAGCATGGCCGCCAGTTCGATCCAGGCATTGGCGAAGCCAAGGAATTCATCATCACTGCGGTCCTCGGCCTCGTACAGCGCCTCGCGGGTGAAGGGCTGGAAATCCAGCTGCAGGCTGCCGGCGTTCATGCCCAGGCTGGCAGCGGTGGCCAGGGTGTCCATCATGTGCAGGTAGTGCGCCCAGGTCTCCGCCCAGTCTTCCCAGGGGTGCATGGTGGCGTAGGCGCTGACGTACTGGCTTTCCCAGCCAGCCGGCGCGCCCTGCTTGTAGTGGCGCTGCAGGGCCTCGCCATAGTCGGCGCGCTCGTCGCCGAACAGGGCGCGGAAGGGCTCCTCCCAGGCGGTGCCGGCGACCAGACGATCGAAGTAGTAGTGACCCACTTCATGGCGGAAATGGCCGAGCAGGGTGCGATAGGGTTCGTGCATGTCGGCGCGGACCTTTTCCCGGTGGGCATCGTCCGCTTCGAGGATGTTCAGGGTGATAAGGCCATTGGCGTGCCCGGTGGTGGGGGTGCCGGTGGCATCGGGGGCGAGAAAGTCGAAGGCGAGTCCGTGCTCGGCATCCTGGCTCTGGGGGATTACCTGCAGGCCCAGGCCCAGCAACTGGGCGACCAGTTGCCGCTTGGCCAGCTCCAGCTTGCGCCAGCGCTCGCCGTTGCCCTCGAAGGACAGATCCGGAATGGTGTGATTGAGCTGGCAGGCCACGCAGAAGTTTTCGCCCGATTCGGCCGGCACCAGCCAGTTGCAGGCGGCCGGGGTATCCAGGTTGGCGCAGCGACGATAGAGGCCGCTGCTGGCCTCGGGCAGCTGCCAGAGGCCGCCTTCGGCGGGCTGAATGGCCGTTGGCGTGCCCTGGTCCGGGGCGTAGCCGAGGGCATTGCCGCAGGCCAGGCATTCGCTGTTGGGAAAGAAGATGGCCTGGCCGCAGGTGCAGTTGGCGACCTTGCGCTGGACGGGCAGGGCGCGCAGGGCATTGCGTTGCTGACGATTCGAACTGTAGCTTCCGAGAAAATTGCGCATGGGGCTAATACCTGGCGAGAGCGGCCGCGTCGGACGCCGGCGGGGCGCTGGCGTCTTGCTAGCGGATTAGTAGAGCGGCCCGACCCTGGAGTTCCGGGTTGTTCGTCGCCTGGCACCGCCGGCGAGGGCTCTAGGATAGGTCCCCGGACCGGACTGCGCCCCGCTGGCCGCGGCGGCCCGTGTTTGCGGTGGCGCATCCCGAGCGACACCACTACCCTAGGTTACCGGCGAGACCGGCACGCCTGCCTTGCCGTGCCTGCCGACTCGACCTTTTCGAACCCGCTTTCGTAGCCTGTCAGCCGTCCTCCGACCATGCCCCCGAACGCTTCCCGCAATGCCAGCGACATGACCGGCAGCTACCACGAACTCTGGAGTCCGCGGGGTGGCGTGCGGCCGCCCTGGCGCCGCTTCTACGGCCATCTGGCCGGGCTGCGACCGGCGCAGCTCGACCAGCGCCAGGCATTGATCGCCCGGCAGATCCAGGAAAACGGCGTCACCTACAACGTCTACGCCGATCCCAAGGGCAGCGACCGGCCCTGGGCGCTGGACCTGCTGCCGCAGCTGATCTCGGCGGAGGAGTGGGCGCCCCTGGCCGCCGGCGTCGCGCAGCGGGCGCGCCTGCTGAACCGGGTCCTGGGCGATCTCTATGGCGAGCAGCGCCTGTTGCACGAGCGGCTGCTGCCGCCGGAGCTGGTGTTCGGCCACAACAACTTTCTCTGGGCCTGCCAGGGGTTGCGCCCGCCGGGCGATACCTGGCTGCACGTCTATGCGGTGGATCTGGCCCGCGCGCCCGATGGCCGCTGGTGGGTGCTGGCCGATCGCACCCAGGCGCCCTCCGGCGCCGGCTATGCGCTGGAGAACCGCCACATCGTGGCGCGGGCCTTTCCCGACCTGCACCGCGACCTGCAGGTCCAGCCGCTCAACGGCTATTTCCAGGCCCTGCAGCGCACCCTGAGCACCGGGCTGGACATCGGCGAGGAGGCGCCGCTGGCAGTGCTGCTGACGCCGGGGCGTTACAACGAGACCTACTTCGAGCACCTCTACCAGGCCCGCCAACTGGGCTTTCCGCTGGTGGAAGGCCAGGACCTCACGGTGCGCGATGCCTGCCTCTATCTCAAGACCCTGAGCGGGCTGAGACGGGTCCATGCGGTCTTCCGCCGGCTGGACGACGACTTCTGCGATCCGCTGGAGCTGCGCACCGATTCGGCGCTGGGCGTGCCCGGTCTGTTGGAAGCGGTACGCCAGGGCAACGTCATCATGGCCAATGCCCTGGGCAGCGGGCTGCTGGAGTCGCCCGGCTTGCTGGGCTTCCTGCCCGGCGTCTGCCAGGCCCTGCTCGGCGAGACCCTGGCGCTGCCCTCCGTGGCCACCTGGTGGTGCGGCGAGACGCCGGTACGGGAAGCGGCCCTGGCACGCCTGGCGGAGCTGGTGATCAAGCCGGCCTATCCGGCCCAGGGCTTCGAGCCGGTGTTCGGCAAGGCGCTGGATACCGAGGGACTGGCCGAATTGCGCGCGCGCATCCTGGCCACGCCCCATGCCTATGTCGCCCAGGAGCGTATCCAGCTGTCCCAGGCGCCGGTCTGGCAGGGCGGTAGCCTGCAGTCGCGGGCCATCGGCATGCGCGTCTATGCGGTGGCCAGCGAAGACGGCTACTGGGTGATGCCCGGCGGCCTGACCCGGGTCGCCCATGAGGGCGCCGCGGTGGTGTCCATGCAGCGCGGCGGGTCGAGCAAGGACACCTGGGTACTGGGTGGCAGTCGCGCTGCCGCCGAAGTGCCCGGGGCGCGGGTGCTGGGGGTGCGCGACCTGGTGCGCAAGGACCCCTTCCTGCCCTCGCGCACCGCCGAAAACCTGTTCTGGTACGGTCGCTACAGCGAACGTTGCGAGGATGCCGCGCGCCTTCTACGGATCGTCCTGAGTCGCTACCTGGACGCCGACGACGGCGGGCCGGCGGTGCAGTCGGCCATCGATCTGGCCACGGCCCTGGAGTTGCTGCCGGCGGGTGGCCGGCTGGCCGAGCAGTTGCACGCCGCCCTGGGGCCGGGGGACTTTCCCAGCGGCCTGGGCGCCAATTTGCAACGGCTGCACTGGGCCGCGGCCCAGGTCCGCGGACGGCTGTCGCCGGAGAACTGGCGCGCCATCCGCGAGGTGGAGCGCGAGGCCCATGGCCTGGGCCAGGTGGGCAGCGAGCCGGGCGAAGCGTTGCAGAGTCTCAACCGCCTGGTGATGGCGCTGGCGGCGGTGGCCGGCTTCACCTTCGACGACATGACCCACGACGAGAGCTGGCGCTTTCTGATGATCGGCCGGCGCATCGAGCGGGTACAATTCCTCGCCGGCAGCCTGGCGCACTTTCTCGAAGGGGGCGCCACCTGGGACGCGGCGGGCCTGGAATGGCTGCTGGAGCTGGGCAACAGCATCATCACCTATCGCTCCCGCTACCAGGCGGCGCCCCAGCTGATCCCGGTGCTGGACCTGCTGATGCTGCACGAGCACAACCCCTATTCGATCCGCTTCCAGCTGCATGCGCTGATCAACGCCGTGGAGCACCTGGAACGTTACTACGGCCTGCCCCGCGATCCGGCGCTGCACGATGCCTACGACCGGCTGCGCCGCTTCGACCTCGCGACCCTGGAGAACACCCTGTTCGGCGACGCCGGCCGGATCGAGGTGCAGCAGGGCCTGGCGCGCCTGCTGCGACAGATCGCCGAGGCCAGCAGCCAGCTGTCCGAGCGGGTCATCTATCGCTGCTTCGCCCATGTCGACGCCGTCAGCCAGCGCACGGTGTCCATGTGATGAACCAGGTCCGCTATCGCATCCAGCACGACACCCACTATCGCTACGAGGCGCCGGTGTCGCTCTCCCAGCAGTTGCTGCACCTGCTGCCGCGCGACTGCGCCTGGCAGCGTTGCCTGTCCCGGCAATTGGCTATCCTGCCGCAACCGACCCAGCGCCAGGACGCCTGGGACGCCTTCGGCAATCCGCTGACGCGGCTATCCTTCGAGCGCCCCCACGACGAACTCTATGTCGGCACCGAGCTGGAGGTGGAGGTGGACTCCCGCGCCGGGCTCAGGCTGGCGGATTCGCCCCCCTGGGAAGAGGTGCGCGACGGTCTGCGCTATCCCGCCGCCCGGGTCCCGTTGGACGTCCACCACTTCCGCTTCGAATCGCCGGCGGTGCCCCTGGACGGCATCTTCGCTCGCTTCGCCGAGGACTGTTTTCCACCGGGTCGGCCGCTGCTGCTGGGCTGTCGGGCGCTGATGGAAAAGATCCACCGCGAATTCCGCTTCGACGCCACCGCCACCCAGGTGGCGACGCCGCTGCGCGAGGTGCTGGAGCACCGCCATGGCGTCTGCCAGGACTTCGCCCACCTGATGCTGGCCTGCCTGCGCGCCCTGGGGCTGGTGGCGCGCTATGTCAGCGGCTATCTGCTGACCCGCCCGCCACCCGGCAAGCCGCGGCTGATCGGCGCCGATGCCTCCCACGCCTGGGTCAGCGTGCATTGCCCGCGGCTGGGCTGGGTCGACTTCGATCCCACCAACGACGTCCTGCCGGACATGGAACACATCACCCTGGCCTGGGGCCGCGACTTCACCGATGTCTCGCCATTGCGCGGAGTGATCCTCGGCGGCGGCGATCACGATCCGGTGGTCGAGGTGACGGTGACGCCGCTGTAGGTCTGGGTGGCAGACGCCAGGCCGATCGCGAAGTCGCCGGGCTATCCCCGGCCATGACGGAAGGCGTGAAGCGGCGTCGCCTACTCCAGACAAACCTTGATGCTGTCGGGTCTCATGGGCCCAGCTGCCTAGCGTCTTGATCTGGAAAGACTTTTTTAGAGCGCTGCACACTTATTGTATATACAGCAGGGATGACTGGATTTGGATCATTACCGATAACACCTGTTTCAGGCCTTTGCAATGCGTCTGGAATAGGATCGCGGCCATTTTAAGCGCTTGACAGTCGTCTCCCTCCTGGTTAAATGTATATACATTAACAAGAGGGATCCCTATGTCCTCCGCCTTCACTTCCCGCCTGTGGCGCCACGTCACCCTGTTCGATGGCCTGCAGACCCTGCCCAAGCCCATTGCGGTCTGGATCAAGAACGACCAGATTGCCGGTGTCTGGCCGGAGTCCGAGTTTCGTACCGAGCTGGCCCCAGGGGTCGAGCGGACGGAAGTGGGTGGAGTGATGACGCCGGGCCTGGTGGATTGCCATACCCATCTGGTCTATGCCGGTCAGCGTGCCGGAGAATTCGAGCAGCGGTTGGAGGGCGCCAGCTACGCGGAAATCGCCCGCGCCGGTGGCGGCATCCTCGGCACCGTAAGGGCCACCCGGGCAGCCAGCGAGGCGGACCTCTTCGCCCTGAGCCTGCCGCGCCTGCAGGCCCTGGCCGACGAGGGCGTCACCACCGTGGAGATCAAGTCCGGCTATGGCCTGACGGTGGCCGACGAACTCAAGCTATTGCGGGTCGCCCGCCAGCTGGGCGAGGCGCTGCCGGTCCGGGTGATCACCACGCTGCTGGGCGCCCATGCCGTACCGCCGGAATTCCAGGGTGATGCCGAGGGCTACGTCGATCTGGTCTGTCGGGAGATGATTCCGGCCGCGGTGGCCGAGGGCCTGGCCGATGCGGTGGACGTCTTCTGCGAGGGCATCGCCTTTTCGCCGGCCCAGTGTGAGCGGGTATTCCTGGCGGCGCGCGAGCACGGTCTGCCGATCAAGGCTCATGCCGAGCAGCTGTCCAACCTGGGTGGCAGCGTCTTGGCCGCGCGGCTGGGCGCCTTGTCCACGGATCATGTGGAGTACCTCGACGGAGCCGGCGTGCGCGCCCTGGCGGCCGCCGGCACCGTCGCCGTGCTGCTGCCCGGCGCCTTCCTGATGCTGGGCGAGACGCAACATCCACCGGTCGAACTGCTGCGTCGCCATGGGGTGCCCATGGCGCTGGCCAGTGACGCCAATCCCGGCACCTCGCCGCTCTATCTGCCGACCCTGATCGCGCACCTGGGCTGCACCCTGTTTCGCCTCACGCCCCGCGAGGCCTTGGCCGGCATGACCGCCCACGCCGCCCAGGCCCTGGGGCGCCCGGAGCTGGGTCGTATCCAGGTGGGCGCCCCGGCGGATCTCTGCCTGTGGGACGTCGGTCAGCCAGCGGAGCTGGCCTATGAGGTGCGTCCGGGCCGCCTGCGTCAGCGCGTCTTCGGCGGGGAGGTGCAGCATGTTCGCTGATCGCCAGACCCTGGAGTGCTGGACCGGCCGTATCGATCCGGAAGCCGATGCCTTGCGCTGGCACCAGCGCATCGAGCCGCTGGCTGCGGACAGCACGCCGGGTATGGCGCTGCTGGGTTTCGCCTGCGACGAGGGGGTAAGGCGCAATCAGGGTCGCACCGGCGCTGCCGAGGGTCCCATCGCCCTGCGGCGGGCCCTGGCCAACGTGGCCTGGCAGCGTCAGGGCCCAGCCTATGACGCCGGTGATGTCCGCTGCGCCGATGGTGATCTGGAAAGCGCTCAGACGCGCCTGGCCGGGGCCGTGTGCGGTCTGCTGGACGGCGGTCATCTGCCGCTGGTGCTGGGCGGCGGCCACGAGGTCGCCTGGGCCAGCTGGTCGGGCCTGGCGCTGCACCTGGCCAAGACGCTGCCCAAGCCACGCATCGGCATCGTCAATTTTGATGCCCACCTGGACCTGCGCGATCCGACGCGGGGCCCCACCTCCGGTACACCCTTCGCCCAGATCGCCGCTCACTGCGCCCATCACGACTGGCCCTTTCGCTATGCCTGCCTGGGCCTGAGCCTGGCGGCCAATACCCGCACGCTGCTCAGGCGTGCCGCCGAGCTGGACGTGCTGACCCGCGAAGACCACGAGATTCGCGAGAGCAGCCTGGAGCGCATCGGCGCCGAGCTGGACGCCTTCGCCGCCGGCTGCGATGCCCTCTATCTGACCTTCGACCTGGATGTGCTGCCGGCGGGCGAGGCGCCCGGGGTCAGCGCACCTGCCGCTCATGGCGTGAGCCTCGCCTTGCTGGAACCCCTAATCCGCCGGCTCAAGGCCAGCGGCAAGTTGCGCCTGGCCGACGTGGCCGAACTCAATCCCGCACTCGACCAGGACGGCCGCACGGCCCGGGTCGCGGCGCGGCTGATCCATACCCTGGCACTGGACCTTTAAGGCCTGCCGCGAACAACAAGAGAGGAAGATCCCATGACCCGTTTTCGTGAAGGTGAGATTCGCGCCCCCCGCGGCACCCAGCTCAATGCCAAGAGCTGGCTGACCGAGGCGCCGCTGCGCATGCTGATGAACAATCTCGATCCCGAAGTTGCGGAAAACCCCCAGGAGCTGGTGGTCTACGGCGGCATCGGCCGCGCGGCGCGCAACTGGGAGTGCTACGACAAGATCGTCGAGAGCCTCAAGGCGCTGGGTGACGACGAAACCCTGCTGGTGCAATCGGGCAAGCCGGTCGGGGTGTTCAAGACCCACGCCGATGCCCCGCGGGTGCTGATAGCCAACTCCAACCTGGTACCGCACTGGGCCAGCTGGGAGCACTTCAACGAACTGGATGCCAAGGGCCTGGCCATGTACGGCCAGATGACCGCCGGCAGCTGGATCTACATCGGCAGCCAGGGCATCGTCCAGGGTACCTACGAGACCTTTGTCGAGGCCGGGCGTCAGCATTACCAGGGTGACCTGCGTGGCCGCTGGGTGCTCACCGCCGGTCTCGGCGGCATGGGCGGTGCCCAGCCGCTGGCCGCGACCCTGGCCGGCGCCTGTTCGCTGAACATCGAGTGCCAACAGACCAGCATCGACTTTCGCCTGCGCAGCCGCTATGTCGACGAGCAGGCCACTGACCTCGATGACGCCCTGGCGCGTATCGCCCGCTACACCGAAGAAGCCAAGACCCGCGACGGCAAGGCCATCTCCATCGCCCTGCTGGGCAATGCCGCCGAAATCCTGCCGGAACTGGTCCGCCGTGGCGTGCGCCCGGATATGGTCACCGACCAGACCAGCGCCCATGACCCGCTCAATGGTTATCTGCCGATCGGCTGGACCTGGGCCGAATACAAGGATCGTGCAGTCACCGATCCGGTGGGCGTGGTCAAGGCCGCCAAGCAGTCCATGGCTGCCCACGTGCAGGCCATGCTCGACTTCCAGAAGATGGGCGTCCCGACCTTCGACTACGGCAACAACATCCGCCAGATGGCCCAGGAAGCCGGCGTCGCCGACGCCTTCGCCTTCCCGGGCTTCGTGCCGGCCTATATCCGTCCGCTGTTCTGCCGCGGCATCGGTCCGTTCCGCTGGGCCGCGCTGTCGGGCGATGCCGAGGACATCTATCGCACCGACGCCAAGGTCAAGGAACTGATTCCCGATGACGCCCACCTGCACCGCTGGCTGGACATGGCCCGCGAGCGCATCGCCTTCCAGGGCTTGCCGGCGCGTATCTGCTGGGTTGGCCTGGGCCTGCGCGCCAAGCTGGGCCTGGCCTTCAACGAGATGGTGCGCAGCGGCGAACTCAAGGCGCCCATCGTTATCGGCCGCGACCATCTGGACAGCGGCTCGGTATCCAGCCCCAACCGCGAGACCGAGGCCATGCAGGACGGCTCCGATGCCGTCTCCGACTGGCCCCTGCTGAACGCCCTGCTCAACACCGCCAGCGGCGCCACCTGGGTCTCGCTGCACCACGGTGGCGGGGTGGGGATGGGCTTCTCTCAGCACTCCGGCATGGTCATCGTCTGCGACGGCAGCGACGCCGCCGCGGCCCGTATCGCCCGGGTACTGCACAACGACCCGGCCACCGGGGTGATGCGCCACGCCGACGCCGGCTATGACATCGCCATTGACTGCGCCCGCGCGCAGGGCCTGAATCTGCCCATGATCGGCAAAGGAGTCTGATCGATGAATACCCTTATCCTGAAACCCGGCACCCTCGACCTGGCCCGGCTGCGCCAGGCCTATCAGCAGCCGCTGCGCGTCGAGCTGGATACAGCGGCCTATGCGGCCATAGACGCCAGTGTGGCCTGCGTGGAAAGCATCCTGGCCGAAGGCCGGACCGCCTATGGCATCAACACCGGCTTCGGCCTGCTGGCCTCGACGCGGATCGCGCCGGCGGATCTGGAAAAGCTGCAGCGCTCCCTGGTGCTGTCCCATGCCGCCGGTGTGGGCGAGGCGCTGGACGACGACCTGGTGCGGCTGATCATGCTGCTCAAGGTCAACAGTCTGGCCCGCGGTTTCTCCGCCATTCGCCGCCAGGTCATCGAGGCGCTGATCGCCTTGATCAATGCCGAGGTCTATCCACATATCCCGCTCAAGGGCTCGGTGGGCGCCTCGGGTGACCTGGCGCCGCTGGCGCACATGTCGCTGGTGCTGATCGGCGAGAGCAAGGCGCGCTACCAGGGCCAGTGGCTGCCGGCCCGCGAGGCGCTGGCGGTCGCGGGTCTCGAACCCATGACCCTGGCGGCCAAGGAGGGCCTGGCGCTGCTCAATGGCACCCAGGTGTCCACCGCCTATGCGCTGCGCGGGCTGTTCGAAGGCGAAGACCTGTTCGCTGCGGCCACGGTCTGCGGCGGCTTGAGCGTCGAGGCCATGCTCGGTTCCCGGGCGCCCTTCGATGCGCGCATCCATGCCGCGCGGGGCCAGCGTGGTCAGATCGATGTGGCCGCGGCCTATCGCGAGCTGCTCACCGATAGCAGCGAGGTGTCCCGCTCCCACGCCAATTGCGACAAGGTCCAGGATCCCTATTCGCTGCGCTGCCAGCCCCAGGTGATGGGCGCCTGCCTGACCCAGCTGCGCCAGGCCGCCGAGGTGCTGGAGGTGGAAGCCAACGCCGTGTCTGATAACCCGCTGGTGTTCGCGGAAGAGGGCGACGTCATCTCCGGCGGCAACTTCCACGCCGAGCCAGTGGCCATGGCCGCCGACAACCTGGCCCTGGCGCTGGCCGAGGTCGGCGCCCTGTCGGAGCGGCGCATCTCGCTGATGATGGATCGGCACATGTCCCAGCTGCCGCCCTTCCTGGTGGAGAACGGCGGGGTCAATTCCGGCTTCATGATCGCCCAGGTCACCGCCGCGGCCCTGGCCAGCGACAACAAGGCCCTGGCGCATCCGGCCAGCGTCGACAGCCTGCCCACCTCGGCCAACCAGGAGGACCACGTGTCCATGGCGCCCAATGCCGGCAAGCGGCTGTGGGCCATGGCCGAGAACGTGCGCGGCATCCTGGCCATCGAGTGGCTGGGTGCCTGCCAGGGCCTGGACTTCCGTCACGGCCTGAAGAGTTCGGAACGCCTGGAAAAGGCGCGCAGCCGCTTGCGCGAGCGGGTGCCCTACTACCAGGAAGACCGTTTCTTCGCCCCGGACATCGAGGCGGCCAGCGCGCTGCTGGCCAGCGGTTGCCTGAACGAGCTGATCACAGCGCGCCTGCTACCTAGTCTCTAAGGGCTACCGCCCGCCTGCAAGGCCGCCTTCTCTGCGGGCGGCCATCTCTGTACTACAACAACAATCGGAGATCTCTAGCATGACCAACCTGGTTGGCCTCACGCGGGGTTTGAATGCCCGGCACATACGTTTCATCGCCCTTGGCTCGGCCATCGGCACGGGCCTGTTCTACGGTTCGGCCTCGGCGATCCAGCTAGCCGGCCCGTCGGTACTCTTGGCCTATCTGATCGCCGGAGCGGCGGTGTACATGGTCATGCGCGCCCTGGGCGAGATGGCGGTACGCAATCCGGTTTCCGGTTCCTTCGGGGCGTATGCCTCCAGCTACCTGGGCCCGCTGGCGGGCTTTCTCACCGGCTGGACCTACTACTTCGAGATGGTCATCGTCTGCCTGGCCGACGTGACCGCGTTCGGCATCTACATGGGCTTCTGGTTTCCCGACGTGCCGCGCTGGATCTGGGTGCTGTCGATCATCTTCTTTATCGGCGCTCTCAATCTCTGCTCGGTCAGGTCTTTGGCGAGCTGGAGTTCTGGCTGTCCGCGCTCAAGGTCGGTGCCATCGTGGCGATGATCCTGGGTGGTCTGGGCATCATGTTCTATGGAATGGGCCTGAGCGAAGGCGGGACCGGCATCCAGAATCTCTGGGCGCACGGGGGCTTCCTGCCCAATGGCATCGGCGGCTTCATTGCCTGTTTCGCGGTGGTGGTCTTCGCCTTCGGTGGCATCGAGATCATTGGCGTCACCGCGGGTGAGGCCAAGGATCCGCAGCGGGTCATCCCCCAGGCGATCAGGGCCGTGCCCGTGCGGATCCTGCTGTTCTATGTGCTGACGCTGTTTGTGCTGATGGCCATCTTTCCCTGGCCGGAGATCGGTACCAAGGGCAGTCCCTTCGTACAGATATTCGATCACCTCGGCATCGGCTTCGCTGCCGTGCTGCTCAACATCGTGGTGATCTCCGCGGCGATTTCGGCGATCAACAGCAACGTCTTCGGCGCGGGACGCATGCTCTATGGCATGGCCAAGCAAGGTCAGGCGCCGGCGGGGTTCGCCAAGGTGTCGCGCAATGGCGTGCCCTGGCTGACGGCGGTGGTCATGGCGCTTGCCCTGCTGCTGGGCGTGATCCTCAACTACCTGATCCCCGAAGACGTCTTCTTGCTTATCGCCTCCCTGGCGACCTTCGCGACGGTCTGGGTCTGGTTGATGATCCTGCTGTCCCAGGTCGCCATGCGGCGAGGGATGACGCCTGCCGAGACGGCCGCGCTGAAGTTTCCGGTTCCTCTGTGGCCCGTGGCGCCTGCTGCAGCGATTGGCTTCATGCTGTTCGTGTTCGGCGTGCTGGGCTGGTTCCCGGACAGTCGTCCGGCCATGGGGGTAGGCGTGGTATGGCTTGGCTTGCTGATCCTCGCCTACTACATCTGGGTCCGGCCTTCCGCTGACCGGCAGCCGGCGCTGGCGGTGGAGTAACGTCGAGAGGTTTCCGTCCCCTGCCAACGGATGGCAAGGGACGGAGCGGGGCGTATCATTCGACTCTTTGCGTTGCCAACGCCATGGAGATCCGGTGACCAGCCAGACGCCCCCGCGCTACAAGATGATCGAAGATTTCCTGCTGACGCGGATCCGCAACGGGGACTATCCAGTCAATCACCAGATTCCTCCCGAAGAGCAGCTGGCGCGGGACTTCTCGGTCAGTCGGATGACGGCCAACAAGGCGATCAACAACCTGGTGCAGCAAGGCTATCTGGTGCGCCAGGCCGGGCTGGGAACCTTCGTCACCGATTCCCGTGCCGAATCCTCGCTACACGAGGTGATGAACATTGCCGCCGAGGTGCGCGCAAGGGGGCATAGGTACGCCAACGATGTCTTGCGCAGCGAAGCCATCGCCGCCGATGACGAGGTGGCCCTGCGTCTCGGCCTGCGGATCGGTAGCCAGGTGTTCCACAGCATCCTGGTGCACCGTGAGGATGGCGTGCCCATCCAGCTCGAAGATCGCTATGTCAATCCGCGCTGGGTGCCGCATTACCTGGACAGCGACTTCAGCTGCCAGACGCCCAACGAGGTGCTGGTGGCCAGCTGTCCGATCAGTGATGTCGAGCACATCGTCGAGGCGGTGCTGGCCAACGCTCAGACCGCGCACTGGCTGGAGATCGCCGAGGGGGCGGCCTGCCTGTCGATGATCCGCCGGACCTGGTCGAACGAGCACCTGATCAGTTACGTGCGGCTGCTGCATCCTGGCGACAGGTACAAGCTGAGCTCGACGACGCGGCATCGCTGAAACAGGGACCTCAAGCCAGGACGATGCCGCTGCGAGTCAGGCAACCGGATGCTATGGCGGGCAGGTTCCGCAGCCGCTGGTGGCGGTCTTGGGGGTCGCCAGCGGTCGCAGCTGGATCAGGCCGAGGTGCGCCTGGCCCTGCAGGGTCAGGGTTTGACCAGAGGAAGCAAGGGCAACACGCGCCGCATCATGCCGCTCCAGCCTGATTGGCGAATGGCCGCCCAGGATGCACAAAGACCCTTGGTCGCAGAACAGCAAGGTGGTCGCCACCACGCCTAGCTGCCGAGTACCGTCGAGCCTTAGCCAGCTCAGCTCGCCCTGGTAGCGATCCGGGCGATAGATCAGATTGAAATCGCGGATGGGTCCATCGAGCAATTTGCAGCTGACCTGGGCGTCACCGGAAAAGATGAACGTCTCCCAACAGCCGAGCGCTGGGGTGCATAGGCCGTCGACATTCAGCCGCATGCCGGCGCCTTCGAGCACACTGATGATTCGCGTCATGCCGGGGAAGGGAGAGAAGTCGCCTGACTGGGAGACGTCCGCCATGGAGACCCGCCAGCCGAAGTCCGCCTTTGTGCCATCCGTGTCGCGGGCTATCTCCAGGGTGGTGCCCAGGCCGTTACGCCAGGCCATGCGGCGATGCGCAGCGGCGGGCAGATGCTCGACGAGATTCATGGGCTGACCTGCCTGGCTTGCTGGATCGCCTGGCCCTGACACAAGGTCTTGGTCCACAAGCCCGCACATCCTTCAAGCATCTGACCAGCCTCCTCGACGGCAAGGGGTGCAAGGGCATCGCTCGCGAAACGAGCGTGATCCTGCAAAAGCGAGATAGTAAGAACAACTCTGGCTATTTGTATAGACATTTGAGAGGTCAGAGCTTTACTAGGAGAATGCCTTGGCGTTCGGGTAGTACCTCCGCAGCTGATTCTGTCCGCCTGGGTCTGTCGGGTCGTCCTGGTCAGTCTGCAGATAGCCGACACCGAGGCGCCGGCTGGATAAATCAGAGCTTGTCCACCAGCGCCACGGCATCCTGTTTGGCCTGGTCGCGTGAAGCCTGGTCGACCTCGGCACCGAACAGGGTCTTTTCCACCACCACGGTATGCATCCGGTCGATGCCGACCATCTCGCACCAGGTGCGCAGATAGGATTCCTGATGCTCCTGGCGATCCAGGGCCGCACCGCGGGCGGCGATCACCAGCGCCTGGCGACCGCCGAGCAGGCCATTGAGGCCGCGCTCGTCGAAGGTGAACAGCAGGTCCTTCTGGCTGACCACGTCGAACAGCTGCTTGAGCTTGTAGGGGATGCCGAAATTCCAGCAGGGCACGCCGAACACCAGGACATCGGCGGCCTTGAAGCGCTGCGCCAGCACCTTGGCGACCGTCCAGGCGTGCGCCTGCTCGGTGCTGAGGGACTCGCCCTGGATGCCGGCGTATTTGGCGTCGAGGATGGGACCGTCGAATTCCGGCAGGTCGCAATGCCAGGCATCGAGGGTATCCACCTCGGCGTCGGGATGCCTGTCCTGCCAGGCCTGGATGAAAGCGGTAGCGACTTCCAGCGAGGCGGAGCGATCCTGGCGGGGCGAACCTATCACGTGCAGCAGGCGGGGCATGGGCAGATCCTCGAAGGATGGGGATTGCGATAACTATAATCCCGTCAACGGGGTACGCCAGTCTGAAGCGAGGCGGGCCGATGGATGGTCTCGAAAGCGATTTTCGGCGTGACGATCGGTGTTGGGCGGGCCCTCACCCCAGCCCTCTCCCAGGGGAGAGGGGATGGTTGGGTGCGAGTGGGAGGCCGCGTGCGCTGTAGGGTGGACAAGGACGCAGCCTCGGTCAGGGCGGGAGCGACGGGGCGACTACGTAGGTTGCGCTGGGACAGCTCCACCGTCGAAGCCCGACAACCAACGTCGTGCCAGCCCCGTTGGGCTTCGCTGGCGCTCAACCCAACCTACGCGCCCATCCTTCACTCGTAGGTTGGGCGAAGCCCAACAACTGTCCCATCCCCACCTCAGGCCGAACCGGCTTCCGTGCGCAGGGCCGAGCCGCGCAGGCCGAGCAGGGTGTCCAGCAGCAGGAACAGCAGCAGGCTGCCGCCGAGCACCGGCAGGCACAGGCCGAGCAGCACGGCCGTCGCCGGGACCAGCAGGCGCGGCAGGGGCGACAGCTGCCGCCAGAGGGCGACCAGGCCCGGTTGCGCCGGATCGCGAGTGGGACGACGGCGCCACCAGAGCAGATAGCCCCAGACGGTCATGACCAGCAGGCCGAGGGCGATGGCCACCAGCACCAGCTGGTTGGCCAGACCGAACAGCACGCCCATATGGGCATCGATCCCCCAGCGGGTCAGCTTGGCCGGCAGCGAGTACTGGGCGAAGCGCACCTGGTCTACCACCTGGAGGCTGGTCGGATCGACGGCGACGGCGTCCACCTGGGTCGGCCAGCGGCGGTCGATCTCGCTGACCGTCCAGGCCTTGTCGGCGCTACGGGCCGGACGGATCTCCAGCTTGCCTGCGTCGATGCCGGCGGCGCGGGCGCTGGCCAGTACCCGGTTGAAGGTGGCTGGATCCTGCGGCGGCGCCATGGTCATGTGCATGGCGCCATGGCCGTGGTGCTCAGCGTGCTCGTCGTGGGCCATGGCCGGTGCCGGTGCGCTGCCCAGGGCGGTCTTCACGCTGGGCGTGGACCAGCCATAGTGGGCGCGCAGCACGCCGATGTTGTCGCCGGCGAAGCGCGACCAGGTCAGGCCGGTGGCGGAGAGGAACAGCAGTCCGCCCAGCAGCCAGACGCCGGTGCTGGCATGCAGACCGCGCAGCCCTCGGGCCGGGCGGCGCTGGCGGCGCCGCACCAGCCACAGCGTGAGACCGCCGAGGGCCGCGACCCACAGCCAGGAGGCGGCCAGCTCGCTGTAGAGGCGACCGGGTTCGCCCAGCAGCAGGCTGCGGTGGAACTGATCGATGGCGGTGCGCAGCGGCAGGATGCCGCTGGTGCCATAGACGGTCAGGTCGCCACGGATGGCACCGGTGACAGGATCGACGAAGAGGGCGCGATGGGCCGATTCGCCCAGGGACGGATCGTTGAACATCACCCGGGTGGTGTCGCCCGCCGAAGGGGCGGGACGTACCGCGCCCAGGGTCAGGGCCGGACCGGCGACGGCCTGGGCGGCGCGGACCTGCTCGGCCAGTGGCAGGGCTTCGCCACGGCTGGGGGTGTGCAGGGCCTCGGCATAGAGGCGCGCTTCCAGTTGCGGCGTGAGGGCATAGAGCAGGCCGCTGGCGGCGGCCACCAGCAGGAAGGGACCGACGAACAGGCCGATGAGGAAATGCAGCCGCGCCAGCAGCTGTAGCAGCGGCCCCGGCGCCTTGGCGGCCGGAGCGGAGGGGTGCGAAGTCATAGCGTTCACCACGGAGCGACGCGCGACCAGCGAGGGGCCACGCGCGGGATTACGAAAAGAGAGGACAGCCGTCTTTCGTCGCCGAGGTGTCAGGGCGCCTGGGGATGGAGCGTGGAGCGTCGCGCGCGGGGTGGAGGCGGCAGCGCGCTCTGGTAGCGGCGGCGATGGGGTTCGCCAGGACGCAGCAGCCATTGCAGGGCGACGGCCAGCAGGGTGGCGAGGAACAGGGTGGCGGCGAACACGCAATCACCCGTGGGCGAGAGGGTCGTCACGCTGCCGCCCGGGAGGCCCGCGTGCATGCCGGCCATGTCATCACCCTGGACGGCCTGAGCGTGCAGGCCGTGATGGTGCTCATGCACCTGGCCGAGAGATGGCAGGACCGGCAGGGTGAGGCGTGCCAGCATCTGACCATGGCCCAGGGCGCAGACGAGTCCGTTCAACAGGATGCAGGCGAGCAGCATCCAGGCGAGCGAAGCGCGCGGGAAACGGACGGTTTTCATGGCTGGGACTGTATCATCGTCGCGAGCGGCGCACAGCCCGGCCGGCGCGGCCCTGCGCCGAAATGTCGCGCCCCGCCCGCTGCCGAAGAGACCAAACACCGCCATGAGCCAAGCGCCTTCCATCAGCCTGGAACGGATCACCGCAGCGGATGACGAGACGCTGGGCTTCCTGCTGGCGAGCTATCGCGAGCTGTTCGGTAGCCGGGTCGAGGCGACGACCCTGCCCCCGGATCTACAGGACTTCGCCGACCACTATGGGGCAGGCCGCGGCTGCCTGCTGATCGCCCGGGGTGCCGCCGGGGAGCCCCTCGGCAGCATCGCCTACCGGCCCTACGACCGGCGCTTTCCGCAGCTGGCCTATCCCGGCGAGCGGGTGGTGGAGGTGGTGCGGCTGTATGTGGCGCCGCAGCAGCGTCGCCAGGGCCTGGCGCGACGGCTGTTCGGGGCGCTGCTGGCCCAGGCGCGGCAGGAGGCGGTCGACCGCCTCTATCTGCACACCCACCCCTTCCTGCCCGGGGCCGAGGCTTTCTGGCTCGGCCAGGGCTTCCGGGTCGTCGAACGGGAGACGACCCTGCCCTGGCAGACCATCCATCTGGATCGACGGCTGGACAGCCCTCAGGCGTCCGCCGGCCCGCGACAGAGCAGATAGGTATCCATGATCCAGCCGTGTTCTTCGCGCGCGGCACTGCGCACCTGGTGGATCTCTTCAGCCACCTCCTGCAGTGGTCCGGCGATGAGGATCTCGTCCGCCGTGCCGACATAGGCGCCCCAGTAGATGTGCAGGCCGGGCTCATCCAGGCGGCGATAGGCCTCGTGGGAATCGAGCATCACCACCAGGCTGTCCAGGTGCGCGGGGAAGCGCTCCAGGCGCCGGCCGGGGGTGATCTCCAGGGCCTGGCCGATGCGATTGAGCGGCACCCGGTGGCGCGCGGCCAGGGCCTGGACGCTGGAGATGCCGGGGATCACCTCGTAGTCGAAGTCCAGCCGGCCGTCGCGCCGGATCGCCGCCAGGATGCGCAGGGTGCTGTCGTACAGCGCCGGATCGCCCCAGACCAGGAAGGCGCCGCATTCGTCGTCCGCCAGCTCGTGCTCGATCATCTCCACCATCAGCGCCTGCTTGGCGGCGTTGAGGTCGTCCACCGCCTGACGATAGTCGCCTTCGCGGCGGCGCTCGGGGATGGGCGCGGTGACGAAACGATAGTCCGCCTGGCGGATGTGCCGGGCGCAGATGGTTTCGCGCAGGTGGATCAGGCTGTCCTTTTCCGTGCCCTTGTCGAACAGGAAGAAGGTGCTGGCGCGATTGAGGGCGGCGATGGCCTGGAGGGTGAGGTAGTCGGGATCGCCGGCGCCGATGCCGATGACCAGCAGGGTTTTCATGGGGTGGCCTCGATGGAAGGAGCAGCGCCTAGTGTAACGGGGGATGTCTTCTCCGTAGAGACTCGGGCAATCGTCATGCTAGGTTCGACCGGTTTGCCTGCTGCCAGGCAGGGATGGACAGGATCGAGGAGGACAGGGGCGTGACGATGACGGCGAGCTGGCGACGGATACCCCGCGGGGTCTGGATTCTGGGTGGGGTGAGCCTGTTCATGGATATCTCCTCGGAGATGATCCACAGCCTGTTGCCGCTGTTCCTGGCTACCGGCCTGGGCCTGAGCGTGCTCTATATCGGCATCCTCGAAGGGGTGGCCGAGGCGACCGCGCTCATCACCAAGATCTTTTCCGGCGTACTCAGCGACTACCTGGGCAAGCGCAAGGGCCTGGCGGTGCTGGGCTATGGCCTGGGCGCCCTGAGCAAGCCGCTGTTCGCCCTGGCCAGTGGTGCCGGCCTGGTGTTCGGCGCGCGCTTCCTGGATCGCATCGGCAAGGGTATCCGTGGGGCGCCGCGCGACGCCCTGGTGGCCGACGTCACGCCGCCGGAGATCCGCGGTGCCGCCTATGGCCTGCGCCAGTCGCTGGATACCCTCGGCGCCTTTCTCGGCCCGCTGCTGGCGGTGGGGCTGATGCTGCTCTGGGCCAACGATTTCCGCGCGGTGTTCTGGGTGGCGGTGATCCCCGCCTTCATCGCCGTCGCCTTGCTGTATTTCGGCCTGGAGGAACCCAAGGCGGCCATCGTCCAGGCGCGCACCAATCCGCTCACCCGCAGTCAGCTGCGCAAGTTGCCGGCAGCCTTCTGGCAGGTGGCGCTGCTCGGCGGCGTCTTCACCCTGGCGCGCTTCAGCGAGGCCTTCCTGGTGCTCAAGGCCGAGCAGGTGGGCGTACCCCTGGCGCTGGTGCCGCTGGTGATGGTGGGCATGCACCTGGTGTTCGCGCTGTCGGCCTATCCGCTGGGGGCGCTGTCCGACCGGGTCAGCCATTGCGCGCTGCTGGCTTGGGGGCTGGTGCTGCTGATCCTGGCCGACCTGGCGCTGGCCTTCAGCAGCGGCTGGATCGGGCTGGCCCTGGGCATCCTGCTCTGGGGCCTGCACATGGGCATGACCCAGGGCCTGCTCGCCGCTATGGTCGCCAAGACCGCCCCGGCCGAATTGCGCGGCACCGCCTTTGGCCTGTTCAACCTGGTCAGTGGCATCGCCTTATTGCTGGCCAGCACCATCGCCGGCGCGCTCTGGCACTTCGTCGGCTCCGCCGCCACCTTCCAGTTCGGTGCCCTGGCGGCGGCACTGACCTTGCTGGTGCTGGCCGCCTGCCGCCGTAGCGTGGCGCCGATTACGGGTTAGTCGAACAGGGGCCGCAGATAGGGTGCCGTGGGGCTGGCGGGATCGTCCGCTACCGCGCGGGGCGTGCCGCAGGCGACGATGCGCCCACCGGCCGTGCCGGCGCCGGGGCCGATGTCGATCAGCCAATCGCTGCCGGCCACCACCTGCAGGTTGTGCTCCACCAGCACCACGGTATTGCCTTCGTCGACCAGGCCGTGCAGCTGGCGCATCAGGCGCTCCACGTCGGCCGGGTGCAGGCCGGTAGTGGGCTCGTCCAGCACATAGAGGGTGGTACCGCGACTGGTGCGCTGCAGTTCGGTGGCCAGCTTGATGCGCTGAGCCTCGCCGCCGGAGAGTTCGGTGGCCGGCTGGCCCAGGCGCAGATAGCCCAGGCCGATGTCGGCCAGCACCCGCAGCGCGCGCGCCACCGGGGCTTCCTCGGCGAAGAAGGCCAGAGCCTCGTCCACCGTCAGATGCAGCACCTCGGCGATGGTCTTGCCCTGCCAGCGCACCTCCAGGGTCTCGGGGTTGTAGCGCGCGCCCTGACAGGTGGGGCAGGCGGCGTAGACGCTGGGCATGAACAGCAGTTCGACGCTGACGAAGCCCTCGCCCTCGCAGGTCGGGCAGCGGCCCTTGGCGACGTTGAAGGAGAAGCGCCCGGCATCGAAGCCGCGTTCCTGCGCTTCGGGGGTGGCGGCGAACAGCTTGCGCACCCCGTCGAACAGGCCGGTGTAGGTGGCCAGGTTGGAGCGTGGGGTGCGGCCGATGGGCTTCTGGTCCACCGGTACCAGCCGGCGAATGCCGCCGAGGCCACCGACCACCTGCCCAGTGGTGGCGGGCAGGGCATCGCCGTCCAGTTCCGGGGCTTCGTCGCCATCTTCGGCGGCGCGCTGGCCCAGTTCGGCGCCCACCAGTTCCAGCAGCGCCTGGCTGACCAGACTGGATTTGCCCGAACCGGAGACACCGGTCACCGCCGTCAGGCAGCCCAGCGGAAAGGCGGCGTCCAGGCCCTGCAGGTTGTTGCGGGTGACCCCGGCCAGCCGCAGCCAGCCCTGGGGTTCACGGGGCGGCCGGGTCTCGCGTTGCGGCGCGGCGAACAGATAGCGCGCCGTCACCGACTCCTCGACCTCGGCCAGACCGGCGGGCGGGCCGCTGTAGAGTACCCGGCCACCGCCTTCGCCGGCTGCGGGACCGACATCCACCAGCCAGTCGGCGCGCTTCATGGTGGCCAGATCGTGCTCCACCACGAACAGCGAATTGCCCTGGGCCTTGAGGCCGTCGAGGGCTTCCAGCAGCGACTCGCCATCGGCCGGATGCAGGCCCGCGGACGGCTCGTCCAGCACATAGACCACGCCGAACAGCTGGGACACCAGCTGGGTCGCCAGGCGCAGGCGCTGCAGTTCACCGGAGGAAAGGGTGGTGGTGCTGCGCTCCAGCGCCAGGTAGCCAAGGCCCAGGCGGGTCAGGGTCTGCAGCCGTTCCAGCAATTCGCTGGCCATGCGCTGGGCGGCCAGGCGTTTCTCCGGTGAGAGATCGGGGGTACGGCGCACGTCCGGGGCACTGGCATGATCGCTGCCGCCGGCGGCCTTGCGCCGGGCGCGATCCTGCTTACCGGCCTGGGCGTCCAGCACGCCCCTGTCCTGGGTGTCGTCGAAATCCCCCGCGGCCACCCGGCGCAGCAGCACGCTCAGGTCATCCAGCGGCAGGCGCGACAGCTCGCCGATGTCCAGGCCGGCAAAGGTCACCGAGAGCGCCGCCCGGGTCAGGCGCTTGCCGTGGCACAGCGGACAGGTCTGGCCGATCATGAAGCGCGCCGCGCGTTGCTTCATCTTGGCGCTCTGGGAATTGGCGAAGGTGTGCAGCACATGGCGCCGCGCCCCGGTGTAGGTGCCCTGGTAGCTGGGTTCGGCCTTGCGTTTGAGGGCGGCGCGGGTCTGTTCGGGGGTGAGGCCGGCATAGACCGGGACGGTGGGCTGCTCCTCGGTGAAAAGGATCCAGTCGCGCTGCTTTTGTGGCAGGTCGCGCCAGGGGATGTCGACGTCATAGCCGAGGGTGACCAGGATATCGCGCAGATTTTGCCCGCCCCAGGCGGTAGGCCAGGCGGCGATGGCGCGCTGGCGGATGGTCAGCGACGCATCCGGCACCATGGAGGCTTCCGTGACCTCGTAGACCCGACCCAGGCCGTGGCACTCGGGACAGGCGCCCTGGGGCGTGTTGGGCGAGAAGTCCTCGGCATAGAGCATCGGCTGCTGGGCGGGGTAGCGGCCGGCGCGGGAGTAGAGCATCCGCACCAGGCTGGAGAGCCCGGTCACGCTGCCCATGGACGAGCGACTGTTGGGCTGGCCGCGCTGCTGCTGCAGGGCCACCGCCGGCGGCAGGCCTTCGATGGCCTCCACCTGGGGCACCCCCACCTGATCGATCAGCCGCCGCGCATAGGGCGCCACCGATTCGAAGTAGCGGCGCTGGGCCTCGGCATAGAGGGTGCCGAAGGCCAGCGATGACTTGCCCGAGCCGGACACCCCGGTAAAGACCACCAGGGCATCGCGGGGGATATCCACGTCGACGTTCTTCAGATTGTGCTCGCGGGCACCGCGGACGGAGACGAAACCGGGACGGGGGGAGGAGGGCATGACGGGCGGAAACCTTGACTGAGAGCGTGCAGATTCGGACCGCGGCACGGCGCAAAGGATCGCCGGGCGATACCGGACGACGGGACAGAGGTCTCATCGTCCGGTTACCCAGGCTCAAGGTTGCAGCGGGCTCAGAAGGTGTAGCTGACCGACAGCGTCGCGTTGCGCGGCGCGCCGTAGTTGCCGCTGGTGGCGTTGTTGTAGAGCGACAGCAGGTATTTGCGGTCGGTGAGGTTGTTGAGATTGAGCTGGGTGCTCCAGTGTTCGTCGAAATCGTAGCTGCCCAGCACATCCACCAGGGCATAGGCGTTCTGGTGGATGCGGCTGTTGTTGTCGTTCTCGATACCGCTCTGCCATCTCAGCCGCGCGCCGACCTTGGCCTGGGGCAGGCCCGGCAGGCGATAGGTCGCCAGGCCACGCAAGCTGTGGCTGGGCACGAATTTGCGCGCCCGCTCGCCGTCCGCGTCGTCGATGCGCACATAGGTGTAGCCGGCTAGCAGGTCCAGGCCGGGCAGCGCCTCGCCGGAGACCTGCAGCTCCAGGCCATGGCTCTGGTAGTCAGTGGTGTCGTAGAGATAGCGCGAACCGGCGAACACCGAGGTCGAGGCCACGTTGCGCTGCTCGGTCTTGAACACCGCGGCGGTCAGGCTCAAGCGGTCGTCGAACAGGCCACCCTTGATCCCGGCTTCCAGGCTCTTGCCTTCCAGCGGATCGAGCAGCCGGCCATCCAGGCCGAAGCTGTATTGTGGGCTGAAGATCTTGGTCCAGCTGGCATAGAGGCTCCATTGCGGACTCAGGTCGTAGACCAGGCCGGTGTAGGGAGTGACCTCGCCATGGGCACGGGTGTAGTAGTCGGCGCCATAGCTCAGGCCGCTGGCATCGGCGCTGAGCATCCGCGCACCGACGATCCAGTGCAGGTCGTCGACCAGCTCGAAGCGGGCGCCGGCGAACAAGCTTTTCTGGCGGTCGGTGAAGTCCTGGGTGTGGCCGATATCGTCGGTGTATTGCAGCGACGGCTCGGGGACCCCGGCCAGGGAGCCGGAGAGGGTGGTGGGGTAGTAGCCATCCTCGGCGAGGATCTTTTCCCGCAACTTCTGGTGGGTCCGGCCGTAGCTGGCGCCCAGGGTGAGTTCGTGGTCGCGGCCGAATAGCTGGAAGGGGCCGGACAGCCTGGCCTCGCCGATCAGCTGGTGCGCCTTGCTGGCGGAATGGTCGCCAAAGGCGGTGGCGTCGTCGCCGTTGACGCCGAAGATGTAGTACATGTCGGCGTTCTGCCGCTCGGTAACGCCGGTCGCCGTGAGGGTACCCCGCCAGCCGTTGCCGAAGTCGTGGGTGAATTCGCCGAAGACGCGCTGGGTATCCAGATTCCAGTAGGTCCAGTCCTGGCCGATGCTGGAACTGCGCCGGCCGTAGTGCAACGGATTGCCGTCCACATCGGCCAGCGGCAGGTTGCCCCAGGAGCTGCCGTTGGCGTCGCTGTTGTGCTGGGAGAAACCCAGGGTCAGGGTATCGGCCTCGCTGAGGTCGAAGGCCACCAGGCCGGCCGCGATGTTCTTTTCATGGCCATAGCGATCCAGCCAGGAATTGCCCTTGTCGTGGGCGTAGATGAAGCGTCCGCGTACCTTGCCGGTCTCGGTCAGGGGGCCGGAGACATCGGCATCCACCCGGCGGTTGTCCCAGGAACCGATGCTGGCGCCGAGCCTGGCCTGGAACTCGGCGGTGGGCCGCTTGCGCACGAAATTGACGGCGGCGGAGGGATTGCCGGTGCCACTCATCAGGCCATTGGCCCCGTGCAGGACGTCCACCTGCTCGTATTCGGCCAGGTCCTGGTCGCCCACCAGGGTGGTGCTGACGAAGGGCATGCCCATGCCGTCGTACTGGAAGCTGTTGATGTCGAAGCCGCGCGAGGTGAACTGGGTGCGGTCGGTCTCGGTCTGCTCGACGGTCACCGACGGGGCGGCACGCAGGGCTTCCTTGATGCTCTGCAGGCGGAAATCCTCGACCTGGTCGCGGGTCAGGGTGGTGATCGCCTGGGGTGTCTGCCGCTCGCTCAGGCCCAGGCGCGTGGTGCTGGTGCTGACCGGGCGCTGGTAGCCGATATCCGCGCCACCGCCCGTGGCGCTGGCCTGGATGGTGGTTTCGGGCATGGCCAGGGCGGCCTCGGCGCTGCCGGCTTCCAAGGCATAGATGCCGGCACCGCGTTCGCTCCAGCGATAGCCGCTGCCACGCAGCAGGCGCTCGAAACCCTGGTCGAGGGTATAGCGTCCCTGCAGTCCCGGACTGCTGCGCCCGGCCAGCGGCGCCGGATCGAACACCAGCTGGACCCCGGCGGTAGCGGCGAAACGGGCCAGCACCGCACTCAGCGGACCGGCGGGAATCCGGTAGTCACGCACCTCCGCGGCGGCCAGGGCCGGCAGCGGCAGCAGGGCCAGCCCGGTAGCCGCCAGGGGCACGCCCTGCAGGGCGACGGCCAGGATTAGTGGGGTGAAGGCTCGGGTGGCGGGTTGCTGCCGGTGGATCTTTGCCATGTCGTGTTGCCGTCCTCTTGAGCGCACCAGGCGCGGGCTGCCACCGCTCCCCATGAGGGTGTCTGCAGCTATCCCGGACGAGCGCGGCAAAGTGCTCAGGGCAGCGCGAACTTTTTTCGGCTGGATCGCCAGCGTTCAGGGCGCCCCCACCGCCACCCAGTAGCGGGTGCGGCGCGTGATGCGGATCGGCAGGGTGCGTTCCAGCGCCAGCAGGGCCTGGTCGGTGTCGTCCAGCGATAGGGCGCCGGACACCCGCAGCCCGGCGACGGCCGGGTCGCAGCGCAGCAGGCCGGGGCGATAGCGACCCAGTTCGGCCAGCACCTCGGCCAGCGGGCGGTCGTGGGCGACCAGCATGCCGCGTGTCCAGAGGCTGGCATCCTCGTCCACCAGGGCGCGGCGCTGCACGCCGCGGGCATCGAACCAGGCCTGTTGCCCGGCAGCCAGCCGCACGGCAGCGCCCCATTGCGGACGCAGCTCCACGCCGTGGGCGAAGACCGCGACCTGGCACAACCCTTCTTCCAATCGCACGCTGAAGCGGGTGCCCAGCGCCTCGATCTCGCCCTGCGCCAGGTCGATCACGAAGGGTCGGCGCGGCACGACCGGATCGGCATGGGTGGTCACCAGCACCTCGCCGCGGCGCAGGTGCAGGCGGCGGATGCCTTCGTCGAAGCGTACGTCCAGGGCGGAGTCGCTGTTCAGCACCAGTTGGCTGCCGTCGGCGAGCAGCAGGGAGCGCCGCTCGCCGATGGCGGTCGTCAGCTCGGCGCCCAGCCCATCCGGCGGCAGGGTGCGCAGCGCCAGCCAGCCGCTGGGGCCCCTACCAGCAGGGCGGTGAGCAGGCGCAGGGTGCGCCGCCGGCTGAGGGCCCGGTCACCTGCGCGGCGTAGCGCCTGCTGACCGATATCCAGCGGAACGCTGGCGAAGGTACCCATGACCCGCTCGGCCCGTGCCCAGGCCGCGCGATGGGCCTCGCTCTGCGCCCGCCAGCGCTCAAAGGCCTGGCGCTGCGCCTCGTCGGTGTCGTCGAAGTTCAGCGCGAGTAGCCACTCGGCCGCTTCTTCGAGCAGCTGCGGCGCGGGAGGATTCATGCTTCGCCGGCCACCAGGCAAGCCACCAGGGCGCGCTGGATGTAGCGACGTACGGTGATCACCGCCAGATCCAGCCGCACGGCGATCTCGGCCAGGGTCAGTCGCTGGAATTGCGCCAGCAGAAAGGCCTCCCGGACCGGGGCGGGCAGGCCATCGAGCATGGCATCGATGCGCAGGAGGGCGTCGACGATCAGCCAGTGCGTCTCCGGCGACGGCACCTGGGCCTCCGGCAGGTGGGCGATGGCGTCGCGATAGGCGCGTTCTACCTCCTGGCGTCGCCAGAGGTCGATCACCAACCCCTTGGCCACCTGCACCAGATAGCGCCGAGAGTCTTCACGCACCGGCAGGCGCCCGGAACCGAGGATGCGCAGGTAGGTGTCCTGAGCGATGTCCGCCGCATCCGGCGCGTTGCCCAGCCGCCCGCGCAGCCAGCCGCTGAGCCAGCCATGATGATCGCGATAGAGCTGATCCAACGCGACGGTGGGCGAGCCGGAAGACAGGGCAGGGCGCATGGAAGATCCTTGGCGCGAGCGCCGGTCTTTAAATGATAAAGCGTCTCATTTTAGTTAAAGGCGAGGGGTCGCACAATCTGCGATCGAGCGGATCGACGAAGCGGGCAGGTGGTCGGGGGCAGGTGGGCATCGCCTGCCGCTTCCGAGTTGGGCCGGGCAGGCCGGCGGGGAAGATGCGGGAGCGAGAAGCGCGGCCCGAGGCGGTTAGCCCCGGGCCAGTTTCACAGTGGCCTCAGTCCTGCGCATGCTCCAGGGCATAGGCGCGGCAGTGGGCCAGGTAGCCCATTTCGTGGGCGCCTACCAGTTGCACCACGCTGCTCCACAGCCAGGAGGGCGCATCCAGGGTGCGGGTACGATTGCGCTGCAGATCGCTCATCCACTCCACCCGGGTGGCCAAGTCCATCTGCCGGGCATGGGCACGCCCGACCACCCGGGCCAGGTAGGCCGCGGCGCTCATGGCCTCGCGGGCGCTGAGTTCATCCAGTTCCAGCTTGAGATCCTGGGGCAGCAGTTCGCGGATGAAAAAGGAGTGATCGAGCAGGCGTACCGCCAGCATGCGATTGCCCAGGGCCGGGGAGAGCTGGCGTGCCCCTTCCACCACGCGCTTGCCGTTGTCGCGGGGCATGGTGGCATGGGCCACCCGCGGAGCGGCGGCGGCCACCGCCTGCTTGACGTCGATCAGGCAGTAGTCCTGGTCGTCGCCGTCGTCCACCCCCAGCAACACGGCATAGCGGCGCAGCCCCAGGGAGCTGCAACCCTTGACCCAGTAGGCACTGTCGAGCAATTCGACGCGGCTGTCGTGGCTGCGGCCCTTGAGCGAGGTCACCAGGGCATGGATACCCGGTGTTTCGCACAACTCGGCGATGGCCTGGCGCTCGGCCTTGCTCAGCTGCCAGAAGTGCTTGCCCAGCGGCAGCTTGGGTCGGGTGTTTTCCATGCGTTCGCGGGCCAGGTGCTTCCAGGTGCGTTGCACCGCGCTGCGCATCCCGGCCTTGACCTGGGCCGGTCGCGGCACCTCGCGCTCGAGGTCGTCCTCGAAGGCTATCTCGTAGCCGCGCATCATCTCTTCGAGCATCCGTGCCGTGGTCACCCCTGGCAGGTCGGAGCCGCGTGCCGCCGTGGCCAGCGACAGTGCCAGGCGCACCAGGTCGTGGGCCGGATTGCCGACCACGGTCTGGTCTAGGTCGCGGATATTGACGTCGGTGGTGCCGTGCAGATCGCCCGTGGGGCCGAGGTTACCGGCATGGCAGTCGCCGCAGATCCACACCGCCGGCCCATTGGGCAGGCTGCGACCGGGCTGGCTGTGCAGCCACTCGTAGAAGTGCACCGTACTGCCCCGCACATAGGCGTGGGCAGAACGGGCCATTTTCAGATTGCGCAGCTGGTTGAGGCGAGGCAGACGATCGACGGGACGCGGGGTTTTCATGCAGGGCGCAGGCCTTGGGGGAGACGCCTGTGTGACCGTTGCGCTAGGGGAATGTTTCAGTTTGTGTCAGCAGTCCACCGCTGGCCAGGGCCAGGCGGTGGGAGGTCGGGATCGCGTGGCGAAGACCGCAGGTCAGCGCTAGCAACGAAACTGGCCGATCTGCCGATTCAGGTCATTGGCCAGGGCATCCAGGGAGACGGCGGTCTTGACCGTCTCGTCGATGGCCTCGCTGTTTTGCTGGGCCATCTGCGCCAGGCGCTCCACGGTACGGGCGACGTCATGGCTGGCGGCGGTCTGTTCGCGAAGGGACAGGGAGATCTGGTTGACCACCCGTACCACCTTGTCCGAGGAATTGTTGATGCTGACTACCGCCTCGCCGGCCTGATTGGCCAGATCGACCCCGCCGTTGACCTGGCGCACGCCCACCTCCATGTCGCTCATGGCCGCCTGGGTCGCTGCCTGGATCTTCTCGATCATGGCAGCGATCTCCTGGGTGGAGTTGGTGGTGCGTTGCGCCAGCTGGCGCACCTCGTCGGCCACCACGGCGAAGCCGCGCCCCTGTTCGCCAGCCCGCGCCGCCTCGATGGCGGCGTTGAGCGCCAGCAGGTTGGTCTGGTCGGCGATGCCCTTGATCACGCTGACGATGGACGACACCCGTTCCGAGTGCTCGCCCAGTTCACCGATGCGGGTGGCCGAGGACTGCACCGTGCCGGCGATGGATTTCATGCTGTCCACCGAAGCCTGGATGGTCTGGCCGCCATCCTGGGCCAGGCGACCCGACTGGCTGGAGAGGTCGTGGGCTTCCCCGGCGTTGTCGGACACGTGGTTGATGCTCACGGTCAGCTGCTCCACGGTGGCCGCCATGCTGGAGGCGGCACTGGATTGCTCCTGGGCGGCGGTGGACAGCTGCTGGGAGTTGGCGGAGATGCTGTGGGAGGCGGCGACCAGTTGGTCGGTGCCCTGCTTGATCCCCTGGATCATGTCGCGCAGCCTGTCCTGCATCTGGCCGAAGGCGGTCAGCAGCTGACCCAGCTCGTCACGTCCGCCGGCAGGGATCGGCGAATCGAGTCGGCCGGCGGCGATGGCCCGGGCGATGGCGACGGTCTGGGCCAGTCGACCCACGATGGTGCGCGACAGCGACCAGGCGATGCCCAGCGCCAGCAGCGCGGCGAGGATGCCACCGCTGATCAGGATCAGCATGGCCTGCTGCTTGGCGTCGTCCATCGACTGGGTACGGCTGTCCAGCAGCCGATTCTCCCGGCTCTTGATCTGCCCCAGCAATTCGCGCATCGCGTCCATCTTGCCCTTGTCCTGGGCGGTGGCGATGCGGGCGGTGAGGGTGTCCAGCGGCTGGGTACCGGCGTTGACCTGCCGGCGTAGCGCCAGAATCTGCTGCACGGACTCGTTGTTCCATTGCTGCTTGGCCTGACCCAGCTGGGCCAGACCGGCCTGCTGCTCGGGATTGTCGCGGGTGAGCTGGGTCAGGTCCTGCAACTGATCGGCGAACTGTTGTTCGCCTTTGTTCAGGGGTTCGAGAAACTCGTCCTTGCCGGTCAGGGCGAAGCCACGCATGCCGGTTTCCATGTTGACCAACGCCAGCAGGGCGGCATCGGAATCCTGCAGCACATGGTAGGAGTGGATGTTCTGCCGGACGGCCAGGTTGACTTGGGTGAAGCCATGACTGGCCGCCAGGATCAGCGCCAGGATGATGACCAGGATCGCGCCGAAGCCGAGTCTGAGTTTGTTCGAGATGGTCAGCTGTTGCAGCATGGGAAAACCTCAAGTGCTAGGTAGTCGACTCACGCCCAGGGGGGCAAGGTTAGGGGTTATGGCGAGCTAGCGGAGGGGAACGCGACTGATCCGTGTCTTGCGTTGACGGCGGCGGAAGCGTGACTCCTGGTGGTACAGGTATCGCAGATGACGCGGCTCGATCATCCCTGTGGCGGAGCGAGCGCCGGAAATGGCTTTTTCGTTCAAGAACCGCAGGCCAGAGCCTCTGAGCCTGGAGTTGGAGCGGTGGTCCATGAAAAAGTTTTATGTGACGCAATAAACATTTTTGCGGTCAGGCGCGATTCGCAGGAAGGTTGCTGTCCGTCAAGGTGAGGGCGAATAAAAAGCTGTCAGCGCTCCAGCTGCGCCAAGTGCCTGCCAATTCATCGGCCTCCGCTGGGCTGGCGGTGTCGATGAACCCACCAGCAGGCCCTGGACGTGGGGCGCTTCCAGATGCAGCGCGACAGCGCCTGGACTGCCAAGCCGGCGGCCTGGGCGGCAGTTCGATCCGTGCGCAGGGCATTCGCCAGCGCCTCGGCAAACCGATGGCGGCACTGGCGGGGAAGGTTAAGCCTGAGATTAAGAGGTCGGGCGATCGGCCGCCGGATCCTATGGCGAGCGCTCACCGGGAGCGCCAGGCCCAGGCTATACTGGGCCTCTCTCCCGACCACCCAGGTGCAGCATGGCTACCGATACCTCGAAGCTGGATCGAATCCTCGCCGAGACCCAGCGCGAGCGCGAACGCGGCTATCGCGAAAAAGCGCTGAAGATGTATCCCCACGTCTGTGGTCGCTGCGCCCGGGAATTCGCCGGCAAGCGCCTGAGCGAGCTGACCGTGCATCATCGGGACCACAACCACGACAACAATCCCCAGGACGGCTCCAACTGGGAATTGCTCTGCCTGTACTGCCACGACAACGAGCACAGTCGCTACACCGATCAGCAGTATTTCAGCGACAGCTCCCTGAGCACGCCCAAGGTGGCCCAGGCCACCCACAACCCCTTCGCCGGGCTGGCGGGACTGCTGAAAAAGGACTGAGCGCACAGCGATCCAGGCAGTCCGTCCTGCCTTAAGCTGATCTTAAGTCTCGCCCTCTAGCGTTTCAGGTCTTTGGCCGATTGCCGACCTGGGAGCGAGAGGGGATGAGACGTTCGAGCGTTGCTAAACGGTTGGCCGCCGGAGCCTTGGCCGTGCTGGCCGCAGGCTGTCTGCCGGAGGCCTCCGCCGAGATGACCGTCATTCGCGGAGAGGGCGGTGCTGCCAGTGCCGACACCGCGTCGGTGTACTTCAACAGTGGTATCAACGACCGCTCGGTCAGCTCCCTGCTGGCCGCCCTGAGCGACATCGCCCTCAAGTACCCCGCCACCAAGAACGTCAATCTCTACCTCAACAGCCCTGGCGGCAGCATGGAGGCGGGCTATGTCGCCTACGAGTTCATCCGCCACTATCCACTGCACATCAATACCATCGACGCCGCCGCGACGGATTCATCCGCCACCATGATCTATTGCGCGGCCGAAGATCGTTATGCGGCGCCACTCGCCAGCTTTCTCCTGCATCCGGCCGCGGCGGCCATCGCCGTCAACGGCTACATGAAGCCGGACCAGGCCAAGCAGGCGTTCGAGGACGTCGAGCGCGAGAACCTCAAGTTCCGCGAGATCTACAAGGGCTGCATCAAGCTGGCGCCAGAAGAGCTCACTACCTTGCTTTCCTCCGAAAGCAACAGACGACGACTGGGCTACGACGCCGCCAAGGACATCGGTTTGATCACCCGGGCGCCGGACCGGTTGCCGCGTGGGATCGACCGGGCTACCTACCTCGTCAGCGACGGCGGAAGCCGGTGAGGGCAGGTTGACGCCCGGCCAGACCGGCAGGTGCGGTCTACAAACGCTCGTTCTTTCGTGATACCTTCGGGGTATGCATTGCCCCTCCCGCGACTGGCAACCCAGTCCCCCATAGCTCGCACCTCTCCCGTCCTTGCTCGCTGACGCAAGGACGTCTGCCGTCCTGTCGCGCCCGCGGCGTGGCGGCTGCCAACCCTGGAATTCACGCCTGATCCGGCGTCTGCCACTCGCTCGACGGGTCAGGCACAGGTGCGAGTTGTCCATGTTGAATACCCTCAAGAGGCATTGGTTTTCCAATGTGAAGAACGATGTGCTGTCCGGATTGGTCGTCGCCCTGGCGCTGATCCCCGAAGCCATCGCCTTTTCCATCATCGCCGGACTTGATCCCAAGGTGGGGCTCTACGCCTCCTTCTGCATCGCCGTGGTGATCGCCTTCGTCGGCGGTCGCCCCGGGATGATCTCGGCGGCTACCGGCGCCATGGCGCTGCTGATGGTGACCCTGGTCAAGGAGCACGGCCTGCAATATCTGCTGGCCGCGACCCTGTTGACCGGGGTGCTGCAGATCGCTGCTGGCTATCTGCGCCTGGGTGCGCTGATGCGCTTCGTGTCCCGTTCCGTGGTGACGGGCTTCGTCAATGCCCTGGCGATCCTGATCTTTCTGGCCCAGTTGCCCGAGCTGACCCATGTCGGCTGGGAGGTCTACGCCATGACCGCCGCCGGGCTGGGCATCATCTATCTGTTCCCGCTGCTGCCGGTGGTGGGCAGGCTGCTGCCTTCGCCGCTGGTGTGCATCCTGGTGCTGACGGCCGTCTCCCTCGTCCTGGGGCTGGACATCCGCACGGTGGGTGACATGGGACAGCTGCCCGATACCCTGCCAGTGCTGCTCTGGCCCCAGGTGCCGCTGACGCTCGACACCCTGCTGATCATCTTGCCTTACTCCCTGGCACTGGCCGTGGTGGGGCTGCTGGAGTCGCTGATGACGGCCACCATCGTCGACGACATCACCGATACGCCCAGCGACAAGAATCGTGAGTGCAAGGGGCAGGGGATCGCCAACATCGCCGCTGGCCTGCTGGGCGGCATGGCGGGCTGCGCCATGATCGGCCAGTCGGTGATCAACATGAAATCCGGCGGACGCACCCGGCTGTCCACTCTTTGCGCCGGCGTCTTCCTGCTGCTGATGGTGGTGTTTCTCGGTGACTGGCTCGCCCGGATTCCCATGGCGGCCCTGGTGGCGGTGATGATCATGGTCTCCATCGGCACCTTCAGCTGGGATTCGATCCGCAATCTGCGGCGGCATCCGCTCTCCACCAACCTGGTGATGGTGGCCACCGTGGCGGTCGTGGTCGCCACCCACAACCTGGCGCTCGGCGTGCTGGTCGGGGTGCTGCTGGCTGCGCTGTTCTTCGCCAACAAGGTGGGGCACCAACTGACGCTGACGTCTCGTCTGGAGGCGCCCGGCGTTCGCGTCTACGAGGTGCGTGGTCAGGTGTTCTTCTCGTCCACCGCGGCCTTCATCGAGGCCTTCGATTTCAAGGAGGTGCTGGACGAGGTACGCATCGATCTCAGGGCGGCTCAGTTCTGGGACATCACCGCCGTCGCCGCCCTGGACAAGGTCGTGCTCAGGTATCGCCGGGAAGGCGTGACCGTGCAGGTCCTCGATCTCGATCAGGCCAGCGCGACCCTGGTCGACCGCTTCGGCATCCACGACAAACCCGGGGCCAGCAGCCAACTGCTGGGCCACTGAGGAGGGCGACACCATGAGCAAGATCATCGCCTGTATCGACGGCTCGCCCCTGGCGGGCAGTGTCTGCGATCACGGTGCCTGGCTGGCCCGACGCCTGGCGCTGCCCCTCACCCTGCTGCATGTCCTGGAGCGCAGCCTCTATCCCACAGCCCCCGATGCCAGCGGCGCCATCGGTCTCGGTTCGCGCGAGCATCTGCTCGAAGAACTGGCGCGGCTGGACGAGCAGCGCGCACGCCTGGCGCGTGCCGATGGCGCGGCTCTGTTGGCTGGGGCCGTGGAACGCTTGCAGGGCAGCGGGCTGGTCAAGGCGCCTGCCACGCTCCAGCGGCACGACTACCTGGTGGATACCCTGCGCGAACTGGAGCCTGACATGAGCCTGCTGGTGATCGGCAAGCGCGGCGAGCACGCCGGTCGCCGCGGCATCGGGAGCCAGCTGGAAACCGTGGTGCGAACGCTGCACAGGCCCATCCTGGTGTGCGCCGCCGACTTCCGCGAACCCCGGCGCTTTCTGCTCGCCCATGACGGCAGCGAGGCCACCCATCGGGGACTGCTGGAGGTCGCCAGGAGCGGGTTGCTGGCAGGGCTGCAGGGCGAGGTCTTGCAGGTCGGTGAGTCCACGCCGGCGCGCGTGGCCGAACTGGAGGCCGCTGCGGAGCTCCTGCGTACCGGCGGCAGCGAGGTGACGACCCAGCTCGTGGCAGGGCATCCGGCCGAGGTGATTCCCGAGCGGGTCCAGGCCTCTCGGGCCGACCTGCTGGTGATGGGTGCCTACCGTCATTCCGCTGCCCGGCGCTTGCTGCTGGGAAGTCAGACGTCCCACCTGTTGCACCACACCGACATCACCACCCTGGTACTGCGTCCCTGAGAGAGCGGCCCTGGTCGCTACGGCGGCCAGGGCTTTCGCCTGTCAGGAGCCCGGCTGCAGGGCCTGTTCGAGAAAGTCGATGAAGGCGCGGACCTTGCCGCTCAGCGCGGAACGCTCGGAAACGCAGGCATAGATGTCCATTGGCTCCGACTGCGCGGCGGTGGCGTCTTGGCTCTGGGCGTCGAACAGTGACACCAGCTGGCCCCGCTCGATCAGCGGCAGGGCGACGAAGTCCGCCAAGCGTGCGATGCCGCCCCCGTTCACGGCGAGCTGGGCGATCATGTCGATGTCGTCGCAGACGAAGCCAGGGCGGGTGGCCGCCTCGAAGGTCTGACCCGCGCGCACGAAGCGCCAGGGCAGATAGCGTCCATCGGTGGGATAGCGAAACAGCAGACAGGCGTGCTGCTGCAGCTCTTCCGGGGTGCGGGGTGTGCCGGCCTGTTCGAGATAGGCGGGCGCGGCGCAGAACACAAAGGCACGGGAGGCGATCCGACGGGCGACCAGGCTGTCGCTCAGCTGTGCTTTGATCCTCAGGCTGACATCGATCTGTTCCAGGCGATGATCCAGGCGCCGGTCGCTGCCGATCAATTCGATGTCGATGCCCGGATAGGTACGCTTGAACGCCGGCAGCAGCGGCGCCAGCAGGTGGCGGCCAAAGGCGGCGGTGGTGGCTATCCGCAGCGGTCCCTGCGGCTCGCTGGCCAGGGTGGCCAGGTGGGCGGCGATCTCGACGTCCTGGGGGATGTGCCGGACTTTCTCGAAATAGCGGGCGCCGCTTTCGGTCATGGCGAGACGGCGCGTGGTCCGCGACAGCAGCCGTACGCCCAGATGTGCCTCCAGACGAGCGATGCTCTGGCTCACTGCGGCCGCGCTCAGGCCCTGAGCGCGAGCGGCGCCGGCGATGCTGCCGGCTTCCACGACCCTGATGTAGGTACTGATCAAGCCCAGGATGTCCATGGGGTCCCTGCCGAAGGATTCGTTGATTTTTGTTTATAGTGAACCAAGACAGAGAAGGCTACCGGCAGAGACTCGCCCTTGTAAGCTTGGCCTCGATTCCTTGACCCGAGGCAACCCGATGAAGCCAATCAGTCCTGCCACATCAATAAAACCACGCTTTCCCAAGCGGGCGACGCCCTATGTTTTCGCTCTCTATATGTCGACCATCATGGCCCTGCTGATGTGCCTGGTGATCACCCTGGCGGAATTCGGCTTCGACGCCGACTACTTCAGGAATGTGATGAATGCCTATCAGGTGGCCATGCCGTCCGCCTTCGTCTGCGTGTTGCTGGTACGGCCTCTGGTCGCCCGACTCGTCGCCCTGACCGTCCATGCCTGAGCGGTTTCAGGCGGCTTGTCGGTCACGGCCGGCCACCTGGGCTGCGCCTGGCCATTCCGCTCAGGACGGCGAGCCAGGCGACGCCCACGGCATAGTTGAGGCGCTGGTAGAGCCCGAAGCCTTGGCCGTCGGCGACCGCGCTCGCCATCATGCCCGCGGTGACCAGGGCCAGCAGGGTGCAGACCGCCGAGAAGGCAGCCAGGCCGGGCGAGGCCAGCAACCGCTTGCCGAGCCACGCCCAGAGCGCGCTCGCCAGGGTCAGCGACAGGAACATCACCAGGCCGGCCAGATTATGCAGCTGCTGGGAAACGGAGGGCTGCAGCGGGGCGCAGCCCTGGTCGCAGGGGAACAGCCCGGTGGCGAAGCTCGCCAGGCCGTGGAGCAGGATCAGGGCCGCGCTCAACCCGGCTAGGCGCGAAGTGCGAAAACGTCTGGCCAGCCCCAGGGCGACCAGCACGAACAGCACCCCCAGAGGAACGTTGTTGAGCCAGGCGGAAAATCCCTGAGTGGGCGCATCGACAGCCCCCAGCCGACTCAGGGCATGATCGACATGGCTGTAACCGGGATACGCCAGGGCGGTCAGCCCTACGCCGATAGTCAACCAGAACGGAATCAACAGACCCGTGCCCAGCAGCAGCCGATCCATGCGGTTCCAGGCGAACGTCCTCGTCATCATCACTGCTGCTGCCTCCCTGGTATCGTCTGGTCATGCTAGGAGGTGCTGGCGGGCGAGCGTTACGGATTTTTTTGCAAGGCAGCTTGCCCAGGCGTCATCCTGGGGCGCCCCGCTGCCAAGGATGACCGCTGATGACTAGACGCCTGCCCAGTACTACGGCGCTGGTGGCCCTGGAAGCGGCCGCCCGCCATCTCAGCTTCGCCAAGGCGGCGCAGGAGTTGTCGCTCAGCGAGGGCGCCATCAGCCGGCAGATCGCCAAGCTGGAGGCTGCACTGGGCGTCAGACTGTTTCTGCGGATCGGCAACCGCGTCGAGCTTTCCGCTGCCGGAGCCCGCTATGCCGCGCACATGCGCACGGCCCTTGCCGACATCGAACGCCACACGCGGCAACTGGTCGCCCAGGCCCGCGGCACCACCGCGCTGGAGATTGGCGTCATTCCGACCCTGGCGGGTCGCTGGCTGATCCCGATGCTGGCGCGCTTCCAGGCGCGCCATCCGGACATCGAGGTCAATCTGCGCGAGCGGACGCAGCCCTTCGCCCTGGAAGACAGCGGACTGCACGCCGCGATCAACTATGACCATCCGGTCTGGCACGGTCTGCGGGTGCAGCCGTTGTTCGAGACGCAGCTGGTCGCGGTCTGTCATCCACGTCTGGCGGGCAATCCTCCGGCCAGCCTGCCGCTCCTGCACAAGCTGGAGAGTCCGCACAGCTGGGCCCGTTATGCCACGCTCACCGGGTTACCCCTGGGCGCCCAGGCGGTTGGTCCTACCTATGATCGCTACTCGCTGCTGATCGAGGCCGCCAAGGCCGGCTTCGGCATGGCCCTGGTACCTGAGCACTACATCGAGGAGGATCTGGCCGCCGGCCGACTTCAGGCGCCCTGGCCGGTCCTGCCGGAGCTGCGTGAACGCTATGTGCTGGTCACCCGTCCCACGACGGAAATCGATTCCGCGCTCGCAAGTTTCGAACGCTGGCTGCTGGAAGAGGCGAGGATGGGGTGAGGGAAGTCGTGGAGCCGTAGGTTGGGTTGCGACGGCTCCACCGTCGAAGCCCAGCGGCCCAGTGTTCAGCTAACTGGCGTTGGGCTTCGCTGAGCTCAGCCCAACCTACCTCGTGCCAGCGCGTGGAAAAGGCTGCGCCGTTTTCCACGCAACACCAGGCATGACAGGTGCTTTCCACTCCCTCGGGTAGAGCCAGCCGTAGGTTGGGCTGAGACGGCTTCACCGTCGAAGCCCAACGGCCCAGCCTTCACCTGACTGACGTTGGGCTTCGCTGTGCTCAGCCCAACCTACCTTTTGTGCCGCGTTTTCCTTCCTGCTGGAAGTCCATCCCAGGCGCTCCCTCTCCCTTGGGGAGAGGACCGGAGTGAGGGGAAGGAGCGCCCGCCAGGATCACACCTTGAAGCGTGTCGTCATCTCCTGCAGGCGCACACCGATACGGGCGAGCTCCATGCTCGACGAGGCCGTCTCCTCGCTGGCGGCGGCGGTCTGGTCGGAGATGTCGCGGACGTTGGTGACGTTGCGGCTGATCTCTTCGCCGGCCGAACTCTGCTGCTCGGCCGCGCAGGCGATCTGTTCGTTCATCGACTCGATGTCTTTCACCGACTGGGTGATTCGCTTGAGCATCTCGCCCGCCTCGCGGGACAGGCCGACGCTGCTGTCGGTCAACTGCACGTTATGGTCGAGCACCGTCGCCATGCGGTCGGTGCTCTGGTGCAGACCGGTGATGAGCTGGGCGATCTCGTCCGTCGAGGAGCGGGTACGCTGGGCCAGGCCGCGGACCTCGTCGGCGACCACGGCGAAGCCACGTCCCGCCTCGCCTGCGCGGGCGGCTTCGATGGCGGCATTGAGCGCCAGCAGGTTGGTCTGCTCGGCCACCGCCTTGATCACGTCGAGTACGCCGCCAATGCTGTCGGCGTGGCCACGGAGGGTGGCCATGGCCGCCTTGGTCGACGCCATTTCCCGGGCCAGCAGCTCGATCTGGTCGATTGCCTTGCTGACCGATAGATCGCCTTGCTGGGCCTGGCGACTGGCGTCCAGCGCGGACTTGGCCGCTTCGCCAGCGTTGCGCGCCACCTCGTGGGTGGTGGCGGTCATTTCCTGCATGGCGGTGGCGATCTGGTCGGTCTCGACCTTTTGCGACTGCACGCCAGCGCTGGTCTGCTCGGTGACCGCCGACAACTGCTCGGCAGCGCTGGCTACCTGGACGACACCGTCACGCACCTCGCCAATGAGACGCCGCAGGTTGCCGGTCATGCGCTGCATGCTGGTCTGCAGGGCGCCCAGTTCATCCTTGCGGGTGACCTGCTGCTGATGGGTGAAGTCGCCGTTGGCGACCATTTCGGCCAGCGCCACGGTGTCCTGCAAGGGTTTGACGATGGAACGGGTGATCAGCCAGGCACAGGCCAGGCCCAGGGCGATAGCGATTGCCAGCCAGATCAACAGCAACTGGCGGGCATTGGCCACGTCGGCCGCGCGGAATTCCTGCTGGATGGCGGTGAGCTTGTCGGCGATGGAGAGCAGGGTGGTGATGGTGGTGGTGATGCCGCCCTGAGCCTGGTCCACCTGCGCCTGCGCTGCCACCAGTTGTTCGAGGCGCTGCCCGTAGCCGGAGATTTCACCGAGCAACTTCTGCACGGTCTCGGCCGGCAGAGCCGTGGCGCCGAGCGCCTTGGCCTGGGAGAGCGCGGCGTTGACGGAGTCGCGCACCTTCTGTTCGCTATCCTTGTTCGGTGCGGTGGCATAGCCACGGAAATCCACTCGCATCCGCTGCACGCCAATGAAGAGCGCCGCCAGCTGCTGGCGATCGGCGGGGCGACCGGTCTCGCCGTTCGCCGCTTCAGCCAGGGTGAGCAGATGGGTGTTGGCGGCCTCGGCCGCAGCGCTGGCGACCTTGCGGATGGCTTCCCGCTCGCGGGTGGCGGTGATCGTCTGATCGTAGAAGTCGCGATAACGCTTCAGGGTGTTGTCCGCCTCGTCGAGCAGGGTCTGATTAATCGGAGATTTGAAATGCGGAACGATGCCGTGCAACTGGGCTTCGGTCTTTTCCAGGGCGGCGAGCCACTTGGCCGCCTGGGCATCATCGGCCTTGGTGAAGTACACCAGTCGCTCGATGCGCATGTCACGGGCCACGGTGCTGTAACCGGCGATGTCGTTCATGCGTTCGCTGCGATCGCGCAAGGTATCGGTGGCCGACCAGCCGGTGTAGGCCACCAACAGGATCATGCCGATGAGCAGAGCGAAGCCGAGGGCCAGCTTGGCCCTGACGGTGAGATTGCTTAATACATTCCAGCCATTTTGCTGCATTTGGACTACCTGGATAGCGGAGCTCTGGATGACGCCGGCCACGGGGCCAGCGTCTTCTTGAGGGTTACGGCAGCCTCTGTTTCGTCAGCTACCGGCAGGGCCGGTGGGCGCGAAGGGCGCTTGGCATCTTGTGCGAGTAACCACGGGTATTCCCCTAGGCGCCTTGGGCAAGACCTGACCTCGCCCTGCCGCCTGCAGGCGCGGACGGGCAATCAGACGATTGCGGTCTCGCGCCGAGGAAAGCAGCGGATGAGGTGGTACAGCCACGACGGTGCTTAAGGTCTCCTTAATAGAGGCGCGATTGCTGGAAGGTTTAAAGCCAAGCGATAGGCTGCACAATTACCGGGATATGCGGCCTGTTCTGGTGGAGATCTCACATCGTATCTTTTTGATTTTATTGATAAAAATTGCTGAACAGTTTGACTAAATACAAGGAAAAGTCGTCCTTTTTCACAGGTAAGGCGTGCTGAAAGCCTGATAAGACTCCTCCCTTCATGGCAATTACCAAGACGCTTGCCCATGGCGACGACCTGCGTGGACTGGCTGCCGCAAGGCGTTCGGGATGCCGTCGTGGGCCCAAGCAAAAACGCCCCGACCTCATGGCCGGGGCGTTCCCTTACCTGACTGACCTACTCGATCAGACCGCCGCGCTGCGCTCCTTGATGTCCTGGTGCAGGATGCGGTCGTTCTCGGAGTAGTCCACCGGGCAGTCGATGACGTGGACGCCAGGGGTGTCCAGGCAGTGCTGCACCAGCGGGGCGAAGGCCGCCGCGCTTTCCACGCGATGGCCCTGAGCGCCGTAGCTTTCGGCGTAGCGGACGAAGTCCGGGTTGCCGTAGTCCAGGCCGAAGTCCTCGAAGCCCATCTGCGCCTGCTTCCAGCGGATCATGCCGTAGCCGTCGTCGCGCAGGATGATGACCACCAGGTTCATCTTCAGGCGCACCGCGGTTTCCAGCTCCTGGCTGTTCATCATGAAGCCGCCGTCGCCGCACACCGCCACGATGGGGGTGTTGGGATGGACCAGGCGCGCGGCCATGGCCGACGGCAGGCCGGCGCCCATGGTGGCCAGGGCGTTGTCCAGCAGCACCGTGTTGGGCATGTAGGCCTTGTAGTTGCGGGCGAACCAGATCTTGTAGATACCGTTGTCCAGGGCGACGATGCCGTCGGACGGCAGCACGTTGCGCAGATCGGCCACCAGGCGCTGGGGGTAGACCGGGAAGCGGTCATCGGTGGCGCCTTCGGCGACATGGGCCTCGTTGGCTTCGCGGATGGTCAGCAGGCGGTCGAAGTCCCAGGTGGGCTGGACCTCGATGCGCTCCTTGATCTCCCAGATGGCGTTGGCGATGTCGCCGACCACCTCGACCTGGGGGAAGTACACCGGATCGACTTCGGCGGAGCGGAAGTTGATGTGGATGACCTCGGTGCCGCCGCGGGTCATGAAGAACGGCGGCTTCTCGATCACATCGTGGCCGATGTTGACGATGAGGTCGGCGGACTCCAGGGCGCGGTGCACGAAGTCACCGGCGGAGAGGGCGGCGTTGCCCAGGAAGCGCGGATGGCGCTCGTCGACCACGCCCTTGCCCAGCTGGGTGGTGACGAAGGGGATGCCGGTCTTCTCGATTAGCTGACGCAGCACCCGCGCGGTCATCTTGCGGTTGGCGCCGGCGCCCAATACCAGCACCGGGCTGCGGGCGTTTTCCAGCTTGGAGACGGCGGCGGCGATGGCCTTGGCCTCGGCGACCGGACGACGGCTCAGGCTCGGCGGTACCGGTAGGCTTTCGGTGTGCTCGTCGGCGATGTCTTCCGGCAGTTCCAGGTGCACGGAGCCGGGCTTCTCTTCCTCGGCGAGACGGAAGGCCTCGCGGATGCGTGACGGGATGTTGTCGGCGGAGGCGAACTGGTGGGTGTACTTGGTGAGCGGCGCCATCATGCGGCACACGTCGAGAATCTGGAAACGACCCTGCTTGGATTTCTTGATCGGCTTCTGGCCGGTCAGCATCAGCATCGGCATGCCGCCCAGGTAGGCATAGGCGCCGGCGGTGACCAGGTTGGTGGCGCCTGGACCGAGGGTGGAGAGGCAGACACCGGTCTTGCCGGTGAAGCGGCCGTAGGTGGCGGCCATGAAGCCGGCGGACTGCTCGTGGCGAGTCAGGATCAGCTTGATCTGCGAGGAGCGACGCAGGTATTCCAGCAGGTCCAGGTTCTCTTCGCCGGGAATGCCGAAGATGTATTCCACACCCTCGTTTTCCAAGCAGCGAACGACCAGATCGGAGGCCTTCATCATGAGTGTTGTATTCCTTGTGGGGTGGATGGCGAGCGCCTGAAGCGCCTCCTCTATGAGGCGCGGCGGTCACTGTACTCAGGAACGGCGAAACATTTCAAAACAAGGAACCACCCAGTTTTACTTCTGTGACGAATGGCCGCAGCGGAAACGATTCAGGCGAGGCAGCGTTGTAGCGACGCCCTGGCGCGGCGCAGGTGCAGCCCGGCGAACAGCAGGCCCAGAGCGGCGATCACCAAGGCCGGTTGCAGGTCGCCGGCAAAGTGACTGCTCACCGCGCCGAGCAAGGGACCGAGCAACTGGCCGCTGGCGAAGCTGGCGGTCAGTACCCCGGCGTTGCGTTGCGGCGTGGCCGGTGCCAGCTCGCGGCCGTACTGCATCACCAGCTGCATGCAGGCGAGGAAGGGGCCGCCACAGAGCAGCACCCCGAGGAACAGCGCCAGGCTGCCCGGCAGGAGGCAGAGCAGCACACCTGCGGCCTGCAGCCAGAGGGTGGCGATCAGCCAGCGGCGGGTACCGGTGCCCGGGCGACGCAGGCTCACCAGCACCACGCCCAGGGCTGCCGCCAGGCCATAGCCGGGCCAGAAGAGGTCGGCCTGCCACTGGCCGTGGAAGCGGCTGGCGGCCATCTGCGAGAGGAAGGTCGCCGGCAGGATGTAGCCGACGCCCACCAGGCCATAGGCCAGGATCAGGCGGTTGAAGGCGGGCGAGCGCTTGGTCGGCGCCGCGGCGGTGGTAGGCAGCGGGGTGGCGGGACCGCGCCGTGGCAGCAGCGGCAGCAGTGCCAGGGTGGCCACGCTGGCGAGCAGGCCGTAGCTCAGCCACAGCTGGTTGGAATCGCCACCCAGGCGATTGCTGACCAGGGCCATCAGGCCGCTGATGAGGATGCCGACCCCGGGACCGGTAAAGACCAGAGCGCCCAGGCGTGGCCGTCCGGCCTCGGCGGCCAGGGGCTGGCTCAGACCGGTCACCATCACCAGCACCCAGGCACTGGCCAGGCCGGTGCCGAAGCGCAGCAGCGCCTGGGCGGCCAGGCCATCGGCCAGCAGGGAGGCCAGGGTCAGGCCGGCGCAGAGCCAGAGGCCTCCGACCAGGCGCGCATGGGTGCGACGGGCGAAGAGGGCGTCCAGGGCCCCGAGCAGATAGCCCAGGTAGTTGGCCGCGGCCAGCAGACTGGCGCCGGTGAGGTCGATCTGACCCTCGGCGATCAGGTGGGGCAGGGCGGGGGTCAGGGCGAAGCGGCCGATGCCCATGGCGGTGGCCAGGGCCAGCAGGCAGGCCAGCAGGCGGGTAGTGGCGGTCATCGAAAAGGCTCCGGTAACAGGTGGATGCTGACAGCCTAGGCCTTGAAGTTAATCAATAAAAACGAATAATAGAGAAATAGATGTTCAGCTAAAGAGAAAGGTATGGAATTCGCCGAATTACGCATCTTCCAGGCGGTGGCTGAGGAGGGCTCGCTGGTACGGGCCGCCGAGCGGCTCAACCGGGTGCCCTCCAATCTCTCCACGCGCCTGCGCCAGCTGGAAGACAAGCTGGGGGTGGAGCTGTTCCTACGCGAACGCCAGCGGCTGCACCTGACCGCCGCCGGCCACCGGCTGCTGGACTACGCCCATCGCCTGTTCGCCCTGGCCGACGAGGCACGCAGCGCGGTGCAGGGCGGGGAGCCGGCCGGCACCTTCGTCCTGGGTTCCATGTTCAGCACCGCAGCCATCCATCTGCCGGGGCTGCTGGCGCGCTACCACCAGCGCTATCCCAAGGTGAATCTGCAGGTGCACAGCGGCCCCAGCGGCGAACTGGTGGAAGGCCTGCTGGCCGGTCGCCTGGACGCCGCCCTGGTGGACGGCCCGGCGCCCGATGTGGCGCTGGAGGGCCAGCCCTGGTTCGAGGAACGCCTGGTACTGATCACCGGGCTGGAACTCGGCCCGGTGCGCTCACCGGCCGACGTGGCCGGGCGTCCGGTGTTCGGCTTTCGCGCCGGTTGCTCTTATAGACGCTACCTGGACACCTGGTACGCCGCGGCGGGGGTGCCCAGCGGCCCGGTTATGGAGATCGAGTCCTACCACAGCATGCTGGCCTGCGTGATCACCGGTGGGGTGGCGCTGATGCCGGAATCCATGCTCGACAGCCTGCCCGGCCGCGAGCGGGTGCAGCGTCACCCGATCCAGGCGCGCTTCGCTCAGGCCACCACCTGGCTGATGTGGCGCAAGGGCCGCGAGGGCGCCAATCTGCGCAGCTGGCTGGAGTTGCGCGAGAGCTTGCAGAGCGACCGCAAAGCTGTTGCTTTGATGTGATGATTGCCCGATCCTAGGCGGCGGACTCCTACCGTCTACCGAGGACGATCATGATAAGAATAGCCATCGTCGGTTTGGGCAAGATCGCCCGTGACCAGCACCTGCCGGCGCTCGCCGCCAATCCCGCCTACGAGCTGGTCGCCGTGGCCAGCCGCAACGCCCAGCTCGACGGCGTCGCCCACTATCCCAGCCTGAGCGCCTTGCTCGAAGACGGCCCAGCCATCGACGCCGTATCGCTCTGCGCGCCAGCGGCGGTGCGTTACGAACAGGCGCGCGAGGCCCTGGCCGCCGGCAAGCACGTGATGTTGGAGAAGCCGCCGGGCGCGACCCTGAGCGAAGTGGACGCCCTGGCCCGCCAGGCCGAGGCGGCGGGGCTGTCGCTGTTCGCCACCTGGCATTCGCGCTATGCCCAGGGCGTGCAGCCGGCCCGCGAATGGCTGGAAGCCAAGCGCATCCAGGCGGTGCGGATCGAGTGGAAGGAAGACGTGCGCGTCTGGCATCCCGGTCAGGCCTGGATCTGGGAACCGGGCGGCATGGGTGTCTTCGATCCGGGCATCAATGCCCTGTCCATCGTCACCGCCATCCTGCCGCGGCCGTTCTTTCTCAAGGAGGCGACGCTGCAGGTCCCCGGCAACTGCCAGACCCCGGTGGCCGCGCAACTGGCCTTCGTCGACAGCGCCGGCGTGCCCATCGCCGCCGACTTCGACTTCCTGCAGACCGGACCCCAGACCTGGGACATCCACGTCGACACCGATGGCGGTCGCCTGACCCTGAGCAAGGGCGGCAGCGAGCTGTACCTGGACGGCCAGCTGACCCACCAGGGCCCCGACCGGGAATACGCCGGCCTCTATGCCCGCTTCGCCGAGCTGGTCGCCCAGAACCGCTCCGACGTGGACGTGGCCCCGCTGCGCCACGTGGCCGACGCCTTTCTCTATGGCCGGCGCGAGACGGTGGCGGAGTTTCACGAGTAGGGCCTCCCTCACCCCGGCCCTCTCCCCGGTGGAGAGGTGTGGCATGGTGGGCTCTGGTAGGTTGGGCTGAGCAAAGCGAAGCCCAACAGGGGGGCTTGGCTGTTGGGCTTCGACGGTGGAGCCGTCTCAGCCCAACCTACGGCTCGGTCTCCTATCCCAAGGGAGAAGGGGCGTCATGGTGGGCTCTTGTAGGTTGGGCTGAGCAAAGCGAAGCCCAACAGGGGGGCTTGGCTGTTGGGCTTCGACAGTGGAGCTGTCTCAGCCCAACCTACGGCTCGGTCTCCCTCACCCCAGCCCTCTCCCGCGGGGAGAGGGGGCGTCATGGTGGGCTTTTGTAGGTTGGGTTGAGCGCAGCGAAGCCCAACAAGGGTGCCTGGCATGTTGAGCTTCGACGGTAGAGCCGTCTCAGCCCAACCTACGGCTCAGTAGCTTCCCTCGCCCCAGTCCTCTCCCCGAGGGAGAGGGGCGCTCAGCCCCGGCGTAGGGTGGAAAACGGCGCAACCTTTTCCACGCGGATTACCTCGACGCTCAAAGCCCTCACCGCCGCTCCAGCAAGACGCCACTTTCCATATGGTGCGTCCAGGGGAACTGGTCGAACAGGGCGCAGCGGGTGATGCGATGGGTGTCCTGCAGCTGGGCGATGTTCTCGGCCAGGGTCTCCGGGTTACAGGAGATATAGAGGATGCGTTCAAAGCGGCGGGTCAGTTCGCAGGTGTCCGGGTCCATGCCGGCGCGGGGCGGGTCGACGAAGACGGTGCCGAAGTCGTAGTTCTTGAGCTCCACGCCAGCCAGGCGGCGGAAGGGTCGGACCTCGTTGAGCGCCTGGGTCAGTTCCTCGGCGGAGAGGCGCACCAGGGTGACGTTGTCCACGCCATTGCTGGCCAGGTTGTGCAGGGCGGCGTTGACCGAGGTCTTGCTCACCTCGGTGGCCAGCACCTTACGCACCCGACTGGCCAGCGGCAGGGTGAAATTGCCGTTGCCGCAATAGAGCTCCAGCAGATCGTCGTCACGCGCGCCCAGGGAGGTATGGGCCCAGGCGAGCATCTTGCCGTTGACCGTGCCATTGGGCTGGGTGAAGCCGCCCTCGGGTTGCAGATAGCGGTAGGTTTTCCCGGCCACCTCCAGTTCTTCGAGCACATGGTCGCGACCGATCACCAGGCGCTGGCCGCGGGAACGACCGATCAGGCTGACGCCGAGGTCGGCGGCCAGGCGCTCGGCGGCGGCTTGCCAGGCGGCGTCCAATGGCCGGTGGTAGGCCAGGGTGATCAGCGCATCGCCGGCCAGGGTGGTGAGGAATTCCACCTGGAACAGCTTGAACGACAGCGCCACGTCCGCCTGCCAGCCGGCCTTGAGGCGCGGCATCAGGTCATTGATGCGCTGGCTGGCGATGGGGAAGTCTTCGATGAGGATCGGCGTGTGCTTGTCGCCCGGGGCGAACATGGCGTAGTGGCGTTCCTCGTTCTCCCGCCACAGGCGGAATTCGGCGCGCAGCCGGTAGTGCTGCAGCGGCGAGGCGAAGACCTCCGGCTCGGGAGCCTGGAAGGGCGCCAGCAGTTCGCGCAAGCGGTTGGCCTTGGCGTCGAGTTGAGCCTGGTAGTCGGCAGGAGCGAAGGAAGGTTGGGACATGGTAGATCCGGGGCAGGGTGAGGCGGGGAGACCTCGGGGCCGGAGCCCCGAGGAGAGGGGTCAGGCGTTGAACCAGCCCAGCTTGATGACGAACAGGATCGACAGCACGATCAGTGCCGAATTCAGCTCGCGGGTGCGGCCGGACAGCAGCTTGATGACGGTCCAGGCGATGAAGCCGAAGGCGATGCCGTTGGCGATGGAATAGGTCAGCGGCATGGCCAGGGCAGTGACCAGCACCGGGGCGGCGGTGGTCAGGTCGTCCCACTCGATCTCGGCCAGCCCCGAGGTCATCAGCACGGCGATGAAGAACAGCGCCGGGGCGGTGGCGAAGGCCGGCACGCTGCCGGCCAGGGGGGCGAAGAACAGCGCCAGCAGGAACAGCACCGCGACCACCACGGCGGTGAGGCCGGTACGACCACCCGCGGAAACCCCCGCGGCGGATTCGATGTAGCTGGTGGTGGTGGAGGTGCCCAGCAGCGAGCCGAACATGGCGGCGGAGCTGTCGGCGATCAGGGCGCGGCCCATCTTCGGCAGGTGGCCATCCTTGCCCATCAGGCCGGCGCGCTTGGCCACGCCGATCAGGGTGCCGGAGTTGTCGAACAGGTCGACGAACAGGAAGGCGAAGATGACGCTGATCAGGCCGACGTCCAGGGCGCCCCGGATGTCCAGCTGGAGGAAGGTCGGTGCCAGCGACGGCGGCATGGACACCAGACCGCCGAAGGCACTGACGCCCAAGGCGATGGCGATCACGGTGACCACCAGGATACCGATCAGCACCGCGCCGGTGACCTTGCGCGCTTCGAGCGCGACGATCAGGAAGAAGCCGAGGATGGCCAGCAGCGGACCGGGTTTGGACAGGTCGCCCAGGCCCACCAGGGTCGCCGGATTACCCACCACGATGCCGGCGGTCTGCAGGGCGATCAGCGCCAGGAACAGGCCGATGCCGGCGGCGATGCCCGAGCGCAGCGGGAGCGGGATGCTGTTGATGATCCATTCGCGGATGCGGAAGATCGACAGCAGGAAGAACATCAGCGCCGAGAGGAACACCGCGCCCAGCGCCACCTGCCAGGTATGGCCCAGATGCAGGACCACGGTGTAGGTGAAGAAGGCGTTTAGGCCCATGCCCGGGGCGAGGGCGATGGGGTAGTTGGCGATCAGTCCCATGAGTGCCGAGCCGATGGCGGCGGCCAGGCAGGTGGCGACGAAGATCGCGCCCTTGTCCATGCCGGTGGCGCCGAGGATGCTCGGGTTGACGAACAGGATGTAGGCCATGGCCAGAAAGGTGGTGACCCCAGCCAGCAGTTCGGTGCGGACAGAGGTGTTGTGGGCCTTGAGTTGGAAGAGTCTTTCCAGCATGGGATGCCTCGTGCGCGCCGGTCTGATCGGAAAAAGGCGCGCATCATAACAGGTCGGTAAACACGGGTAAGACGCTAGGACCTACCCCCCAATCGGCATCGCGTCGAGCACTGTCCGGTTGGTCAACTTCCAGAGGTATGGCCGCTGACCGAATCGCCGGCATTGCGGGCCAGGCGGAAGGCATCCAGGGTGCTCAGGATGCCGAGCACGGCCACGATGCAAAAGGCTAGCCGAAAGTCTGCCAATTGCGGGTCGAAATGGCCGTGCCACTCCATCGAGGCGCGTAGCAACAGGGCGGCGATGGCCACGCCCAGGCCCATGGCCAGCTGGAAATTAGTGCTGAAGAGGGTGGAGGCATGCCCCAGGCGGTCCTTGGGGATGTCGGCGAAGGCCAGGGCATTGCTGGCGGTGAATTGCAGTGAGCGGAACACCCCGCTGCAGAACAGCAAGAGCAAGATCAGCGGTAGCGGCCAGCCGGGGGTGAGCAGGCCGCAGGCCAGCAGGCTGAGAGCGCTGAGCAGGCCATTGACGATCAGGATGGTGCGCAGACCGAAGCGGCGCATGGTGGCGGTGGTAAAGGGCTTGGCCGCGAGATTGCCGGCGAATAGGGCCAACAGGAGCAGGCCGGCCTGGAAGGCGTCCAGGCCGAAGGCCAGCTGGAACATCAGCGGCAGCAGGAAGGGCGCGGTGGCGATGGTGATGCGGAACAGCCCGCCGCCGAGGATGGCCGCGCGGTAGGTGGGGATGCGCAGTGTGCCAAAATCGATCAGCGGTCGTTCGATACGGGCCATGTGACGCACCGCCTTGGTGCCGAGGATCAGCCCTATGCCCATCCAGGCCAGGTTGCTACCCAGGCTGCCCTGATTCTGGCCGAGGCGCTCCACGCCCCACATGAAGGCCACACAGGCCCCGCCCAGCAGCAGGAAACCGCGCCAGTCCAGCGGATGCCGCTGAGTGGGGATGTCGGCCGGCACTAGGCGCCAGGCCAGCACCAGGGCGATCAAGCCCAATGGCAGGTTGAGGTAGAAGATCCAGCGCCAGTCGGCATAGGTAGTGATCAGGCCACCCAGGGGCGGACCGAGCACGGGCGCCACCAGGCCGGGCCAGGTAATGAGGGCGATGGCCCGCACCAGTTCGTGCTTCTCCGTCACCTGCAGCACCACCAGGCGGCCCACGGGGACCATGAGGGCGCCGCCGAGCCCCTGAAGGATGCGCGCGGCGATGAAGTGTTCCAGGGACTGGGCTATCCCGCACAGCAGCGAGGCCAGGGTGAAGACGCCGATGGCCAGGGTAAAGACCGGTCGCGGACCGAAGCGCTCGGCGATCCAGCCGCTCACCGGGATACCCACGGCGATGGCCAGCAGATAGGCGCTGATGCCCAGGTTGAGGTCCACCGGATCACGGCCGAAGGACAGGGCCATCTGCGGCAGGGCCGTGGCGATCACGGTGGCGTCCAGGTTTTCCATGAAGAAGGTGAAGCTCACCAGGCCGGCGAGAATCTTCCAGCGTTCCATGAGTGCGCGCGTCCGGAAAAGAGGTGGGCTACTCTGCCTGAGGTGCTGCAAGGCTCGCCAGCCCTGGCTTACCGATAAAGGTCGAGGAATCGCCGGCACCTGCCAGCCAGACTGCCAGCGTCGAGATGAGACGGTTTCGCCAGCTGTAGTCGCCACCAGGGATTCGTTGCATGAAGGATGTGAACGATAGCCAAGGGTGGGGGCTGATCCTGCAGGACCGATCGGGACGAACGCTGGTAAGGCCAACGGTGCGTCCGCAGGTAGTCGTGGAGCTTTTCCGCTGAGCGCGGGGTCAAAACCTCGAACGCAGAGGAGAAACACCCCCATGATCAAGCAATCGCTGCTCTCCCTGGCTCTGGGTACCGTCGTCCTGGCAGGTGCCCTGCAGGTCCAGGCCGCGCCCGAGTCCATGACGCCGACCAAGCCGGCCGCCGACAAGGCGGCTTCGGAGCCCACCAACGCGCAGTACCAGAACAAGGTCAACAAGAAGGATGCCAATCAGAGCGACGAGGCTGTTACCCACGACCCTGATCATCCTACCTTTGAACTCGAAGAGGGTGGCCGGGCGCCACGCAAGTACATCCGCGATGAGTACGTGATCAAGGACTGGAAGAAGCACGGACTGGAACAGCCGGGCGAAGACAGCCAATGGGTGAAGATCGGTTCCGACTACGTGCTGATCAAGCGCAGCAACGCGGTGATCGACAAGATCGTCAAAGCCAAGCAGTAAGCCATCGTGGCCGGGGCCGGGTGATCGGCCCCGTAGTGTTTGGGGTGTCCAGGCGGCATGCTGAAACACCCTTTTCGGAGTCTCCCGCATGACCAGTGAAATCCGCATCGTCGCCATTCTGCAGGCCAAGCCTGGCCAGGCTGCAGCCGTCGAAAACGCGATGCGCGCCATCGTCGCGCCTTCCCGCGCCGAACCCGCCTGCCACTTCTATACCCCGCATCGCGATCCGAGCCATGAGGGGCGCTATGTCTTCATCGAGCGTTGGGCCAGTCGCGAAGCCCTCGCCGAGCACGAAGAAACCGCGCACTTCAAACAGCTGCTGAGCGATCTCGACGGTCTGCTCAGCGAGGCGCCGCAGGTCATGATCCTGGAAGAATTGCCGCTGGCCTGAGTTCGGCGACATCCTGTTGTCACCTGCCTGAGCCACCCTGGCCTCTTTTCGCGGAGGCCTGGATGAACACCTCGAGACGTCAAGCGCTGGGCCTGCTCGGCCTGGGTCTGAGCGCGCCCTGGTTCGCCGGTTGCAGCGCTCGCGAACCGCAAGCCGATCCTTTCACCCTGGGCGTTGCCAGTGGCGATCCTGCCGTCGATGGCTTCGTCATCTGGACACGGCTGGCACCTGATCCCTTGGCCGCAGATGGCCTGGGCGGTCTGCGCAGCCCGGTCGAGGTGCAGTGGGAGGTCGCCTTGGATCCGGGGCTGCGCCAGGTGGTGCAGCGCGGCATGGCCCAGGCGCGGCCTCAGGCGGCTTTCAGCCTGGCGATCACCCTGGTCGATCTGCGCCCGGGGCGCCCCTACTGGTATCGCTTCACCGCCCTGGGGCATCGGAGTCGGATCGGCCAGGCCACCACCTTGCCGCCTTCGGCCAGTGCGCCGCAGCGTCTCAAGCTGGTGGCCGCCTCCTGTTCCCACTATGAGAAAGGCTTCTTCAGTGCCTACCGGCATATGGCCGACGAGCAGCCGGATCTGGCGCTCTTCCTGGGCGACTACCTCTATGAGGGCAACGTACCCCTGCACCTGCCGACGGTACGCCGACACGGCCTGCCGGAGGCACGGGACCTCGCCAGCTACCGGCGGCGCCACGCCCTGTACCGCACCGATCCCGATCTGCAATACCTGCACGCCAAGGTCACCAGTGTCATCACCTGGGACGATCACGAGGTGCAGAACGACTATTCCGGTCCCTGGTCGGCGGATCCTCAGGTCAGCCTGGCCGCCTTCGCCGCGCGACGGCAGGCGGCCTACCAGGCCTTTCGCGAGCACGTACCCCTGCGTAGCTGGCGCACCCAGGGCACAGCGCTGCGCCTCTATGACCGGTGGCGCTTTGGCGACCTGGCCGAGATCCATCTGCTCGATGGTCGCCAGTACCGCAGCGAGCCGGCCTGCGCCACGGCCAGGACCCGCGGTGGCCAGCTGGTCGCCCCGGATTGCCCGGGTCTGCGCGACGCCGCGCGCAGCATGCTCGGGCAGGCGCAGGAGCGCTGGCTGCTGGATGGCTTTCGCCATAATGCCACCCGCTGGAATCTGATCGCCCAGGATCTCCTGCTGGCACCCCTGCGGCAGCGCCTGCCGGATGGCGATCCGGCGCGCTGGACCGATGGCTGGGACGGCTATCCGGCGACTCGCGAGCGGCTGCTCGCGGCCATGGCCGACAGCCGCCTGGCCAATCCGGTAACCCTGGGCGGCGATATCCATTCGTTCTGGGTGACGGATCTGCACCGCGATCCGGAAGACGAGCGGAGTCCGGTGGTGGCGAGCGAATTCGTCGGCACGTCCATCACCTCGGACGGCCCGGACTACCGACGTTTCCAGGCGTTGTTGCCGGAGAATCCCCAAGTGCGCTTCTTCGACAGTCGGCAGCGCGGCTATCTGGCCCTGGAACTGACGCGGGAACGACTGCAGGTGGACCTGCGCACCATCAGTGACCGAACCCGTCCGGATGCCGAGCGCAGCAACCGGGCGAGTTTCGTGGTGGAGGGAGGACGGCCAGGGGCCGTCCCTATCTAACGGCTCAGACGAACAGCGACAGCAGCATGATGAAGGCCAGGGCCACCACCGAGAGGATGGTTTCCATCATCGACCAGGTCTTGAAGGTCTCGGCCACGGTCATGTTGAAGTATTGCTTTACCAACCAGAAGCCAGCGTCGTTGACGTGGGAGAGGATCACCGAACCGGCGCCGGCGGCCAGCACCAGCAGTTCCTTGTTCACGCCGGGCACCAGCGCCACCACGGGGGCGACGATGCCGGCACCGGTGATGGTCGCCACGGTGGCGGAACCGGTGGCCACGCGGATCACCGCCGCCACCAGCCAGGTCAGCAGGATCGGCGAGATCTGCGTCTGCACCGCCAGGTTGCCGATCACCTCACCGACGCCGCTGGCCACCAGCATCTGCTTGAAGCCACCGCCGGCGCCGACGATCAGCACGATGGCCGCCACCGGGGCCAGACTCTGGTCGAGCAGCTTGACGATCTTCTCGCGGGAGAAGCCGCAGGCGGTGCCGAAGCTGTAGAAGCTCAGCAGCAGGGCGGCGAGGAGGGCGGTGATGGGGTGGCCGATGAAGTCCATCCAGATGCGGAAGTGGTTGTCGGCGGCGAAGAAGATGTCGGCGAAGGCCTTGAGCAGCATCAGGATCACCGGCAGCAGCACGGTGAACACGGTGATGCCGAAGCCTGGCAGGTTGCGGTTGTCGGTCTCCTGGGCGATCTGGGCGACCAGCTCGGCGTTGGCCGAACCGGGGATGCGCTTGGAGATCCAGGCACCGAAGATGGGACCGGCGATCATGGCGGTGGGCAGGCCGACCAGCAGGCCATAGAAGATGGTCTTGCCGATGTCGGCACCGAACACCCCGACCGCCAGCAGCGGACCCGGGTGCGGCGGCACCAGGCCGTGCACGGCGGACAGGCCGGCCAGCAGCGGGATACCCAGTTTGACCAGCGACAGGCCGGTGCGGCGGGCGACGATGAACACCAGGGGCGCCAGCAGCACGAAGCCGATCTCGAAGAACAGCGGAATGCCCACCAGGAAGGCGGCGAACATCATCGCCCAGTGCACGCGCTTGATGCCGAAGGCGCGGATCAGCGTCTGGGCGATCTGGTCGGCGCCGCCGGAATCGGCCATCAGCTTGCCGAGCATGGTACCCAGGCCGAGCAGGATGCCGACGAAGCCAAGCACGCCACCGAAGCCGTCCTGGAAGGATTTCATGACCTTTTCCACCGGCATGCCGGAGGTCAGGCCGAGAAAGCCCGAGGCGATGGTCAGGGCGATGAAGGGATGGACCTTGAACTTGGTGATCAAGAGCACCAGGCCGATGATGGTGACCAGGGCGTCGAGCAGAAGGAAGCTGTTGTGGTCCATGCCGAACATGGTGCCTCTCCTATTGTTGTTGTGGGCGTTGTAAGAGCCTATTCAAAGTCTGCTGCGCGTCGGCCAAAGTGCGTTGAAAAGGGCTTCGGAATGCTCATTTACCATTCGTAAACTCCGCTTCCTCAGCCCTTTTCGCCTTGTTTGTCTCTAGCTCGCGAGACTATGAACAGACCCTAAGGGTTGGAATGGGTAGCGCTGTCTCGTCAGGCCGGTTGGGCCAGGCGCGCCGAGGTGGTCCACCAGGCCGACACCTGGGTGCCGATGGCGGCTAGCGGATCGCGGGCGTCCACTACCAGCGTAGCCGGTTCACCGTGGGGTGCTTCCAGGGCGGCGAACTGGCTGTCGATCAGGCTGGCGGGCATGAAGTGCCCTGGACGATTGGCGACGCGCTGGGCCGCGGTCTCGCGGGTCAGTTCGAGAAAGACGAAACCGAGACCGGGCACGGCCTGGCGCAGCTGGTCGCGATAGCGGCGCTTGAGCGCGGAACAGGTGAGTACGGGACGTTCGCCCGCGGCCACGGCAGCGGCCAGTTCCTCACCCAGGCGAGTCAGCCAGCCGGCGCGATCTTCATCGTTGAGGGGAATGCCGGCGCTCATCTTGGTGATGTTGGCGGCGGGGTGGAAGGCGTCGCCTTCGATCAGGCGGCCACCGTCCTGCTCGGCAATGGCCGCGCCGACGCTGCTCTTGCCGCAGCCTGCGACGCCCATGACCACGAGCGCGGGAATGGGAGTGTTCATCGTCACCTCCGGTCTGGAGACAGCGCTACCCCGGAAAATTAAAAAGGGAGCGGCTTCCAGTTCTTGTCGATCTTGTTAGGCCGAATGCCGACGTGTTCCTGGAGGACACGCCAGGCTTGTAGTGTCTGGTGAGACAGCGCTACCTTAGGCGCGTTCTCCGTCCTTGACAAGCCTGAAACCATAACAATGAATCGAACGGGTTCTCGTAGTTCCGGTCGGCCCACCCTCACCGAGGTGGCGCTGCAGGCCGGTGTTTCGCCCATCACGGCCTCGCGGGCCTTGCGTGGTGTCGCCAGCGTGGCGCCCGAGCTGGTCACCCGCGTGCAGGAAGCCGCCGCGCGTCTCGGCTATGTCACCAATCCGGCCGCCCGCGCCCTGGCCTCGGCTCAGGGGCACTCGGTGGTGGTGCTGGTCCCCTCGCTGTCCAACCATCTGTTCATCGAGCCGTTGGAGGCCATCCACGAGGTCCTACGCCCCCGTGGCCTGGAAGTGCTGATCGGCAACTACCACTACGATCCCCTGGAAGAGGAGAAGCTGATCCGCAACTACCTGGCCTATCAGCCCCGGGGCCTGCTGCTGACCGGCTTCGACCGTACCGACGCCGCCCGTCAGCTTTTGGCGGCCAGTGGGGTACCGCGGGTGCACATGATGGAGCTGGATCCGGCTGGCGGGGTGCCCAGCGTGGGCTTTTCCCAGCATGCCGCCGGCGCTGCCGCGGCGCGGCATCTGCTGGCGGCGGGGCGCAAGCGGCTGGGTTATGTCGCCGCCCAGCTCGACCCGCGGGCGCTGGCCCGGGGCGAAGGGTTTCGCCAGGTGCTGCGCGAGGCGGGTTGCTACGATCCGAGTCTGGATGTGCTGGATTCGCAGCCGTCGTCCGTGGGCCTGGGCGCCCAGCAGTTTCGCGAGCTGCTGGCCCGCCGGCCGGATGTCGACGGCCTGTTCTTCTGCAACGACGACCTGGCCCAGGGCGCGCTGTTCGAGGCCCAGCGGCTGGGAATCGCCATCCCGGAGCGGGTCTCGGTGCTGGGCTTCAACGACCTGCCCGGCTCGGCGCACACGGTGCCCCGGCTGACCTCCATCCAGACCCCGCGCGCCGCGGTGGGGCGCCAGGCGGCGACCCTCCTGCTAGGCCTGCTCGACGGTCGCAGCCAACCGACCTGCGTGGACCTGGGGTTCGAGTTGGTGAGCCGGGAGAGTGTGTAAGGTCAGCGTCGAAGGCTCCTAGCGGGGCTTCGATCCGGCAACGTTGGGCTTCGCCACGCTCAGCGCCAACCTACGGTGCCCGTGTTCGCCACGCGACGTAGGTTGGGTTGAGACGGCTCTATCGTCGAAGCCCAACAATAGGGGTTAGGTCCGACGATGTTGGGCTTCGCTACGCTCAGCACCAACCTACGGTGCCCGCGTAGGTTGGGTTGAGACGGCTCCATCGTCGAAGCCCAACGGCAGAGTCTCGATCTGGCCATGTTGGGCTTCGCTACGCTCAGCGCCAACCTACGGGGCCGAGCCACTCACGCTCCTACCGCTTCGTGCCGACCGTAGGAGCGGCCCATGGCCGCGATTCGCTAGCGCCAATCTACCGCAATGCCTTGGCCAGGATCCGTGACTGGCCCTGGAAATCCTGGCGTGCATAGAACGCCTGGGCATCTTCGTTGAATTCCATGACCTCCAGGCGCAATTCGTCGACGTCGTTGTCCCGGGCCCAGGCTTCCACGGCTTCCAGCAACCGTGCGCCCACGCCCAGCCGTCGGTGGTTGGCGGCCACCACCAGGGTGCCGATCCGGCAGAGGACCAAGGGCTGCAGAAAGGAAATCGAGCGGGTATCGGACAGTCGTGCGGTGACGAAGCCCACCAGTTCGCCCCTGGCCTCGCCGACGAACATCACCCCATCGTCCGGCTCCAGCTGGGCGGCCCAGTAGTCCTGGTCGCGCCAGCCGCCGGAGGGCGCGGCAAAGGTCGCCGGGGCCTGTCGGTGATGCTGCTCGGCGAGTTGTTCGGCCAGGCGGCAGATGGCGGCGAGGTCGGTGACGAAGGCGGGACGGATACGCAAGAGCGGTGCTCGCAAGAGGAGTCGACCCTCCACCTTACGCCGCACGGCGCAGGTCAGGAAGCCTCCGCCGCCAGCTGCTGGTACCAGTCGGCATAGGGCGTGTTCTTGGCCATCCGACGGTTGTAATCGGGTGCGCCAACGGTCCACCAGACCGGTCCGCGTTCACCCAGGGCATGCTTGGCGGCGTCCACCGCCGCGCGGGCGGTGCGCAGGGCCGCGTCGTCACCCTGGCGCTTGGCCACACCCACCTGGCGGCGGGCGTCCATCAGCTCATGGGTCAGGGCGTCGCGGCGGTCGGCGGGCAGGCTGGGGTCGGTACAGCGCCAGAGCCGGCCCCTGACCACGAAATAACGACCGTCTGGAGTGGTGGGATAGCGCATGGCAGGGGCCCCTTGGTCAGTCTTCGATGTCGAGCAGGGCGCGGCAGTCCGGGTAGTTCGAGCAGGCCCAGAATTCCCGCCCCTGGTGGCGACCGCTGCGCGCACGGCGGCGGACCATGGGCGCCTGGCACTCGGGGCACTCCGGCGCCAGCGCCTGGTTGGGCGCTACCTTACGGTTGCGCGGCCGGCGCCCGCCGAACACGGCGTCGTGTACGGCACTGGCGGAATAGCGCGCCGCCGCCGGGATCTCCACCAGACGCAACTGGGCGGCCTCGCACACCGCGCGGACGAAGCGGTCGCGTTGCTGCCGATGACGCTGCAGGTGCGACCTGTCGTTGAGTTCGACCACCGCGTGTACGGCGAGGTCGTCGCGGCGGCAGATGGCGAAGTCGAAGTGCTTGCAGTTGATGCGATTCTGCGCGATCAGGTAGCGGCGGCGATCGCGCAGCGGCAAGGTCTGGACCACATCGGCGATGCGCACCTTGCCGAACACCCGGTAGTCGTCGCCCACGGCCTCGTCGAGCACGGCGAGAAAGGCCTGTTCGGCAGGGGTGAAGAGGGCTTCGACCTGGCGATAGGGAAAGGCGGCCTGGCGATGGCGTTGCCACCACCACAGTGCCCCCAGGTACAGCAGTCCGGCCAGGACCAGCAGGGGCAGGTAACGCTCGTACATCGCGAACTCCAACAGCGGGGCGCCATGATAGTGAGTTCCGGCGCCGGACAGCAGCGCGGGCGACGAAGCGTCAGTCGCGCCGCGGTAGTTGCCGTTGCAGATCGTCCAGGCGCAGCTGGGTCACCGACTTCAGACAGCTCAGGTACTGCAGCTGCTGCATGGCGCCCTGGAAACCGCGGGTGGCGGTGGCGCAGCGGGGCGCCCGGTCGTCTTGCCAGAGCTGTTGCAGCCGCTCGAAGGCGGGGCGTTGCGTGGGGGCGGTGGCAGCCAGCCGTCGGCTGTAGACGTCCGCCAGACGGGCTTCGGCCGCGGCCAGATCCCCGGCGGCGCAGGCCGCCAACTGGGCCTCGCTGCCCTGGCGATCGCAGTCGGCAGGCGGCTGTTCGGCGGCGAGCGCCAGGGGCGGAACGGTCAGGACGAGCAGCAGCGAGGACAGGCGGAAGGCGGACATGGAGGCAGCTATCTGGACGGCAATCCCTTCAGACTGCCGCAAGTGGAGGGCGCTCACCAAGCGCCGCCGGTCTCCTGGGTCTCGCCGTGGGTGTCGCGGAAGTGGCGGATCTGCACCAGCAGCCAGTCGATCCAGCGCTGCACCGGGGCGTCCACCGGACCTTTGGGCAACACCAGGAAGTAGGCCTGGGTCGAGAGCTGGTTGAACCGATCCGGCAGGGGCCGCACCAGGACACCACTGGCGAGCATCCGTTGGGCCAGCACGCAGCCGCCGAGGGCCACGCCCTTGCCGGCCGCCGCCTGTTGCAGGGCCATGCCGCTCAGGGAATAGCGTGGGCCGCGCAGGCTATCGCCCAAAGGAACCTGCTGGCTGGCGAACCAATCCTGCCAGGCGTTGAAGCGGCTGCTGGGACGCCCCGAGCGCCAGCCGCCGGGCCATTCGGCATGCAGTAGCGGATAGTCCAGCAAGGCGGCGGGTTCTGCCAGCGGCGCCGGGATCAGCGCCGGGCTGCACACCGGAAAGATCCATTCGCGCAGCAGCAGGCGGGTCTCGCCGTCCTGCCAATCGCCCCGGCCATAGCGGATCGCCGCCTGGGCACCGCCCTCGGTGCCCAGGGGCACGATGGCGGACGAGGCGTCGAGAAAGACCTCGATGTCCGGATGCTGTCGCTGGAAGTCTTCCAAGCGCGGCAATAGCCACTCCTGACCGAAGGTGGGCGGCGCGCTGACGGTCAGGACACTGTTCTTGACCCGCGCCCGGGCGACGGCGCGGGCCAGGCCGTCGAGGTGCGGCGCGATCTCGGCCGCGAGGGCGCGACCTTGGGCAGTAAGCCGCACCCCCTGGGGCAGACGCTCGAACAGCGGTTGCCCCAGCTCGGCTTCGAGCAGGCGGATTTGTCGACTGATGGCGCCGGCGGTGACGTGCAGCTCGTCCGCGGCCCTGGCGAACTGTTGGTGCCGCGCGGCGGCGGCAAAGGCGCGCAGGGCGTTGAGGGGAAGGGGAGTGGTCACGCTGAGCCTTAGTTTTCCTGAGCCTGACACCCATTAAACATCGTTTGTCCGACCTGTTCAGCCCCCGTCACCATTCAGGCTCACTTATTCGTGGAGCGACGCTCATGCGCAAGGAGCTGGATGCCACGGCCGTGCTGGTCATGCTGGCGCTCTGCCTGGTCTGGGGCCTGCAGCAGACGGCGATCAAGGCCATCGCCGAACAGGTCGACCCGCTGCTGCAGATCGGCTGGCGTTCGCTGCTGGCAGCCGGGTTGCTCTACGGCCTGGCACGCTGGTGCGGCATCCGCTGCCTGGGGCGCGACCAGACGCTGATTCCCGGACTGCTCGCCGGTTCGCTGTTCGCCCTGGAGTTCCTCTGCATGGCGGTGGGCCTGAAATACACCAGCGCCGCGCACATGGTGGTGTTCATCTACACGGCGCCGCTGTTCGCCGCCTGTGGCCTGCACTGGCTGGTGCCCGGCGAGCGGCTGTCGGGGCGTCAGTGGCTGGGCATGGTGCTGGCGGCCAGTGGCGTGGTCTGTGCCTTCCTGATTGGCAAGCCGAGCGGCGGCACCAGCTGGCAGGGCGATCTGATCGGCCTGGTCGGCGGTGCCGCCTGGGGTGCCACCACGGTGCTGATCCGCCGCAGCGCCCTGGCCGAGGCGCCGCCGCTGCGCACCCTGTTCTATCAACTCGGGGTGACCGGGGTGGTGCTGCTGGCGCTGGCCCTGCCGCTCGGCAAACGCCTGGATCTGGCAGCACTCGACTCCCTGGCCTGGTCGAGTCTGGCGTTCCAGGTGTTCATCGTCGCCGGCATCAGTCTGCTGGGGTGGTTCGTGCTGCTCAGTCGCTATCGCGCCGCGCCCCTGGGGGTGCTGACCCTGCTGACGCCGCTGTTCGGGGTGCTGATGGGCGTCTGGCTGCTGGACGAGACCCCAGGCCCTGGTTTTCTTGCAGGTGCCGCCCTGGTGCTCAGCGGTCTGCTGATCGTCAGCTATCCTTCCCGCTCGCGAGCTGCGTCCCGCTGACTCGCCTGGCCTTGAGAATCCGATGTCGTCCACCTCGCTGCATCCCTGGTTGCTGCGCCTCATTCCCCTGGTGTTCCTGGCCCTGTGGTCCGCCGGATTCGCCGTGTCCAAGGTGGGCCTGGCCTATGCACCACCCTTCACCCTGCTGGCGATGCGCTATGCCCTGGCCTTCAGCGTGCTACTGGTCGCCTTCCTCATCCTGCGCCCGCCACTGCCGCGTACGCGGCGGGAGTGGGCGAATCTGGCCGTGGTGGGCTTTCTGATCCAGGGCGTCTATTTCGGCATGAGCTATGGCGCTCTGGTGATGGGCGCCTCGGCCAACGTGGTGGCCATGGTCGCCTCGTTGCAACCCATCCTGGTGGCCCTGGGCGCACCGCTGCTGGTAGGCGAGCGGGTGGCGCCGCTGCAGTGGCTGGGACTGGCCTTGGGACTGCTCGGCGCCATCGGCGTGATCCTGGCGCGGGCGAGCGTCGCCGTGGAGTCCGTGGCGGGCATCTTCCTGGCGGTGGGCGCGCTGCTGGGCATGACCAGCGCCGTACTCTATGAAAAGCGCCTGGGCGTGGCCCAGCATCCGGTCACCAACAACCTGGTGCAGTACAGCGTCGGTCTGCTGTGTTGCGCGCCCCTGGCGTTGCTGTTCGAGCACACGCCGGTGCACTGGGCGCCAGCCTTCGTCGGCGCCCTGGCCTATCTGGTGCTGGCCAATTCGCTGCTGGCCATCAGCCTGCTGGTGTGGATGATCCGCGCTGGCGAGGCGGCACGGGTCAGTGCGCTGTTCTTCTGCGTACCGCCAGGCGCCGCTCTGAGCGCCTGGTTGCTGCTCGGCGAAACCTTGCCACCGCCGGCCTGGATGGCCATGGTCATCGCCATCGGCGGGGTGCTGCTGGCGACCCGGGCGGGAAGCAAGGCGGCGCGCTGAACCGCGCCGCCTACGGCTAAGCCGTCTTGAGCCCGGCCAGCACCTTGTCCACCGTGAGCGGATAGTCGCGGATGCGCACCCCGCAGGCGTTGTAGACGGCGTTGGTGAGGGCGGCTCCTGCGCCACAGATGCCCAGTTCGCCGACGCCCTTGATCTTCAGCGGGTTAGCCTTGTCGTCCACTTCCGGCAGGAAATGAGCTTCGATGGCGGGGATGTCCAGGTGACAGGGGTAGTGGTAGTCGGCCAGGTCATGGTTGACGAAGTGACCGTGACGGGTATCGATCACCCCGTCTTCGTGCAAGGCGCTGCCCACCCCCCAGATCATCCCGCCGAGCATCTGCGAATGGGCGGTCTTCTCGTTGAGGATGCGCCCCGCGGCGAACACCCCGAGCATGCGCCGCAGGCGGATCTCGCCGGTGAGGGCGTGCACCCCCACCTCGGCGAAGAAGGCGCCGTAGCCCTGCTGGGAATAGTCCTTGAGCGTCTGCCCCGGCTTGATCTCGCCAATGGCCTGGAGATCATGCTCGCGCGCCAGTTCGGCGAGGTCGCGACTGCCGTTGTCGGCGATCAGCCGGCCGCCGACGAAACGGGCGCTGGCCGGATCGAGGCCCGCCGCTTGCGCCGCCTTAACGCGCAGGTTCTCGCAGGCGACATAGACCGAGGAGCCGGAACTGGCGGCGCCAAAGGAACCGCCGGAGCCGGCACCGGCCGGATCGTCGCTGTCGCCCAGCAGCACCTTGACCCGTTCCACCGGCAAGCCGAGGGACTCACCGGCGATCTGCGCCAGGATGGTATAGGTCCCGGTGCCGATATCGGTCATCGAGGTCTTGACCGTGGCCGTGCCATCGGCCTCCAGGCGGACCCCGGCCTGGGATGGCCTGAGCATGTTGGCGCGACTGGCCGCGGCCATGCCCATGCCGATCAGCCAGTCGCCGTCGCGCACCTGGCCGGGCGTGGCATTGCGCTGGTTCCAGCCGAAGCGGCGGGCGCCGTCCTGCATGCACTCCACCAGCTTGCGGGAGGAGAAGGGGATGTGCTTTTCCGGGTCCTGGCTGGGCTCGTTGCGGATGCGCAGCTCGATGGGATCGAGCGCGAGCATGACCGCCAGCTCGTCCATGGCGTTTTCGCTGGCGAGCATGCCCACGGCTTCGCCGGGCGCGCGGCAGGAGCCGGATTCGGGCAGGTCCAGCTCGACCATGCGGTGCGCCACCAGGCGGTCATCGCCGGCATAGAGGGTACGCGAGGACAGACCGGTGGGTTCGTAGTAGGTCAGGCCACGCGCCGAATGGGACCAGCCCTCGTGGGCCATGGCGAGGAGACGGCCATCACGGTCGGCACCCAGGCGGATGCGCTGCACCGTGGCCGAGCGGTGGTCGGTGATCTGGAACATCTGCTGGCGGGTGAGGGTGACCTTGACCGGCCGACCGATCGCCCGGGCGGCCATGGCGCCGATCAGGGCATCGGCATAGATCGGCAGCTTGCCGCCGAAACCACCGCCGATGTAGCGCGCCACGATGCGGACGTTCTCCTTGGGCAGTTGCAAGGTATTGGCCACGCAACTCTGCGCCTGCTCGACGAACTGGGTGGAGCAATAGATCGTCACCCGGTCGCCGTCCCACTGGGCGAGGCTGGCGTGGGGCTCCATCTGCGCATGGATGTGGTAGGGCGTGGTATAGCGCTGGTCGAGCTTGACCGGTGCCCGGGCGAAGGCGGCGTCGACATCGCCCGAGGCGGTGTCGGTGGGCTGGTCGCCATCCGGTGGCTTCACCGCCTGGCCGAGGTTGGCGGCCAGATCGAAGGCGCCCGGTTCGGCGGCGTAGTCGATCTCCACCAGGGCCGCCGCCAGGCGTGCCTCCTCGAAGGTCTCGGCCACCACGAAGGCCACCGGCTCGCCGAAATAACGCACCTGGTCGCTGTCGAGGTAGGGCTTGGGCCGGGTGAAGCGACCGCTGTTGTCCGGCTCGCGCGCGGCCTGGCGCGGTGCGTTGCGATAGGTCAGCACGCTGAGCACGCCCGGCGCGCCCTCCGCGGCCGAGGTGTCCAGCCGGCTGATGCGACCCTTGGCGATAGTGGCGCCGACGATGAAGCCGTAGGCGACGCGATCATTGCGGAATTCGAAGCTGTAGGGCGCCTGGCCGGTGACCTTGAGCAGGCCGTCGACGCGGTCGATGGGCTTGCCGATCAGGCCGCCGCGATTCTCGTCGATCAGGTTGCGGCCGGCGGGTTCGTTCATTTCCATGCTGCTGTCCTCAGGCCTGTTGGCGAGCGTCGGCCACGCCGGCGCGCAGGATGCGGCGGGTCAGCTCGAGCTTGAAGTCGTTGTGGCCATAGCCACGGGCGCCGGCGAGCAGGGCATCGCCCACGGCGGCCAGGTCGCTGTCCGCGGCCTGGCCGGCAAAGGCCTGGTCGGCCGCCGCCACCCGCCAGGGCTTGTGCGCCAGGCCGCCGAAGGCCGCGCGACCGCTGCGGATGCGCGGGCCGTCCAGCTCGACGATGGCGGCCATGGACACCAGGGCGAAGGCATAGGAGGCACGGTCGCGCACCTTGCGATAGACCTGGATGCCGGGTGGTGGCGGCGGCAGGGTCACGGCGGTGATGAGTTCGCCGGGTTGCAGCGCCGTCTCGATCTGCGGGGTATCGCCGGGCAGGCGATGGAAGTCGGCGAGGGGGATGCGCCGGGTGCGGCCATTGGCTTCGCGGGTCTCCACCGTGGCGTCCAGCACCCGCATGGCCACCGCCATGTCGGAGGGATGCACGGCGATGCACTGGTCGCTGGCGCCGATGACGGCGTTCATCCGATTGAAGCCGCCCAGGGCCGCGCAACCGCTGCCGGGCTGGCGTTTGTTGCAGGGCATGGCGGTGTTGTAGAAGTAGGAGCAGCGGGTGCGCTGCAGGAGATTGCCGCCAGTGGTGGCCTTGTTGCGTAGCTGCGCCGAGGCGCCGGCCAGCAGGGCGCGCGACAGCACCGGATAGCGCTCCCGTACCCGCGCATCGGCAGCCAGGGTGGAATTGCGCACCAGGGTACCGATGCGCAAGCCGCCGTCCTCGGTGGCGCGGATCTGATCCAGCTGCAGGCGATTGATGTCCAGCACCTGACTGGGGGTCTCGATCTCCAGCTTCATCAGATCCAGCAGATTGGTACCCCCGGCGATGAAGCGACTGCCCGCCTGGACGCCCTGGCGGCTGGCGTCGGCCTCGTTCTGGACACGCCGATAGTCGAAGACTCTCATGCCTGTCCCCCCGCCATCTGGATGGCCGCGACGATGTTGGGATAGGCGCTGCAGCGACAGAGATTGCCGCTCATTCGCTCGCGGATCTCTTCCTCGCTCAGCCGCATGGGGCCATCGAGGCGTGCCGAGACGTGGCTGGGCATGCCGGCCTTGACCTCGTCGAGCAGGGCCACCGCCGAGCAGATCTGCCCGGGCGTGCAATAGCCGCACTGGAAACCGTCCTTGGCCAGGAAGGCGGCCTGCATGGGATGCAGGCGCTCGGCGTTGCCCAGGCCCTCGATGGTGGTGATGGCGTCGCCTTCGTGCATGGCCGCCAGGCTCAGGCAGCTGTTGATGCGCTGGCCATTCACCAGCACGGTGCAGGCGCCACACTGGCCATGGTCGCAGCCCTTCTTGGTGCCGGTGAGGTGCAGGTTTTCGCGCAGGGCATCGAGCAGGGTGGTGCGGCTGTCGACCTTGAGCCGGCGCGCCTCGCCATTGATCTGCAGGGTCAGCGGCAGCAGTTGCGGCAGACGGGCGGCGATGGCCTGGGGCGTCAGGGGCGCGCCACCGCTGGCCTGGGCAAAGGTGTAGCCGGGAATGGCGCTGGTCGCCACCAGCACCGCGGAAGTGCCGAGGAACTGGCGCCGGGACAGGCGCCAGGGTGCATCGGAGTCGGAAGCCATGGTTGGATTCTCATCGTTGGAGGCGCATCACGGGAGTTCTGATGACTGCCCCTTTGGGGACGGGGTTCAGGCCACTGGGCCGTTGGCGCAACGAAGCGCCATACCAGATGTGTCCTGACCGCGGCGAAAACCTCTGGAACGGCCTTCCCAACGCTTCGCTGAACAGCCCTCAACGTCACGTTGAATACCGCTGGGCAGGGGTGCTGAACCGCTTCCGGTCGGCAACAGTCCCTTACCTGAGGTGGCCTTTCGCTGCCACCACCTATTCCGACCACGGGGGCATCTGCACCCCGCGGCTTTAACCGTGAGGTCCGCCATGAACGCCACCCCCGTGCGCCAGCTTCAGCCCCTGGCCGAACCCGAGTCCCATACCATCGCCCTGACCCTCAACGGCAAGCAGCTGCAGCTGGCCGTCGAACCCTGGACCACCCTGCTCGATCTCCTGCGCGACCACCTTGACCTGACCGGCACCAAGAAGGGCTGTGATCATGGTCAGTGCGGCGCCTGCACGGTGCTGGTCAATGGCACTCGCATCAACAGCTGCCTGGCCCTGGCGGTCATGCAGGATGGTGCCGAGGTCATTACCATCGAAGGCCTGGCCCAGGGTGACCAGCTGCATCCCATGCAGGCCGCCTTCGTTGCCGAAGATGCCTTCCAGTGCGGCTACTGCACCCCCGGCCAGATCTGTTCAGCGATCGGCATGCTCAAGGAGGGCCACGCCCACAGCGAGGCCGAGGTGGCCGAGCAGATGAGTGGCAACCTCTGCCGCTGCGGTGCCTACCGCAACATCCGCGCTGCCATCGAACGGGCGCGTCCGGATTGCCAGCAAGGGGAGGGCCGCGAATGAACCGCTTCGGTTACGCCAAGCCCAATGCCGTGCCCGATGCCATCCGCCAGCACGGCCCCCAGACCCATTTCATCGCCGGCGGTACCAACCTGTTGGACCTGATGAAGGAAAACGTCGAACGCCCCGAGCAGCTGATCGACGTCAACGGTCTGCCCTTGCGCGAGGTCGAGACCATCGCCGAAGGCGGTCTGCGCATCGGCGCCCTGGTCAAGAATGCCGAGGTGGCCTACCACCCTGAGGTGCAGCGTCGCTATCCGCTGCTGGCCAAGGCCATCCTCGCCGGCGCTTCCCCGCAATTGCGCAACATGGCCTCCACCGGCGGCAACCTCTTGCAGCGCACCCGCTGCTATTACTTCTATGACGTGGGCACCCCCTGCAACAAGCGCGAACCCGGCTCCGGCTGCGGCGCTCGTGAAGGGCAGAATCGCATCCACGCCATCCTCGGCCACAGCGAGCAGTGCATCGCCACCCACCCTTCGGACATGTGCGTGGCCCTGGCCGCCCTACAGGCCAAGGTCGAGGTAAGCGGGCCCCAGGGTGATCGCGTCATCGACTTCGCCGATTTCCACCGCCTGCCCGGCGACACCCCGGAGCGCGACACTAACCTTGAGGCCGACGAACTCATCACCGCCGTGACCTTGCCGGCGGAAAGCCTGGCGGCCCACAGCGCCTACCTGAAGATCCGCGACCGCGCCTCCTATGCCTTCGCCCTGGTCTCGGTGGCGGCAGCCCTGGAACTGGACGGCGAGCGCATCAAGCAGGTCCGCGTCGCCCTGGGTGGCGTGGCCCACAAGCCCTGGCGGCTGCCGGAGGCCGAGCAGGCGCTGGTTGGCCAGGTCGCGGACAAGGCGGCCTTCGGTCAACTGGCCGATCGCCTGCTACAAGGCGCCCAGGGCTTCGCCCATAACAGCTTCAAGATCGAACTGGCCCGGCGCGCCATCATCCGTGCCCTTACCGAAGCCGCCGGAGGTACCCTGCAATGACCGTCGTCCATCTGCAAAAAGCCGTTCCCCGCGTCGACGGTCCGCTCAAGGTCACCGGCCAGGCGCTGTATGCCGGCGAATTCAGCGTGCCGGATCTGGCCTTTGGTTTCGTGGTCAACGCCACCATCACCAAGGGTCGCCTGCTCGGCCTGGACGTTAGCGAAGCCCTGGCCCAGCCGGGCGTGATCGAGGTGCTCAGCCACCTCAATCGACCCAAGATGGCCAGCTATGACGAGAGCTATACCGACATGGATGCGGCTGACGGCAAGCCCTTTCGGCCGTTGTACAACGATCGCATCCTCTACAGTGGCCAGCCCATCGCCCTGGTAGTGGCCGAGACCTTCGAGGCCGCACGTCACGCCGCCGCGCTGATTCGCGCCCAATACAGCGAAGAGGAGCACGCCACCGACTTGGCCCAGGCTCGCGACCAGGCCCACGAAGCGCCCATGGAGTTGCCGGAGAATCGGGGTAACGCCCCGGCAGCCTGGGCTGCGGCGCCTACCCGCATCGAAGCCGAATACCACTCCGCGGCGGAATTCCATAACCCCATGGAGATGCACGCCTCGACGGTCATCTACCACAAGGACGGCAAGCTGACGGTGCACGACAAGACACAGGGCGTGCAGAACAGCGCCCAGTTCGTCAGCAGCATCTTCGGTCTGGGCGAAGGCGACGTGAAGGTCATCTCGCCCTTCGTCGGCGGCGCCTTCGGTTCCGGCCTGCGTCCGCAGTACCAGCTGGTGCTGGCGACCATGGCCGCGTTGCAGCTCAAGCGCTCGGTACGGGTCACCCTGACCCGCCAGCAGATGTTCACCTTCGGCTATCGCCCCGAGACCTATCAGCAGGTCAAGCTGGCCTGCGACAGCGACGGCAAGCTGCAGGCCATCGATCACAGCGCCCTGGGCATCACCTCGCGCTTCGAAGACTTCACCGAGATGGTGCTGGTCTGGTCGGCGTCGCTCTATGCCTGTCCCAACGTCAAGCTGGCCTACCAGCTGGCCGCGCTGGACGTCTATACCCCGCTGGACATGCGGGCCCCCGGCGCGGTGCTAGGTGTCTATGCGCTGGAAAGCGCCATGGACGAACTGGCCTATGCCGCCGACATCGATCCGCTGGAGCTGCGCATCCGCAATTTCACCGACACGGATCCGGCCAAGGGCAAGCCCTATTCCAGCAAGGAACTGCTGGAATGCTATCGCCAGGCCGCCGAGCGTTTCGGCTGGGAGCAGCGCAGCATGGCGCCGCGTTCCATGCGCGATGGCAACCAGCTGGTCGGCTGGGGCATGGCCACCGGTGTCTGGGAAGCCATGCAGCAACCCGCCACCGCCAAGGCGGTGATGAACATCGATGGCAGCCTGGTGGTGGCCAGTGCGACCGCCGATATCGGCACCGGCACCTATACGGTGATGACCCAGATCGCCGCCGAGAACCTCGGTCTGCCGCTGGACAAGGTGACCTTCAAACTCGGTAATTCCACTCTGCCCAAGGCACCCCTCGAAGGCGGTTCCTTTACCGTGTCTTCGGTAGGCACCGCCGTGAAACTGGCCTGCGACCAGCTGCGTCAGCAACTGCTGGATGCGGCAAAGGAGATGGACGACTCCCCGCTGGCCAAGGCCGAACTGGAGCAGGTGGTGTTCGCCGATGGCGGCATCAGTCTTAAGACCGATCCGGCCCAGCGCGTCGACTTCACCGCCATCCTCAAGGCTTCGGGTTCGCCGTCCATGGAAACCCTGGCCAGCGCCGAGCCGGCGGAAGAGCGTGACAACTACGCCACCGGTACCCACTCGGCGGTGTTCGTCGAGGTCAAGGTCGACGAGGACTTCGGCAGCGTCCAGGTCAGTCGCGTGGTCACCGCGGTGGCTGCGGGTCGTATCCTCAACCTCAAGACCGGCGAGAACCAGGTGGCCGGCGGTATCGTCTGGGGCATCGGCATGGGCCTGCAGGAAGAGGGGATGATGGACACTACTAAAGGCCGCTGGATGAACCACAGCCTCGCCGAGTACCACTTCCCGGTGCAGGCCGATATCCAGCAACTGGAGGTGATATTCGTCGAGGAACACGACGAGATCGTTAATCCGCTGGGCGCCAAGGGCATCGGCGAGATCGGTATCGTCGGGGTAGCGCCGGCCATCGCCAACGCCATCTTCCATGCTACGGGCAAGCGGGTCCGCGACCTGCCCATCACCCTGGACAAGGTCTTCGCCGACGAGCTGCTGCACTAGGCTCGGCTGTAGAGGGGTGGAGCATGACGAAGCCCAACGCTTTGCGGTCGAGTCCGCGGCGTTGGGCTTCGACGATGGAGCCGTCTCAACCCAACCTACGGTGAGGCTACCGTAGGTTGGCGCTGAGCGCAGCGAAGCCCAGCATGTCGTGCTGGGTCCATGCCGTTGGGCTTCGATAAGGGAATCGTCTCAGCTTAACCGATGATCAGGCTACCGTAGGTTGGCGCTGAGCGCAGCGAAGCCCAACAACCAAGCCCCCAGGAACGAAAAAGGCCCGCCTCCAAGAGACGGGCCTTTTTCAGGCAGTCAGTAAACCGCTATTCGATCACTCGGCGTGCGACGCGCCGTCATGTTCGATTTGCTCTTTGTACTCCAGGGCATCCGCTTCGCTCTGGTAGACACCGACCAATTCCCCTTCCTGTTTCACGTCCCACAGATGCATGCCCAGGCCACGGGCTTCGCGGGACATATGGTCTTCGTCACGTTCGGTTACGGTAATGGTCATGCTGTATCTCCTTGGTCGAGCCCGCGCTACGGCAGGGCTTGAAAACCCATACTAGAGCGTTTCGCTTCAGGACCAAGGCGTATCTCGGCAACAAGTCGTTACAACTTCTGCGACAATCTGTCGCGTTGCTCATGGTCATCATCGGCATCGCTCTAGGCCGACATCAAGAGGATCCCTGTGACCGCTTGCGCTGGCTCCGCTCAGTTGAGGCTTGCCACCCTGGCCGACATAGAGGCGCTGTTCGCCATCCGTACCGCGGTCACGGACAACGCCCTTACCCGGGAGCAACTCGCTGAATTGGGCATCACCCCTGAATCGATCGCCGAGCTGCTCGCCGCCGAGCCCTGTGCCTGGGTGGTGGAGGTGGGAGGCGAGGTGGTGGGCTTCAGCCTGGTCGATCTGGCGAATGGCGAGGTCTTCGCTCTGTTCGTCAGACCCGACTGGCAAGGCCAGGGTTTCGGCGCCCGTCTGCTGGCCGCCGCCGAGACCGCGCTGTTCCGCCATCATGCCCTGATCTGGCTGGTCACCGATGGGCGCCCAGTGATACGGGCGAATGCCTTTTACCGGTCTCACGGCTGGCATAGGGTCGCTTCCCTCGAAGGGACGGATGTCCGCTACGAGAAATCCCGCACGTCCGGACAGGATCAAGGAGGCATCTCCTGATGGACAGCACGCGCACCGGTGGCTGCCTCTGCGGCCAGATTCGTTATCTCGTGACAGGCTCGCCACGGGATCCCCACAGCTGTTCCTGCGAGCAGTGCCGCCGGCATTCCGGGGCGCCGACGCAGGTCTGGATCGAGTTGGACAAGGCCCAGCTGCGCTGGACCGGTCCGGGTGGCGAGCCGGCCCTCTGGCGCTCCTCGGCTACGACGTGCCGAGCCTTCTGCCCGCACTGCGGTTCCACGCTGGGCGCCGTGGATGACGGTCCGACTCTCGCCCTGGCGGTGGGTAGCCTGGATCGACTCGACGATGACGTTGTGCCGCTCTTTCATTCTTTCGCCGACCAGCGACCGGGCTGGTGGAATCCCTGAGCGGACGGGTCCCAACTGAAAAGAAAACGCCCTCCGAAGAGGGCGTCTTTGCAACTACCGGGATCAGTTGGCGCCTTTCACCGTGCGCCCGTTGACCGAGCCTTCCTTGAGGCTGGTCTGGTATTCCTTGCCGTCGCTCTCCTGCTGGTAGAGGCGCACCAGCAGGTAGTCCCAATCCTTGGCGAACCACAGTTCGGTCTTGCGGCTGCTCTTGGTGGGATCACGCACGCGCTCCACCTTGATGGCATCGAACAGGCCCAACGGGGTGCGGATGCGCTCCGGACCGATGACCCGGAAGTCGTAGGTGTCGATGCTGTCGCCGTCGACGATCTGGTAGCTCATGCTCTTCTTGCCGTCGGCCACGTCCTGCTGCAGCTTGAGCTGATAGGTCGACTTGTCCAGCAGACCGCGATCCAGGGGCAGGCTGACCGGATCGTCCTTGTCCTTGCCGGTGACCTTCTTGGCGGCCCAGTCGAAGGTCAGTTCGCTCTCGCGGCTCTTGCCCAGCCCGCTGCGCTTGTACTGGTAGGTGTCCGGTAGGAAGGCTTCGCCTTCGTGGCGGAAGGTGCTGGACTCGTTGAGGCCGGCGACCAGCATGGAGGCTTCGAACTTCAGCTCCCAGCGACCATCGGCTTCTTTCTCCAGCGAGCGTTCGGCCGAGCCGCTGACCGGCATCTGCTTCCAGTCGGCGGTGTAGCTGGCCGTGAACGGCTGCAGGTCGAAGGCGAAGGCCGAGGCACTGCAGAGGGTGGCCAATAGGAACAACAGACGTCGCATCAGTTTCTCCTTGGATCAGGAAAGGGAGGCCGCGGCCGTCAGCGACGGCAACGTGGCCCCGGTAGGCGGCAGTGCCTCGCCATCGAGCTCGGCACCCAGGGTACCCAGCCGCAGACGACCTTCGGCGAACAACCGCACGGCCACAGGATAAAGGAGGTGCTCGGCGGCGTGTACCCGTGTCGCCAGGCTCTCCGCCGTATCTTCGGCCTGTACCGGCACCCGCGACTGCAGGACGACCGGACCGCCATCCAGTTCTTCGGTGACGAAGTGCACGCTGCAGCCGTGCCAGGCATCGCCGGCATCCAGGGCACGCTGGTGAGTGTGCAAGCCCTTGTAGAGTGGCAGCAGCGAGGGATGGATATTGAGCAGACGACCCTGGTAGCGCCGCACGAAGGTCGGCGTGAGAATGCGCATGAAGCCGGCCAGCACCACCAGATCGGCGCCCTGGGCGTCGATGGCAGCCGCCAGGGCCGCATCGAAGCTTTCGCGATCGGCATGCTCGCGGTGGTCGATCACCTGGGTGGCGATCCCGGCCTGCCGGGCCCGCTCCAGGCCATAGGCCTCGGCGCGGTTGGCGATCACCGCCGCGATCCGCACGGGCGGGGTCGCGGCGTCGATCAGAGCTTGCAGGTTGCTGCCGTGGCCGGAGATGAGCACCACCACGGCGCAGTCGGCAGGGCTCATCCGTGCTGTTTCAGATTGTTCAGCACGACCTGGTCGGCGCCCTCGGCGGCCTGTTCGATACGGCCGATGACCCAGGGTTGCTCGCCCTCGGCGCGCAGCACCTGCAGGGCGCCTTCGACCTGATCCTGGGCCACGCAGATGACCATGCCCACGCCACAGTTCAGCACACGGTGCATCTCGGTCTCGTCGACGTTGCCCTGCTGTTGCAGCCAGTCGAATACCGCCGGACGCTGCCAGCTGGCGACGTCGAGCACCGCCTGAGCACCCTCGGGCAGTACCCGCGGGATATTGTCCAGCAGGCCGCCACCGGTGATGTGGGCCATGGCCTTGACCGCGCCGGTGTCCTTGATCAGCTTGAGCAGCGGCTTGACGTAGATGCGGGTGGGCGCCATCAGCAGTTCGGTCAGCGGCTGGCCGTCGAGCTGGATGTTCTCGATGTCGGCGCCGGCCACCTCGATGATCTTGCGGATCAGCGAATAGCCGTTGGAGTGCGGGCCGGAGGAGGGCAGGGCGATCAGGGCGTCGCCGGTGGTCACCTTGGAACCGTCGATGATCTCGGACTTTTCCACCACGCCGACGCAGAAGCCGGCCAGGTCGTAGTCTTCGCCTTCGTACATGCCGGGCATCTCGGCGGTCTCGCCACCCACCAGGGAGCAGCCAGCCTGTTCGCAACCGGTGCCGATGCCGGTCACCACCTGGGCGGCGACGTCGACGTTGAGCTTGCCGGTGGCGTAGTAGTCGAGGAAGAACAGCGGCTCGGCGCCGCAGACCACCAGGTCGTTAACGCACATGGCGACCAGGTCGATGCCGATGCTGTCGTGCTTGGCCAGGTTCATAGCCAGGCGCAGCTTGGTGCCGACGCCGTCGGTACCGGAGACCAGCACGGGCTGGCGATAGCCTGCCGGGATCTCGCACAGGGCACCGAAGCCCCCCAGGCCGCCCATGACTTCCGGGCGGGCGGTGCGCTTGGCGACGCCCTTGATGCGTTCTACCAGAGCCTCACCGGCGTCGATGTCTACACCGGCGTCCTTGTAGCTCAGCTGGGGTTGTTTGCTCATGAATCCTGGCCTTTGGCTAATGGCGAAACGAGCCGGCTGGCGCCAGCCGGCAATGAGGCGGGCGATTTTACCAGAAGCCGTGCCAAAGCACGCGGCCCGCCGTGGCCTCTGGTCCGGGTGGCGATGGCACCCGGCCAGCGCCCTGGGGTCTGAGCCTGATCGCCCATCCGTTCGCCGGGTGGGCAATGTTCGCTGCTACCTTCTGCGCCACCCGCGACCCAGTGCCCTTGCTCGCGGGTCGGGCGGCTTTTAAGGTATGCCCCTTGCCCTTTCTATGGAATCGCCATGCGCCGTCTCGTCCTTCCGTTGCTCGCTTCGCTGCTGGTCCTGAGTCCGCTCGCCCATGCCGAGGTGGTGGACAACCTCTACCAGGTCCGCGAGCCGGTGACCTCGCAACAACCGGACGAGCGCAATGCCGCCCTCAAGCGCGCCCTGCAGGTGCTGGCCGGACGCCTGACCGGCAATCCCCAGGCCGGCCAAACCCCGGGTCTTGCCAGTGCCCTGGCGGCACCCGAATCCCTGATCAGCCAGTACAGCTATGACGCCGGCCCGCCGGAGGTGCTGGTGGCCAACTTCGACCCGGCCGCCACCGAGCGGGCCCTGGGTCAGGCGGGGCTCTCGGTATGGGGCGCCAATCGTCCGGTGGTGATGATCTGGTGGCTCAACGACGCCGACAGCGGGGCGACCCTGGTAGGTGATGGCCAGCCCGCCAGCACCGGCGTCCAGCGTGGCGCCCAACGCGCCGGCCTGCCGATCCGCCTGCCGCTGGCCGATCTCAACGAGCAACTGGCCGGCACTGCCGCCAACATCGACGCCAGCGATCCGACCGCCCTGCGCCAAGCCTCCGAGCGCTATGGCGCCAATGCCCTGCTGGCGGTGCACGCCAAGCCCCAGGGTAACGGCTGGCAAGCCCAGTGGCGCCTGTGGAACAACGGCGCTGCCGAGCAGGGCAGCAGTCAGGCAGCCGACCAGGACGCCCTGGCCGCAGCCGTCCTGCAGGACGTCGCCGGGCGCCTGTCGAAGAAGTTCGTCTCCCGCCCTGGCACCACCCAGCCGCTGACCCTGGTCGCCGACAACTCTAACTTCGAGCGCTATGCCCAGCTGCAGAAGGTCCTGGAGCCCCTGTCGAGCCGCCTGGTGAAAGTCGAAGGTACTCAGCTGACCTATGACCTGACGGGCAATCCCGACCAGCTCCAGGCACAGCTTGGCCTGGCCGGTCTGCAGCCGACTTCCGCGCCGGCCGCCCCCGCGTCCCCCGCACCGGCGACGCCGGGTGCTCCGGTGGACGCCACCGTCACGCCGACCGCTCCGGCAGCCCAGCCGGCGCCGTCCGCCCAGCCGGCGCGTACCACCCTGTATTTCCGCTGGCCATGAGGGCCGACACCCAAGACTGAAGCGGCTGCTGCGAGGGACTCGGGATTTGGTTAGACTTGGCGCCCTCGCGAAACTGCCAAGAGCCGTTCGAGCTGGCATGATGCCTTTACAGCTGCCCCTGGGCATTCGTCTGCGTGACGACGCCACCTTCGTCAATTACTACCCTGGCGCCAATGCCGCGGCGCTCGGCTATGTCGAGCGTCTCTGCGACGCCGATGCCGGCTGGACGGAAAGTCTGATCTATCTCTGGGGTGGCGCCGGCGCCGGTCGCAGTCATCTGATGCAGGCGGCCTGCCACCGCCTGGAGGAACTGGGCGAGCGGGCCATCTACCTGCCCATGGGTGAACTGGCCGACTATGGCGTGGAGTTGTTCGACAACCTCGAACAGTGCGAGCTGGTCTGCCTCGACGATCTCGACGCCCTGGCCGGGCAACGACGCTGGGAAGAGGCGCTCTTCCATCTGTTCAATCGCCTGCGCGATGCCGGCAAGCGGCTACTGATCTCCAGCACCGCGGCGCCACGGCAGTTGCCGGTGCAACTTGCCGATCTGAAATCGCGCCTGACCCTGGCGCTGGTCTTCCAGCTGCGACCCCTGTCCGACGAAGACAAGCTGCGTGCCCTGCAGCTGCGCGCCTCTCGCCGCGGCCTGCACCTGACCGACGAGGTCGGCCGCTTCATCCTTTCGCGCAACACCCGCAGCATGGACGCCCTGTTCGACATGCTCGAACGCCTGGATCAGGCCTCGCTGCAGGCGCGACGCAAGCTCACCATTCCCTTCGTCAAGGAAATCATGGGCTGGTAGCCGCGCCGGCTACCGCTACTTTTGCAGACGCCCCGCCAGGGTCGCCAGGCGCTTGCCCAGGGCCCGGCACAGCGCCGTTTCCTGCTCGTCCAGTGCGCGCTTGCCATCCGCCCCGGCGAAATGACTCGGCCCATAGGGCGTACCGCCCCCCTTGGTTTCCAGCAGGGCGCTTTCGCTGTAGGGCAGGCCGGTGATGAGCATGCCGTGATGCAGCAGCGGCAGGGCCATGGACAGCAGGGTGCTCTCCTGGCCGCCGTGCAGGCTGGCGGTGGAGGTGAAGACGCCGGCGGGCTTGTCCACCAGGGCGCCGGTCAGCCAGAGGCTGTTGGTGCCATCCAGGAAATACTTCATGGCGGCGGCCATGTTGCCGTAGCGCGTCGGGCTGCCCAAGGCGAGCGCGGCGCAGTCGCGCAGGTCGTCTAGGGTGGCGTAGACCGCGCCCTGCTCGGGCACGGCCGGGGCGACCGCGGCACACTCGGCGGACACCGCCGGCACGGTGCGCAGGCGCGCGGCCATGCCGCCCATTTCCACCCCGCGGGCGACCTGGCGGGCCATCTCGGCGGTGGCGCCATGGCGGCTGTAGTAGAGCACCAGGACATAGGCTTCGGGGGTCATTGCAGGATCTCCAGGACACGCTCGGGGGGACGACCGACGACGGCGCGTGAGCCGCGCACGGCGATGGGTCTCTCGATCAGCTTGGGGTGGGCAGCCATGGCCGCGATCAGGGCGTCTTCACCCAGCGTCGGATCGGCGAGGTTCAATTCGCGATAGATCTCCTCGCCGGTACGCAGCAACCGGCGCGCCTCTAGGCCCAGCTTGGCGAGCAGTGCGCGCAGGGTCGCGGCATCCGGCGGCGTGTCCAGGTAGGGCACCACCGACACGGCTAGCTCGCGGCTTTGCAGCAGCTCAAGCGCCGCCCGCGATTTCGAGCAGCGCGGATTGTGATAGAGGACGATTTCACTCATGGGCTGATCCATAGAAGGTAAGATGGCCATTGTAGCGGGTTGGCGAGGACTGCCGCGCCAGCCCTTGACCGTGCCTTTCGAGGAACCGCCAATGCCGGCCCGCTTGCGTGAACTGCTGTCCTTCGTTCGCTACCTCGCCGACCGCTTCATCGAAGACCGCGCGCCCAACAATGCCGCGGCCCTGACCTATACCACCCTGTTCGCGGTGGTCCCGGTGATGACCGTGACCTTCGCCATGCTCTCGGCGATACCCGCCTTCCAGGGCACGGAAGTGCAGATCCAGGCCTTCATCTTCCGCAATTTCGTGCCCTCCACCGGGGCGACCCTGGAAGAATACCTGCGCAACTTCATCGAGCAGGCGCGCCACCTGACCTGGCTGGGCGTGGCCCTGCTGGCGGTGACGTCCTTCTTCATGCTGGTGACGGTGGAAAAGACCTTCAACGACATCTGGCGAGTACGCATTCCGCGGCGCGGGGTCTCCAGCTTCCTGCTCTACTGGGCGGTGCTCAGCCTGGGCCCCCTGCTGCTGGGCGCCGGTTTCGCCATGAGCACCTATCTGGCCTCGGTGGCCCTGGTCTTTGGCTCCTACGGCATGTCTGGTGCGCAGATGCTGCTCAAGGTCACGCCACTGCTGTTCAGCATCGCCGCCTTCACCCTGATGTACGCCGCCGTGCCCAACACACGGGTACCCCTACGCCACGCGCTGATCGGCGGTGCCCTGACCGGGGTGCTGTTCGAGGCGGCCAAGAGTCTGTTCGGTCTCTATGTCTTCTACTTTCCCGGCTACCAGTTGATCTATGGCGCCTTCGCCACAGTGCCGCTGTTCCTGGTGTGGATCTATGTCTGCTGGCTGATCGTGCTGCTGGGGGCGGAGGTGGTCTGCAGCCTGTCCACCACCCATCATTGGCGGCGCGCACCGTTGCCGGCGTTCTTCATCCTGCTCGCCGTGCTGCGGGCCTTTCTGGAGCGACAGCAAAGCGGTTCCAGTCTGCACCTGGGGCGGTTGCACCAGGCGGGCTGGAAGCTACCGGAGCACGAATGGCATGCGGTGCTGGCCTTCCTGCAGCAGGAGCGCCTGGTGTGCCAGAACGACAGCGGTCACTGGGTGCTCTGCCGCGATCTGCATGGCTATGCGCTGCTTGACCTGCTGGATCGCGCGCCCTGGGCGCCGCCCGCGCCGGATTGCTGGCCGCCCGCCGAACGCTTTCCCGGTGACTGGTATCCGCAGCTGCAGGAGGCCTTCACCCGACTGCAGGCGCAGCGTCATGAACTGCTGGCTGGGAGCCTGGCTCACTGGCTCAAGGTCGCGCCAGTGCTGGAAGAGCGGGGAGCCTCGCGATGATGGACAGAGCGGCGCGTCACGGCCTGGTCAGTGGCCGCGTTCAGGGTGTCTACTATCGCGAGAGCACGCGTCAGGAGGCGCAGCGGCTGGGCGTCACGGGCTGGGTGCGGAATCTGGCCGATGGCCGGGTGGAGTGCCATCTGGAAGGCCCGGCCGAGGCGCTCGCCAGACTGGAAGAGTGGCTCTGGCAGGGACCGGCAGCGGCGCGGGTGACCGGGGTGGAGCTGGAGGAGGTGGCCTGCGCAGGCTTCACCGACTTCCAGGTCAGGCGCACGGACGCCTGACCTGGAACGGTAGCCCTCAGCGGGCCTTGAGGAAGCCGACGATCTCGGCCAGGGCGACGTTCTGGCTGTCGCTGTCGGTACGGCCCTTGTACTCGACCAGGCCTTCATTGAGGCCGCGCTCACCCACCACCAGGCGATGGGGGATGCCGATCAGCTCCATGTCGGCGAACTTCACGCCAGGGCTGGTCTTCTTGTCGCGGTCGTCCAGCAGCACGTCGAAGCCGGCCGCCTTGAGGTCGGCATAGAGGCGATCGGTGGCTTCCTTCACTGCCGCGTTTTCGTACTTCATCGGCACCAGGGCGATCTGGAAGGGCGCCAGGGCGGCCGGCCAGCGGATGCCGCGCTCGTCGTGGTTCTGCTCGATGGCGGCGGCGACCACGCGGGATACCCCGATGCCATAGCAGCCCATGGTCAGCAGGGTAGGCTTGCCTTCCTCGCCCAGGACCGACAGCTTCATGGCCTCACTGTACTTGGTGCCCAGCTGGAAGATATGACCCACTTCGATGCCGCGCTTGATCACCAGGGTACCTTGGCCATCCGGACTCGGATCGCCGGCCACCACGTTGCGCAGGTCGGCGACCTGGGGCAGCGGCAGATCGCGCTCCCAGTTGACGCCGAAGTAGTGCTTGTCTTCCTGGTTGGCGCCGATGCCGAAGTCGCTCATCAGGGCGACCGAGCGATCGACGACGCAGGGAATCGACAGATTCATCGGGCCCAGGGAGCCGGGGCTGGCGCCAATGGCGGCACGGATCTCGGGCTCGGTGGCGAACACCAGGGGGCTGGCGACCTCCGGCAGGTTGGCTGCCTTGATCTCATTGAGTTCGTGATCGCCACGCACCACCAGGGCGACCAGCTTGCCTTCCTCGGCGCCGCGAACCACCAGGGTCTTCACGGTCTTCTCGATGGCCAGACCGAATTTCTCCACCAGGTCGGCGATGGTCTTGGTGTCAGGGGTATCGACCAGGCGCAATTCTTCGGTGGCGGCGCCACGCGCGGTTTCCTGCGGTAGGGCCTCGGCCTTCTCGATGTTGGCGGCGTAGTCGGAGCTGTCGCTGAAGGCGATGTCGTCTTCACCGGAGCCGGCCAGCACGTGGAATTCATGGGAGCCGCTGCCGCCGATGGAGCCGTTGTCGGCCTGCACCGGACGGAAATTCAGACCCAGACGAGTGAAGACATTGCAGTACGCCTGGTACATGGCGTCGTAGGTTTGCTGCAGCGACGCCTGGTTCAGGTGGAAGGAGTAGGCGTCCTTCATCACGAACTCGCGGCCGCGCATCAGGCCGAAACGCGGGCGGATCTCGTCGCGGAACTTGGTCTGGATCTGGTACAGGTTGATCGGCAGCTGCTTGTAGCTGTTCAGCTCGTTGCGCATCAGATCGGTGATGACTTCCTCATGGGTCGGGCCCACGCAGAAATCGCGCTGATGACGGTCCTTCAAACGCAGCAGCTCGGGGCCGTACTGCTCCCAGCGACCGGATTCCTGCCACAGCTCGGCGGGCTGGATCGCCGGCATCAGCACCTCCAGGGCGCCAGTGGCGTTCATTTCCTCACGCACCACGGCTTCCACCTTGCGCAGCACACGCAGGCCCAGTGGCAACCAGGTGTAGAGACCGGAGGCCAGCTTACGGATCATGCCGGCACGCAGTAGCAGCTGGTGGCTGATCACCACGGCATCGGAAGGGGTTTCTTTGAGGGTGGACAGCAGGAACTGACTGGTACGCATGGCTAGGCGGTCTGTCGGCATCGAGACGGGACCGGCATTGTACGGCGGGGTGGGGCAGGGCGTACAGGGACGCAGGCGGCGCCGACCGGAGGCCGGAAAAGAACAGCCCGGCGAATGCCGGGCTGCTGGATCGTGCGAGTGACGCTGTCCCTTACAGGATGCTCAGCGGGTACTCGGTGATCAGGCGGAACTCGTTGATGTTGCCGCTGCCGCCGCTGCCGGTGCTGGCATCGCCACGGTGCCAGGATTGACGGATGCGGAAGGACAGGTCCTTGGCCGGGCCGCTCTGCAGCACGTACTTGGCTTCGACGTTGGTTTCGAATTCTTTGTCGCCATCGCCATAAGCACTGTAGACGCCGTTGGTGCTGTCTTTGATGTCGGTGCCCCGAACATATCTTGTCATGAAGCTCAGACCCGGCACGCCTAGGGTAGCCATGTTCAGGTCGTAGCGCAGTTGCCATGACTTTTCACCGGGGGCGTTGAAGTCAGAGAACTGTATGGAGTTGGCCAGGAAGATACCGTCGCCGCCGCCATTGGTAGAGCCAGCTGCCGCATAGTCGAAGGGCGTATTGCCATTCACTTTCTGGAAGCCAAGAGTAATGGTGTGGGCATCGAAGGAGTAAGCAGCGGCCAAGGAGTAGGTGTTGTTGCTGATATCGCCGGCTTTGGCGTTACCGGTATCCTTGGTGTAGTAGTAGTTCGCATCGAAGGTGAGCGCTTGGCTGGCGCCAAACGGAACCACATAGTTCACGTTCGCGTAGTACTGATTTCAGATATCTTCCAGATTGCCGTAATAGAGCGAGGCGCTCAGCTGATCGTTGATCTTGTACTTGCCGCCTGCATAGGTGGCCGAGTCGGCCAGCGCGCCCGAGTAGCTCGTACCGATGTCACCGTTGTGGAACGTGTTTACGCCATCGCGTGCATCGGTGAAATAGCCAGCCTCCAGGAACAGATCGCTGATCTCTTCGCTGGTCAGCATGAAGCCGGTACGAGTTGCGGGGAACAGGCGGCTACCACCCAAAGCGAAGACCGGCGAAGTCGGCTGCAGATAGCCATACTTCAGGACTGTATTGGAAATGCGCATTTTGACGGCGGCGTTGGCAAAGGAATACTCGTCTCTGGAGCTACCATCACTGCCGACCGGCAAGTTGCCGGTTCCTGCGTAACCCGCACCACCGTCCAGCTTCAGACCCAAATAACCGCTCGCGTCGACACCAAACCCAACGACACCTTGAGTGAAGCCCGATGCATAATTGAGCAGGAAGCCATGGCTCCAGTCGCGCCGGTCATTCGCTCCACCATCACGATCCCGGTTGAAGTAGTAGTTGCGGTTCAACAGGTTCAGCTTGCTGTCTTCGACGAAGCCCTTGGATTCGGACTGCTGGTCGGCGAAAGCCAGTTGAGTGGTCCCTGCGGCTACGGCCAGGGCGAGAATGCTCCACTTCATCGCTTGCATCAGAAAATGCTCCTTTGGGTTGAAAGTCAGCCATCGTGTCAGCCGTGGCTGTTTGTTCTAATGGCGGCACATTCAGCCGTGGCTGTTTGTTCTAATGGCGGCACATATAGCACCTCTCTTGGAGGGGCGATAGGCTTCATCAAAATTTTGCGTGTGATGAGCGGATTAACCAAGACTCTTAAGAAAATTCTTTAAGAGTTCCCGTCCGATCGTCGTACCGGATCGTGATAGCAAAAAGCGTGCACAAAGCGGTAATTCCTGTGCCCGCCTGTCTATCGCTCGGTTGTTCTCCAGGCAATGGGCAGTTTCGGAAGGACTGATTGCACCTTTGTGACACCAAAGGTTTCATTCACCCAAAGTCATGCACACTTTTAGTGCTGACCTGTGTTGGCAGGAGATGAGATGTTCCAAATCGATCCACGACTGGCGAGCGATTCCCTGGAAGTGGCGTCCTTGACGCTGTGCCAGGTGTTGCTGCTGAACGATCGCCGCTATGACTGGCTGGTGCTGGTACCCCGGAGCGAAGGTGTTACCGAGGTCCTCGATCTGTCACCCCAGGATCAGGTGCAACTGTGGCGAGAGGTGACACTTGTTGCCCAGGTGTTGCGTGGCGCTCAGCCAGATCTAAAATTGAACATCGGTGCCCTGGGCAACATCGTCAGGCAATTGCACCTGCATGTTTTGCTGCGGCAGGAAGGTGACCCGGCCTGGCCCGGCCCGGTATGGGGGCACTCGCCACGTGAGCCCTATGGCGAAGCCGCCGGCCGCGCGGCCGCGCAGCGCTGGCAGGGGCTGCTCGAACAGGAGGCACAGGCATGACCCTCGAAGAACGTATCGCCGACCTGGAGATGCGCCAGGCGTTCCAGGACGACACCATCCAGACCCTCAACGACATCATCGTCGAGCAGCAGCGGACCCTGGATCGTTGCGCGGCGCAGATCCGCATGCTGGCCGAACGCCAGGCGGAGTTGCAGAGCGCAGGGGGCGGCGGCATGCCGGACGAAGCCCCGCCGCCACACTATTGAGATCCGTTCCGCAGCTGAATCTTGTTGTCGCCCTGACGTACGTGCGCAGGCGGCTTTGCCGGCTACTCTAGCGGCACTGCATCCTTGCACTTTTTTGGTGCAGTCCGGCCTCGTCCCTTGTGGAACTCGCTCCGGGAGAGGCCTGTCCTCTGCGGAGCGAAGCCCACAGCACCTTCAGGACGGAGTACGGTTATGGCGTTTTTCACCGCTGCCAGCCAAGCGGATTTCCAACAACAACTCAAGAATGCCCTCGCGGCCCATGTCGAAGGGGATGCCCTCGAACAGCTGGATCGCTTCACCGCCCAGTTCTTCGGCATCGTCCCGCTGGAAGAACTCACCCAACGTCGGCTGTCCGATCTGGTCGGCTGCGTGCTGTCGGCCTGGCGCCTGCTGGACGTCTTCGATCCGGCCGAGCCGCGGGTGCAGGTCTTCAATCCGGATTACGAGCGACACGGCTGGCAATCGAGCCACACTGTGGTCGAGGTGCTGCACGCCGATTCGCCGTTCCTGGTGGATTCGGTGCGCATGGAACTCAATCGCCAGGGCTACAGCGTCCATACCCTGCAGAACAGCGTTCTCAGCGTCCGTCGAGATGCCCAGGGTCGTCTGCTCGAGCTGCTGCCCAAGGGCCAGCAGGGCGAAGGAGTGACCCGTGAAGCCGTGATGTTCCTTGAGATCGACCGCTGCGCGGCAACCAGCGAGTTGCGCGCCTTGGAGGCAGCGCTGCAGGAGATCCTCGGCGAGGTCCGCCTGACCGTGGGTGACTTCGCCGCCATGAAGGCCAAGGTCGCCGACCTGCTGACCTGGCTGGATCGGCGTCCGGCGGGCATGGAGGAGGGGGAGCTGGCCGAGGTCAAGGCTTTCCTCGACTGGCTGCGCAACGACAGATTCACCTTCCTCGGCTACGAGGAATTCACCGTCGAAGGCGATGGCGAGACCGCGGTGCAACGCTATTTGCCCGACTCCCTGCTGGGGCTGTCGCGGCGGCTGCGCGGCCGTCCCGAGACGGCCGAGATCAGCCTGTCCGGTGATCCGCTGCGTTACCTGCGCGAGCCGGTGCTACTGTCCTTCGCCAAGGCGGCCGACCCGAGCCGGGTGCATCGCCCGGCCTATCCCGATTTCGTTTCCCTGCGCGAGGTGGATGCCAGCGGCCGGGTGGTGCGCGAGCATCGCTTCATGGGCCTCTATACCTCCAGCGTCTACAACGACAGCGTGCGGGAGATTCCCTATATCCGCCGCAAGGTCGACGAGGTGCGTCGCCGCGCCGATTTCGACAGCAGCGCCCATTTGGGCAAGGAACTGGCCCAGGTCCTCGAAGGCCTGCCGCGGGACGATCTGTTCCAGACCCCGGTGGACGATCTCTTCAGCACCGCCATGGCCATCGTGCAGATCCAGGAACGCAGCAAGGTGCGCGTCTTCCTGCGCCGCGATCCCTATGGCCAGTTCTTCTATTGCCTGGCCTATGTGCCGCGCGACATCTACTCCACCGAAGTCCGCCAGCGCATGCAGCAGATCCTCATGGATCGCCTGCACGGCACCGACTGCGAATTCTGGACCTTCTTCTCCGAATCCGTGCTGGCGCGGGTGCAGTTCATCCTGCGCGTCGATCCCCTGCAGCCCCAGGATGTCGATCCGGCGCGCCTGGAGCAGGAGATGGTGCAGGCCTGCCGCAGCTGGAAGGACGATTTCGCCAGCCTGATGGTGGACAGCTTCGGCGAAGCCCAGGGCACCTCCATCCTGGCCGATTACCCGCTGGGTTTCCCGGCCGGCTACCGCGAGCGCTTCGCGCCGCACCTGGCCGTGGTGGACATGCGGCACCTGCTGGCCCTGAAGGACGATCGCCGTCTGGCCATGGGCTTCTACCAGCCGCTGACCCAGACCGGCGACAACATTCTGCACTGCAAGCTCTACCACGCCGACACGCCCCTGGCGCTGTCGGACGTCTTGCCGATCCTGGAAAATCTCGGCCTGCGCGTGCTCGGCGAATTCCCCTACGAGCTGCGTCATCGCAATGGCCGCCGCTACTGGATCCATGACTTCGCCTTCACCACCGTGGCCGGCCTCGAGCTGGATCTACAGCAACTCAACGACACCTTCCAGGACGCCTTCGTCCAAGTGGTGGAAGGCCAGGCGGAAAACGACAGCTTCAATCGCCTGGTGTTGACCGCCGGGTTGCCCTGGCGCGACGTCGCGGTGCTGCGCGCCTATGCGCGCTATCTCAAGCAGATTCGCATCGGCTTCGACATCGGCTACATCGCCGCCACCCTCAACGCCCATGTCGATATCGCCCGGGAACTGGTGCGGCTGTTCCGCATGAAGTTCTATCTGGCGCGGCGCATGACCAGCGAAGACCTGGACGACAAGCAACAGCGGCTGGAGCAGGCCATCCTCAGCGCCCTCGACGACGTCGCGGTGCTCAACGAAGACCGCATCCTGCGGCGCTATCTGGACCTGATCAAGGCGACCCTGAGAACCAACGTGTTCCAGACCGATGCCGCCGGCAAGCCCAAGGCCTACTTCAGCTTCAAGCTCGATCCCAAGGCCATTCCCGAGCTGCCGCGCCCGGTGCCGCGCTACGAGATCTTCGTCTACAGCCCGCGTGTGGAAGGGGTGCACCTCAGATTCGGCAATGTCGCCCGTGGCGGCCTGCGCTGGTCGGATCGCGAGGAAGACTACCGCACCGAGGTGCTGGGCCTGGTCAAGGCGCAGCAGGTCAAGAATTCGGTGATCGTGCCCGTGGGCGCCAAGGGTGGCTTCGTGCCGCGCCGGCTACCCACCGGTGGCTCCCGTGACGAGATCCAGGCCGAGGCCATCGCCTGCTACCGCATCTTCATCAGCGGTCTACTGGACATCACCGACAATCTCAAGGATGGCGAGGTGGTACCGCCGGCCGCGGTGGTGCGCTACGACGGCGACGATCCCTATCTAGTGGTGGCGGCCGACAAGGGCACCGCGACCTTCTCCGACATCGCCAACGGCATCGCCCAGGACTACGGTTTCTGGCTCGACGACGCCTTCGCCTCCGGTGGTTCGGCGGGCTATGACCACAAGAAGATGGGCATCACCTCCCGGGGTGCCTGGGTCAGCGTGCAGCGTCACTTCCGTGAGCGCGGCATCGATGTCCAGACCGATCCGGTCACCGTGGTGGGCATCGGCGACATGGCTGGCGACGTCTTCGGTAACGGCCTGCTGCGTTCGCGCAGCCTGGAGCTGGTGGCGGCCTTCAACCACCTGCACATCTTCATCGATCCCAACCCGGACGCCGAGCGCAGCTATGTCGAGCGCGAGCGGCTGTTCAACCTGCCGCGGTCGAGCTGGACCGACTATGACGCCAGCCTGATCTCCCAGGGCGGTGGCATCTTCCCGCGCAGTGCCAAGCGCATCGCCATCAGCCCCGAGATGAAGGCGCGCTTCGACCTGACCGCCGATCACCTGACGCCCAACGAGCTGATCAACGCCCTGCTCAAGGCGCCGGTGGACCTGATCTGGAATGGCGGCATCGGCACCTACGTCAAGGCCAGCTTCGAAACCCACGCCGATATCGGCGACAAGGCCAACGACGGTCTGCGCGTCGATGGCTGCGACCTGCGCGCCAAGGTGATCGGCGAGGGCGGCAACCTGGGCATGAGCCAGCTGGCGCGGGTAGAGTTCGGCCTGCACGGCGGCGCCTGCAACACCGACTTCATCGACAATGCCGGGGGCGTGGACTGCTCCGACCACGAGGTCAACATCAAGATCCTGCTGGGCGATGTGGTCTCCGCCGGCGACATGACCGTCAAGCAGCGCAATACGCTGATGGGCGAGATGACCGACGAGGTCGGCGAGCTGGTGGTCGCCAACAACTACATGCAGACCGGAGCCCTGTCCCTGGCGGAGTATCGCGCGCGGACCCACCTGGCCGAGTACCAACGGCTGATCGTGGATCTCGAAGGGCGCGGCAAGCTGGATCGTACCCTCGAATTCCTGCCCAGCGATGAGGTGCTCGCCGAACGCGCGGCCAAGGAACAGGGGCTGACCCGGGCCGAGCTGTCGGTGCTGATCTCCTACAGCAAGATCGACCTCAAGGAACAGTTGCTGGCCTCTTCGGTGCCGGATGATGACTACCTCGCCCGGGACATGCAGGGCGCCTTCCCGCAACGCCTGACCGAGCAGTTCCCCGAGGCCATGGCGCGCCACCGCCTCAAGCGCGAGATCGTCGCCAACCAGATCGCCAACGACCTGATCAACCACATGGGCATCACCTTCGTGCAGCGCCTGTGCGAATCCACCGGCATGAGCGCGGCCGATGTCGCCCGGGCCTATGTGGTGATGCGCGACGTGCTGCACCTGCCGCACTGGTGGCGTCAGGTGGAAGCCCTGGATCATCAGGTGCCGGCTGACCTGCAGCTGCGTCTGATGAGCGAACTGATGCGCCTGGGGCGCCGGGCCACCCGCTGGTTCCTGCGCAGCCATCGCAGTGGTCTGGATGCTGGCGCCGTGGCGGCCTTCTTCGGGCCACGCATCGCCGCTCTGGGCGTACGCCTGGATGAACTGCTGCAGGGCGAACCGCGTCAGGACTGGGAAGAGCGCTTCCGCGCCTATACCGAAGCGGGCGTACCCGAGCTGCTGGCGCGCGTGGTCGCCGGGACCAACCACATCTATACGCTGCTGCCGGTGATCCAGGCGGCGGAGGTCACCGCCCAGGATCCGCTGGCGGTGGCAGCCACCTGGTTCGCGGCGGGCGATGTGCTGGATCTGGCCTGGTATCAGCAGCAACTCAACCAGCTGCCGGTGGCCAATGCCTGGCAGGCCCTGGCCCGCGAGGCGTTCCGCGACGAGGTGGATGTGCAGCAGCGCACCATCACCGTCGCCATGCTCAATCTGAGCGAGGCGCCGAGCGATCCGGAAGCCCGGTTGTCACTGTGGCTGGAACGCCATAGGGCGGCGGTGGAGCGCTGGCGGGGTCTGCTGGTGGATCTGCGCAATGCCAGCGGGCAGGACTATGCGATGTACAGCGTCGCCAGTCGTGAACTGGCGGATCTAGCCAGCAGCAGCGTCTGAGGCGAAGGGTACCCGCGACTGGATCTCGCGGGCGCCCTGATCCGACAGCGCCATGAAAAGGCGGCGTACCCTCGGGTGCGCCGCCTTTTTTACCAGCGGAAGCGGGTCAGGGTTTGGACGGCGTTGAGAGAGCCTTGAGGGTACTCAGCCCTTGCAGCAGTGCCTGGTGAAAGCGTTCCGGCGCCTGCATCTGGGGCGCATGGCCCAGATCCTCGAATTCCACCAGGGTCGCCTGGGGGATACGCCGCGCCGCCGCCTTGCCCAATTCGGGATAGCGGCCCAGCTGCGCCTTGAGCTCGGCTGGCGCGGCATCCTTGCCGATGGCCGTGGTGTCGCGCTGGCCGATCAGCAGCAGGGTGGGCATGCGCAATCGCGCGAATTCATAGACCACCGGCTGGCTGTAGATCATGTCGTAGATCAGTGCCGAGTTCCACGCCACCCGCTCCTTGCCCGGCCCGTTGTTGAGACCCGCGAGCATGTCGACCCAGCGGTCGTAGTCCGGCGACCACTGGCCGGCGTAATAGGTGCTGCGCTCGTAGTCGCGGATGCCATCGGCGGAGGTCTTGAGTTCCCGGGCGTACCACTGGTCGATGCTGCGATAGGGCACGCCCAGGGCCTTCCAGTCCTCCAGGCCGATGGGGTTGACCAGTACCAGCTGTTCGGTGGCCTCGGGATAGAGTAGCGCATAGCGGGTCGCCAGCATGCCGCCGGTCGAGTGACCGATCAGCGTCGCCCGGGCGATGCCCAGGTGGTCGAGCAGGGCGCGGGTATTGGCGGCGAGTTGCTGGAAGCTGTACTGATAGTGCGCCGGCTTGCTGGATTTGCAGAAACCGATCTGATCCGGGGCCACGATCCGATAGCCGGCAGCGCTCAGCACCTGGATGCTCTGTGCCCAGGTACCGGCACAGAAGTTCTTGCCGTGCAGCAGGACCAGGGTTCGGCCGTTCGGTTTTCCGCTCGGCGCGACATCGAGATAGGCCATTTCCAACGCTTGGCGCTGAGAGTCGAAGCTGAAGGTCTTGACCGGAAAAGCGTAGTCGAAGCCTTCGAGACGTTCGCCATAGACGGACTGCGCCTGAGTGAGTGGGCTCAGCAACAGAGTGGCCAGGGGGAGGGCGAGGCGCAGGGACATGGATGGATTCCAGGGGCTAAACCAGGTCCGACCAGACGCCAGGGGTGAAGATTCCGGCTTGCCCCGGACGGGCTATCGCCTTTTGGGCAGGTGGTCAGGGTGGGTGCCGTTTCGCTTCGCCTCCCGCCCAGGGTCTGGTAGTCTGGACGATTCTTGATTCCCTTTTTGCGCACCTCTTCCCTGCGTTTCTCCCCGATCACACGAGGTTCCCGGTTTGGCGCTCGAGTCACCCTCCAAGACGCAGCCCGATGCTCTGGCCGATTGTGCCAATGAGCCGATCCACATTCCCGGCAGTATCCAGGAACATGGCTTCCTGTTCGCCGTGGAAGAGCCGGATCTGCGCATCGTGCAGGCCAGCGCCAATGTGCTCGAGTACCTCGGGATTGCCGTGGAGGAGGTGCTGGGACGCACCCTGGGCGAATTGCTGCCGGATCGAGATCTGCCCGCGATGCTTGGCGCCCTGACCCAGGAAGAGCAGAATCCCATCTATCAGGGTGACGTGACCCTGGGATCGCGACAGCAGACCTTCGCCCTGTTCATGCATCGCTTCGGCGGGGTGCTGATCGTCGAGTTCGAGGCGCCGGTGGACAGTCGACTCGGCCTCAATACCCTCTATCCCATGGTGCGGGTGTTCATCGAGCAACTGCATCAGGCGGAAACCGTCGACGCCATCGCCACGCTCGCCGTGCGCGAAGCTAAGCGTATCTCCGGTTTCGATCACACCATGATCTATCGCTTCGACGACGACGGTCATGGTCAGGTCCTGGCCGAGGAGTGCGCGCCGGGGGTACCCACCTACCTGGGGCTGAGATTCCCCGCCTCGGACATTCCGGCCCAAGCCCGGCATCTGTACCTGGCCAACCGTATCCGGGTGATCGGCAATGCCTGCTATCAGCCCTCGCCGCTGCAGCCGCCGATCAATCCATCGACCGGGCAACCGCTGGATCTCAGCTTCGCGCAGCTGCGCAGCGTGTCACCGGTGCATCTGCAGTACATGAGAAACATGGGCACCCTGGCATCCATGTCCATCTCCATCGTGGTCGGTGACCGCCTCTGGGGGCTGGTGCTCTGCCATGATCGTCAGCCCCAGCGGGTGTCGTTCCAGACGCGTACCGCCTGCGAGCTGTTTGGCCGGGTGCTGTCGCTGCAGATCGATGCGGCCGAGACCCACGCGGAATCCGACCGCCGTCTGGCCCTGCGCCAATCCATGGTGCAGATGCTGTCGGCCATGGCCGACCGCGACAGTGTCTGCCAGGGGCTGCTGGAACTGCCGCAGGTCTATCTGGATTTCGCCCGGGCCCAGGGTGCCGCCATCATCTCCTCCGACGGTACCGAGCTGATCGGTCAGGTGCCGCCGCGCGAGGTGGTGGACAGCCTGGTCGAATGGCTGTCGGTCAACGTCAAGGATCATTACGTCACCGATAACGTGGCCAAGGACATCGCCGAGCTGCCCGAGCTCGCCGGGTATGCCGCCGGAGTCCTCGCCGTACCCATTTCCGAACTGCATTCCCACTACCTGATCTGGTTCCGCAGCGAGCTGGTCCAGGTGGTCAACTGGGCGGGGCGCCCGACCAAGCAGGAAGGCAGCGATGGGCGCCTGTCGCCGCGACAGAGCTTTGCGCTGTGGCAGGAGACGGTACGTGGTCTGTCGCTGCCCTGGTCCCCCCTGGAGTTGGAAAGCGCCATCGAACTGCGCAACGCGGTGCGCGGGATCGTCCTGCGCAAGGCCGAAGAAATGGCCGAGCTGGCCGAAGAGCTGCAACGCAGCAACAAGGAGCTGGCGGCCTTCTCCTACAGCGTCTCCCACGACCTGCGTGCGCCGTTGCGCCATATCGCCGGCTATGCCGAGCTGCTGGGCGACATCGAAGGCGGCAAGTTGTCGGATCGCGGTCGGCGCTTCCTGGAGAACATTGGCTCCTCGGCGCGCTTCGCCGGCAGCCTGGTTGACAATCTGCTGAGTTTTTCGCAGATGGGCCGGGCCGCTATTCGCTATTCCGACGTCAACCTCACGGCCTTGGTGGAAGCCATCCGTGAAGAAATGGCGCCGGACTATGAAGAGCGTCAGGTGGAGTGGCACATCGGCCCCCTGCCGGTGGTCATCGCCGACGCCGCCTTTGTCCATCTCGCCTTGCGCAATCTGCTGGCCAATGCCATCAAATACAGTCGCTACGAAGACCCCGCGGTGATCGAGATCGGCACCTTGCCGAGCGATTCCGAGGACATCGTCTTTGTCCGGGACAACGGCGTCGGCTTCAACATGGATTATGTGGGCAAGCTGTTCGGCGTCTTCCAGCGCCTGCACCACGCCGACGAATTCGAAGGGGTCGGCATCGGCCTGGCCAGCGTCAGACGCATCATCGAACGCCATGACGGTCGTGTCTGGGCAGAGGGCGCCATCGGCGAGGGCGCTACCTTCTACTTCGCCCTTCCCAAACAACGACCGTCGCCGGTACACAAAAGGTAGTTCTGTTCATGCTCAAACCCATTGTGCTGGTCGAAGACAATCCGCACGATCTGGAGCTCACCCTGGTAGCTCTGGAGCGCAGCCAGCTGGCCAACGATGTCGTGGTGCTCCGCGACGGCGCCGAGGCGGTGAACTATCTGCTGCGGCGAGAGCCTCATGCTGACCGGGAGCCTGGTAATCCGGCGGTGATGCTACTGGATCTCAAGCTGCCCAAGGTCGATGGCCTCGAGGTGCTCGAACTGGTGCGCGGTACCCCCGAATTGTGCAGCATCCCCGTGGTCATGCTGACGTCGTCACGCGAAGAACCTGATCTCGAGAAGGCGTACGAACTGGGCGTGAACGCTTACGTGGTCAAACCGGTCGAGTTTCGTGATTTCGTCGCCGCGATCAGCGATCTCGGCGTATTCTGGGCTGTGCTCAATGAGCCGCCCCCAGGATCGCGACGTGTCACCAGGCGGACTGGCCGCTAGCGAGTGAGCAAGCTCAGTTCATCCGTATCCAGTTATCCGCGACAGGCAGACATGCGCGAACCGGTTCCCCTGAGCGAACAGATTCAAGGCCGACGCCCGTTTATGCCTCTCTCGAAACAGATCAAGATCCTGCTGGTAGAAGACAGCAAGCTCGATGCCGAGCTGATTCTGATCGAGCTGGAAAGACATGGATTCGAGCTGCAATCCAAGATTGTCTATGAGCGTGCCGGTCTCACCCTGGCCTTGAGCCAGCAGACCTACGACATCATCCTCTCCGACATCATCCTGCCAGGCTTCTCGGGTGCCGAGGCCTTGCGGGTGGCGCGAGCGCTGGCTCCGGAAACGCCCTTCATCTTCGTCTCGGGCATCTTCGGTGAAGTGCACGCCGTGGAAATGATGCGCCTAGGGGCCAACGACTATGTGCTCAAGCAGAGCATGGAGCTCTTGGCCAAGGCCGTCGAGCGAGCGCTGCTGGTGGTGCACGAGCGCCGCGAGCGGCGTCGGGCCGAAGAACCCCTGCACAGTCTCGAGGTCAGATCGCGCCTGGCCATGGACGCCTCGCGACTGGGCATGTGGGAATACCTGCCCGCCAGCCGTACCCTGGTCTGGGACGAACGCTGCAAGGCCATGTTCGGCCTGCCAGCCGATGCGGTGGTCGATCTCGAGGTGTTCGCACGGCTGTGCGGCAGCGACGGCCTCGAACGCTTTCTCGACACGGTCCGCCAGGCGGGTGCCGACGAGCGCGACGACGACTACCGCAGCGAGTACCGCATCCGTCTGGACAACGGCGCCCAGCGCTGGGTCGAGACCCGTGGCCAGCCCTTTTTCGAAAGCGGCGTCTGCACCCGCTTCCTGGGGGTGATGCTCGACATCACCCAGCAGCGCGATGCCGCGGAAAAGCTCGAGCGGCTCAACGTCAGTCTCGGCGAACGCGTCGAAGAACGTACCCGCGAGCGTGATCGGACCTGGGATCTCACCCGCGATCTGCTGCTGGTGTGCAAGCCGGATGGCACCCTGGTGGCGCTCAATCCGGCCTGGGAAGAGAATCTCGGCTGGTCCCGCGTGGAGCTGCTCGATTCCTCGCTGCTGACGCTGGTGCGTCCCGACGAACGCTTCATCACCGACAACGAACTCAAGCAGCTGGCCAATGGCGCGACCAGCCAGCGCTTCGTCAATCGTATCCGTCACCGCGACGGCAGCTATCGCTGGATTTCCTGGACGGCGGTACCGGATGCGGGCATGACCTATTGCTCGGGTCGCGACATCTCCTCGGAAGTCCTGGCGATGGAAGAGCTGGCCGCGGCGAATCGCCAATTGCGCGAGCAGATCGACGAGCGCGAGCGGGTGGAGGCGACCCTGCAGCAGATGCAGCGGCTGGAGGCCGTGGGCCAGCTCACCGCGGGCGTGGCCCACGACTTCAACAATCTGCTCACCGTGGTGCTCAGCAGCGCCAGCTTCCTCGAGCGCGACCTGACGCGCCTGGCGGCCAGCGACAAGACCCAGGGGCGGGTGCAGAACATCCGCGAAGCGGGCGAGCGGGGCGCCAAGCTCACCGCCCAGCTGCTGGCCTTCTCCCGCCGCCAGCGCCTGGCGCCCAAACCGGTCAAGCTCAACGAAACCGTCGAGGGCATGCTCGAACTGCTGCGCAGCACCATGGGTGGCAGTGTCTGGATCGAGACCCATCTGCGCGCCGATTGCTGGCATGCGCTGGTTGATCCGACCCAGATCGAGCTCATCATCCTCAACCTGGCGATCAATGCCCGGGATGCCATGGCGGTCGGCGGTACCCTGCGCCTGAGCACCTCCAACCAGACCATCAGCGAGCCGCCTCAACGTCCTGAAGAACCCGAACCCGGTGAGTACGTACTGCTGGCGGTGCAGGATTCCGGCACCGGCATGAGCGAAGAGGTGCTGGCCAAGGCCTTCGAACCCTTCTTCACCACCAAGGAGGTGGGCAAGGGCTCCGGTCTGGGCCTGGCCCAGGTGTTCGGCTTCGCCAAGCAGTCCGGTGGCGGTGTGCGCATCGAGACGCAGATGGGCAGCGGTACCACGGTGCTGGTCTATCTGCCCCGTACCGAGGCGGAGGATGCCCTGGATCCGATCGGGCTGCCCGCCATGGATCGTGACGAACAGGCCGCCGAACGCCGCATTCTGCTGGTCGACGACGATCACGCGGTACGCAACGTGACCGCCGCCCTGTTGGCCGATCTCGGCTATCAGGTGGTGGAAGCCAGCAACGGCTTCGCGGCGTTGAGCGCGCTGGAGCGTGATCCGCAGATCGATCTGTTGCTGGCGGACTTCGCCATGCCCGGCATGAACGGTGCCGAACTGGCCCGTCAGGTGCGCAAGCGGCTGCCACAGTTGCCGGTGGTCTTCATCACCGGCTACGCCGAACTGGGCGAGCTCGATCCGGAACAATCATTCATCGTACCCAAGCCCTTTCGCGAAGCGGACCTGGCAGCACGGCTGCAGGCAGCCCTGCGCGGCGAGAAGCCCCAGCCTTCGCCCCTCTGAAGGCCGCCGTCACCATGAGGTATTTGCGTGTCCACCATCCGTGAAATGTTGCGCGCCGAGGGCGGTGCCCTGCACGAGCAGGTCGATGCGACCTTCGGCCGCTATGCACTGCAGACCCGGCCCCATTACACCGCCTTTCTGCAGGCCCATGCCCAGGCGCTGATCGGCCTCGAAGCGCTCCTGGAGCGCTCCGGCATCCAGCGTCTGCTGCCCGATTGGGCCGAGCGTCGCCGTACCGAAGTGCTGGGGGAAGATCTGCAGCAACTGGCCGCCGCCCCGCCCGAACCCGTCGCCCTCGAGCGTCTGCTCGATGAGGGTGAGTGCTGGGGGGTGGCCTATGTGCTGGAGGGATCTCGGCTGGGATCGCGGTTGCTGGATCGCCATGCCGGCGAGAGTCCCGATGAGGCGGTACGCGATGCCCGGGCCTATCTGGGCCACGTACCCCCCCAGGGCGCCTGGCCGGGATTTCTGCAGCGCCTGGACGAGGCCGGCCGCGATGCGCGTTTGCACCCGGCGATGCTGGCCGGCCAGCGGCTGGCCTTCGAGGTCTTCCTGGCGGCGGGGCAGCGTCACGCGCCTGCGGTCATCGCCTGCTGAGCGATCGCTAGAGCGCCTGCAGGTAGCCGATCACCTCGGCCGCGCCCAGGCGTTCGAGAATCTCGGCGAGGACCCGGGTGCTCGCCACCTCGTTGGGCAGTAGCAGCCATTCCAGATCCTGGCCCGGTGCGGGCAGCGGCAGGCGCGCATAGTCGAGCTTCAGCCCCAGCAGCACCTGGATGAAGTCCGGGTGATTCCAGACCGCGTTGGGCAGGGCGTAGAGGGCAAAGGCCTCTTGCAGGCGGTCGATGGCCGCCGGGTCCAGGCGCAGACGCTGGATCTGCGCCGGCACCTCCACAGCGATGCCGCGAATCCGGGCATAGGCGATGATGCTGGCAAAGGCGAGCGTGGTGGCTGGGTTGTTTTCCAGGAATAGCCGAGTACCCCGCCAGCTGGCCTGGCGCAGACGCAGAGTCTGTTCCGCGGACAGATTCGGCAGGGTGCGATAGAGCGCCGCCTGAAAATCCCGATAGCCGATGATCCGCACCTGCTCGCGCGCCGCGGGCAGGGCGGCCAGCTCCTCCAGCTGCACCACTGTCGCGGGTGTGCTGTCGCCTAGACGCTGGCAGAGTCCATCGATGGCGCGCAGGTCGAGAGCGGCGACCTGAACGGTTTCAGCCACCACCAGTTGACTCAGTAGGGCATGGGCCCGGCTCTTGATCTCCTGGGTCGGGCCGGACAGGGCGGCGCGTGGCAGGCCGAGGAGCAGATGCAATGGATGGCCTTCGTCCCACCAAAGGCTGTCGGTTGGCGCGGGCAAGGGGACGAAGGCGTCGGCCAGCCGCTCCAGGCAGCGCTGGATGCGGCGGCTGGCCAGGGAAGGATGCAGATGCAAGGCCAATGAAGACCAGGGGCTGCCCAGGAGGTTGGCACTGTTGCTCATGGGATCTCCGGGGCGGATAGGAACTGCACGGCCGATTCTAGCGTGGCAAAGACCGCGCTATCGTCAAATGATTCCCGAAAGGTAGGATCTTTTGTGCGAGTGACCGTTCGAGTCCGGCGCGAGCGACGTATGGCCGCTGGCAAGCCTGTATAATGCGCGTTTTCCGAATTGCCTGTGAGTCCGCCATGTACGACGCGCTCCGTCCTCTGCTTTTCAAAATGTCTCCCGAAGGATCGCACGATCTGGCGCTGGATCTGATCGGTGCCGCGGGTCGTCTGGGCCTGACCGGTCTCGGACGGCGGCCGGGTCGGCTGCCGGTCCAAGTCATGGGTCTGGAGTTTCCCAATCCGGTGGGCCTGGCCGCCGGACTCGACAAGAACGGCGCCGCCATCGATGGCTTCGCCGGCCTGGGTTTCGGCTTCGTCGAGATCGGCACCGTGACGCCACGGCCGCAGCCGGGCAATCCCAAGCCGCGGTTGTTCCGTCTCGAACAGGCCGACGCCATCATCAACCGCATGGGTTTCAATAATGCGGGTGTCGACGCCCTGATCGAGCGGGTCAAGGCGGCGCGCTTCCAGGGTGTGTTGGGGATCAACATCGGCAAGAACGCCAGTACCCCGGTGGAGCGGGCGGTGGACGACTACCTGATCGGCCTGGACCGGGTCTACGCCCATGCCAGCTACATCACGGTGAATGTGAGCTCGCCCAACACGCCTGGCCTGCGCAGCCTGCAATTCGGCGATGCGCTCAAGAGCCTGCTGGAAGCCCTGCGCCAGCGCCAGGAAGACCTGGCGGTCCAGCATGGCCGGCGGGTGCCCATCGCCATCAAGATCGCCCCGGACATGACCGATGAGGAAATCGTGCTGACCGCCCAGGCGATCCGCGATGCCGGGATGGACGCCATCATCGCCACCAACACCACCCTGGGGCGCGAAGGGGTGGAGAATCTGCCCTATGCCGCCGAGGCTGGTGGCCTGTCAGGCGCTCCGGTGCGGGAAAAGAGCACCCATGTGGTACGGGTCTTGGCGGGCGAACTGGGTGGCCGGCTGCCGATCATTGCGGCGGGCGGGATCCTGTCGGGGGAAGATGCGGCGGAAAAGATCGCCGCAGGGGCCAGTCTGGTGCAGCTCTACAGCGGCTTCATCTATCGCGGACCGACGTTGATCCGCGAAGCCGTGGATGCGATCGCGGCAGCGCGCCGCTGAGGGATAGGGGGCTCGCTGGGAGCCCCCGTGGGACCGGGTACCTGATCCTGGGAAGGGATCTGACTGGAACAAAACCAGAACGCTGGTGGAAGCCCTCAGGCTTCCGCTAGTGAAATCGAATTAGCCTGCGGCTTGAAGTTGATTCACGCGTTGAAGACCAGCGGTGCCTACGTAGCCGTCCCATTGGTCGCTACGGCCCTCACGCCAGCCATTGAGCCAGGCCTGCCGGACGGCGTCCTGGGTGAAGGGGCAGAGGTCCCGCGATTTGCCCACAATGCCGTGCTGATAACCACGCTGGAAAGCTCGTTCCATTGGATCACGCTTGAGTCTTCTCATAGGGTAGTGCCCTCGTAGGTTGACTTGCAGATTGTCCATGGCCCGTTGCAGGCCTGGATGCCAGAGCCGGCGTCCTGACATCCGCCCCGCACCTTCGCGCTGCGGGTGGTCAATTACTAACCAATGAGACCCTGGCTGGGAACGACCTTTTAGCTATAAGACGTAATCAAATCGAAATGAAATGGCGATAAACCGCCGCTGGAATGCCGTCACTGCGGCTTGTTGAGACGCAGTCAAACTTTCACGGGAGGCGCTGTCCTTACCGGTCAATCCGACCAAAGGCAGAGAAGCGCCTTTCGCTAACCTATGGATTCAACGATGTCCGCGATGCAACAACTCATCCTCACCTGTCCCAAGGGGCTCGAGACCCTGCTGCTGGAAGAGGCCCAGGGCCTCGGCCTGCAGGAAGCCCGTAGCCAGACCGCGGCGGTGCGCGGCGAGGCGAGTCTCGCGGACGCCTACCGCCTCTGCCTCTGGTCGCGCCTGGCCAACCGGGTGCTGCTGGTGCTGGCCCGCTTCCCGGTGGAAGACCCCCAGGGGTTGTACCTGGGTGTGCATGGCGTGGAGTGGGAAGAGCACCTGGCGCCCAACGGCACCCTGGCGGTGGGCTTCAGCGGCCAGGGCGCGGGCATCGACAACACCCATTTCGGCGCCCTCAAGGTCAAGGACGCCATCGTCGACCGCCTGCGCGAACGCACCGGGCAACGACCCACGGTCGACAAGGTCGCCCCGGACCTGCGCGTCCATCTGCACCTGGAGCGGGGTCAGGCCATCCTGTCGCTGGATCTCTCCGGCCAGAGCCTGCACCAGCGCGGCTATCGCCTGCAGCAGGGGGCGGCGCCGCTCAAGGAAAACCTGGCGGCCGCGGTGCTGATCCGTGCCGGCTGGCCGGCCCTGGCCGCGGCGGGCGGGGCGTTGGCCGACCCCATGTGCGGGGTGGGTACCTTCCTGGTCGAGGCCGGGCTGATGGCGGCGGACATCGCGCCCAACCTGCGCCGCGAGCGCTGGGGCTTTTCCGCCTGGCTGGGCCATGTGCCCGCGCTCTGGCAGCAGCTGCATCAGGAAGCCGAAGCGCGGGCGGCGGCTGGCCTGGCCAAGACACCGGCTTGGATCCGCGGCTACGAAGCCGATCCCCGACTGATCCAGCCGGCGCGCAACAACATCGAGCGCGCCGGTCTGTCCGAGTGGATCAAGGTCTACCAGGGCGAGGTGGCCAGCTTCGAGCCGCGGCCGGACAAGGGCCAGACCGGTCTGGTGATCTGCAACCCGCCCTATGGCGAGCGCCTGGGCGATGAAGCCAGTCTGCTGTATCTCTACCAGAATCTCGGCGAGCGGTTGCGCCAGGCCTGCCTGGGCTGGCGCGCGGGGGTCTTTACCGGTGCGCCCGAACTGGGCAAGCGCATGGGGATCCGCAGTCACAAGCAATACGCCTTCTGGAACGGCGCCTTGCCCTGCAAGCTGCTGATGTTCGAGGTGGAGACCCGCCAGTTCGTCACCGGCAGCCGCAGCGGCGAGCGCTCGGCCATCGATCAGGCGGCGGAACCGGCCAAGCTCAGCGAAGGCGGGCAGATGTTCGCCAATCGCCTGCAGAAGAATCTCAAGCAGCTCGGCAAGTGGGCGCGCAACCAGGGCGTGCAGTGCTATCGCCTCTATGACGCCGACATGCCCGAGTACGCGGTGGCCGTGGATCTCTATGGTGACCGGGTGCACGTGCAGGAATATGCACCGCCCCGTTCCATCGATCCGGACAAGGCCCAGGCGCGATTGCTCGATGCCCTGGCCGCCATTCCCCAAGCCTTGAACATCGATCCGGCGCGGGTGGTGGTCAAGCGGCGCGAGCGGCAGAGCGGCACCAAGCAGTACGAGCGTCAGGCGGCCCAGGGTGAATTCCTGCAGGTGGAGGAGGCGGGCGCCAAACTGCTGGTGAATCTCACCGACTACCTGGATACCGGTCTGTTCCTCGACCATCGCCCGCTGCGCCTACGCCTGCGTCAGGAAGCCCAGGGCAAGCGCTTCCTCAACCTGTTCTGCTACACCGGCGCCGCCACGGTGCAGGCCGCGGTGGGTGGAGCGCGCAGCACCACCAGCGTCGATCTCTCGCGGACCTACCTGGACTGGGCCCGGCGCAACCTGGCGCTCAACGGCTTTTCCGAGCGACACCGCCTGGAGCAGGGCGATGTCTTGCACTGGCTGGAGAACGATCGCGGCGAATACGATCTGATCTTCGTCGATCCGCCGACCTTCTCCAATTCCAAGCGTCTGGAAGGTGTGTTCGACGTCCAGCGCGATCACGTCGCCCTGATCGATTCGGCCATGGCCCATCTGAGCCGCAACGGCGTACTGTACTTCTCCAACAACTTCCGCAAGTTCGAGTTGGATGCAGGTCTCGCCGAGCGTTATCGCGTCGAAGAGATCAGCGCCAGCACCCTGGATCCGGATTTCGCGCGCAATCCCAAGATCCACCGTGCCTGGCGTTTCAGTCTGCAATGAGGTCAGCCGCCTGAACTGCCGCTGAACGGGTCGAGCATCGATCCGTTCAGCCTGTGATCCGGCGCAATCCCGCCTTTTCCCGGGAACACCCGATCCGCCCAGGCCGTCCACAATGACGGCGCGGCGCTGGGTCGTGCCCGGCGGGACGAGGAGGGACAGGTTCTACAATGCTGGTTTCACTGCAAGCTCTCAGGGCCTTGGCCGCCTGGTTGGTGGTCTTTCATCACTTCATGCAGGTGTTCTTCGATTTCCACGCCGACAGCCTCGGCGGCCATCTGCTCTCCACCCGGGGACAGGTCGGGGTCGATATCTTCTTCGTACTCAGCGGCTTCGTGATCTACCTGTCCACCGCCGGCCGATCGCTCAGGCGCAGCACCTTCCTCTGGCACCGCATCGCCCGTATCGTCCCGGCCTATTGGCTGTACACCGCGGTGACGGCGCTGATCCTCTATCTGGCCAGCGACGTGATGCCGGTCTACGGGATCGCCGCACGGGAACTACTACTCTCGCTGTTCTTCATTCCCAGCGAGAACCCGGCGGGCTTCGGCCATTATCCGATCCTGCCGGTGGGCTGGACGCTCAACTTCGAGATGCTGTTCTACCTGCTGTTTGCCCTGTCCTTTGGCGTGGCCGAGCGCTGGCGCATCGGCGTGGTCAGTCTGCTGGTGATCCTCGTCAGCCTGGTGCTGGCCCGCGAGTCCTTCGTCAGCAGTTTCTATCGCAATCCGATCATCTTCGAGTTCCTGCTAGGCGTGAGCCTGGCGGCGCTCTATCGGCGCGGCGCCCTGCGCGGCTCCAAGCCGCTGGCCCTGACGGCTGCTCTGGCGGCACTGGTCTGTCTGGTGGCCTTTCCGGCGGACCATCCCTGGCGGCTGCTGACCTGGGGCGTGCCCAGCGCGGTCCTGGTGGGCGCCTGCGTGATCCTCGAACCCTGGTTCGCCGGCTCACGCCTGTGCAAGGCACTGGGGGACTGGTCCTATTCGGTCTACCTGGTGCACGTCATCGTGCTCTGGCTGGGCGACTACTGGCTGCACCAGCAGTGGGGGCTGAGCCCCTACCAGACCCTGGCGGTCTGCCTGCCGGTGATCCTGCTGCTGGCCTGGGGCAGCTACGAGTGGATCGAGCGGCGTCTCTCGCGCACCCTGCGCCAGTTGGGCGAACGCCTGGCGGGACGGCGTCCGCAGTGGGTGGCGGGTCAGTAGGAAACGCGTTCGGCAGCCGTGAGCTCGGGCACTAGCGCCCGACCTTCCGCCGAGGAACGCTGTGCCGCTTCCAGCAGGGCCATGAGGGCGCAGGCCTGGGCGGGAGGGACGGGATTGGCGGCGCGCCCGGCAAGAGCCTCGACCAGGGCAAGGTAGTAGCGGCGGTGATCTCCCGCTGGCGTCGGCAACGCCTGGCGTTCGCCATCGCCCGTGATGAGCCAGCCAGAATCAGGATCCTGGCCCCAGTCCGGACCACCGGGGCGCACGCCGGCCTTGAGCGCGTCTTCCTGGCGATCCGCGCCCTGCTTGATCCAGCTGCCCGCTGTACCCTGGGCCAGGAAGCGCGGTACGCCATCGGCGGCCAGCATCCCGGCTCTCAGGGTCACCTGGCGGGCGCCGTAGTCCAGTTGCACCTGGAACCAGTCGTCGGTGAGGGCGCCGGCACGCTGCCGCACCAGCTGCGCCTGCAGGCGCTCGGGCAGACCGAACAGGCAGAGCGCCTGATCCAGCAGATGGGGGCCGAGGTCGAACCAGAGTCCACTGCCGGGCAGCGCCGCTTCGCGCCAACGCGTGCGCACCTCGGGGCGAAAGCGTTCGATGCGCGATTCCAGACTGGTCAGTTCGCCCAGGGCGCCGCTGGCGAGTACCGCCTGCAGTCCGAGAAAATCACTGTCCCAACGGCGATTCTGGAACACCGACAGCAACCGCCCGGCCTGTTCGGCTTCGGCGGCCAGTTGTCGGGCTTCGGCGAGGGTGACGGTAAAGGGTTTATCGACCACCACGTGCTTGCCGGCGGCCAGGGCGGCGCTGGCGAGGGGCGCATGGGTCTGGTTGGGCGAGGCGATCACCACCAGGTCGATGGCCGGATCCTGCACGGCCGCCAGGTAATCCGCAGTCACCCGTACCTCGGGCAGATCGGCGTGCACCCGCTTAGCGTCCCGCGAGGCCACCAGTTCCAGGGTGAGGCCGGGGATGGAACGCAGCAGCGGGCCGTGGAAGGTCTGACCGACGAAGCCATAGCCGATCAGGGCGACGCGAAAGGGGGAGGGCATGGAGCATCCTTTTTACCGGGGTGGAAAAGACCGGGGCCGCTCGATGAGCGGCCCCGGTTGTAGGCTGAAGCGCGAGGTTGCCTTACTTCAACTCATGATCGTGAGCCAGTTGCTCCCGTTCAAGGAATTCGTCCTGCCGCAAGGAATCCTGGAACTCTGCGGAATCCTCCAGGGCCAGGGGGTCATTGAGTTCGCCACCGGAAAGGCGCTTTTTCTCAAGCTTACCGGACAGGTTGGTGATGGCTCGCAACAGCTTGTCCGCCGCGCCATCCACGGCCAGATCGAGAGACTCGGCCTTGTGGGTGACCGAGAGGGGTTGATGGCCCTTGATGCGCGCCTCCATCTGGCAGCGCTTGTCCTGGGCGCCCGACTTGCCGGCGTTCTCGTCGTTGAGGTGCACCTCGACACGGGTCAGGAGTTCGTCGAAGCGATCCAGGCGGTCTTCCACCACGGACGCCACCCAATTCTGCAAACCGGCACTGCTTTCGATGTTGTGATCACTGTTCACTTGGACTTGCATGCGGCTTCCTCTTTTTGACGGGCCTGACCATTGGATGAGGCCGGTCAGGCCGAGGTTCAAGGCTGTTCGTCCGGTGTGCGTGTCACCCGATGTTTCCTTCTGGCACTGTCTAGGCGCGTCGCAACGATCGGAAAGCGACGTTGAAGTCGCGGGTCGCTGGCGTTTTGCCCTTATCCACTGATAATGCGCGACCTTCCATCGTCCGTCGCAGTGGGGATCGCCAATGCCAGATGTGCTCACGCGTGGCCGCGGTTTCGCTCGGCGGCTCTGGCTACCCCGTGCGGTCGGTCTGCTGCTCAGCCTGAGTTGCATCGTCTCGGTGCAGATCACCCAGCCGGTGTCCATCGGGCTATGGATCCTGCTGCTGACCAATGCGCTGCTCTGGTCACCGCTGGCCTACTGGCGAGCGGTGCGCGCTCGCGACCCCTATCGCACCGAACTGGGCAATCTGCTGCTGGACTGCGGCTCGGCCGGCTTCTGGGCAGCGAGCATGGGCTTCAATCTCCTGCCCAGCGTGACCTTGCTCGCCATGACCGGTATGAACATGCTCGGCGCCGGTGGCCTGGCGTTCTGGCGCCGGGGGCTGCTCGCACAGCTGGCGGGCATCCTGGTCGGCCTGGTCGTGCTGCGTCATCCGGTCGCCATCCAGACCTCCACCGCGCAGATCTATGCCTGCCTGCCGATGATCGTCGCCTACCCGTGGGCCCTGGGCCTGGTGAGCTTTCGCCTGGCGCAGCAGCTGTCGCGGCGCAAGCAGGAGCTGGAGCTGATCAGCAAGCAGGATGGCATGACCGGTCTGCACAACAGAACGCACTGGGATCAGCTGCTGCAGCGCGAGTTCGCCCGCTGCAAGCGCAGTGGCGCCGAGGCCAGCCTGTTGATGATCGACCTGGACAACTTCAAATTGATCAACGATCGCTTCGGCCACCAGGCCGGTGACGAGATGCTGCGCCAATTTTCCGGTCTGCTGGCGCGCACCATCCGCGCCAGTGACCTCGCCGGTCGTTTTGGCGGCGATGAATTCGGTATCCTCTTACCCGACACCTCGCCCGAGCGGGCCCTGGATCTGATCCGGCGGCTGCAGCAGCGTTTGCACGAGATGCAGGCGGGCGGCCCCGGCGACCGGCAGAACGTGCGCGTCGGCCTGAGCTGCGGCATCGCCGGCTTCGACCGCACCTACGATGACGTCGCCCACTGGCTGCAGGCGGCCGACTTCGCGCTCTACCGGGCCAAGGCCCAAGGGCGCGGAAGGGCGGAGGTGGCCGATCCCCAAGGAGTGCTGGCATGACCCCGGCGATAGCGTTGCTCAAGAAGAGCCAGGTGCCCCACGAGGTGCTGAGCTACCACCATGATCCCAAGGCCGCCTCCTACGGCCTGGAAGCCGCCGAGAAACTCGGTCTGGCGCCGGCGACGGTGTTCAAGACCCTGCTGGCGGCGAGCGAGAAGCAGGAACTGCTGGTGGCCATCGTGCCGGTCGCCGGCACCCTGGATCTCAAGGCCCTGGCCCAGGCGGCCGGGGTGAAGAAGCTGGAGATGGCCAAGCCCGAGCAAGCCCAGCGCAGCACCGGCTACCTGGTGGGTGGCATCAGTCCGCTGGGGCAGAAGAAGCGGCTGCGTACCTTTGTCGACGAGTCCGCCGCGGAGCTGCCGAGCATCCATGTCAGTGCGGGACGCCGCGGACTGGAAGTGGCCCTGGCACCGACGGACCTCGCCCGGCTGCTGGATGCGCCCTTCGTGCCGATCGGCAAGGCCTGAGACGTAGGTTGGTGCTGAGCGCAGCGAAGCCCAACGATGTAAAGGTACGGCTATGTTTTGTTGGGCTTCGCGGTGCTCAGCCCAACCTACGGCTGAGTCTCCATGGGGTGAAAACCGCCTGGCGTTTTCCACCCCCTCCGCTCGCTAGGCTACCCCGTAGCTCTCCCGCAGTTGCTGCCGATAGCGCTGGTAGGCCGCCTCGTATTCGGCGACCCGCGCGGGATCCGGTTCGGCGCGACTGGCCGGATCCAGGTGCACGCAGCGTTCTGTGAGGCTGTCGAGCGATTCCGGACGATCCTGTTCGCGACTCCAGCACCAGGCCGCCTGCAAGGCGCCGCCCAGGGCCGCGGCTTCGCCGTGGACCGGGCAGACCACCGGGGTGTTCATCAGATCGGCGATCAGTTGGCGCCACACCGGGCTCCTGGCGCCGCCGCCGATGAGTCTCAGGGTGTCGCCGGGCATGCCCAGGTCGCGCAGCAGATCGAAGCCGTATCTCAGGGCGAAGCTCACCCCCTCGACCACCGCCCGGCACAGGTTGGCGCGCGTCAGGTTGGTGGCGGTTAGGCCGTGCAGGCTGGCGGTCGCCGTCGGCAGTGCCGGTACCCGTTCGCCATTGAGGAAGGGCAGCATCAGCACCCCTTCGGCGCCGATGGGCGACTCCGCCACCAGACGGGTGAAGTCGGCGAGATCCAGACCGAGCAGCTCGCGGATCTGGCCGCTGGCATTGGTCAGGTTCATGGTGCAGATCAGCGGTAGCCAGCCGCCGTTGGAGGAGCAGAAACCCGCCACGGCGGGATGCTCGCTGATGCGGGGTTCGTCAGAATAGCCATAGAGGGTGCCCGAGGTACCCAGGCTCAGGGTGATCTGGCCAGCGCGGCTGTTGCCGGTGCCCAAGGCGCCCATCATGTTGTCGCCGCCGCCGCTGGAGACCAGCGCCTGGGGATTGATGCCCAGTTGGCTGGCGACCTCCGGCCGCAGCCGCCCGACCGGCTGGTCGGCTTCGATCAGCGCCGGCAGGGCGCGTTCCAGGCGACCGCTGGGGTCGATATGGCGCAGCAGTTCCAGGTCGTACTGGCGCGTGCGCACATTGAAATAGCCGGTACCCGAGGCATCGCCGTATTCCGCCACGGCCCGGCCGGTCAGCCAGAAGTTCAGGTAATCGTGGGGCAGCAGTACCTGGGCGATCCGGTCGAACACCTCAGGATGCTGCTCCTTGGTCCAGAGCAGCTTGGAGACGGTGTAGCCCGGCGCGATGGCCAGACCCAGGCGCTCGATGGAGCCTGCCGCGCCACCGAGATGCTCCAGCAGACGCTGGTTTTCCGGGGTGGACTCGGTGTCGCACCAGAGCTTGGCCGGACGCAGCACCTTGCCGCTGTCGTCGAGCAGCACCAGACCATGCTGCTGGCCCGAGACGCCAACACCGAGGATGTCCTGGCCATCGCTGCCGGCCTGGGCCAGGGCGGCGCGGGTAGCCGCTACCAGTGCCCTGATCCAGTCCGCCGGATTCTGCTCGCGACGGCCATTGGCGCCCTCGGTCAGGGGGTGAGGCGCATTGCCTTCACCCAGTACCACGCCGCGCTCGACATCCAGGATCACCGCCTTGGTGCCCTGGGTACCGCAGTCGATCCCGAGAAACTTCATGCCTGGCCGCTCCTTGTTGTTAGGGCTTGTATGAACCATCGACGCTACCTAGGCAGCGTTTTGCCAAGGCTAGTCGCCGAGCAGGGTCTGCAAGGTGGCGCTGACCCCATGGGTCCGCAAGTTGTACAGCTGCCGCTCGAAGGCGGCAACGAAGGCGGCGGATTTCGGGATGTGCTTGCCGAAGATTTCCTCGGCGCCCAGCAGGCGCTCGGTGAGGTTCTTCTGATCCTGCACCAGCTCCTCGCAGTAGTTGGCCCGCGGATCGGGGATGCGATAGGTCGCCCCGCTCTCGTCCACGCCGCGCAGATAGACCGCCCAGGCGGCCACCACCAAGGCGGCGCGATCCATGGCCTGGTCGTCTTCGATCAGCCGGTTGATGGTCGGCACGGTGAACTTGGGAAACTTCGAGGAACCGTCGGAGCAGACCCGCTCCAGCTGGTCGGCGATCGCGCGATTGGAGAAGCGCTCGATCAGGGTGTCCTTGTACTGGTCGAGGTCGATGCCGGGAACCGGGGCCAGCTGCGGGGTCACGTCCTCGTCCATGTAGGTGCGGATGTAGCGTACGAACAACGGATCGGCCATGGTCTCGTGGACGAAGCGATAGCCCTTGAGGAAGCCCAGGTAGGTGAGGGCCAGGTGGCTGCCGTTGAGCAGCTTGATCTTCATCTCCTCGTAGGGGGTGACGTCATCGGTGAACTGCACGCCGACGTCTTCCCAGGCCGGACGGCCGGCGACGAATTTGTCTTCCAGCACCCACTGCAGGAAGGGCTCGCAGACCACCGGCCAAGCATCCTCGACGCCGTGTTCGGCCAGCAGGGCCTCGCGATGGGCGGTGCTGGTCATGGGGGTGATGCGATCGACCATGGCGTTAGGGAAGCTGACGTGCTCGGCGATCCAGCCGTGCAGCTCTTCGTCTACCAGGCCGGCGTAGGCCAGCAGGGCCTTGCGGGTCACCTGGCCATTGTGCGGAAGGTTGTCGCAGGACATCACGGTGAAGGGGCCGGTGCCCTCGGCGCGGCGCTTGGCGAGGGCCGCCAGCAGGAAGCCGAAGACGCTGCGCGGATCGCCGGGATGCTGCAGGTCGTGCTGGATCAGCGGCAGTTTGAAGTTGAATTCGCCAGTGCTGTCATCCATGCAGTAGCCGCCCTCGGTGATGGTGAGGGAGACGATGCGGGTGCTGGGATGGGCCAGCTTGTCGATCAGCGTTTGGGTGCCTTCCTCTGCCAGCAGCATGCCGCTGATGGCGCCGACGACGCGGACCTCGGTGTCCGGCTCGTCGGCCAGCACCACCTGGGTATAGAGGTAGTCCTGTCCGGCCAGGGCGTCACGCATGGCGCGGTCCTCGGCGCGCAGGCCGACGCCGCAGATGCTCCAGTCCAGGTCGCGGCCCTGGTTGAGCAGGGCTTCGGTGTAGATGGCCTGGTGGGCGCGGTGGAAGCCGCCGACGCCGATGTGGACGATGCCCTGACGCAGCTGGCAGGCGGCGTAGGAGGGCTTGGCGATGTATGCGGGAAGCTGGTCGAGATTCTGGCGATTGAGTTTCATGAGAGGGATCCTGGCAGAAGGCGCTCCTGGTCATGGTCGGCCATGACCAGGAGAGAAGGGGAGATCAGGCGGCCTGGCGCAGCAGCGGCGCCACGGCGCGGCCCTGTTCGTCGAACAGGTGACAGAAGTCCGCGTCCAGGGCCAGGCGCTGGCGTTCGCCGTAGGCCACGGCGCAGTCACCCGGCACGCGCACGGTCAGCGGCTCCTCGGCCTCGGTGACCATGTGGCAATAGGTGTCGCTGCCCAGGCGTTCGGCCACATCGCTGATTACCGGCAGCTGGCCGTCGGCGGCCAGGCGCAGGTGTTCCGGGCGAATGCCCAGGGTCACCGGACTGCCAACCGTCAGGCCGTCACCGCGCCGCGGCAGGTGCAGGCGCGGACCGGCGGCCAGCTCCACTTCCACGCCCTGGGCGTCGGTGGCCAGCACCTTGCCCTTGAGAAAGGCCATCTTCGGCGTGCCGAGGAAGCCGGCGACGAAGAGGTTGGCCGGATGGTGATAGAGCTCCAGGGGCGAGCCGACCTGCTCGACCCGCCCGCCATTCAGTACCACCACCTTGGTGGCGAGGGTCATGGCCTCTACCTGGTCGTGGGTCACGTAGATCATGGTGGCCTGCAGTTCCTGGTGCAGGCGTGCCAGCTCCAGGCGCATCTGCACGCGCAGGGCGGCATCTAGGTTGGACAGGGGTTCGTCGAACAGGAAGATCTTTGGCTGGCGCACGATGGCGCGGCCGATGGCCACACGCTGGCGCTGGCCGCCGGAGAGCTGGCGCGGCTTGCGCTCCAGCAGGGGTGTCAGTTCGAGGATGCGGGCGGCATCGGTGACCTTGCGCTCCACTTCCTGCTTGTCGATCTTGGCCAGATCCAGGGCGAAGGACAGATTCTTGCGCACGCTCATGTGCGGATAGAGGGCGTAGGTCTGGAACACCATGGCCAGGTCACGTTTGGCTGGCGAGACCTCGGTGATGTCGCGCCCGTCCAGTTCCAGGGTGCCGCTGCTGACCTCTTCCAGACCGGCGATGAGGCGCAGCAGGGTGGACTTGCCGCAACCCGAGGGACCGACGAAGACCACGAACTCACGGTCGTTGATGTCCAGGTCGACGCCCTTGATGATTTCCAGCGAGTCGAAGCCCTTGCGCAGGCTGCGGATTTTCAGATTGGCCATGACAGGAATCCTCTTGTTATTTGAGCCGTCGCTGCGCGTCGCGAGCGAAGGCGAGACAAGGAGGAAGGTCGCGAGAAAGCGCAGTTTACGCGGGTAAATGAGCATTTCGAGCGAGCTTCCGACGCCGGATCGGCAAGCGCAGTAGCGCAGCGACGGCTCATTTCACGGCGCCGAAGGACAGGCCGCGCACCAGTTGTTTCTGGCTGATCCAGCCAAAGATCAGGATGGGCGCGCAGGCCAGCGTCGAGACGGCCGACAGCTTGGCCCAGAACAGTCCCTGGGGACTGGAGTAGGAGGCGATCAGCGCGGTCAGGGGGGCGGCATTGGACGACGTCAGGTTGAGCGACCAGAAGGCCTCGTTCCAGCACAGGATCAGCGACAGCAGCATGGTCGAGGCGATGCCGCCCTTGGCGATCGGCAGCAGCACCCGGACGATTTCCTGGTAGGTGGTGGCGCCATCCAGGCGCGCGGCCTCGAGGATGTCCTTGGGAATGTCCTTGAAGTAGGTGTAGACCATCCAGACCACGATCGGCAGGTTGATCAGGGTGTAGACGGCGATCAGCAGCAGCCGGCTATCGAGCAGTTCGAATTGCTTGGCCAGCAGGTAGATGGGTACCAGCACTCCGACCGCCGGCAGCATCTTGGTGGAGAGCATCCACAAGAGCAGGCGCTGGGTGTGCTTGGTCTCGTGGAAGGCCATCGAGTAGGCCGCCGGTAGCGCCAACAGCAGGCTGAGCAGGGTGGCACCAAAGGAGATCACCACCGAGTTCAGCGCGAAGTGGAAGTAGTCGCTACGCGCCTGGATGGTCAGGTAGTTCTCCAGCGTGGGCGTGAAGAAGAACTGCGGCGGCGTGGCGAAGGCGTCGATCTCGGTCTTGAAGCTGGTCAGCACCATCCAGAAGATCGGGAAGAACAGCACCAGGGCCACCAGCCAGGCGAGCAGGCCCAGCAGCAGGCTCTGCAGGCGCCGGGATTGCTTGAGCGTCAGCATGTCAGGGTCCTCACTGTTGGGTCAGGTTCTTGCCAAGCATCCGCACCAGGATGATGGCGGCGATGTTGGCGATGAGCACGGCGATCAGGCCGCCGGCGGAGGCCAGGCCGACGTCGAACTGCAGCAGGGCCTGGTTGTAGATCAGGTAGGCCAGGTTGGTGGAGGCGAAGCCCGGGCCGCCGCTGGTGGTGGTGTAGATCTCGGCGAACACCGACAGCAGGAAGATCGTCTCGATCATCACCACCACGGCGATGGGGCGCGCCAGGTGCGGCAGGGTCAGGTGCCAGAAGATGGCGAGCGGACCGGCACCGTCCAGGCGAGCCGCTTCCTTCTGCTCCTGGTCCAGCGACTGCATGGCGGTCATCAGGATGAGAATGGCGAAGGGCAGCCACTGCCAGGAGACGATCAGGATGATCGACAGCAGCGGATGGGTGGCCAGCCAGTCCACCGGGGTGGCGCCGAACAGCTTCCAGACCGCGGCGAGAATGCCGGAGACCGGATGGAAGATCAGGTTCTTCCAGATCAGGGCACTGACCGTGGGCATGATGAAGAAGGGCGAGATCAGCAGGACGCGGACGATGCCGCGGCCAAGGAACTCGCTGGCTTCCAGCAGCGCCGAGATCAGTACGCCGAAGACCACGCTGATCAGCAGCACGCTGCCCACCAGCAGCAGGGTATTGGTCATGCCGGGCCAGAAGCCGGCATCGGTGACGAAGTATTCGAAGTTCTCCAGGCCGACGAAGCCATGCTCGCCGGGATACAGCAGGTTGTAGCGGATCAGCGAGAACCAGATGGTCATGCCCAGGGGCACCAGCATCCACACCAGCAGCAAGGCCACCGAAGGACTGATCAGGAACCAGCCGGGACCGGCACGACGGCGTTGACGCCGGGCGGGTGCGGCAGGAGTTTCGACGGCAGGCGTCTTGAGGGTGGAGGTCTGCATGGCGATGCTCCGCAAGGCAGTGGGCCGTGACGAGGCACTGGCGTCTCGCGAGGCCAGTGGCGGATCAGGCAGGGAAAGCCGCTAGGCCGGGATCCGCGCGCGGCGGATCCCGGTATCCAGCGCTACTTGGGATAGCCGGCGCGCTTCATTTCCCGGGCGGTGGACTGCTGGGCCGCCTGCAGAGCCTGCTCGACCGACATCTGCCCGGTAAGGGCCGCGGCGAACAGCTTGCCCACCGAGGTGCCGATGGCCTGGAACTCGGGAATGGTCACGTACTGGATGCCCACATAGGGCACCGGCTTGGCCGAAGGGTGGGCCGGGTCGGCGTGCTGCAGCATGTCCAGGGAGACCTTGGCGAAGGGCGCCGCGTTCATGTAGGCCTGGCTGTAAGTGGACTTGCGGGTACCCGGCGGCACGTTGGCGATGCCGTCCTTATCCGCGACCAGCTTGGCGTAGTCCTTGGAGGTGGCCCAGGTCACGAAGGTCTTGGCGGCATCCTTGTGCTTGGAGGAGGTCGGGATACCCAAGGACCAGGCGTACAGCCAGGAGGAGCCCTTGTCGGTGACCTCGCGCGGCGAGCCGGCGAAGCCGACGCTGTCGGCGACCTTGCTCTGGCTCTTGTCCATGGTGAAGGAGCCGGCGACGCTGGCATCGACCCAGATGGCGCACTTGCCGCTGTTGAACAGCGCCAGGTTTTCGTTGAAGCCGTTGCTGGAGGCGCCGGGCGGACCGTACTTCTTCATGTTGGTGACGTAGTAGTTGGCCGCCGCGGTCCATTCCGGACCGGTGAATTCCGGTTGCCACTTTTCATCGAACCAGCGCGCGCCGAAGGCGTTGGCCATGGTGGTGACCAGGGCCATGTTCTCGCCCCAGCCGGCCTTGCCCCTAAGGCAGAGACCGTACTGGTCCTTGTCCGGCTGATGCAGCTTGCCGGCGAACTCGGCGATCTGGGTCCAGGTGGGCTGGGCGGGCATGGTCAGGCCAGCCTGCTGGAACAGGTCCTTGCGGTAGTAGGTGATGGAGCTTTCGGCATAGAAGGGCAGCGCATAGAGGGTGCCCTTGACCGACAGGCCTTCGCGAACCGACGGGAAGAGGTCGTCCAGGTCGTAGTTGGCGGGCAGGTCCTTCATCGGCTCCAGCCAGTTCTGGGCGCCCCAGAGGCCGGTCTCGTACATGCCGATGGTGAGGACGTCGAACTGACCACCCTGGGTGGCGATGTCGGTGGTCAGCCGCTGCCGCAGCACGTTTTCTTCGAGCACCACCCAGTTGAGCTTGATGTCGGGATGCTGTTCTTCGAAGGTCTTGGACAGCCGCTGCATGCGGATCATGTCACTGTTGTTGACGGTAGCGATGGTGACCGTTTCAGCGGCCTGAAGGGCCAGTGAAAAGGTCAGGCCTGCAGAGAGGGTGACAGCGGACAATAAAAGCGCTTTTGGTGTGGTTTTCATCTTGCACTCCGCGTCCCGTGCCAATGCAGCAGACGCTTTTCTTGTTGTTGTAACCCACTACGCGACCGGCTATTGCGGCCTTGGCAGCGGAAGCCTCGGACTGATTACAGCCCGTAGCCGCCTGGGAAACAAATGCTGGAAGACACCAAAATCGGTATTTTTTTGCACATCCCTTCCAGGCCGTGCGTTAACCCCCGGCAAGGGCGTCCGCTCTGCCTAGAGGCTTTCCGCCTTGACCTTGGTGATGCCGTCCTCGCGATAAAGCTGCAAGGTTCCGGGGGTAGATTCGATCACCCGTTCGTTTTCGATGAGGAAGGAATAGACCGGCGTCGCGCTACCCGGGGCGCGCAGGTTGCGATATTCGTAGACCACTAGGCGATCGAGCTGCGCGACTCGCTGCGGCGAGCCGAAACTCTGCCGGAGTTGCTCCTGGGTACGGCCGCCGAATTGCGAGGGGTCGGCCGGAGGAGAGGTAGGCGCCGAACTGCATGCCGACAGCGCGGCGAACAGGAGAAGGGACAGGCGTTTCATGACGGCTCCGCATGCAGGTCGAAAGGGCAGACGGGGTGAGCTGCCCATAGAACCAGACGGACCTGGAAAACGGCGATTCATTCCCTAGGCGGGATTAAAAAGCATACGAATTGGAAGCCATCCGTCGACATCAATCGAACGGCCTAGAATACCCAGCGCTGTTCTTGAACAAAGGTCTGACGTTCATTCAGCCAGCGGGCGCTATTGATAGGCTGTCGAGTGTCACGGGGCTGGGCGTCGGTTCTGCTAGGGAGAACCTCGGTACTTGCGGCGGGAGCCTTGAGCGTAAGATCTGCCAGCTTGAGCGGCGGTACGGCGGGAAGGGTGGCAGCCTGGGCGTGAAGGGCTGCAAAGGTCGCAATGACACTGGCCAGAATACGAATTCCCATTCCTTGGGTCTCCTGGTAGATCCGAAGCGCGAATCTACCATTACCCTGCCTATTTGGATCCTTCTTAGTCTGACGTTACTGCGTAACTGTGATCCCGTTCGTCATCCTGAGTACCGGTCGGTCACACCACCGACAACCGGATGCCGAACCGTTCAGTCAACCGATAGCAGCTCGCGGTGCTTGGCTGCCAGATAGGCGAAGAGCGGCGGGCAATCCGAGACCAGGCTGACCAAGGTCTGGCTGGCAGCGGGCTCTTGTCGCAACAGGACTTTTTCACCACGCGCATTGAGGTAGAGGGTGTATTCAGGCGTACTGGACTGGGCCATGAACCCCTCACCCATGAGCGCGCTACCCAGGGCCATCCGCTGCGGCAGGTCGCAGCTGCCTTGCCACTGGAAGGCACGGATGCCGAGGTTTTCCAGGGTTTCGGCGATGGCACAGTCGATCATCAGTGGCGGATGATCGAAGAGTGGGAATTCGCTCGACAACAGCTCCAGATGGCGCTCCAGACACTCAAAGTGCTTTCTGGGAATCAGTCGGCGCAACTGCTGCAACTGACCATTGCCGTGGAATAGCGAAGTTTGTGCGGTCATGGCGTCCTCCCGGTACATCGAGCGCTTGAATGTTCTGACCGGCTGCTGGCGGATTTGGTGCGGTCCGCTTCCACATTTCGCCGTATCGACTGCCAATACCCGACAGCCTGCGGCTTGCAGATGACATGGTGGTGACCGCCTGGTACTGGTAGAGCTTAAAGAGTAAGGACGGCGTCAATAAGGATTAGTCATATGTTCTATCGCTTTCCTCCTGGCACCTTAGGTAGCGCCAGTCTCGCCTATCAACGACCTTATCCAAATCCGCTGGCAGTTGCAGGCGGCGATATCGTTCAGCCGGTAATCGATGGCTCGCAAGAGATCACGGATATGCTGGGCTGGACATGGTGCAAAGCTGTGGATGGTCGTTCTGGTTGGGTGCCCAACGCCTGGTGCCAGCCTTGCGCCGATGGCTGGCAACTCAAGCGGGATTTCGCGGCCTTGGAATTGAATGTCCGCGAGGGCGATCAATTGAGATTGCATTACAGTGAGAGCGGATTTGTATTCTGTACCACTATGACTGGAGACACGGGTTGGTTGCCGGACGCCGTAATTCTGCTTGAGGACGATGACCTGGTGCCGTCCCGTATGGAGGATTTGCATCCTGGTTCCGAGCTGGCACCCTGGCGCTTTTCAACTGCTCCAGGAGTCTTCATGGTCAACATTGCCCCCGCCATCGCCGAACGCTACCGCGCCGTCCAGGAGATCGCCCGGGAAGCGGCGCAACTCGGCCTTGACTTCTATCACCGGCGCGGCGCGCTGCAGGTGGACCACAAGGGCAGCGACCTGCAGGACGTGGTGAGCATCGCCGACAAGACGCTGGAGGAGCTCATCCGCCAACGCCTGAGCGAACGCTTTCCAGAGGATGGCCTGCTGGGCGAGGAGGGCGGTGCAACCGATCTGGCTGCCCCCTATCTCTGGGTCATAGATCCCATCGACGGCACCGCGCCCTTTCTCAATGGACTGCACAATTGGTGTGTGTCCATCGGCCTGATGCACGAGGGGGAGCCCTTGCTCGGCGCGATCATGGATCCGAATCACGACGAACTCTTCCATGGCCTGCGGGGGCATGGTGCCTTCGTCAACGATCAGCCACTGCGTGTCCATCCCGCCACCGAGATCCGCCAGGGCTTGACCGGCCTGGGTACCACCCACAGACGTGGCAAGGAAAACTTCCTGCCCTTCGTGACCGGTCTGCTGGCCGAAGGCGGGCAGTTCTTTCGCAATGGCTCGGGCGCCCTGATGACCGCCTACGTCGCCGCCGGCCGGCTGATCGGCTATTACGAGACCCTGATCCATGGCTGGGACTGCCTGGCGGGCCTGGTCCTGATCCAGGAGGCGGGCGGCCGCCACAACGCCTTCCTGCGTAACGAGGGCCTGGTCAATGGCAATCCCCTGCTGGTGGCAGCGCCAGGGGTGTACGACCAGCTCGCCGCGCTGGTAGGGCCTTCGCTGGATAAGTGAGCGGGCCGTTCCGGCGGAACGAAGAGGCAAGAGGGCAGGTTGCCTGGCTATTACCGGTCACCTTGCCGCCGTCGGACGTGACCGGTGTGACCGAAGCCAGGCGCCGCGTCCTAGCGCTGCTCTTTGCGATAGAGGCTCGGCTTCCAGTAGTCCTTCAGCAGCAGATGCAGCGGACCGCGCCAGCCGCGCTTGCGCAGTTGCCAGGCGATCAGGACGTTCATGATGCCGTGTCCTAGCAACAGCACCGAGCCGTGGCGTTCGGCCAGTTCGATGAGTCGATCGGCCGCCTGGCCAGCGCGCACCGAAGAGCTGCCGATGGATTCGGTATGGGCGGCGAAGCCAAGGAACCAGGCGGATCTGAACAGCAGGCGCCAGGCCTTGACCGGCAGCCGCGGCGCATCGAGTTCCAGATAAGGCAGGTGCGCTTCGGCATAGACCTCATCGACCGGGCTGTCCGTGCGCCCCATCAGGTATTCCAGCGAGCGTACGCAACGTCCCAGGGGGCTGCTCACCACATAGCCCGCCTCCTGCGCCAGCCGCCGTGTTTCCGCAGGCTCCTGGCCTGCCGGCACCGGCGCCTCCTGGTAGCGCGCGACCCAGTCCTTCATCTCCCGCGGGGTGCAGCGAGCCTTACTGGAAAGATCGGGTTTGCCGTGACGGACCAGAATGATGTGCATGGAAGGCGACCTGGGAAAGATGGTCACTAGACCGCAGTTATCAGCGTTCGTCTCGCACTGTCCCGCCCCGTAACGGTGATATCAAATTGCCACTTGTGCTGCTGGCTATGCCGCCTGGCTTGTTTATCTGGTAGAAGGTGATTGGGTTCACGAGCCTAGTGCCTGGCTCGCTGGGTAGCAGGCTGCTTCGGGAAGTTGCCTGGGCGCCTGCTGCAACCCGCGTTGCCTAGTCAGAGACCGTCCAAGCACGTCGTCCATCCAAGGACAGGAAAGCATGAAAAGAATACTGTGCGCGTTGGCGCTGCTCGGTGTCCAGGTGCTGGGAGCGCCGCTGGTGACTGCCGCGGAAGAGTCCCATGTGGCGCTGATCAAGAGCGTGTCAGGCAGCGTCACGGTGCTGCGTCAGACGACGACCTTCCAGGCCCAGGCCGGCACCACCCTGCAGGTGGCCGATCGCTTGCAGGCGGGCCCGGAATCCACCGCGGCCATCGTCTTTCTCGACGGTACCCTGCTCACCCTGGGCAACGACGCCGATGTGCAGCTGCGCGATTACCTGTTTGAACCCAAGAGCAGCCGTTATGGCTTCTCGGTCTACCTCACCAAAGGCGCGGCCATCTACTCGTCCGGCAAGATCGGCAAGGTCTCGCCCGACTCGGTGAAGATCGAGACGCCTTCCGCCACTATCGGCGTGCGTGGCACCCGCTTCCTGGTCCAGGCCCAATGAGCGCCGTGATCGCTGCCTCGTCCCAAGGTCGCCTGCTGCTAGGTGTCCTGCTGTCCGCGCTGGTGTTGGGCGGCTGTGCCAGCCCGCCGCTGCCCCAGACCAGGGTCACCCTGATGCCCGACGAGGATGGGCACGTCGGTGCCGTCTCCGTTACCAGTTCCGCCGGGCGCCAGGCAATCGACCAGGGCTTTGCCGAGGTTACGGTAGCTGGACCGGGCCAGGCGCCGACCGCCGCGCAGTCAGTGGCCCAGCCGCTCTTCGAGCAGCAGCATCGCCAGGTGCTGGCGGCCCAGCCCTCGCCGCCAAAGACCTTCGTGCTCAACTTCCGGTCCGACAGCATGGAGCTGACACCTCAATCCAAAGCGCTGCTACCAGAGGTGCTGGACGCTGCGCGCCAGCGCATGCCTACCGAGATTTCGGTGTTCGGCCACGCGGATGCGTCGGGTACGCCTTCCTACAATCTCGACCTCTCGGGGCAGCGCGCCCGCAAGGTGGCCGGTCTGCTGCAGCGGCTCGATCCCAAACTGCGTATCAACGTCGAGTTCTTCGGCGACACGGTGCCACTGGTGCCGTCTCGCCCGGGAAAGTCGGAACCGCGCAATCGCCGTGCCGAAGTCCTGATTCTCTAGGGTCTGGTGCATGAAATCCGTCACCCACCCGTTGCGTCGTCGTGCGCCCTGGATGTTCCTGGTCAGTCTGGGGCTGTCGCTGGCCTTTGGCTTCGCCGCCTTGCTGCAATGGACGCCACTGCAGTATCTCGACCGCCTCGCCTACGATCAGCTGAGTCGCTTTTCGGCCAGCGACGAGGAGGCGACCGGGGTACAGGTGGTCAGCATCGACGAAGCCAGCCTGGCGGCACTGGGCCAGTGGCCCTGGCCCCGCTATCGGGTAGCCGAGCTGCTCTCCCGCATCGCCGAAGCCGAGCCCGCCGCGATCGCCATCGACGTCTTGTTCAGCGAGCCGGACCGCACCTCGCTCAAGGCGTTGCAGCAGAGCTTCAAAGACGACTTCGGCATCGACCTGAGCTTTTCCGGCGTGCCTGCGGAGTTGCAGGACAACGACGGCTATCTTGGCTACGTCATGGGACAGACGGGGGCCATCGCCGCCCGCTTCTTCTTCCTCGATCTGCACCAGCCCGCTTCCAGCGGCCTACGGCCCGGGATTGGCTTCAGCGGTGCCCTCGACGCCCTGGCGCTGCCCGAGGCTACTGGCGCGCTGGACAACGTAGCCCCCATCGCCAGCCAGACGCGCTTTAGCGGCTTCATCAACAGCCAGCGTGACAGCGATGGCATCCTCAGGCGCACCCCCCTGCTGCTCAGTCACCAGGGCATCATCCATCCCAGTCTGGCCCTGGCCGCCACCATGCGCGCCCTGGGGCTGGCCGAGGGCGTGGTGGAGACCAGCGTCACCGGACCGGTGCTGCGGCTTGGCGATCACCGTCTGCCGCTCGACAGTCGAGGCCAGGCGCTGCTGCACCTGCACAGCACTGCCGAGCATTATCCTGAGGTCTCGGCGCTGGCGGTGCTCAGCGGCGCGGTGGCGCCCGCCAGGCTCAAGGGCAAGGTGGTCTTCGTCGGCGTATCTGCCACGGGCTTCAATGATCTGCACACGACGGCCCTGGGCCAGACCTTTTCCGGCGTCAGGCTGCAGGCCGCCCTGACCCAGGACCTGCTGGACGACGCCTTGGTGCGGGTCCCCCAGTTCGCTGGAGTACTGCAACTGGCGTTGTGCCTGATCGGCGGCCTATTGTTGTCCGCCGGGTTTTTCTACAACCACAATCAGCGCCGCTTCGCCCTGTTGGCGGCAGCGTTGATCATCCTGCCACAGCTGCTGGGCATCTGGCTGTTCGTGCGCTACGACGTCTTCCTGCCCCTGGCCGCGCCCCTGCTGCTGGTGGCGATGCTGTCGGGCATGGCGTTGGTCACCCGGATCATCCTGGCGCGCCAGTACGAAGAGCGCTGGCGCCGGCAACTGGAACGGTCACGCCAGGTCACCATCGAGTCGATGGCCGCGGTGGCCGAGACCCGGGATCCCGAGACCGGTGCCCATATCAAGCGCACCCAACACTATGTCCGTGCCATCGCCGAGCAGATGAGACGCACCGGTCAGGCGGCGGACCTGCTGACGCCGGACTACATCCAGCTGCTGTTCCTGTCCGCGCCGCTGCATGACATCGGCAAGGTCGGGGTGCCGGATGCCATCCTGCTCAAGCCCGGGCGGCTGACGCCCGAGGAAATGCAGGTGATGCAACGGCACGCCGAATTCGGTCGCCAGATCATCCTCAGCACCGCCAGCCATCTGGAGGATGACAACTTCCTCGCCCTGGCCGCCGAGATCGCCAGTACCCACCACGAGAAATGGGACGGCAGCGGCTATCCCAACAGGCTGTCCGGTACAGACATTCCCTTGGCCGGGCGAATCATGGCGGTGGCCGACATCTACGATGCGCTGATCAGTCGTCGCTGCTACAAGGAGCCTTTCAGCCACGAAGACTCGCTGCAGATGATGCGCGAGATGCGTGGCAGCACCTTCGATCCCCAGGTGCTCGATGCCTTCCTGGCCATCGAGCCGCAGATCCTGACCATCGCCCAGCATTTTCGCGACGAAGGGGCGGGGGGAAGTCGGCGCCTGGTCTGAACGGGTGCGGCACCGACCATCTATGACATCGTCAAGCAGGATGGGTGGTCCTGCACAGCGTGTTCGGATGCCGAATCGGAGATGCCCCCTGGTCAGGAAGCGTCCCTCGCGTAACGGATCAAGCCTTCAGCCCTGGCACCAACTTCACGCAATTGGCCTTGACGCTGGGATAGGTCAGGCATTTCTTACCCAGCCGCTGCTGGGCGGGCTGGTCCTTGAGTTGTCGCGCAGCATGGATCTTCTGCACGATGAACATTTCTTCGGAGCCGAAGTTCTGCTCGCCTTGATCGATCAAGGCGAGCGCACCCTGGGGATCGCCGTTGTTCAGGCGTGCGGAAATTGCCAGCTCGTAAAGCTCCGGACTCGCCAGTCGCCAGTTCTCGATGGCCTGCAGGGTTGCCGCCGCCTGCTGCCGATTACCCTGGGCCAGGTGAAGATTGAAGTCTGCACGGCGGATGCCGGGTTGGTTGGCTACCGGTGATGACAGGGCACGTTCGACAAGGGCTTGAGCACCTCGCAGATCCTTGCGTTCCAGGGCCACATTGGCGCCATAGGCATCGCGGTAGGCACTGAGTGCGGCCCGTACCCGAGGATCCTCACGCAGGTGCGACCAGCGCGAGCGCTCCACCTGGGCGCGCCGCTCGCCCTGATACTCCCGCTGCAGGTACTGGCGCAGGTCCTTATCACGTTGCATGGGCGACATGTGCGAGCGCTGCAGGTAGTCACTGGCCGTGGTAATGCTTACCAGCATGCCTTGATTGAGGAATGTCTGAGCTTCCTTGAGCACCCCATTGACATCCAGCTTGGTAACCGCCGCCGTGAGGCCCAACTGGCGTTCCTGAAGAAAGGTGGCCATCAGCGGGGTCTGCTTGCCCTGGTAGTCGTCCAGGCGTTGCAGGCTGTGGCTGGCGGCCCGTGGTGCATAGCCAGCACGGATCAGCAGGTCGACGCCGAGCAGATCTGCCTGATCCTCCTGGACGCGGCCCCAGGCCGTGTTCCAGACATTGTCGGAAAAGCTGTTGATCAAGGCGCTGTAGAGGAGGGTACGGTTGATGATCTTGCCGGTTTCAGCGGGATTCTTCTGGTTGAAGCGGACCTGATCGCCAGCGCGATCCATGCGGGTGTCGGCCACTGTCGCACCCAGGATCGCCAAGGTCGCCATGCGCGTGACGTTCTCTTTCTGCTGGATGAACGCCTTGCGGCGATCATGGTGCCGCAGCAGAACGTGGCTCATTTCATGAGCCAGCATGGCGGCGATTTCATCTTCGCTGGCGACGTTTTCCAACATCCCCAGGGGCACAAAGATGTTGCCGTAGGGATCGGCCGAAGGGCCGAAGGCGTAACTGTCGACCAGGCCGATCTTGAGGGGTGGCATCTCACCCGGCCAGCCCCGCCCGAGTTTTTGCACGATGCCATCCAGATACTCCTGTAGCGGAGCAATGGCGACGAGATTCTGCTGGCGCACCTCATTGGCTGGAAGACTGCGGCCATCGTAGCTGAGGCGCAGGTTTTCGACGTGCCGGGCATCGAGCGTGCGGTGGGCTCGCACGTCCGGTTGATCCAGATAGTGGCCGTCGAAGGTGGCATACGTATGCTTTCCTGACAGATTGGCCAGGGCATCGGGCGCCCCGGTGAGCGTCCCACATCCGCTCAGCGCGAGGCAGCCAAAGAGCAGCGGTAGGACAGCGCGGGCGGTGTTCATCGCTACTCCTTGGCGCAGCCGGCGCCGTAGCCCAAGGTGGCCCCACTGCTGCGGTCGGCCGTGCCACTGGCCAGCTTGGCGCACGGCATCTTTACCTCTGCGCCTTGGTTCAGGCGCACGTCCATCCGGTCCAGCCAGACTCGCCGGCCATCCAGTTGCACCTCCACCAGATCCAGTTCGTTGGTGGACAAGACCGGCAGCGGCAGCTGGGGCAGGCGATCCCGAGACAGGCTACCCAAGGGTTTGCCGAGTGGGTCGAGCAGGCTCAAGGGGTCGCTCTCGATGGCCACGACCGTGAGGGGAGCGGCCTGAAGCTCAAGCGATACCACGAGAATTGCGCTGGTGAGCCACGCTTTGATCATGATTGTTCTCCTTGCCGGATGTGCTCTCGGGTCTCCGCCCGAGCTTCTAGGTGATGGCGAAAAAGGGTGAGGCTGAGCAGTCCCAGACCGACCACATTGAGCGGCGTCAGGCTCAGCAGGTAGCAGACGGTCATCGCGGCCAGCAGGAGGATCGCCAGCATCGTTCTCAGGTAGAGCCTAGTGAACCAACCTTGCTCACGAACCAGGACAATGGCGAGGATGGCGGCTGCAAACACCAGGCCGACGATACTGATGACATCCAGTGAGGTATCGCCCAGGCTTGGCGGGTCTCGGTAATAGTCGGCCTGTAAGGTAATGAGATTGTCCAAGGCCATGGCGTGCTGATAGACCGCCGGGATCTGTCCGTGAACCGGTGAATGGATGCGATCCGCCGCCCCCGTGATGTCGGCACCCACCAGAACCAGGCGCCCTTGTAATACGCTGCGCAGCAGCGCCCGCTCCTCGGGCAGGGTCGTTTCCAGTTCCGCTGCATTCAGGGTGAGGGTATAGGGGCAGGGCAGGGTCGCGGGAGTGGAGAAGCGCCAGAACAGCGCCGTCAGCACCATCTGGAAGGTCTCCGCCAGGGCACTGGAGCGCAGTTGGCAATGCTGGCTGTTGCTGAGCAGAGGCTGCTGGCTAGCCGTATGCAGTCCCCATTGCACGGCGATGGGAGGCGCGTCCGCTGCCATCTCACGTGGCTCGCAAGTCTGGCGTTGACAGTATTCCTGATAGAGCGCTTGGGCAGGTGTAGGCAGCGGCTGACCGTCGCTGCCGGTTACGGTGAGGGGATAGCGGTCCCCCTGGTCATCCCATTGGATGATGGCCGGCTTCGTCACCTTCGCCAGCTCAGACAGGGTATCCGCCTGATTCGTCTGCGGGAGCGTCTGCCCGGTGCTGGCGAGTAACACTGGAATGTCCTGCTGGGCATAGCGGGCGAAGACGTTGGCTAGTACCTGCGGCGTCTCGTTCGCCCGGGAGTGATCATGGCTATACAGCAGGTCGACGAATACCGCCTGGGGCCGATAATGCAGCAGCCGCGCCAACACCTTGGCCTGTTCCTGATAAGGCAGAGGCCAATGCAGATCGTGCCGAAGCAGAAAGGCATCGTCCAGCAACAGCAAAACGATCTGTTGCTGGCCGCGATCGGAGTAGAAGGCCGACAGCAGTCGATTGAAGAATTGTTCGCTGGCCTTGTCCGTGGCGCTGGACAAGCCCAAGGGATCACAGGCCAGGATCAGCAGCCCTAGTACGCCTAGCAGCAGCCCACGACGCAGACGGGTCATGGACCTTGGTGGCATTCCTTGGCACATCAAAACGTTCCTTGTTTCAAGCGAGAGCAACTCTGCGGCAATGGAGGGCTTTTTGCAAATTGCGTCACGTTTTTCGTCTGGGAGTAGCTTGCCCGCTCTCTTGTCTTTGCTCCAGCCCTGGTACCCATGTTCCGCCAGTGTATTGGATGCAATGGATCAGGCAGCTTTTGCCTGAAGTGCACCCAGCTCCTGCAACTTCACGGAACCGCAGCCTAGAGCGCACGGACGCCAATGGGTAACGTTCGCGTATATTTATGATACTAATTTGCATTTACAGATAGGACATCATCTCATAGTCTTTCAGCCCGCCGCTGGCGGCGTTGGATGCAGGTCCATGGACCCGGGAGCCGGGTCTGTCGAGTCCTTACGTGGGGTATGGACGGACCGCTTCCATTCTGAGGACGAACCTAGATGCAGCACTTCACTCTTCGCGCCCTGGCGCTCTCCGTTTCCCTGGGCGTGACAGCCTTGGCCCAGGCCGCACCCATAGCCCTGTCGCAACCGGCGCAGCCGCTGGCCGATGCCCTGCAGAGCTTCGCGCGCGTCAGCGGCTTGAAGGTGAACTACGATCCCGCGGCCCTGGCCGGTAAAGGTGCGCCAGCGCTGTCGGGGCGGATGGAGCCGGATGTCGCCCTGCAGCGTCTGCTGGCGGGCAGTGGCCTGGCGGCCACGGTCAGCGGCTCGGTCGCTACCGTCGCGCCGGTATCCACCCAGGCGGAGACTGGCAGCGTGACCCTGGATGCCACCACTATCAGTGCGGACGACGGCTCCCTTACTGGTCGAGCGACCACCGAAGGGACCCGCTCCTATACCACCGGCGCCATGAGCACCTCCACCGGGCTGCCCCTGTCGATCCGCGAGACGCCCCAGTCGGTCAGTGTCATCACCCGACAGCGCATGGAAGACCAGGGCATGACCGATCTCAACGATGTGGTCCGCTACGCGCCGGGGGTGACGCTGAACAAGTTCGGCGGCGACCGCCAGGAATTCCTCGCGCGCGGCTTCCGTATCGACAACATCATGTACGACGGCCTGCCCACCACGGCCGGGACCTTCACCCTCGACACCCTGTCCTCGGCGGACCTGTCCATCTACGACCGGGTCGAGGTGGTGCGCGGCGCGACCGGCCTGATGACCGGTGCTGGCGACCCTTCGGCCACCCTGAATCTGGTGCGCAAGCGCCCGACCGCCTTTCCGCAGGTCAGCGTCACCACCAGCGCCGGCAGCTGGGATCGCTACCGTACCGAGGTCGACGCCTCCAACAAGCTGAATGAAGCTGGCACCCTGCGCGGTCGCGCCGTGGCTGCCTATGAAGACAGCAACAGCTTCCAGGACGTCCGCGAGCGCAAACGCCAGACCTTCTATGGCGTGCTCGAAGCGGATCTCAGCGACGCCACCACCTGGACCATCGGCGCCTCCAAGCAGCGCGAGGACAAGACCTCCGACTGGGGCAGCCTGCCCAGCGGTCCCAATGGCGAAGACCTGCACCTGTCACGCTCCACCTTCCTGAGCGGCGACTGGGCGTACTGGGATCAGGACACCTACACCCTGTTCTCGGACATCACCCACACCTTCGACAACGGCTGGAAGGCCAAGCTGGCAGCGCAGCAGGTCTGGGCGAATTCGGATACCTATTCCAATTACCTGACCTCTGTAGCGCCGGACTTCAGCTATTCCTCCGTCAGCGATCTGGCCACCGCCTCCGGTGCCTATCGGACGGATTCCGACCAGCTCAACCTCGATGCCTCGGTGAGCGGCCCCTTCCAGTTGCTGGGTCGAGAGCATGAGTTGATGGTGGGCATCAGTCGGCGTCAGGAAAAGTTCTACCAGCGCGGGGGCTTTTCCGGCGCAACCCCGGTCGACATCTACAACTTCCGTCCCAGCAGCATTCCCAAGCCGGCCAAGGACAGCTTGACGCCTTACGCCAGCAAGAACACCACCACCGAGGAAGCGATTTACGCTGCTGCGCGTCTCAATCCGATCGATCCCCTGCACGTCATCGTTGGGGGACGCGTCAGCTGGTACGACTTCGACAATCTCTACAGTGACAACGACTACAAGGCCACACGCGAATTCACGCCCTATGCCGGCATCATCTATGACCTGAACGACACCTACTCGGTGTATGCCAGCTATACCGAGATCTTCAAGCCGCAAAGCGAGCAGAACACCGGAGGTTCGGTACTTGAACCCCGGACCGGCAAAAGCTACGAGATCGGGCTGAAGGGCGCCTATTTCGATGGCGCCTTGAACGCTTCCGTCGCGCTCTTCGACACCGTCCAGGAAAATCGCGCCTACCTGCCGAGCAACCAGGCGACCTTCTGCCCGGGCTATCCGGTGCAAAGCTGCTACACCGCCGCTGGCGAGGTTCGCAGTCGCGGCATAGATGCGGAAATCTCCGGTCAATTCGCACCCAACTGGCAGGCGTCGGCGGCCTATACCCTGGTGCTGAGCGAGTTCACGAAAGACGCTGTTTACGAAGACCGCCGCTTCGCGCCGGAGCAGCCCAAGCACCTGTTCAAGGCCGCCACCAGCTATCAGCTCACCGGCGAGCTGAGCAAGTGGCGCATTGGCGCCGATCTGCTGGCCCAGAGCGGGACCTTCGAGCGTGTCGGTAATGGCGAAGCCAAACAGGATAGCTATGCGCTGGTGGGCGTGATGGCGGGCTATCGTTTCAACGAGCACTGGGATGGTCGCGTCAACTTCAACAACATCTTCGACGAGAAATACTGGCAGGGCATTCCAACGGGCACTGGTACCGGCGTCTACGGCGATCCCCGCAACGTCATGCTCAGCCTGAAGTGGACCCTCTGATCCCGCGACTCCGTTAGCGGGCTCACGCTTCGCCCTTGTCCGACCCACCGGACTTGGGCGAAGCTGCGGACTTCTGCGAAGGAGTGCCGCCCATGTCCAGCCCGATCGTCCATCTGGAACGCTATGCTGATCGCCATGCCGAGGGTCTCGCTGCCCTCTATGGCGATCCGGCCGTGGCGCGGCAGGTGCTGCAGCTACCCTATCAGAGCGCCGAACAATGGCGGCAGCGTCTGAGCGGCGAGCGCGAAGGGCGGATAGGATTGGTCGCCCTGCGGCAGGGGCAGGTGGTGGGCAGCGCCAGTCTCGAACAGCAGCAGCGCATTCGCCGCCAGCACTGTGGCGCCCTCGGCATGGGCGTGGCCCGGGATTGCCAGGGGCAGGGCATAGGTACCCAGCTGCTGACGGCCCTGCTCGACCTCGCCGACAACTGGATGAATCTGCAACGGGTCGAACTGACCGTCTTCAGCGACAACGAGCCGGCCCTGGCGCTCTATCGCAAGCTGGGTTTCGAAGAAGAAGGGCTGCTGCGGCGCTATGCCCTGCGCGATGGGGTGTTCGTCGACGCCTACAGCATGGCGCGCTTCAAACCCTGATCGCGGTGTATGAGAGAAACTTGAGTTCACCACAAGAAACCTGAGTTTGTTTCATGGGTCATGCGCGACGACAATCTTCACCTTGTCTGGTGGAGGTGTGCAATGGTCAAGATTCATTCCCAGAGTTCCGCGCGGCGCGAGCAACAGGGTGACGCGTCCCTGGCGACGATGGCGTCTCTCGACGATTGCGACCGGGCCGCCCTGATCGCCCAGGGACGCGAGCAGCGTCGGCAGGCGTGGCGCGCCCAGCAGGCCGCGGGTTGTGAGTGGCTCACGGTAGGCGACTTCGGCTGGGGCGATCGGGTTCTGGCGCATTCGTATCTGGTCGGCGCCGCCACTCGCACCGAGGCGGCAGACGATCTGGGATTCGCCGGCCCCTGTCAGGTCCCGGTATTCACCGCGGACCAGTCCTTTGCCATCGGCTGGGAGCAGCTGTTCGACGAGGTCGCCGAGGCCCAGGCGCTCGGTCTGCTGGTCAAGCCGGTGATCCTCGGACCCCTGAGCTATCTATGGCTCGGTCGCTCGCTCGATCCGGCCTTCGATCGCCTCGAACTGCTGGAAGCTCTGCTGCCGGTCTACGGCGAGATCTTCGCGCGGTTGGCCGCCCAGGGCGTGGAATGGATCCAGATCGACGAGCCGCTGCTGACGCTGGAACTGCCGCTGGCCTGGCGTACCGCCTTCGAAAGAGCCTACAACCTGCTGCAACGCGAGCCGCTGAAGAAGCTGCTGGGTGTGCGTCATGGTGAGTTGATCGAGAACCTGGGGTTGGCTGCCGGTCTGCCGCTGGAGGGGCTGCATGTCGATTGGCCACGGTCGGTCCAGGCCCAGCAGGGGCTGCTCGATCGGCTGCCGGCCTACAAGACGCTGTCGCTGGGCTTGGTCGAAGAGACTGAAGCCGGACCCGTAGGCCAGCAACGGCGGCTGCACTTCGTTCGCCAGGCCGGCGAACGCCTGCAGGAGCGCCTCTGGTTGTCACCCGCGGTCCTTTCCAGGGACGCCGACGCGACGCAGGCCGATGCGGTGGCGGCCGAATTCGCCTGCCTGGTGCGGGCCGCTCGCCAGGCCGCCATAGGCAGGACAGCAGTGCGCCCGGAAAGGCCTTGGTCGGCGATAGAGGTGGCCCTGGCGAAGCTGGGCGCTGCCCAGTCCCACCTGGTAACGTCCTGAGCTAGCGGTGAGCGGTCAGCAGCAGGCCGCCTGCGCCGGCAAAGAAGGCGCCGGTGGCCTGGTTGAGGCGGCGCACTCCGCGGGGCCCGCGGATGAAGCGGCGGATCTGCCGGCCGAACAGGCCATAGATGAAGGCCGCGACCATTTCCGCGAACAAGTGGGTACCACCCAGGTAGACGAATTGTTGGGTGGTCGGCTGGGTGGGGTCGATGAATTGCGGAAAGACCGCGGCGAACAGCAGGATCGCCTTGGGGTTGCTGATGCCGATGAGAAATTCCTGCAGCATCAACCGATGCAGCGCGCGTGGTTGCGCTGCGCCGTTCTCGCTCAGGTCCAGGCCGTCGAAGGCCCGGCTGCGCCAGCTCTTCACGCCCAGGTAGAGCAGATAGAACGCACCGATCCACTTGATGACGGTAAAGGCCGTTTCCGAGGCCAGCAGCATGGCGCCCAGGCCCACCGCCGAAATCACCAGGAAGATCACGAAGGCCACATTGCGACCCAGGGCCGCCAGTCCCGCCGTCACCGCGCCGTGACGGATGCCATTGCCGAGCGAGCAGAAGTTGTTGGGGCCGGGTGTCAGGGCGATGAGCAGGGCGACCGGAAAGAACAGCAGGGCATCGACGAGATTCATGGCGGTCGCCTGGTGCGCCGCGAGGGCGCCGAAGAGGAAGGGTGGTCGGCTATTTAAACCGTCTTTCCACGCCTTTCTCCACCAGAATCTTCGCCGAGATCTCCTCTACGGAAAAATGCGTGGTGTTGATGAAGGAGATGTTCTCGCGGCGGAACAGACCTTCCACCTCGCGTAGTTCGAATTCGCACTGGGCGAAGCTCGCATAGCGGCTGTTCGGCCGGCGCTCGTGGCGAATCGCCGCCAGCCGCTCGGCGTCGATGGTCAGCCCGAACAGCTTGTCGCGATAGGTCTTGAGCGAGGCAGGGAGTTGCAGGCGCTCCATGTCCTCTTCGGTCAGCGGATAGTTCGCCGCGCGGATGCCGTATTGCAGCGCCATATAGAGGCAGGTCGGCGTCTTGCCGCAGCGCGAGACCCCCACCAGGATCAGATCGGCCTGGGCATAGTGGGTCGTGCGGGCGCCGTCGTCGTTTTCGAGTGCGAAATTGACGGCCTCGATCCGCTCCATGTAGTGACTATTGTGCATGATCGAATGTGACTTCCCTACCGAATACGAAGATTCGGCGGAAAGTTCCCGTTCGAGCGGGGATAAAAACGTGGAGAAGATGTCGATCATGAACCCGTTCGACTGGTCCAGAATGGCCCGGATGTCGCGGTTGACGATGGTATCGAAGATGATGGGTCGCGCACCGTCCTGGACGGCGGCGGCATTGATCTGCTGTACCATCGCCCTGGCCTTGTCCAGCGTATCCACGTAGGGGCGGGTGACCTTCCTGAAGGTGATGTCCCCGAACTGGGCCAGGAGGCTCTGACCGAGGGTTTCGGCCGTGATGCCGGTACCGTCGGAAATGAAAAAGGCGGTTCGTTGCATGGAGGGACGTCCTGGTGGCGTACGGGGCAGGGATCGCTGCACTGTAACCTACCGCCGTCCACTGTCCATGGGGCGAGCGCCGAGGCGTACTGCTTTCCCACAAAGACACAAGATGGAGAGAAGACCTTGGACGAGTATGTAATTTCACTGGAGCAGCTTGGCGTGCACGACGTCGAGCGCGTGGGCGGCAAGAACGCATCCCTCGGCGAGATGATCGCCAACCTGGCCAACGCGGGCGTCTCCGTGCCGGGCGGGTTCGCCACCACGGCCCAGGCCTATCGCGATTTCCTTGAGCAGAGTGGGCTGAACGAGCGTATCCACGCGGCCCTCGATGCCCTGGATGTCGACGACGTCGTCGCCCTGGCCAAGACCGGCGCCCAGATCCGCCAGTGGGTAATGGACGCGCCTTTCCCCGAGCGCCTGGACGCCGAAATCCGCCGGGCCTTCGCCGAGATCTCGGCAGGCAACCCCAATCTCGCTGTCGCCGTACGCTCCTCGGCGACCGCCGAAGACCTGCCGGATGCCTCCTTCGCCGGTCAGCAGGAAACCTTCCTCAATATCCGCGGCGTCGACAACGTCATCCGCGCGGCCAAGGAAGTCTTCGCCTCCCTCTTCAATGACCGCGCCATCGCCTACCGCGTGCACCAGGGCTTCGATCACAAGCTGGTCGCCCTGTCCGCCGGCGTGCAGCGCATGGTGCGTTCGGAAACCGGCGCCGCTGGCGTGCTCTTCACCCTGGATACCGAATCCGGTTTCCGCGATGCGGTCTTCGTCACCGCTGCCTATGGCCTGGGCGAGACCGTGGTGCAGGGCGCGGTGAACCCGGACGAATTCTATGTCCACAAGCCCACCCTGGAAGCCGGTCGCCCGGCCATCCTCAGACGCAACCTGGGCAGCAAGGCCATCAAGATGGTCTATGGCGAAGAAGCCAAGGCCGGTCGCTCCGTGCGCACCGTCGATGTCGAGCCCGCGGATCGCGCGCGTTTCTCCATCACCGATGCCGAGGTCACCGAACTGTCCAAGCAGGCGCTGATCATCGAGCGTCACTATGGTCGGCCGATGGACATCGAATGGGCCAAAGACGGCGACGACGGCAAGCTCTACATCGTCCAGGCGCGCCCGGAAACGGTGAAGAGCCGGGCCAGCGCCACCGTCATGGAGCGCTACCTGCTCAAGGACAAGGGCCTGGTGCTGGTGGAAGGCCGCGCCATCGGCCAGCGCATCGGCGCCGGCAAGGTCAAGATCATCCGCGACGTCAGCGAGATGGATCGTGTCCAGCCCGGTGACGTCCTGGTCTCCGACATGACCGATCCCGACTGGGAGCCGGTGATGAAGCGCGCCAGCGCCATCGTCACCAACCGTGGCGGCCGTACCTGCCACGCCGCCATCATCGCCCGCGAGCTGGGGATCCCGGCCGTGGTCGGTTGCGGCAACGCCACCAGCCTGCTCAAGGACGGCCAGACCGTCACCGTCTCCTGTGCCGAAGGTGACACCGGCCTGATCTACGAAGGCGAACTGGACTTCGACATCCGCCAGAGCTCGGTGGATGCCATGCCCGAGCTGCCATTCAAGATCATGATGAACGTCGGTAACCCCGACCGCGCCTTCGACTTCGCCCAGCTGCCCAATGCTGGCGTGGGCCTGGCCCGCCTGGAATTCATCATCAACCGCATGATCGGCGTGCACCCCAAGGCGCTGCTCAACTACGACAGCCTGCCCTTCGAGGTGAAGGAAAGCGTCGACAAGCGCATCGCCGGTTACTCGGATCCGGTCGGCTTCTATGTCGAAAAGCTGGTGGAAGGGGTGTCCACCCTGGCCGCCGCCTTCTGGCCGAAAAAGGTCATCGTGCGCCTGTCGGACTTCAAGTCCAACGAATACGCCAACCTCATCGGCGGCAAGCTTTACGAACCCGAGGAAGAGAACCCCATGCTGGGCTTCCGCGGTGCCTCTCGCTACATCAGCGAGAACTTCCGCGATTGCTTCGAGCTGGAATGCCGCGCCATGAAGAAGGTGCGCGAAGAGATGGGCCTGACCAACGTCGAGCTCATGGTGCCCTTCGTGCGCACCCTGGACGAGGCGGCGCGGGTGGTCGAGCTGCTCGGCGAGAACGGCCTCAAGCGCGGTGAGAACGACCTGCGCGTCATCATGATGTGCGAGCTGCCCTCCAACGCCCTGTTGGCGGACGAGTTCCTCGAGCACTTCGACGGCTTCTCCATCGGCTCCAACGATCTGACCCAGCTCACCCTGGGCCTGGATCGGGACTCCGGCATCATTGCCCACCTGTTCGACGAGCGTAATCCGGCGGTCAAGAAGCTGCTGGCCAATGCCATCGCGGCCTGTAACCGGGCCGGTAAGTACATCGGCATCTGCGGTCAGGGTCCCTCGGACCACCCGGACCTGGCCAAGTGGCTGATGGAGCAGGGCATCGAGAGCGTCTCGCTCAACCCCGACTCCGTGCTCGACACCTGGTTCTTCCTGGCTGAAGGCAACGCCTGATCCCAGGGGTCACCCTGCCTGCCTGAGGCAGGGTGACTCTTTCCAGGATTAATCCCCCATTCCCCACGAGCGTGGCCCTGCCCAGCTGGAGTCACGTTCGCCGGATCGCCTCACCACACGGGGGCAGGATCCTTGCACGAGACACCAGATGCAGCAGTACGACAGTGATGTGGAACAGGGCCTCGTCTATGGCTATCTCCTCGACGGCCGCGGTGGTGGACGGCGCCTGAGTCGCCGTGAACTGGCCGAGGTCGAGCCGGGTCCCGGCGAGGTGCTGTGGCTGCACTGGGATCGCAGTGTGCCCGAGGCCCAGGCCTGGCTCCGGCAATCCAGTGGTCTGAGCGAATTCGCCTGCGATCTGCTGCTGGAAGAAGCGACCCGCCCACGCCTGGTCAATCAGCCCGACGACAGCCTCCTGCTGTTCCTGCGCGGGGTGAACCTCAATCCTGGCGCCGTGCCCGAAGACATGGTGTCGCTGCGGGTATTCGTCGATAAACGCCGGGTGATCTCGCTGCGCATGAGGCCCATGAAGGCTGCCGCCGAAGTCCAAGAGGACCTGGAGGCGGGCATCGGCGCCCAGAATGCCGAGGAGCTGGTGCTCTACCTCGCCAGCTACATGACCAGTCGGGTCGATGACCTGGTGCGTGGCCTGTCCGATCAACTCGATAGTCTCGAGGAGCAGGTCGACCAGGACGAGGGCAGCCTGCCCGACCATGCCCAGGTGCTGACCCTCAGGCGCCGCGCCACCGGGCTGCGCCGTTATCTGGCCCCGCAGCGTGACATCTATGGCGATCTGGCTCGTGGCAAGCCGGCCTGGTTCGTCGAGGCGGCCAGTCAGGGTTACTGGAGCGAATTGCACAACAGTCTGGTGCGCAACCTGGAAGAGCTCGAGGTCATGCGCGAGCGGGTCGCGCTGCTGCAGGACGCCGAGCAACGGGCGACCACGGAAAAGACCAACCGCACCCTCTATCTGCTGGCCATCATCACTGGCTTCTTCCTGCCCATCAGCTTCATCACCGGTCTGCTCGGGATGAACATGGGGGGCATGCCGGGTTCGTCATCCGCCTTCGGTTTCGTGGCTGCCTGCCTGCTGATCGGCGCGGTGGCGGTCTTCCAGGTCTGGCTGTTTCGCCGACTGCGCTGGCTGTGACCCGTCTCCACCTCGCTGCGTCAAGAGGAAACGACCAGCGAGGTGCCTATGCACGATCCCTTCGAAGCGTCCCTCAAAGCGCTCCTCAATACCCCAGCCAATGCTCAGGACGAGGAGGGCGATGATCAGGCACGATTGCATCGTGTGCTCAAGACCGCCAATCGTCAGGTGGGCGCGGGTGCGCTGTTCGATCTGATCGGGCGGCACTGGGCATCGGCGCTGCTGCTGGCACTGGGCAACGGCGCCCCTCATCTGAAGCCGCGCTCGCGCCGTACCGCACGTAGCGAATCTTCCCCGGAGATCCTGAAGTAGATGGAATTCGATATCTGGACCCAGAGTCTGCTGTCCGCCATGACCACCCTGTGGAGCAAGGTGGCCGGCTTCATTCCCAACGTCTTCGGTGCCCTGGTGGTGATCCTGGCGGGCTTCGCGGTCGCCAAGATTCTCGACACCGTGCTGTCGAAGGTCCTCGCCAAGCTCGGCCTGGACCGTGTGCTCGCCGGTGCCGGCGTGACCAAGCAACTGGCCAAGATCGGCATGCGCATGCCGGTCACCACTTTGATCGGCCGGATCGTCTACTGGTTCGTCCTGCTGGTGTTCCTGGTGTCGGCGGCCGAGTCCCTGGGTTTGCAGCGCGTTTCCTCCACCCTGGACGTCATGGCGCTCTATGTGCCCAAGATCTTTGGCGCCGCCCTGGTGCTCATCGTCGGGGTGCTGCTGGCGCAACTGGTCAGCGGCCTGGTCCACGGCGCCGCCGAGGGCGTCGGCCTGGATTACGCCGCAGGGCTGGGGCGTCTGGCCCAGGGCCTGGTCATCATCATTGCGATCTCGGTCGCGGTCGGTCAGCTGGAGATAAAGACCGAACTGCTGAACCTGGTCATCGCCATCGTGCTCACCGCCTTCGCCCTGGCTGCAGCCCTGGCCCTGGGGCTGGGTAGCCGGGGACTGGTGTCGCAGATTCTGGCCGGTATCTACGTGCGCGAACTCTACGAAGTCGGCCAGTGGGTGACCTTGGCGGACGTCGAAGGCGAGATCGAGGAGATCGGTACTGCCAAGACCCTCATCATGACCGAAGAGGGCGACATCGTTTCGGTTCCGAACCGTCTATTGCTGGAGGCTCAGGTCCGCAGCCGCTGACAGGCGTCGCGGAGATGGCTATCATGCCCGCCACTTTTTGGTAGCCAATTCCGTCTTGAACAAGCCTGCCCCTCATGCCTACGATCCGACCACGCTCAGCGATGAAGAGCTGGTCCAGCGCGCGCATGGTGAACTCTTCCACGTGACGCGAGCCTACGAAGAACTGATGCGCCGCTATCAGCGCACCCTGTTCAACGTCTGCGCCCGTTACCTGGGGAACGACCGGGATGCCGACGATGTCTGCCAGGAGATCATGCTGAAGGTGCTTTACGGTTTGAAGAATTTCGAGGGGAAATCGAAATTCAAGACCTGGCTGTACAGCATCACCTACAACGAGTGCATCACTCAGTACCGCAAGGAACGCCGCAAGCGGCGGCTGGTGGAGGCATTAAGTCTGGATCCGATGGAGGAAGCCTCCGAGGAACGGGCGCCGAAGCTGGAAGAAAAGGGAGGGATGGATCGCTGGCTGGTCCATGTGGGGCAGGTCGATCGGGAGATCCTGGTGCTGCGTTTCGTCGCGGAGCTGGAGTTCCAGGAGATAGCCGACATCATGCACATGGGGCTCAGCGCCACCAAGATGCGATACAAGCGGGCACTCGACAAACTGCGTGACAAGTTCGCAGCTGAAGTTGAGGGCTGACCGGATGTGTCAGCTGTAAGTTTTTGAACTTCACGAAAACTTGTTGTCGAAGCCTCCGGAGATTGCCGGAATTAGTACCACTAAAATGGGGATACAAAGGATGAAACTGAAGAGCACCTTGGGCGTCGTGATCGGCTCCCTGCTGGCAAGCGCCTCGCTGAGCGCCCTGGCACAAGGTCAAGGCGCCGTCGAGACTGAGCTGTTCGGCAGCCGTCTGTTCACCGACAGCCAGCGCAACATGACCAACGCTGACCTGTACGGCGGTTCCGTTGGCTACTTCCTGACCGACGACGTTGAGCTGGCGTTGTCCTACGGTGAGTACCACAACGCTCGTGGCGACCGCGACCTGGGCCACAAGAACATCAAGGGCAGCCTGGCCGCTCTGGATGCCTACTACCACTTCGGTCAGCCCGGCGTCGGCCTGCGTCCGTACGTGTCCGGTGGTTTCGCTCACCAGTCCATCAGCAACCGCGACATCAACGAAGGTGGTCGTGATCACTCCACCTACGCCAACCTGGGTGCCGGCCTGAAGTACTACTTCACCGAGAACCTGTATGCCCGTACCGGCGTACAAGCCAACTACAACATCGACTACGGCGACACCGAGTGGAGCGCTGCTGTTGGTGTTGGTCTGAACTTCGGTGGTTCCACCAAGAAAGAAGTCGCTCCGGCTCCGGCTCCGGCCCCCGTTGCTGACGTCTGCACCGATTCCGACAACGATGGCGTTTGCGACAACGTCGACAAGTGCCCGAACACCCCGGCCAACGTCACCGTTGACGCTACCGGCTGCCCGGCTGCCGCTGAAACCGTTCGCGTCGAGCTGGACGTGAAGTTCGATTTCGACAAGGCCGTGGTCAAGCCCAACAGCTACGCCGACATCAAGAACCTGGCTGACTTCATGCAGCAGTACCCGCAGACCTCGACTACCGTTGAAGGCCACACCGACTCCGTCGGCACTGACGCCTACAACCAGAAGCTGTCCGAGCGTCGTGCCAACGCCGTGCGTAACGTGCTGGTCAACCAGTACGGCGTGCAGGGCGGCCGTGTGAACGCTGTTGGTTACGGTGAGTCCCGCCCGGTTGCTGACAACGCTACCGAAGCCGGTCGCGCTGTTAACCGTCGCGTAGAGGCCGAAGTCGAAGCTCAGGCCAAGTAATCTGCCTGATCCAGACGTGAAAAAGCCCGCCTAGTGCGGGCTTTTTCATGCCTGACGTTCTTGGCGTCAGACGTAGATCCAGGCACTGCAGGCATAAAAAACCCCGCCGAAGCGGGGTTCTTCTTTACGGATCGATCAGCCGCGATCGTCCGAGATATCACGTTGGGCAACGCCGGTGTACAGCTGGCGCGGCCGGCCGATCTTGTAGGGGCCGGACAGCATTTCCTGCCAATGCGAGATCCAGCCAACGGTCCGCGCCATGGCGAAGATCACGGTGAACATGCTGGTCGGAATACCGATCGCCTTGAGGATGATGCCAGAGTAGAAGTCCACGTTCGGATAGAGGTTGCGCTCGACGAAGTAGGGGTCCTTGCGGGCCAGTTCTTCCAGGCGCATGGCCAGTTCCAGTTGCGGATCGTTGATGCCGAGCTCGGCCAGGACTTCGTCGCAGGTCTGCTTCATCACCGTGGCGCGGGGATCGAAGTTCTTGTAGACACGGTGGCCGAAGCCCATCAGCTTGAACGGATCGTTCTTGTCCTTGGCCTTGGCCACGAACTTGTCGATGTTGGCGACATCGCCGATCTCGTCCAGCATCTTCAGCACGGCTTCGTTGGCACCACCATGCGCCGGACCCCAGAGGGCGGCAATGCCGGCAGCGATGCAGGCGAAGGGGTTGGCGCCCGAAGAGCCGGCCAGGCGAACGGTGGAGGTGGAGGCGTTCTGCTCATGGTCGGCATGCAGGATGAAGATGCGATCCATGGCACGGGCCAGCACTGGGCTGATGGGTTTTTCCTCGCACGGGGTGTTGAACATCATGTGCAGGAAGTTTTCCGCATAGCCCAGGTTGTTGCGGGGATACATCATCGGCTGACCCATGGAGTACTTGTGCACCATGGCGGCCAGGGTCGGCATCTTGGCGATCAGGCGCATCGCCGAAATCTCGCGGTGCTGCGGATCGGTGATGTCTAGGGAGTCGTGATAGAAGGCCGACAAGGCGCCGACTACGCCGCACATGATGGCCATGGGATGCGCATCGCGACGGAAGCCGTTGAAGAAGTTCTTCAGTTGCTCGTGAACCATGGTGTGGTTCTTGATGGTGTCAACGAACTGCGCTTTTTCTTGCGCGTTCGGCAACTCACCCTTGAGCAGCAGGTAACAGGTCTCGAGGTAGTCGGATTTCTCCGCCAATTGCTCGATCGGGTAGCCACGATGCAGCAGGATGCCCTTGTCACCGTCGATGTAGGTGATCTTGGACTCGCACGAGGCAGTGGACATGAAGCCCGGGTCGAAGGTGAACACACCAGTGGAGGTGAGGTTGCGAACATCGATCACGTCCGGGCCGAGGGTGCCGGACATAACGGGCAGGTCAACCGGATCCGCTCCCGAGATGATCAACTGCGCTTTCTTGTCAGCCATTAGGCCTCCTTATTTTGCTTTGAAATCATCAATAAACCCTCCACTCAGGGCCTCGCCCACTATAGAGGGATAAATTTGAAAGTCAATTTACGAAAATATCACCCTAGAGGCGCTTTCTGGGCAGATTGTGCGGCGAAAAGACATTAACACGCAGGCTTCTGAATATCAGCTGGCGACGTCGGGATCGGGTATCCGCGTTTGTCATGAGTAGGCTAACTGTCTATAATTCTCGCCCGACCGTGCCGGGTCGGCGAGCTGATGCCGAGCGGTCGAGACGCTTTCAACAGGAAGCGTGTAGCAGATGTGGAATCTCCTATAACTAGCCCGACCGTAATTGGGCCCTCAGTGTGAAAGAAGCCGTGAATAGCAAACGACCTGTAAACCTAGATCTCAGGACCATCAAACTACCTATCACAGCTTATACCTCGATTCTTCACCGTATCTCCGGCGTCATCCTCTTCCTCGGCATCGCAGTCATGCTCTATGGCCTGCATCTGTCGCTGGGTAGCCCGGAAGGCTTCGGCCAAGTGAAAGCTTTTCTGGCCTATCCGCTGGTCAAGCTTGTGATCTGGGGTCTGCTGTCCGCATTGCTCTACCACCTGGTCGCCGGCATTCGGCACCTGATCATGGATGGTGGCGCCGGCGAAACCCTGCAGGGCGGCAAGCTGGGTGCGCAGCTCGTGCTGGTCATTTCCGCAGTTCTGATCATTCTGGCAGGGGTTTGGGTATGGTAACCAACGTCACCAATCTTTCGCGTTCCGGTCTCTACGACTGGATGGCTCAACGGGTCTCGGCAGTCGTCCTCGCGGTCTACTTCCTCTTTCTCATCGGCTTCCTGATCCTTCATCCAGGGCTCACCTTCGAGCAATGGCACGGCCTGTTCTCCCACACCCTGATGCGCATCTTCAGCCTGTTGGCGCTGGTGTCCATCTGCGTTCATGCCTGGGTTGGTATGTGGACCATCTCCACCGACTACCTGACCACCATGGCAATCGGCAAGGGTGCTACCGCCGTGCGTTTTCTCTTCCAGGCGGTATGCGGGTTCGCGATGTTCGCGTTCTTCGTCTGGGGCGTGCAGATCTTCTGGGGTGTTTGATCTATGTCCACAATTCGTCATATTTCGTTTGATGCCATCATCGTAGGTGGCGGCGGCGCCGGTATGCGCGCCGCCCTGCAACTGGCCCAGTCCGGCCACAAGACCGCGGTGATCACCAAGGTTTTCCCGACCCGCTCCCATACCGTGTCCGCTCAGGGCGGCATTACCTGTGCCATCGCTTCGGCCGACCCGAACGACGACTGGCGCTGGCACATGTACGACACCGTCAAGGGGTCGGACTACATCGGTGACCAGGACGCCATCGAGTACATGTGTTCCGTGGGCCCGGAAGCGGTCTTCGAACTCGAGCACATGGGTCTGCCGTTTTCCCGTACCGAGCAGGGCCGCATCTATCAGCGTCCCTTCGGCGGTCAGTCCAAGGACTACGGCAAGGGTGGCCAGGCCGCACGTACCTGCGCCGCGGCCGACCGTACCGGTCACGCTCTGCTGCACACCCTCTATCAGGGCAACCTGAAGAACAACACGGTGTTCCTCAACGAGTGGTACGCCGTGGATCTGGTCAAGAACCAGGATGGTGTCGTGGTCGGCGTCATCGCCATCGCCATCGAAACCGGCGAGACCGTCTACGTCAAGGCCAAGGCCACCGTGCTGGCCACCGGCGGTGCGGGCCGTATCTATGCCTCCACCACCAACGCCCTGATCAACACCGGTGACGGCGTCGGCATGGCGCTGCGCGCTGGCGTGCCGGTGCAGGACATCGAGATGTGGCAGTTCCACCCCACCGGCATCGCCGGCGCCGGGGTACTGGTCACCGAGGGTTGCCGCGGTGAGGGTGGCTACCTGATCAACAAGCATGGCGAGCGCTTCATGGAGCGCTATGCGCCCAACGCCAAGGACCTGGCCGGTCGCGACGTGGTCGCCCGTTCCATGGTCAAGGAAGTGCTGGCCGGCAACGGTTGCGGTCCGGATGGCGATCATGTGCTGCTGAAGCTGGATCACCTGGGTGAAGACGTGCTGCACAGCCGTCTGCCCGGTATCTGCGAACTGTCCAAGACCTTCGCCCATGTCGATCCGGTCGTCGCACCGGTGCCCGTGATCCCCACATGCCACTATATGATGGGCGGCATCGCCACCAACATTCATGGCCAGGCCATCACCCAGGACGCCAACGGCAACGACAAGATCATCGAAGGCCTGTTCGCCGTAGGCGAAGTGGCCTGCGTGTCCGTGCACGGGGCCAACCGTTTGGGTGGCAACTCGCTGCTGGACCTGGTGGTCTTCGGGCGTGCCGCTGGTCTGCACCTGGAGAAGGCGCTCAAGGAAGGTATCGAGCACCGCGGTGCTTCGGAAAGCGATCTGGAAGCCTCGCTGCAGCGCCTGTCCGGCGTCAACGAGCGCACCACCGGTGACGACGTCGCCACCCTGCGCAAGCAACTGCAGACCTGCATGCAGAACTACTTTGGGGTGTTCCGCACCGGCGAGTACATGCAGAAGGGCATCGCCGAGCTGGCCGACCTGCGCGAGCGCATCGCCAAGGTCAAGATCAACGACAAGAGTCAGGGCTTCAACACCGCCCGTATCGAAGCGCTCGAGTTGCAGAACCTGCTCGAAGTGGCCGAAGCGACCGCCATCGCCGCCGAGAACCGCAAGGAGTCCCGTGGTGCTCACGCCCGTGAAGACTTCGAAGAGCGCGACGACGAGAACTGGCTGTGCCACACCCTCTATTTCCCCGGTGAAAAGCGGGTCAGTAAGCGTGACGTCAACTTCGCGCCCAAGACCGTACCGATGTTCGAACCCAAGGTTCGGACTTACTAAAGGTGACCACCATGTTGAAAGTCAGCGTTTATCGTTACAACCCGGATCAGGACGGCCTGCCGTCCATGCAGGAGTTCCAGGTCGATACCGGTGGGAAGGATCTCATGGTGCTGGACGTCCTGGCTCTGATCAAAGAGCAGGATGAAGGCTTCTCCTACCGTCGTTCCTGCCGCGAAGGCGTGTGCGGCTCCGACGGTATGAACATCAACGGCAAGAACGGCCTGGCATGCATCACGCCGTTGTCGGCGGTGGTCAAGAACGGCAAGCTGGTCGTGCGTCCGCTGCCTGGCCTGCCGGTCATTCGTGACTTGGTCGTCGACATGAGCATCTTCTACAAGCAGTACGAGAAGGTGAAGCCGTTCCTGCAGAACGAGACCCCGGCACCGGCCATCGAGCGCCTGCAGAGCCCGGAAGACCGCGAGAAGATCGATGGTCTGTACGAGTGCATTCTGTGCGCCTGCTGCTCGACGTCCTGCCCGTCCTTCTGGTGGAATCCCGACAAGTTCCTCGGCCCCGCTGCGCTGCTGCAGGCCTATCGCTTCCTGGCCGACAGTCGCGACACCAAGACCCAGGAGCGTCTGGCCGCCATGGACGATCCGTTCAGCGTGTTCCGCTGCCGTTCGATCATGAACTGCGTGGCGGTCTGTCCCAAGGGGCTGAACCCGACCAAGGCCATTGGCCATGTACGGGCGATGCTGCTGCAGAGCGGTACCTGATCCACGTCCCGCCCGGCCAGTTGTGCCGGGCGGGTTCGTTAGCGACCTTGATAGCTTGATTCAACCAATGTCCATTCAGGGATACCCGGAACCGCATCCGGGCATTGGCGCAGTCGTAGTGAGGCCAGGTCTCGCGTCGAGGCTGGTCATCGGCTGATGCTATCTCTGCCGAAGGGGTGAACTAGATGCACGAAAGTCAGATGCAGCAACTGTGGGACAGCGCTCACCTGTCCGGCAGTAATGCTGCCTATGTGGAAGAGCTCTATGAGCTGTTTCTGCACGATGCCAACGCTGTGCCGGAAGAATGGCGCACCTACTTCCAGAAGCTTCCCGCGGTCACTGGCAATTCGCCGGACGTCGCGCATTCCGCGATCCGCGACCATTTCGTGCTGCTGGGCAAGAATCAGCGGCGAGCTCAGCCGGTCTCGGCCGGTACCGTCAGTTCCGAACACGAGAAGAAGCAGGTCGAAGTCCTGCGTCTGATCCAGGCGTACCGTCTGCAGGGTCATCAGGCTGCCCAACTCGACCCCTTGGGTCTGTGGCAGCGTCAGCCGCCTGCCGATCTGCTGCTCAACCACTATGGGTTGACCGACGCCGATCTGGATACCACCTTCCGTACCGGTGAATTGTTCATCGGCAAAGAGGAAGCAACTCTCCGCGAAATCAGGGATGCGCTGCAAGAGACATATTGCCGCACGGTCGGTGCGGAGTTCATGCACATCGTCGATTCCGAGGAGCGCCGCTGGTTCCTGCAGCGCCTGGAAAGCGTCCGTGGCCGCCCGCAGTATTCGCCGGAAGTCCGTACCCATCTGCTGGAGCGCCTTACCGCCGCCGAGGGTCTGGAGAAGTACCTGGGCACCAAATACCCGGGCACCAAGAGATTCGGCCTGGAAGGCGGCGAGAGTCTGATTCCGCTGATCGACGAGATCATCCAGCGTTCCGGCTCCTATGGGGTCAAGGAACTGGTGATCGGCATGGCCCACCGTGGCCGCCTGAACGTGCTGGTCAATACCCTGGGCAAGAATCCGCGCGACCTGTTCGACGAATTCGAAGGCAAGAAGCTGGTCGAGCTGGGCTCCGGTGACGTCAAGTATCACCAGGGCTTCTCCTCCAACGTCATGACCCAGGGCGGCGAAGTCCACCTCGCGCTGGCGTTCAACCCCTCGCACCTGGAGATCGTCTCTCCGGTGGTGGAAGGTTCGGTACGCGCGCGCCAGGATCGCCGCGGCGATCGCTCCGGTGACAAGGTCGTGCCCGTGGCCATCCACGGCGACGCCGCCTTCGCCGGCCAGGGCGTGGTCATGGAAACCTTCCAGATGTCGCAGACCCGGGCCTACAAGACCGGCGGCACCCTGCACCTCGTGATCAACAACCAGGTGGGCTTCACCACCAACCGCCAGGAAGACGCGCGCTCTACCGAGTACGCCACCGATGTCGCCAAGATGATCCAGGCGCCGATCTTCCATGTGAACGGCGACGATCCCGAGGCGGTGCTGTTCGTCACCCAGCTGGCAGTCGACTACCGCATGCAGTTCAAGCGTGACATCGTCATCGACCTGGTGTGCTACCGCCGTCGCGGCCACAACGAGGCCGACGAGCCGAGCGGCACCCAGCCGTTGATGTATCAGCAGATCGCCAAGCAGCGCACCACCCGCGATCTCTATGCGGATGCCCTGACCCAGGCCGGCGTGGTCACTGCCGAGCAGGTCCAGGCACAGTTCGAAGCCTATCGCGGTGCCCTTGACGAGGGCCGTCACGTCGTGGCCAGCTTGGTCAAGGAGCCCAATCGCGACCTGTTCGTCGACTGGAAACCCTACCTCGGCCATGCCTGGACCGCCCGGCACGACACCGGCTTCGACCTCAAGACCCTGCAGGATTTGGCCAACAAGCTGCTGCAGGTTCCGGAAGGCGTCGTGGTCCAGCGTCAGGTCGGCAAGATCCTCGAAGATCGCCAGAAGATGACCGCCGGCGGTCTGCCTTTGAACTGGGGCTTCGCCGAGACCATGGCCTACGCCACCCTGTTGCACGAAGGCCATCCGATCCGCATCACCGGTCAGGATGTCGGCCGTGGCACCTTCTCGCACCGTCACGCGGTGCTGCACAACCAGAAGGACGCCGTACCCTACGTGCCCCTGCAGCACCTGGCCGAGAATCAGCCGTCGTTCGAGATCTACGACTCCTTCCTGTCCGAGGAAGCGGTACTGGGCTTCGAATACGGCTACGCCACCACCACGCCCAATGCGCTGGTGGTCTGGGAAGCCCAGTTCGGTGACTTCGCCAACGGTGCCCAGGTCGTCATCGACCAGTTCATCACCAGCGGCGAGATCAAGTGGGGTCGTCTCTGCGGCCTGACCATGCTGCTGCCCCATGGCTACGAAGGCCAGGGCCCGGAGCACTCCTCGGCACGTCTGGAGCGTTATCTGCAACTGTGCGCCGAGCAGAACATCCAGGTCTGTGTACCCACCACGCCGGCGCAGATCTACCATCTCTTGCGTCGCCAGGTGATCCGCCCGCTGCGCAAGCCGCTGGTGGTGCTCACGCCCAAGTCGCTGCTGCGCCACAAGCTGGCCATCTCGACCCTGGAAGACCTGGCCCATGGCTCCTTCCAGACCGTGATCAACGAGCTGGATCAGATCGATGCCCAGCAGGTGAGGCGCCTGGTGCTGTGCAGCGGCAAGGTCTACTACGACCTGCTGGAAAAGCGCCGCAGCGAGAATCGCCAGGACATCGCCATCGTGCGTCTGGAGCAGCTCTACCCGTTCCCGGAAGACGATCTGGCCGACGTACTGGCCGGCTATCCGAACCTCGAGCGCGTGGTCTGGTGCCAGGAAGAGCCGATGAACCAGGGCGCCTGGTACTGCAGCCAGCATCACATGCGCCGCGCCGTGTCCGGTTACAAGCAGGGCCTGGGTCTGGAATACGCCGGTCGCGATGCGTCCGCCGCGCCGGCCTGCGGCTATGCCTCCATGCACGCCGAGCAGCAGGAAAAACTGCTGCACGATGCTTTCTCCGTTTGATTCGCCACGCGACTACTAGAGATCACTAAGGAAATTCATAGAATGGCTATCGAGATCAAAGCCCCTACCTTCCCGGAATCGGTCGCTGACGGCACCGTCGCCACCTGGCACAAGAAGCCCGGCGAAGCAGTCAAGCGTGACGAACTGCTGGTCGACATCGAAACCGACAAGGTCGTGCTGGAAGTCGTGGCACCGGCCGATGGCGTCCTGGCCGAAATCCTGAAGAACGAAGGCGATACCGTGCTGAGCGAAGAAGTCATCGCTCGCGTGGAGGAGGGCGCCACTGCCGCCGCCGCTCCGGCTGCCCAGCCGGCTGCCGCCAGCGCTCCGGCCGCCGCACCGGCCGCCGGTGCTGAAGAGGATCCGATCCTGGCGCCTGCCGCGCGCAAGATCGCCGAAGAGAACGGCATCGACCCGGCTACCCTGGTCGGCACCGGCAAGGGTGGTCGCATCACCAAGGAAGACGCCGTCGCCGCTGTCGAGGCCAAGAAGTCCGGCGCTGCCGCTCCGGCTGCCAAGCCCGCTGCCGCCGCCGCTCCGGTGGTGACCGCCGCTGGCGACCGCACCGAGAAGCGCGTGCCCATGACCCGCCTGCGCGCCAAGGTCGCCGAGCGCCTGGTTGAAGCCCAGTCCAGCATGGCCATGCTGACGACCTTCAACGAGGTCAACATGAAGCCGATCATGGACCTGCGCTCCAAGTACAAGGACATGTTCGAGAAGAAGCACAACGGCGTGCGCCTGGGCTTCATGTCCTTCTTCGTCAAGGCCGCCACCGAGGCGCTCAAGCGTCAGCCGGGCGTCAATGCCTCCATCGACGGCAACGACATCGTCTACCACGGCTACCAGGACATCGGCGTGGCCGTGTCCAGCGACCGTGGCCTGGTGGTGCCGGTGCTGCGTAACGCCGAGTTCATGAGCCTGGCGGAAGTGGAAGGCACCATCGCCGACTTCGGCAAGAAGGCCAAGGCCGGCAAGCTGACCATGGAAGACATGCAGGGTGGTACCTTCACCATCTCCAACGGTGGTGTCTTCGGTTCGCTGCTGTCCACTCCCATCGTCAACCCGCCGCAGACCGCGATCCTGGGCATGCACAAGATCCAGGAACGTCCGATGGCGGTGAACGGCCAGGTGGTGATCCTGCCGATGATGTATCTTGCGCTGTCCTACGACCATCGCCTGATCGATGGCAAGGAAGCCGTGACCTTCCTGGTCACCATGAAGGACCTGCTGGAAGACCCGGCTCGTCTGCTGCTGGACATCTGATCCGGCTCTCGCGGTGCGGGGCAGGGGCCACGCACCGCTTCAAGTTTTCCTGCCTGAAGCTGCTCCAAGGGGATTAGTGTATGAGCGACAAATTCGACGTAGTGGTGATCGGCGCCGGCCCTGGTGGCTACGTGGCCGCCATCCGCGCCGCGCAGCTTGGCCTGAAGACGGCCTGTGTCGAGCGCTACAAGGGCAAGGAAGGCAAGGTCGCCCTGGGCGGCACCTGCCTGAACGTGGGCTGCATTCCCTCCAAGGCGCTGCTGGACAGCTCCTACAAGTACCACGAGGCCCACGAGGGCTTTAAGGTTCACGGCATCGACGCGCCGAACGTCACCATCGACGTGCCCACCATGATCGGCCGCAAGGACCAGATCGTGAAGAACCTCACCGGCGGCGTGGCCACCCTGTTCAAGGCCAACGGCGTGACCCTGCTGGAAGGCAACGGCAAGCTGCTGTCGGGCAAGAAGGTCGAAGTCACCGGTCTGGACGGCAACGTCCAGGTCGTCGAGGCCGAAAACGTCATCCTGGCGTCCGGCTCGCGTCCCATCGACATCCCGCCGGCTCCGGTGGACCAGAAGGTCATCGTCGATTCCACCGGCGCCCTGGAATTCCAGAGCGTGCCCAAGCGTCTGGGCGTGATCGGTGCCGGCGTCATCGGCCTGGAGCTGGGTTCGGTCTGGGCCCGCCTGGGTGCCGAAGTCACCGTGCTGGAGGCCCTGGACAAGTTCCTGGTCGCCGCCGATGAGCAGGTGTCCAAGGAAGCCTACAAGATCCTCTCCAAGCAGGGTCTGAACATCCGCATGGGTGCTCGTGTGACCGGCTCGCAGGTCAATGGCGAAGAAGTCACCGTCAACTACACCGAAGCCGGTGAAGAAAAGCAGATCACCTTCGATCGCCTGATCGTTGCCGTGGGCCGTCGTCCGGTGACCACCGACCTGCTGGCGTCCGACAGCGGCGTGGAAAGCGACGAGCGTGGCTACATCTACGTCGACGACCACTGCGCCACCAGCGTGCCGGGCGTGTTCGCCATCGGCGACTGCGTGCGCGGTCTGATGCTGGCCCACAAGGCCTCGGAAGAGGGCGTGATGGTCGCCGAGCGCATCGCTGGTCACAAGGCCCAGATGAACTATGATCTGGTCCCCTCGGTGATCTACACCCACCCGGAAATCGCGTGGGTCGGCAAGACCGAGCAGGCCCTGAAGGCCGAAGGCGTCGAAGTCAATGTCGGCACCTTCCCCTTCGCGGTCAGCGGTCGTGCCCTGGCGGCCAATGACACCGCCGGTTTCGTCAAGGTCGTGGCCGATGCCAAGACCGATCGCGTCCTGGGCGTCCATGTGGTCGGCCCGAGCGCGGCGGAGCTGGTACAGCAAGGCGCCATCGCCATGGAATTCGGCACCAGCGCCGAAGACCTGGGCATGATGGTGTTCTCGCACCCGACGTTGTCCGAGGCGCTGCACGAAGCGGCCCTGGCGGTGAACGGTCATGCGATCCACGCAGTGAATCGCAAGAAGCGGTAAGAGATTTACGGAACCACGGGGTTGCCGACCGCCGTGGAGCCTCAGGGCTCCACCGCAGGAAGGCGCCTCGGACTCTTGTGAGTGGGGTGTGAGACGCCCCACTAGGGCAGGGGTCACAGGTGGCGCGGTGCCCGCGACCGTCCGGAGGACGGCTCGGAGAACGCACAGCGTCGAATGCGCAATACCCAACGAAGACGGTAGACAAGCATGAATCTCCACGAGTATCAGGGTAAGCAGCTGTTCGCTGAATACGGCCTGCCCGTTTCCAAAGGCTACGCTGTCGACACCCCCCAGGAGGCCTACGAGGCTTGCGGCCGTATCGGCGGCGACGAGTGGGTCGTCAAGGCCCAGGTACATGCCGGTGGCCGTGGTAAGGCCGGTGGTGTGAAGCTGGTCAAGAGCAAGGAAGAGGCCAAGGAATTCGCCGCCAAGTGGCTGGGCCAGCGTCTGGTGACCTACCAGACCGACGCCAACGGTCAGCCGGTCACCAAGATCCTGGTTGAATCCTGCACCGACATCGATCAGGAGCTCTATCTGGGCGCCGTGGTCGATCGTTCCAGCCGCCGTATCGTGTTCATGGCGTCCACCGAAGGTGGCGTGGACATCGAGAAGGTCGCTCACGACACTCCGGAAAAGATTCTGAAGGCCACCATCGATCCGCTGGTGGGCGCTCAGCCCTACCAGGGTCGCGACCTGGCGTTCCAGCTGGGCCTGAAAGGTGACCAGATCAAGCAGTTCACCCAGATCTTCGTCGGTCTGGCCAAGCTGTTCCAGGACTACGACCTGGCGCTGCTGGAAGTGAACCCGCTGGTGATCAAGAAGGATGGCAACCTGCACTGCCTGGATGCCAAGATCAACATCGACAGCAACGCCATCTACCGTCAGCCCAAGCTGCGTGCCTTCCACGACCCGTCGCAGGACGACGCCCGTGAAGCCCATGCGCAGAAGTGGGAACTGAACTACGTGGCCCTGGAAGGCAGCATCGGCTGCATGGTCAACGGTGCCGGTCTGGCCATGGGTACCATGGACATCGTCAACCTGCACGGCGGCAAGCCGGCCAACTTCCTGGACGTGGGCGGCGGCGCGACCAAAGAGCGCGTGACCGAAGCCTTCAAGATCATCCTGTCCGACAGCAACGTGAAGGCCGTTCTGGTCAACATCTTCGGCGGCATCGTGCGCTGCGACATGATCGCCGAAGGCATCATCGGTGCCGTTAAAGAAGTTGGCGTGAAGGTGCCGGTCGTGGTTCGCCTGGAAGGCAACAACGCCGAACTCGGTGCCAAGGTCCTGGCCGAAAGCGGCCTGAACATCATCGCGGCAACCAGCCTGACCGACGCTGCCCAGCAGGTCGTCAAGGCCGCGGAGGGTAAGTAATGAGCGTCCTGATCAACAAAGACACCAAGGTCATCTGCCAGGGCTTCACCGGTAGCCAGGGTACCTTCCACTCCGAACAGGCCATCGCCTACGGCACCCAGATGGTTGGCGGCGTGACCCCCGGCAAGGGCGGTTCTACCCACCTCGGTCTGCCGGTGTTCAACACCGTGCGCGAGGCGGTGGAAGCCACTGGCGCCGATGCTTCGGTGATCTACGTGCCGGCTCCCTTCTGCAAGGACTCCATCCTGGAAGCGGCCTTCGGCGGCATCAAGCTGATCGTCTGCATCACCGAGGGTATCCCCACCCTGGACATGCTGGATGCCAAGGTGAAGTGCGACGAACTGGGCGTGCGCCTGATCGGCCCGAACTGCCCCGGCGTCATCACCCCCGGCGAGTGCAAGATCGGCATCATGCCCGGTCACATTCACCTGCCGGGCAAGGTCGGTATCGTGTCGCGTTCCGGCACCCTGACCTATGAAGCCGTGAAGCAGACCACCGACGCCGGCTTCGGCCAGTCCACCTGCGTGGGCATCGGCGGCGACCCCATCCCGGGTTCGAACTTCATCGATATCCTGAAGCTGTTCCAGGAAGATCCGCAGACCGAAGCCATCGTGATGATCGGCGAGATCGGCGGCAGCGCTGAAGAAGAAGCCGCGGCCTACATCAAGGCCAACGTGACCAAGCCGGTGGTGTCCTATATCGCCGGCGTCACCGCTCCGCCCGGCAAGCGCATGGGCCACGCTGGCGCCATCATTTCCGGTGGCAAGGGCACTGCGGACGAGAAGTTCGCTGCCCTGCAGGACGCCGGTGTGAAGACCGTGCGGTCCCTGGCCGACATCGGCAAGGCCCTGGCCGAGCTGACCGGTTGGGAAGTCAAGCAGGCCTGAGTCTGACTGACTGTAGAAAAGGCCGCCTCCGGGCGGCCTTTTTCATGGGCGCGCTCATGACGCCTCATCAGCTGCCGGCTGCCTTTTCGCCGGTAATTCGTTAGGATGGCAACCTTCCGCTCCAACGGCCACGCCGTGGCCCCGCCAAGACCTGCTCCCATGAGGGCGGGCTGCCTCGTTTTCCTCATTGCTGGTACTGCCTTCCATGAAAGCTTTGCAAAGCCGGGATGTCCTGGCCCTTGGATTCATGACGTTCGCGTTGTTCGTCGGCGCGGGCAACATCATCTTTCCCCCGATCGTCGGTCTGCAGGCGGGCGAGCACGTCTGGAGCGCTGCCCTGGGCTTCCTGCTGACCGCCGTCGGCCTACCGGTGCTGACGCTGATCGCCCTGGCGCGGGTCGGCGGTGGCATGGATGCCCTGAGCAAGCCGCTCGGCCAGACGGCCGCCCGCACCCTGGCCATCGTCTGCTACCTGTCGGTGGGGCCGCTGTTCGCCACGCCGCGCACCGCCACGGTGTCCTTCGAGGTCGGCGTCGCGCCGCTGCTGGGCAACGGACCCATACCGCTGTTCCTCTACAGCCTGGCCTACTTCCTGGTGGTGCTGGTGGTCTCGCTCTATCCGGGGCGCCTGCTCGACACCGTGGGACGCTTTCTCGGTCCGCTGAAGATCCTGGCGCTGGCAGTGCTGGGTGGTGCGGCGCTGTTCTGGCCAGCCGGCGGTCCTGCCGCGGCAGCGCCGGACTATGCTTCGCGGGCGCTGTCCCAGGGCTTCGTCAACGGCTACCTGACCATGGATACCCTGGGCGCCCTGGTGTTCGGTATCGTCATCGTCAACGCCATTCGCGCCCGGGGCGTGACGGCGCCGCAATTGCTGACGCGCTATACCATCATCGCCGGCCTGATCGCCGGGGCAGGGCTGGTGCTGGTCTACCTGAGCCTGTTCCAGCTCGGCGCTGGCAGCGGGTCGCTGGTGCCCCACGCCAGCAATGGCGCCGAGGTCCTGCATGCCTATGTGCAGCACACCTTCGGCAGTGTCGGCAGCGACTTTCTCGCGGTGCTGATTACCCTGGCCTGTCTGGTCACGGCGGTGGGGCTGACCTGCGCGTGCGCGGAATTCTTCAGTGAATTCCTGCCCTTCAGCTATCGCAGCCTGGTGGTTCTGCTGGCGGCCTTCTCGCTGCTGGTGTCCAACCTGGGGCTGACCCAGCTGATCCAGATTTCGGTGCCGATCCTGACCGCCATCTATCCGCCGTGCATCGCGCTGGTGGTGCTGAGCTTCTTCACCGCCCGCTGGGCGGCGCCTGGACGCATTCTCGGCCCGGTGCTGCTGGTCGCCCTGGCCTTCGGCATCCTCGACGGCCTGCAGGCTGCACGCCTGAGCGTGCCCTATCTGAGCGGGGCCGTGCAGTGGTTGCCGCTGGCCGACTCGGGCCTGGGCTGGCTGTTGCCGGCCGTGGTGGTGGGCCTGGTCGCCCTAGCGCTGGAAAGCCTGCGGCCTGGCGAACGCGTCCAAGAGGACGAGGCCGAACCGGATCCTTCGCGCTCCTGAATCAGCGCCCACAAAAAAGCCCGCAGCAGCGGGCTTTTTTCGTATCCAGACAGCTTACGGCTTGGGCTGGGTAGCCGGCGCGTTGCCGTTGGCGGTACCGGTAGCCGGGCTGACCGAGGTGGCTTCGCCTTTGGATTGCTCCTTGGCGGCCTCGTTGGCGGCTTCGTTACGCTGCTCGGCAGCCTTGTTGCTCTGCTCGGCGGCTTTGTTCAGGTTTTCCTGAGCTTTCTGTTCGGTCTTGGCAGCATCCTGAGCCTTGTTTTCGGAAGGCTTGTCACAGGCGGCGAGGCCGAAGGCGGCAGTGAAGAGCAGGGCGATGGCGAAGGGCTTTTTCATGTGTTTTCTCCTTATGAACTACACGACAGCCGTTCGAGCGCACCGTTAAAAGTTAAGTTCCGCGTCTAGCTCAGGCATCGTGCAAATTCCTACCTGCATCGCGAACCGAGCGCGCCAAGGTTGAAATGTCTCCGGGCGCCCCCATCTCGGCGACATCGCCAGGCATCTGGTGCGTTCCTATCGATAGCGGAGTTCGTAGCATGAGTGTGGAGACTCAAAAGGAAACCCTAGGCTTCCAGACCGAAGTGAAGCAGCTGCTTCACCTGATGATTCACTCGCTGTATTCCAACAAGGAAATCTTCCTGCGCGAATTGATTTCCAACGCCTCCGACGCGGCCGACAAGCTCAGATTCGAGGCCTTGTCCAAGCCCGAACTGCTCGAAGGCGGGGATACGCTGAGGATTCGCCTGAGCTTCGACAAGGAGGCCGGCACGGTCACCCTCGAAGACAACGGCATCGGCATGAGCCGCGAAGAGGTGATCGCCCACCTCGGCACCATCGCCAAGTCCGGCACCGCCGACTTCCTGAAGAACCTCAGCGGCGACCAGAAGAAGGATTCCAACCTCATCGGTCAATTCGGCGTGGGCTTCTATTCGGCCTTCATCGTCGCCGACCAGGTGGATGTCTATACCCGCCGTGCCGGCCAGCCTGCCGCCGAGGGCGTGCACTGGTCGTCCAAGGGGGAAGGGGAGTTCGAGGTCGCGAACGTCGACAAGCCCGAGCGCGGTACCCGCATCGTGCTGCACCTCAAGCCCGAGGAAACCGAATTCGCCGATGGCTGGCGCCTGCGCAACGTGGTCAAGAAATACTCCGACCACATCGGCCTGCCCATCGAGCTGCCCAAGGAGCAGCAGGGTGGCGAAGACGAGCAGCCGACCGCCGCCGAGTGGGAAACCGTCAACCGCGCCAGCGCGCTCTGGACCCGTCCGCGTACCGAACTCAAGGACGAGGACTACCAGGAGTTCTACAAGCACGTCGGTCATGACTTCGAGAACCCCCTGACCTGGAGCCACAACAAGGTCGAGGGCAAGCTCGAATACACCTCGCTGCTATACGTGCCGGCCCGTGCGCCCTTCGATCTGTATCAGCGCGAAGCGCCCAAGGGTCTCAAGCTCTATGTGCAGCGCGTCTTCATCATGGACCAGGCCGACCAGTTCCTGCCGCTGTACCTGAGATTCATCAAGGGTGTGGTGGATTCCAACGACCTGTCGTTGAACGTCTCCCGCGAGATCCTGCAGAAGGATCCGGTGATCGACTCCATGAAGTCGGCGCTGACCAAGCGCGTGCTGGACATGCTGGAGAAGCTGGCCAAGAGCGAACCGGAAAAGTACCAGTCGTTCTGGGGCCACTTCGGTCAGGTGCTCAAGGAAGGTCCGGCGGAAGACTTCGCCAACCGCGAGAAAATCGCCGGTCTGCTGCGCTTCGCCTCGACCCACAACAGCGATGACGCTCAGAACGTGTCCTTGGCCGACTACATCGGCCGCATGAAGGAAGGTCAAGACAAGATCTACTACCTGACTGGCGAGAGCCACGCCCAGATCAAGAACAGCCCGCACCTGGAAGTCTTCCGCAAGAAGGGTGTCGAGGTGCTGCTGCTGACCGATCGCATCGACGAGTGGCTGATGAGCTACCTCACCGAATTCGACGGCAAGCACTTCGTTGACGTCGCTCGTGGCGATCTCGACCTCGGCAAGCTGGACAGCGAAGAAGACAAGCAGGCCCAGGAAGAGGTCGCCAAGACCAAGGAAGGCCTGGTCGAGCGTCTCAAGCAGGCCCTGGACGCCCAGGTCAGCGAAGTCCGCGTTTCCCATCGTCTGACCGATTCGCCGGCGATCCTGGCCATCGGTGAGCAGGACCTGGGTCTGCAGATGCGCCGGATCCTGGAAGCCAGCGGCCAGAAGGCGCCGGACTCCAAGCCGATCTTCGAGATCAATCCGCAGCACCCGCTGATCGAGAAACTCGATGGCGAGCCCGATGAGGATCGCTTCGCCGACCTGTCGCACATCCTGTTCGATCAGGCTGCACTGGCCGCGGGCGATAGCCTCAAGGATCCCGCCGCCTATGTCCGCCGGTTAAACAAACTGCTGGTGGAATTGTCCGCTTAAAGATAGAGAAGCCCGCCTCGGCGGGCTTCTTTCTATCCACCCTTTGGAGGACCCCATGGTCGATGTCACTGTAAAACCCGTTGCCTACGAAATCGATGGTGAACCGTTCGAGAGCCAGCTGGTGTACGCCACCAGCGGTAATCCGACCCGTCCGGGCGTATTGTTTGCACCCAACTGGATGGGGGTGTCCCATGGCGCCGTCGAGCAGGCCAAGGCGCTGGCCGAGGCCGACGGCCTGGCTTACCTGGTAGTGGATTTCTACGGTCGCAATGTGCGTCCGCAGAACGCCGACGAGGCCCTGGCGGCCATGACGCCGATCCGCGGCGATCGCGCCCTGCTGCGCCAGCGCATGCAGGCAGCCTATGCGGCCCTGGTCGCCCAGGCTGAGACGGCGGCGGTGGACGTCCACCAGATCGCTGCTATCGGCTTCTGTTTTGGCGGCTGCGCGGCTCTGGAACTGGCGCGCGACGGGGCCCCGCTGAGCGCCGTGGTGACCTTCCACGCCAATCTGGATACGCCCAACCCGGCCGATGCGGCGCGTATCACCGGTCCGGTGCTGGTGCTGCACGGCGCCGCCGATCCCATGGTGCCTGACGAGCAGCTCGCTGGCTTCCGCCAGGAAATGGATGCCGCCCAGGTGGATTGGCAGTTGCTGAGCTATGGCGGCGCGGTGCATTCCTTCACCGATCCCGAAGCCAATAATCCGGGCAAGCAGCAGTACCACCCGGTTGTGGCCAAGCGCGCCTTCCTGGCGATGCACAACCTGTTCGACGAAGTCTTCGCCCAGGGCTGAGTGCTTTCCCTGCCTGCCGGTACCCGGAACGGGTCTGGCAGGCTCAGCCGCTGATCACTTCGTCGGTGAAGGCCAGCGGTCCATGGCAGCGTCGGCACAGATAGCGCCGTCCCTTGCGTACCAGGGCGTGCCGCTGGGCGGTGAACTCGAAGCGACCATCCGGGCAATTGCAGCGATATAGATAGAGCGTTCGGGCGCGCTGTGGCAGCTCATAGGTATGGCAGCGATCCGGCGGCAAGCCATAGACGCCCCGCATGATTAGCTGCCACTCCTCGCCATGAGGCCTGATACGGCCACCGAACAGCTGATGCGCCACCAGATGTGCCACCTCGTGAGCGACGGTCTGTTCGAGAAAGTGGACGGTATTTTCCTGATAGAGCTGCTTGTTGAATCTCAGCCGATTCTCGGTGAGATGGGCAACGCCTGCGCGCTGGCCACGCAAGGCCAGGCTGACCTCGGGACGAGGAAAGCGGCATTTGAAGAAGGCCTCGGCCTGGCGATAGCAGTCTTCGACCCGGTCTCTGAGTGGTTCAGGCATGGGCAACCTCTGGGGAACCGGGCAATTATGCCGAAGCTCGTACCTGCGCCCTAGGTTCTGTACGAAAAGTCGACGAGCGATGGTCAGGCGAGGCCTGGGCGGCCGCGCGAAAAAGGCTAAGGAAGCGGACCGGGCTCGCGTACGAGTTACGGGCAGTAAATGAGCATTCCGACCGGGCTGGCGATCCAGGCCTTTTTCAACGAAGCATCACCGAGTGCAGGCACTTTTCGGACTGAACCTAGCGTCCGCGGTCGGCTGGTGACCGTAGTGCCGCCGTAGCGTATCCATGGCCGCGTTGATGGCTTGTAGCCGGCCGGTGCTGCCGCCGTGATCGGGATGATGACGGCTGGCGAGCTGGCGATAGCGGCGGCGGATCTGGCCGTAGTCGGCCGAGCGATCCAGGCCTAGCAGGCGCAGGGCTTCCAGCAGTTCCGACTCGCCATTGACCAGCGCCCAGAAGTGATTGAGCAGATCGGCCACGTCTTCCGGGGTGGTGGTTTCGAGCTGGGTGAGATCCAGGTAGTAGGCGCGCAACGGATCGGCCACCACCAGCCCGGCACGGGCACGCAGGTAGGGCCGCAGTTCGATGCGCAGGGCGCTGATGATGAGTTCGGCGCGCTGTTCGGCGCGCAGTTGGTCACGCAGGCGGTAGAGCGCGTTGAAGACGCGAAAGTGCAGGCGGAAGAGTTCGTAGTTGTCGGTCACCGGGCGCGGGGGCACCAGGGGCGACCCCGCCCGACGCAAGGCCTGCAGCAACTCGTATTCCGACAGGCCGGACTTGGCCCGGAGCAGTTCCTGATGGAGCGCTGTCATGAGCGCCTGGGTCTCGCTCATGGCTGCCGGTCGCTGCGGACTGACGTTCGGGGTAGGGCGGCGGACGCTTTGCGCGTAAAATGCCGGCCTTTCGTTTTTTCCTTTCGCGGATTCATCCATGGGCACCCTTTCGGTCAACCAGAACAAGCTGCAGAAACGCCTGCGCCGTCTTACCGGCGAAGCCATCGCCGACTACAACATGATCGAGGACGGCGACAAGGTCATGGTCTGCCTGTCCGGTGGCAAGGACAGCTACACCCTGCTCGACATGCTGCTCTATCTGCAGAAGGTCGCGCCGATTCGCTTCGAGATCGTGGCGGTCAACCTCGACCAGAAGCAGCCGGGCTTTCCTGAGCACGTTTTACCTCAGTACCTGAAGGAACTGGGAGTCGAGTACCACATTCTGGAACGTGATACCTATTCCGTGGTGAAGGAAAAGATCCCCGAGGGCAAGACCACCTGTTCGCTGTGCTCGCGCCTGCGGCGGGGCATCCTCTACACCTTCGCCGACGAGATCGGTGCGACCAAGATGGCGCTGGGCCATCATCGCGACGACATGGTAGAAACCTTCTTCCTCAATTTGTTCCATGGCGGCACGCTCAAGGCCATGCCCCCTAAGCTGCGGGCCGATGACGGCCGCAACGTGGTGATCCGCCCGCTGGCCTATTGCAACGAAAAGGACATCGAGGCCTACGCGGTCTTGCGCGAATTCCCCATCATTCCCTGCAACCTCTGCGGCTCCCAGGAAAACCTGCAGCGCAAGGTGGTCAAGGAGATGCTGCTGGAGTGGGAGCGCAAGACGCCGGGGCGTACCGAGATCATGTTCCGCGCCCTGCAGAACGTGGTGCCGTCGCAATTGGCGGATCGCGAGCTGTTCGACTTCGCCAGTCTCAAGATCGATGACAGCGCGACGCCGCGCTTCGTCCAGGTGATGAATCTCTGATGCGGGATTACGCCTGGCTGCTCGAATACGCTCTCAACCGCTGCGGCTCCCGCGCGGCCTTGGAGGCGCGGCTGCCGCAACCGGTGGACGCCGCGACCCTGAGGTCCGTGGGCGATGACCGCTATCTGTCGCTGCTGACTCGCCGCATCTTTCGCGCCGGGCTCAAGCACAGCCTGGTGGATGCCAAGTGGCCGGCCTTCGAGGAGGTCTTCTTCGGCTTCGATCCGGAGAAGGTGGTGCTCATGGGCGGCGAACGCCTGGAGCGGTTGATGCAGGATGCGCGGCTGATCCGCCACCTGGGCAAGCTGCGTAGCGTGCCCATCAACGCTCAGATGGTGCTCGATTTCCAGCGCAGCCACGGCAGCTTCGGCCAGTTGCTGGCCGATTGGCCGGGGCAGGACATCGTCGGCCTGTGGGAGCTGCTGACCAAGCGTGGCAATCAGTTGGGTGGCCTGTCGGCGCAGCGCTTCCTGCGCATGGCCGGCAAGGACACCTTCCTGGCGACCGACGACGTGGTAACGGCCCTCAAGGCGCAGAACATCCTCGACAAGGCGCCCACCGCCAAGCGCGATCGGCAGAAGATTCAGGAGGCCTTCAACCTCTGGCAGGAACAGAGCGGGCGTCCGCTCTGCCAGCTGTCGGTGATGCTGGCTCTGACGGTGAATCATTGAGTGATGCCCTGACGCGCGCTCAAGGCCTGCTCGAACGGGCCGGGCGGGTGCTGTTCATCACCGGGGCAGGGCTGTCCGCCGACTCGGGCGTGCCGACCTATCGTGGCCTGGGTGGGCTGTACAACGGCCTTACCGAGGAAGGCATCCCCATCGAGGCGGCTCTTTCGGGCAGCATGCTCCGGCAGCGCCCGGAGCTCTGCTGGCGCTACCTGGCGCAACTCGGCCGCGCCTGCGCCGCGGCCGTGCCCAATGCGGCGCACCAGGCGATCACCGATTTCGGCATTCGGCGTCCCGGCAGCTGGGTACTGACACAGAACATCGACGGCTTTCATCGGCAGTCGGGTTTTCCATCGGAGCGGCTGATCGAGATCCACGGACAACTGGAGCCGCTCGCCTGCATGAGTTGCGCGCAGGCCGTCGAGGAGGCTCAGGATTACCTGGCAGGTCCGTTGCCACCGCGCTGTCACTCTTGCGGCGGGATCCTGCGGCCACCCGTGGTCCTGTTCGAGGAAGCCCTGCCGATCACCGAACTGCAGCGTCTGCAGGATGCAGCGGAGGAGGGCTTCGATCTGGTGATCGCCGTCGGCACCACGGCTGCCTTCGGCTATATCCAGGCGCCGATCGGGCAGACCCTGGCGCAGGGTGGTGACCTCATCGAGATCAATCCGGACCGTTCGTCGCTGAGCGGCTTGGCGACCGTTCAACTCAAAAAAAGGGCCGTAGACGTCCTTCCTCGGCTTTTGAGTCACATCGAGGGCTAAAAAAACTTGCCATCTGTGATCCAGGTCGGCAAGGTGTCGAAACTTTGAAAAAACGACACGGTCGTGCCCATGCCAAGGAACCGCCTCGCACCCCTCGTGCCCCTGTCTTTTGTCTGTCTGCTCGCCGCCTGTGCGAGTGCGCCGCAAAGTCCCGACACCACCATTACCCAGGATTCGGCCGCTACCTCCCGGACGTTCCAGACCGCTTCGCTGCATGGCCTGGGTGGCGCTGGCAATGGCTCAGTGCCCGTGGAGACCGAGGGTGCTCAGCAACGTCCGGTCTTTCCCCATACCCAGTCGCCGCATCAGCTCGACTGGGAGCGCGAGGTCGGCCCACGTCAGGCGCTGCCGAATCTGGCGGACCAGATCCTCAATCGTGCCACCCAACTGGTGGGTACGCCCTATCGCCGCGGCGGCAGCACCCTGGCCGGTTTCGATTGCAGTGGTTTCGTCAATTACGTCTTTCGCGAGCGCGCCGGCATGACCCTGCCGCGCTCCACCCGCGAGATCATCGATCTCGAAGTACCGGTAGTCAGCAAGAACGATCTGGAACCTGGCGATCTGTTGCTGTTCAATAGCAACGGCCGTGGCCGGGTCAGTCACACCGGTATCTACATGGGCGAAGGCAAGTTCATCCATTCCTCCAGTCGCCGGAGCGGCGGGGTGCGGGTGGACAGCCTGAACGACCAGTACTGGAAGGTGAGTTTCCTGGAAGGCAAGCGCGTATTGCGCTGAGGCGTATCGCCGCGATCTTCGCCGGTGCGCTTCGAGGACCCGTCGAGGCTGCGTGGCAGGCCGACGGTGATCGATGGATAACTAAGGATGTCTCCAATGCCGCATGCGGCTCGCCTCGGATTGTATTGCGCCTTTGTACTGCTGGCCGCCTGTGCCGGCAGGCCGCCCCAGGCCCCCGCACCGGCTGCCCCGGTCGTCTCTCGTCCCCTGCTGGAAAGCCAGGCCCAGGCAGCCAACGATGTACTCTTTCGGGCCATCGGCCTAGTCGGCACCCCCTATCGCTATGGCGGCAACACCCCGGCCGGCGGTTTCGACTGCAGCGGCCTGATCGGCTACGTCTATCGCGATGCGGCTGGGGTGACCCTGCCGCGCTCGACCCGCGAGATGATCACCCTGGGCTCGCCTAATGTGGCGCGCAATGCCCTGCAGCCCGGTGATCTGATCTTCTTCGCCACTGCCGGTGGCCGTCAGGTCAGCCATGCCGGCATCTATGTAGGGGAGGGGCGCTTCGTCCATGCGCCGCGCACCGGTGGCACGGTACGCCTGGACAGCCTGGCCAAACCCTACTGGCAGAACAGCTACCTGCAGGCCAAGCGGGTGCTGGTCACGCCGAGTCTCGCCGGCGGCTATTGAACCCCGTTTCGCCCGGGCCGCTCGAATAGGTATCCAGCCCATGCGGAGCCCATCATGCCCCAGGCGATACGTCTGCCGCCCCAGCCGGCTCGCTGCGAGCTGTGCGGTCGGGCGGCGCCGCTCACCCGCCATCACCTGATCCCTCGCTCGCTGCACGACAAGGCCTACGTGCGCAAGAGATTCGACCGCGTCAGCCGGATCACCGCCACCCTCTGGGTCTGCCGCCCCTGCCACAACCATATCCACCAGACCTTCGACGAAAAGACCCTGGCCCTGGAATACAACAGCCGCGAGTTGCTGCTCAGCGACGCGCGCATCCGCCAATTCGTCGACTGGCTGGCGGCCAAGCCCGATGGCTTCGTGCCCAAGCGATAAGTAATACCACCCCTATAAGTGCTTAGATCTGCTGTCTTTGTCCTTCCTGTCCTGAGGGTAGGCAATCAGGAAAGGAGGCTGTCAGCGATCCGGTAATTCCGCGCCAGAACGCAGCCGGACCGGCACGGTAATGTAAAGGCCGCCGCTGACGCGCTGGCCGAAACTGTCGTCTGCATCTCACCTCCAGGGGTGAACGCCACCGCGGTTGGCCGCTGCGATTAGGATGACGGCGAAGCCGCGGCGACATCCGCCAGTCCGGTTCGATCTCACGAGGAGGGCCGATGAGATCCTTTGCCCTGCCCCTGCTGGCGGGGATGCTGCTCCTGTCTAGCGTCGCATCGGCCGGCGCCGATGAGGCGACCCTGGCGCGGGGCGAGTATCTGACGCGCCTGGGCAACTGCCAGGGTTGCCATACCCGCCCGGATGGCGCGCCCTTCGCTGGCGGGGTCGCCTTCGACACGCCTTTCGGTCGTCTCTATTCGAGCAACATCACCCCGGATCGCCAGCACGGGCTGGGTGACTGGACGGTGGATGAGTTTCGCCGCGCCTTGCATGACGGGCTGGGGCGTGAGGGCGAGCAGCTCTATCCCGCCTTTCCCTATACCGCCTTTACCCGGTTGAGCGACGAGGACGTCGCCGCCATCTTCGCCTTCCTGCAGATCCAGCGACCGCTGCCCTATGCGCCGCCGGCCAATGCGCTGCGCTTTCCCTTCGACCAGCGCGCGCTGATCCGTGGCTGGAAGTGGCTCAACTTCACGCCAGGTCCGTTACCGGCGACGGCCGATGCGCAGGTGGCGCGAGGCGCCTACCTGGCGGAGGCGCTGGGGCACTGCCAGGAATGCCATACCCCGCGGACCTGGAGTCAGGGGCTCGACAGCGGCCGGGCCTATGCCGGCGCGACCCAGCAGGGCTGGACCGCCTGGAATCTCACCGCGGATCCGCGTGGCCTCGGCGGCTGGAGCGATGCCAAGCTGGCCAGCTATCTGCGCGAAGGCCATCAACGCGGCGAAGCCGTGGCGGCCGGGCCCATGGCCGAGGTGGTAAGTGGTGGCACCCGTCATCTGGACGACGCCGATCTCGGTGCCCTGATCGCCTATCTGCGAACCCTGCCGGCGCAGCCCGGAGCGGTCCCGGCGCGCGCCGAGGTGCAGCCGCCCGGAGAGGCCGGACCTCTCACGGCCGCGGAGGCGGAAAGCGCGGCTTTGCTGCAATCCGCTTGCGCCAGCTGTCACGCACCGGATGACCAGGGGCCGGCGGGTCCCTATCCGCGGTCCTTCAGCAACTACTCGGTGGTGCGCGATCCCACAGGGACTAACCTGGTGCGCGTCCTGCTCGACGGTCTCGACCGCCAGGGGCGTAGCGAGCACGCCTTCATGCCAGCCTATCGGGAATTGCTCAGCGATCAGCAGCTCGCCGATCTGGCCACCTACATCGGCCGCCGCTTTGGCGGTCATGCCGCCGACATCCGCCCCGAGGATGTGGCAGCGGCGCGTAACGCGGAGAAATAGCGGTGGCGGTCATTGAATTGAAGGTCAACGGCGAGCCGCGACAGCTCGACGTCGACCCGGGCATGCCCCTGCTGGAGGCCTTGCGCGATGAACTGGGCCTCAAGGGACCGAAATTCGGTTGCGGCCTAGGTGAGTGCGGCGCCTGCACGGTGCTGGCGGATGGCAAGCCGGTGCGCGCCTGCCTGTTGCCGGCAGCCTCCTTCGTCGGTCGCGAGGTGCTGACCCTGGAAGGTCTGGGCACGCCCGAGGCCCCTCATGCGCTGCAGCAGGCCTTTATCGAGGAACAGGCGGCGCAGTGCGGCTATTGCATCCCTGGCATGGTGATGACCGCCCAGGCCCTGCTCGCACGGGTGGCGGATCCCAGCGATGCGCAGATCCGTCAGGCATTGGCCGCCAACTTCTGCGGCTGTGGTACCCACTATCGGATCCTGCGCGCGATCAAGCGCGCGGCGGTGCTGCTGCGCGACGGGAAGGCCTCGGCATGACGCTGTCACGCCGCACCTTTCTTGGCGGCGGTGCAGTCCTGCTGCTGGGTTTCAGCCTGCAGCGGCCGCTCGCCGCCCAGGTGCTAGCAGCCCCGACTGACCATGCGAGCTTGGCCAAGATCCTCGATCAGCGCCAACTGGACGCCTGGCTGGCAGTGGATGCCCAGGGCCAGGTCACCGTCTACAGCGGCAAGGTGGAGCTGGGCACCGGGGTCAGCACGGCGCTGCGGCAGATCGTGGCCGAGGAGCTGTGCGTGTCTTTCGCCGCCACCCGGTTGATCCAGGGCGATACCCGGCTGACGCCGGACCAGGGCATCACCGCTGGCAGCAAGAGCTTGCAGGTAGGCGGTGCCCAGTTGCGCAAGGCCGCCGCCAGCGCGCGGCAATTCCTGTTTCTGGAGGGATCGCGGCGCCTGGGGCTGGATCTGGCCGTGGTGGACACGGTGGACGGCCGCGTGGTCTATCGCGGCGATCCCACCGGACGCTATGTCAGCTATGGCGAACTGGTGGGCGGACGGCCCCTGGGGCGGCTGGTCAATCAGGCCGTGCGCACCCGGGCCGTCAAGGATTACCGTCTGGTCGGCACCTCGGTGCCACGGGAGGACATTCCCGCCAAGCTGTTCGGCCATTTCGACTATGTCCATGACCTGCGCCTGCCCGGCATGCTGCACGGTTGCGTGGTGCGACCGCCCTGCACCGGCTCGGCGCGACTGGCGGGGGTGAGCATCCGCGGTATCGATGCCAGCGCACTGCCGTCCGGCGCACGACTGGTCTACGAGGGCGCCTTCGTCGCGGTGGTGGCGGAGCAGGCGTGGCTGGCGCGACAGGGCGCGGCGGCGCTACGGGTGGACTGGAGCCTGGTACCGGACCTGCCGCTGCCGGGCGAGCTCTATGCCCGACTGGAAGCCAAGGCCGGACCGGCCGACATCCAGCAGGAGACCGGCGATGTCGCGGGCGAACTGGCGAGCGCTGCGCAGCGCCTGGAGGCCGAGTATCGCTGGCCCTATCAGAATCACGATTCCATCGGTCCCTCCTGCGCAGTCGCGGACGTGGGGGCCGAGAGCGCTACCGTCTGGAGCGGCACCCAGGGCGTCTATCAGCTCAGGGCGGCACTGGCGGACCTGCTGGGGCTGCCGGAAGACGGTATCCATGTCATCTATCAGCAGGCGTCCGGTTGCTATGGCCACAACGGCGCCGATGATGCGGCGGCCGATGCGGCACTGCTCTCCAAGTTGTGCGGCCGTCCGGTGCGGGTGCAATGGAGTCGGGCCGACGAGCACGGCTGGAATCCCAAGGGGCCGGCGATGCTGATGCGTCTGGCCGGCGGCCTGAGTGTGACTGGCGATCTGCTGGCCTGGCGCTTCGCCAACTGGACGCCCACCCATCTGACCCGACCCAATGGCCAGACCGGCAAGGCGGCGCTGCTCGCCGGGCAGCTGGCCTACAACCTGCCGCTCAAGGGCGGTAGGGGCGGCGGCAATCGTAATGCGCCGCTGGACTACGATCTGCTCAATGTTCAGGTGGCCACTCATTGGCTGGAAGCCGGGGATTCACCGTTGCGGCCGTCGGCCTTGCGCGCCCTGGGGGCAGTCGGCAACACCTTCGCCAATGAATCCTTCATGGACGAGCTGGCCATGGCAGCGGGTGTCGATCCACTGGAATTCCGCCTGCGCTATCTGCAGGACCCACGCGCGCGGGCGGTGCTGCAGGCCGCCACCGCCAAGGCCGGGTGGCAACCGCCCGCCGCGCACGAAAAGGCCTGGGACGGCGCGTTGGTGAAGGGACAGGGCCTGGCCTTCCTGCGCTACGAAAACGAGAACGCCTATGTGGCTGCGGTGGTGGAGGTGGCGGTGAGCGAGGCCACGGGTATCCGGGTCACGCGGGTGGTGGTGGCCCACGACTGCGGTCTGATCGTCAATCCGGACGGCTTGCGCAATCAGCTGGAGGGCTGCGTGGTACAGGGCATCGCCCGGACCCTTAAGCAGGCGGTGTGCTTCGATCACCAGGGAGTGACCAGTCTGGAGTGGGGCGCCTATCCGCCGCTGACCTTCAATGAATTGCCCGAGCTGGAACTGGAGCTGATCGATCGGCCCGAGGAGCCGGCGGTGGGGGCCGGGGAGGCCACCACTGCCGCCATCCCCGCGGCCATCGCCAACGCCGTGGCGGCGGCGACCGGTCTGCGGCTGCGCGAGGTGCCGCTGAATCGTGAGCGCCTGCGCGAGGCGCTGGCCGCCCGGCGTTAGGCGCGTTTCAGCCGCTGCTTGAAGAACAGCACGGCGCCGGCGCCCAGCAAGGCGACGACCCCCGCACCGATCCAGAGGGGTTCGTTGCCGGCAAAACTGAAATGGTTGGCGCCCTTGGCCGCGAGATAGCCCGGGCCCATCATCAGCGGCGCCCAGACGATGGCCGACAGTACGTTGGCCGACTGGAAGCGCAGTTGGTTCATCGCCATCATCCCGGCCACCAGGGGGACGGTGTTGCGGATCATGGTCAGGAAACGCCCGCCGAACACGGCGAAGAAGCCATAGCGGCGGAAGAACAGCCGGGTCTTGGCCACCTGCTTGCGATAGCGGCGAAAGGGCGGGCGGTGAACGATGTTGGGACCGAGCCAGCGGCCGATGATGTAGGAGCAGATGTCGCCGAGGATGGCGCCAACGATGGCAGCCAGCACCAGGGGCACGGGCGCGAGGACTCCGGAGCCGGCAAGACCACCGACTACCAGCATCAGCGCCGTGGCCGGAATGAAGACGCCCAGCAGCACCAGGGATTCGCCGAAGGCGAGCAGGCCGACGATCAGCGGCGCCCAGGCCTGGTGGGTTTCGATAAAGCCAAGCAGCGATTGCGTCAGGGATTCCATGGGAGGCTACTCTTGCCGAAAAGTCCTAAGACTACGCGGCGCCCGCAGTCTGTCCGCCGTTTCAACAGCTTGAATCAATTTCCTTGGCTGGAAGTGCGCAGGAGCGCGCATCGGCGCTCCGCGTGGACGCCTCAGGTCTCCGCCAGGGCATCCTGGGCGGCATGCCAGCGCAGTTCGTGACGCTCGCCGACCATGAAACGATCGCCATGCAAATCCCAGCGTTCCACGTCCACGGTCTTTTCCGCGCCTTCACCGACCAACAGGCGGTTGAAGGAGTTGGGCGAGGTGCCCCGCACGCGCGAAGAAAGCGCGGTGCCGGCCTGAACGATCCAGACCTCGCGGGGCAGGGTAGGGTACTGGCGACTCAAGGGCAGCACATAGGGCAGGTGGATATGCCCCCCCATCACCAGATCCAGGCCGGCATCGGCCCAGGTGGCAAGGGCGTGATCGGCGTTGTGCTGCAAATTGCTCAGGTCACTGAGTTCGAGGGCGCCAAAGGGCTGGTGGGCGATGACGATGCGCAGCTTGCCGGGACCGGCGCGGCGCAGGCGTTCGGCCACCCGCTCGATCTGCTCGGCACTCACCGCGCCATCCTTGTGGCGTTGCGGGGCGGTGGTGTTGAGCCCGACCAGCAGCAGCTCGTCGTTCTCGAAACTGGGTTCCAACTCCTGGCCGAAATGGCGGCGATAGTTGCCATAGGGCATCAGGAAACGGGTGAAGAGGTTGTACAACGGCAGGTCGTGATTGCCTGGGATCACCAGGGTACGCGGGATACCGTAGCTTTCCAGGCGTTCGACGAAGGTCTTGGCGGCAGCGAATTGCTCGCGCCGGGCGCGCTGGGTGATGTCCCCGGAAAGGATGAGGACATCGGCGCCGTGTTCGCGGACATGGGCTTCCAGGGCCGCGACCACAGCAGGTTGCTCGGTGCCGAAGTGGGTATCGGAGATTTGCAGAAGGGTCGTCATGAGGACCTGGTTTCCAACGGATTCCCCTTTACGACCGCAACGGGCGCCAAGCTATCCGACGAGGGTTGCCCAGAGGCTGTTCCAAGGCTCGTGAGCTAGAGCCAAACAAGGCAAAAATGGCTGAGGAAGCAGCGTTTACGAGTGGTAAACGAGCATCCCGAAGCCATTTTCAACGCCGTTTGGCCGACACGCAGCCGCCTTCGAACAGTCTCTTAGACTTCGCCGTCGTGGTGCCAGGCGTCATGCAGCTCGGAGGCATTGGCTTCGCCAACTTCGGCGCGGGCCTTGAGCCAGTCCAGCAGAGCGGTACGGTCTTCCGCGGTGGGCGAGGTGTAGCGCTTGTTGGCCATGATGGTGCCTTCGACCCAGGCGTTGTCGAAGCCACCGATGTAGTCCAGCTTGCGCTCTTCGACGTAGTCGATGAAGTCGCCGAGGAAGGTGTCCAGGTCGTCTTCGCTGAGTTCGTTCTTGAAGCTCACCTTGATTTCGAAGGCCAGTTCCTGGAATTCACCCAGGTACTGCTTCTTGCGCAGGCGACGCTTCATGCGGCTCAAACGGGGATCTTGGTTGGTATCGGTCATGGCGAAGGCCTGGATATCGATGAAAGGGCGGGCATTATCCCTGGCGTCGACGGGTAATGCCAATGGTGGCCGCCAGGAGGGCCGGTTAGCATGGCGGTTTTGGCTGCGACCAGAGCGCGCAGGGGTGGAAGGATGACGGGCAAGACGAGAAGCCGCTCCGGTAGCGTGACCATCCGCGACGTGGCCAGCCTGGCCGGCGTCGCGCCGATCACGGTCTCGCGGGTAGTGAACGCGCCCGCAAGCGTCAAGGCGGCCACCCGTGAGCGGGTACTGACCGCCATAGCAGCAAGCGGCTACATGCCCAACCTGGTGGCTGGGGCCTTGGCCTCCAATCGCAGTCGGCTGGTGGCGGTGCTGGTGCCCATGCTGACCAATCCGCTGTTCGCCGACAGCTACCAGGCGGTGGCCGAGCGACTGGCCCAGGCCGGGTATCAGGTGTTGCTGGGCGTCACTGGCCACGATCCCAGGCATGAAGAGGCGCTGCTGGCGACCATTCTCAGTCGGCGGCCGGATGGCCTGATCCTGACCGGCGTTGATCACACGCCGGCCAGCCGTGCCCGGCTCCAGGCGGCGGGCGTGCCGGTGGTGGAAACCTGGGATCTCAGCGCTGAGCCCATCGATCAGGCGGTAGGGTTTCACCATGAGGCAGTGGGTGCCCTGCTGGCCAAGCGGGCGAACGCTGGCGGTTATGCCCAGGTCGCCCAGGTGGCGGTGGACGATCCCCGCGGTACCCGGCGACGTCTGTCATTGAGTCAGGCCCTGGCCACCCTCGGCATCGCCGAGACGGCGCCGGCGCTATTCACCGGCCTGCCCAGCCTGGAGCAGGGGCGCCAGGCCCTGTGCCAGCTGCTCGCCCAAACCAAGGTGCGGCCGCTGCTGGTGGTCTGCACCTCCGACACCCTGGCCCATGGCGTGCTGACCGAGGCCCTGGCGCAGGGGCTAGCGGTGCCCGGCGACGTGGCGGTGATCGGTTTCGGCGACATGGCCTTCGCGGCCCATACCCTGCCTGCCTTGACCACGATACGGGTGGATGCCACGGCCTTGGGGCACACGGCAGCGGAATTGTTGTTGGCCCGTCTGGCGGGTAGTGATGGAGAGCCACAGCAGCGCGACCTGGGTGTCGAGTGGATCGAGCGCGGTAGCGCCTAAGGACAGATGGCGGTTGTCAGACGACTTGCTGGACGCTAGGGTGATTGAAATGGTAGCGGTACCATTTTCGCTCAACAGGGGAGGAGCCGGATGAAGATCGTGATGATTGGTGAAGCCGCCACGCACCAGGAGGCGCTTGCCAGGGACCTGGCCGGCCCGGCCACCTTTATGACCTTGCCGCGGGAAGCCCATGAGTCAGCCGCCTGGGACGAGCGAATCGAGGGCGCCGATGTCCTGGTCGCCATGCGTCTGCAGCGTTCAACGCGGGCGCCCAGGGTACGGCTGCTGCAGGTACCTGGCGCTGGCCTCGATGGCATCGATTTCGGAGTGCTGGCAGCGGACTGTCGCGTCTGCAACGTCTTCGAGCACGAGATTCCCATGGCCGAATACGCCCTGGCCTGCCTGCTGGATCATGAGGTGCGCCTGGGTGAGGCCCAGGCGGCCTTCGCCAGCGAGCGCTGGACCCATGCCTATCTGGGGCGCCAGCCGCGTGGTGAGTTGCAGGGCAGGACCCTGGCGATCCTGGGTTTTGGCAGGATCGGCCAGGCGGTGGCGCAGCGGGCGCGGGCCTTCGGCATGCGCATCCTGGCCATCACCCGTAGTGCCCGCGACGGCCAGGTGCCTTCTGGGGCCGATGCCGCCTTTGCGCCCGAGGCGCTGAACGAGGCCCTGGGCCTGGCCGATTACGTGGTGCTGGCCTGTCCGCTGGACGAGACCACCCGGGGCTGCTTCGGCGCTGCCCAATTCGCCGCCATGCGGCCGGAGGCCGTGCTGCTGAACCTGGCACGAGCGGCGGTGGTGGAAGAAGACGCCCTCTATCAGGCGCTCGCCGACCGGCGCATCGCCAAGGCGTACCTGGACGTCTGGTACCGCTACCCCATTGGCGAAGGCGATCTCGTGGCACCCGCACGGCATCGCTTCGAAGAACTGCCCAATGCCGTCTGCACGCCGCATGTCTCGGGTTGGACCCATGGGCTGTTCGCGCGCCGCTATGCCTTCATCGCCGCCAACATCGAACGCCTGCGGCGGGGCGAAACGCTGCTCAATCAGGTCCACGGACCGCGCTAGAGGAGGCGCCATGCGCATCACTCGTATCGAAACCACCAGGCTCACGCAATTGCCCAATCTGCTCTGGGTGGAGATCCATACCGACAGCGGTCTGGTTGGTCTGGGTGAGACCTTTCGCGGCGCCGAAGCGGTGGAGGCGCAGATCCACTCGCTTTGCGCGCCGCTGCTGCTGGGTCGCGATCCCCTACAGATTGAAGCCCACAGCCGGGCGCTGCTGCGTGGCTATCTGGGCTTCAACGGCAGCGGCGTGGAAACCCGAGCGGCTTCGGCGCTGGACATCGCCCTCTGGGACCTGTTCGGCCAGGCTATGGGCGTGCCCATCCATCAGCTGCTGGGTGGCCAGGTCCACGAGCGGATGCGCGCCTACAACACCTGCGCCAGTCCCAACTTCAATACCGGTGGTGAGCAGCGCCGGTTGATCGCCAAGGGCGAGGCCCGCGTGGCCGGGCGCTACGACGATCAGGTGGCGGCGGTGGAAAACCCGGGCGAACTGGCCCAGAGCCTGATGGACGAAGGGTTTGCCGCCATGAAGATCTGGCCCTTCGATGCCTTCGCCCTGGCCAGTGGCGGCCAGTATCTATCCAGCACCGACTTGCGCCAGGGGCTGGAGCCCTTCGCGCGCATCCGGGAGGCGGTCGGCGATGGCATCGAGGTGATGTGCGAATTCCATTCCTTGTGGAATCCAACCTGCGCCCTGCAGATCGCCCGAGCACTCAAGGACTACAACATCTTCTGGGCGGAAGATCCGATCAAGATGGATCACGTTCAGGGGTTGGCAGATTTCCGGCGGCTGGCGGGCATTCCGGTCTGCGGCAGCGAGACCCTGGCGATGCGCGGCGCCTTCCGCGATCTGCTGGCGGCCGATGCGCTGGACTATGTGATGGTGGACCTGTCCTGGTGCGGAGGGCTGAGCGAGGCGCGCAAGATCGCCACCTTGGCCGAGGCCTATCAGAAGCCCATCGCCCCGCACGACTGCACCGGGCCGGTGGTGCTGATGGCCTCGCTGCATCTGGGGTTGGCCTCAGCCAATGCCATCTTTCAGGAAGTGGTGCGAGCCTATCTGGCGGGCTTCTATCGTGAGCTGGTCACCGAGCTGCCGGTACTGGAGCAGGGCTGGCTGCTACCACCAACCGCACCGGGCCTGGGCACCGCCCTGCATCCGGCGCTGCGTCAGCGGCCGGACCGGATCGGGCGGGTATCAGCGCGGTAAGGGGTTCAGGCGGCCATGGCCGCGCAGGCATCGGCGCAGGCTTCACAGGCCCGAGCGCAGGCCTGGCAGTGATCGGCCTTGTGCTTGCCACATTCGGCGGCGCAGGCACGGCAGGTGGCCAGGCACAGGGCGCAGGCTTCGGCGACGCGATCGCTGTCGCGCTGCATGAAGGTGGCGGCCAGGCGACAGGCGTCGGCGCAATCGCGATCCAGGCGGACGCAGTCGCGCATCATGTCCAGATTGGCTTCGCCCAGGCAGGCGCTGGCGCAGGTTTCGCAGGCGGCGGCACAATCGAGGCAGGCCTTGATGCAGGCGGCGAGGGTGGCATCGTTCATCCGGTAGCTCCTGGCGGTGGGTGCTTAGGGTGGACCCGTCCGCTCGACGCCGAGTTCGGGCGGTGCCATCGATTGACGCTCTCCCGGCTAGTCCGTACCCTGCGCCCTTGCACGTGGTGCCCCGCCTGGAGCGGGGTGAAACAGGGAAGCCGGTCGAGCCGGCGCTGCCCCCGCAACGGTAGTTGAGCAGTAGCTGCGCGATGCCCACTGGCCCTGGCCGGGAAGGGGCGCGGCGGATGCCACCAGGCATCGGCTCACCAGCCCGGAGACCGGCCACGCTTGCGCTCATCTCGGCGATGCGGAGGGCTTCGCGCGGCGTCGCCATCTGCCTTGCGCGGGTGGCGTCTCTGCCCGTTTCTCCGCCGCGCCCGCACCTGGAGAACCGCCCCATGACCGACACCCCCGATTCGACCAGCCCCGAGCGCGACGAACGCCACCGCGCGCGCATGGTGCGCAAGAAGGCGGTGATCGACGCCCGTATCGCCGACGCCCAGGACGAGCGTGGCCTGCTGCTGGTGCATACCGGCATCGGCAAGGGCAAGAGCAGCTCCGCCTTCGGCATGGCGGCGCGCGCCCTCGGCCATGGCATGCAGGTGGGCGTGGTGCAGTTCATCAAGGGCCGTCGTGACACCGGCGAGCAACTCTTCTTCAAGCGCTTCCCCGACGAGGTGCGCTACCACGTCATGGGCGAGGGCTTCACCTGGGACACCCAGGATCGTGCCCGCGACCTGCAGTCGGCTGCCGCCGCCTGGGCGGTGGCGGTGGAGCTCCTGCGCGATCCAGCCATCGGCCTGGTACTGCTGGATGAACTCAACATCGCCTTCAAGCACGGCTATCTGGACGTCGATCAGGTGCTGGCCGATCTGGCCGGACGTCCGGCGCACCAGCACGTGGTGGTGACCGGCCGCGGCGCCCCGCCGGCGCTGATCGAGGCCGCCGACACCGTGACCGACATGAGTCTGGTCAAGCATGCCTTCCAGTCCGGCGTCCGCGCCCAGCAGGGCATCGAATGGTAGGGGATACGCGGCACTGCCCGGCGCTGCTGATCGCCGCTCCGGCCTCCGGGCAGGGCAAGACCAGCGTCACCGCCGCCCTGGCCCGGCTGCATGCCCGCCAGGGGCGACGGGTGCGGGTGTTCAAGTGCGGTCCGGACTTTCTCGATCCGATGATCCTGGCCCGCGCCAGCGGCGCACCGGTCTACCAGCTCGATCTGTGGATGATAGGCGAGGCCGAGAGTCGGCGCCTGTTATGGGAAGCGGCGGCGGAGGCGGACCTCATCCTCATCGAAGGCGTCATGGGGCTGTTCGACGGGCAGCCGTCGGCGGCGGACCTGGCCGAGCGCTTTGGCGTACCGGTGCTGGGGGTGATCGACGCCGCGGGCCTGGCGCAGACCTTTGGTGCCCTGGCCTATGGCCTGGCCCACTATCGGCCGAGCCTGCCCTTCGCCGGGGTGCTGGCCAATCGCAGTGGCAGTCCGCGGCAGACCCAGTTGATCCGCGGCAGCCTGCCGGCGGGCATGACCTTCTTCGGTAGCCTGCCGCGCGATGCCGGCATCGAGTTGCCCAGTCGTCACCTGGGGCTGATCCAGGCCGACGAGGTCACCGACCTGGATCGCCGTCTGGACATGGCGGCCGACGCCCTGGGTGCCAGTTCCGACATCGAATTGCCAGCGCCGGTGGCCTTCGCCGCGCCGGAACCGGCCGTGGTCGAGCCGCTGCTGGCGGGGGTGCGCATCGGCGTGGCCCGCGATGCGGCCCTGGCGTTTCTCTACCAGGCCAATCTGGACTTGCTGCGCGCCCTGGGCGCCGAGCTGCAGTTCTTTTCCGTGCTCGCTGATCCGACGCTGCCGGAGGTGGACAGCCTCTATCTGCCCGGCGGCTATCCCGAGCTGCACCTGCAGACGTTGTCCAACAATCTGGGCATGCGCGCGGCCATCCGCGCCCATCACGCCGCCGGCAAGCCGATCCTCGCCGAGTGCGGCGGCATGCTCTATCTGCTCGACGAACTCACCGACAAGGCCGGCGAATCCGCCAGCCTGCTCGGGCTGCTGCCCGGCAGCGCGCGAATGCAGACGCGCCTGACGGCGCTGGCGCTGCAATCGGTGGAATTCGAGCAGGGCACCTTGCGCGGCCACACCTATCACCACTCCGCCCTGGAGTCGCCCGAGGCGCCCTGGGCGCGCGGGCTGTGTCCCAATGGCAAGGCGGTCGCCGAGGCGGTCTACCGCGACGGTCGCCTCACCGCCAGCTATATTCACTTCTACATGCCGTCGGCACCCGCCGCGGCCGCCGCGATGCTCAAGCCGTGACCACGACCCCCTATACCCCCGCCGAACAAGCCGCCGTCTACCGAGCCATCGCCGAGCGCCGCGACATGCGCCATTTCTGCGGTGGCGAGGTACCTCCCGAACAACTGGCCCGGCTGCTGGGTGCTGCGCACCAGGCCCCCAGTGTCGGGTTGATGCAACCCTGGCGCTTCCTGCGCATCAGCGATCCAGCCTTGCGCCAGCGCCTGCACGAGCTGGTGGAGGAAGAACGTTGCGCCACCGCCGAAGCGCTCGGCGAGCGCAGCGACGACTTCATGAAGCTCAAGGTGCAGGGCATTCTCGATTGCGCCGAGGTGCTGGTGGCGGCCCTCATGGACGGCCGCGAAGCCCATGTCTTCGGTCGCCGTACCCTGCCGGAGATGGACCTCGCCTCGCTGTCCTGCGCCATCCAGAATCTCTGGCTGGCGGCGCGCTGCGAGGGTCTGGGCATGGGCTGGGTGTCGCTGTTCGAACCGGAAGCCGTGCGCAACCTGCTGGAGATGCCCGAAGGCTCCCAGCCGGCGGCCATCCTCTGCCTGGGGCCGGTAGAGGCTTTCTATCCGCGACCCATGCTGGAAGAGGAGGGCTGGCGTCAGGGGCAGCCGCTGGAGGAACTGGTCTTCGAGAATCGCTGGGGCCAGAAGCCATGATGCTGGCCTTCGCGGTCGTCGGCGGCATGCTGCTCGATCTGCTGTTCGGTGAACCCCGCCGTGCCCATCCCCTGGTGCTGTTCGGGCGTCTGGCCGATAGCCTGGAGGCCCGCTTCAATCCCGGCGGGCGCGGCTGGCGCAGTCATGGCGTGATGGCCTGGAGCCTGGCCGTGCTGCCCTGGGTGCTGCTCACCGCCTTGCTCTGCCAGATCGACTGGCTGGCCTGGATCATCCAGCCCCTGGCGCTGTATCTGGCCGTGGGACTGCGCAGCCTCGGCGAGCACGCCGAGCCGGTGGCCCGCGCCCTGCAACGCAACAATCTGCCCGAGGCACGGCGTCGGGTCGGCTACCTGGTCAGCCGCGAGACCAGCGAGCTGGACGAGACCGCCGTGGCCCGCGCCGCCACCGAATCGGTGCTGGAGAATGGCAGCGACGCCGTCTTCGCCGCCTTGTTCTGGTTCGCCCTGCTGGGTGCGCCAGGCGTGGTGCTCTATCGCCTGGCCAATACCCTGGACGCCATGTGGGGCTATCGCACGCCGCGTCTGGAGCGTTTCGGCTGGGCCGCGGCGCGCCTGGACGATGTCCTCAACTATGTTCCCGCGCGCCTGGTGGCTCTGACCTATGCCGGCCTTGGCCGCTTCTGGAGCGCCATCGAAAGCTGGCGCACCCAGGCGCCGCTGTGGGACAGCCCCAACGCCGGCCCGGTGATGGCGGCCGGTGCCGGCGCCCTGGGCGTGAGCCTCGGCGGCGCGGCCCGCTACCATGGCGAGTGGCACGAGCGCCCGGTGCTGGGTCGCGGTCCGGCGCCGACCTTCCTGGCCATCACCCGCGCCCTCAAGCTGGTGCGCCGCGGTGCCTGGCTGTGGACCCTGCTGATCGCCCTGGGAGGGCTGCTGCTTGCTTGAGCACGGCGGTCGCCTGAGGCGCGCGGCGCGCACCTACGACATTCCCCTGGCCGACTGGCTGGATCTGTCCACCGGTCTGGCCCCCTGGGCCTGGCCGCTGCCGGAGATTCCTGCCAGCGCCTGGGCCCGGCTGCCGGAGCCTGACGATGGCCTGGTGGAAGCTGCCTGTGCCTGTTACCGGGCCGCCGCGCTGTTGCCAGTGGCCGGCTCCCAGGCGGCCATCCAGGCGCTGCCGACCCTGCGCCCGTCCGCGCGGGTCGCGGTGCTGGCACCCTGCTATGCCGAGCACGCCCTGGCCTGGCAACGCGCCGGGCACGAGGTGCTGGAGTGGAGCGAAGATCAGATTGTGACCCACCTCGACCAGCTGGACGTGGTGGTGGTGGTCAATCCCAACAATCCCACCGGGCAGCGCCTGTCGCCAGCCCGCCTGCTGGACTGGCACGCCCGGCTCGAACGCCGCGGCGCCTGGCTGGTGGTGGACGAGGCCTTCATGGATCCCACTCCGGCGGCGAGTCTGGCGCCTTTCAGCGATCTGCCCGGGCTGATCGTCCTGCGCTCCTTTGGCAAGTTCTTTGGGCTGGCCGGGATGCGCCTGGGCTTCGTGCTGGCGGCGCCAGCACTCTTGGCGCGCCTCGACGAGCACCTCGGGCCCTGGACGGTGAACGGCCCCAGCCGCTATCTCGCCCGGCAACTGCTGGCCGATCAGCAGGGCCAGCAGCGTCAGCGTGAGGCGCTGCTGCAGGCGGGCGAGCGCCTGGCCGCGTTGCTCGTCCGACACGCCCTGGCCCCCAGCGGCGGCTGTGTCCTGTTTCAATTGCTGCGGCGTCCCGATGCCGCAGCCCTGCATGAACACCTGGCCCGCCAGGCCATTCTGACCCGCCTGTTCCCTGCGCTTGGCGCCCTGAGAGTCGGCCTGCCCGGCGACGAGTCGGGTTGGCAGCGGCTGGACGCCGGTCTGGCCGGTTACCGGAGCCCCCTATGAGTACGCTGATGGTGCAGGGCACCACCTCCGACGCCGGCAAGAGCACCCTGGTGGCCGCCCTGTGCCGCTGGCTCTATCGCCAGGGCGTGGCCGTGGTGCCCTTCAAGCCGCAGAACATGGCGCTCAACAGCGCCGTGACCGCCGATGGCGGCGAGATCGGCCGCGCCCAGGCGGTCCAGGCCCAGGCCTGTGGCCTGGCGCCCCATACCGACATGAATCCGGTGCTGCTCAAGCCCAATACCGACGTCGGTGCCCAGGTGATCATCCATGGCCGTGCCGTCACCAGCATGGACGCCAAGGCCTATCACGCCTACAAGCCGATAGCCCGCGAGGCGGTGCTGGCCTCCCATGCCCGACTGGCAGAGGGCTATCAGGTAATACTGGTGGAGGGCGCCGGTTCGCCGGCCGAGATCAACCTGCGCCAGGGCGACATCGCCAACATGGGCTTCGCCGAGGCGGTGGACTGCCCGGTGCTGCTGGTGGCCGACATCGACCGTGGCGGCGTCTTCGCCCATCTGGTCGGCACCCTGGACCTGCTCGAGCCCAGCGAGCAGGCGCGGGTCGCCGGCTTCATCATCAATCGCTTTCGCGGCGACCTGGCCCTGCTGCAGCCGGGCTTGGACTGGCTCGAAGCCCGCACCGGCAAGCCGGTAATGGGCGTGTTGCCCTATCTGCACGACCTGCACCTGGAAGCCGAGGATCGCCTGGCCACCGGCCAGGTCGCCAAGCAGGGTCCGCGGCTGCGGGTGGCGGTACCGGTGATGCCGCGGCTGAGCAACCACACCGACTTCGATCCCCTGCGCCTGCATCCCCAGGTGGAGCTGCTCTTCGTCCGCCAGGGCGAGGAACTGCCCGCAGCGGATCTGATCATCCTCGGCGGCTCCAAGAGCGTGCGCAGCGACCTGGCCTTCCTGCGCGCCCAGGGCTGGGACGCGGCCATCGCCCGTCACCTGAGATACGGCGGGCGGGTGCTGGGCATCTGCGGCGGCTTCCAGATGCTCGGCGAGCGGATCGCCGATCCCCTCGGCCTGGAGGGCACGCCCGGCGACAGCGCCGGTCTGGGCCTCTTGGCCATGACCACCGAACTGGCGGCGGAAAAGCAGCTGCGCAACGTGCACGGCTGGCTGTGCGACGGCGCGGCCGAGGTCGCGGGCTATGAGATTCATGCCGGTGTCACCCAGGGTGCGGCGCTGGCGCGTCCTGTGCTGCGCTTCGCCGATGGTCGCGTCGATGGCAGCCTCAGCGACGACGGCCAGGTGCTGGGCACCTACCTGCACGGCCTGTTCGAGTCGCCCGCCGCCAGCGTTGCCCTGCTGCGCTGGGCGGGTCTCGCCGAACCCCAGCAACTGGACTACCACGCCCTGCGCGAACGGGATCTGGAGCGCCTGGCCGATCTGGTCGAGCATCACTTGGACACCGGGCGCCTGCGCGCCCTCTGCGAGCTCTAGATGCGCGAATTCATCCTGGGCGGCGCTCGCTCCGGCAAGAGCGCCCTGGCCGAGCGCCTGGCCGCCGAGTCCGGCCTTGCCGTCACCTATATCGCCACCGCCGGGGGCAACGATGCCGAGCTGGCCCGGCGCATCGAACGTCATGCCGCCCGCCGGCCGGCGCACTGGGCGCTGGTGGAAGAACCTCTGGCGCTGGCCGAACGCCTGCAGGCTCTGGCGGCGCCGGATGCCTGCCTGCTGGTGGATTGCCTGACCCTCTGGCTGACCAATCTGCTCTTGCTCGATGATCCCCGGCGCCTTGAGCAAGCCTGCACCCAGCTGCTCGACGCCTTGCCACAGTTGCCTGGTCGCCTGATCTTCGTCAGCAACGAGACCGGGCTGGGCGTCGTCCCGCTGGGCGAGCTGACCCGGCGCTATGTCGATGCCGCCGGCGAATTGCATCAGGCCCTGGCCGCGCGCTGCGAGCGCGTGGTGCTGACCGTCGCCGGTCTCCCCCTGACCCTCAAAGGAACCCCGCTATGAGCATACCCTGGTGGCAAGGACCCTGCCGCCAACCCGATACCGCCGCGGCCGAAGCCGCACGCCAGCGGCAGACGGTATTGATCAAGCCGAGCGGTTCGCTCGGCGACCTGGAGGTGCTGGCCATCCAGCTGGCCGCCCTGCAGGGTACGCCCCGGCCGCTGCTGCAGCGCACCGCCATCGCCATCTTCGCCGGTGATCACGGGGTGGTGGAGGAGGGCGTCTCGGCCTATCCGCAGGCCGTCACCGCCGAGATGGTGCGCAACTTCGTGCGCGGCGGCGCGGCCATCAGCGTGCTCGCCCGGCAGTTGGACGCGGCCCTGGAAGTCATCAACCTGGGCACCGTCACGCCCCTGGAAGCCTTGCCCGGCGTCATCGACCTGCCGCTCGGACGCGGTACAGCCAACTTCACCCTGACCCCGGCCATGACCCATGACCAGTGCCAGGCCGCGCTGCAGGCCGGGCGCGACGCCGTCCTGCGCGCCTGCGCCGGGGGTGCCGATCTGTTCATTGGCGGCGAGATGGGCATCGGCAACACCACCGCCGCCAGCGCCATTGCCAGTGTGCTGCTGGATACCTCGCCGCTGGCCCTGGCCGGACCCGGGACCGGGCTGGATGCCGATGGCGTGGCGCGCAAGGTGGCGGTCATCCAGCGCGCCCTGTTGCGCCATGGCGATACCCTGCAGGATCCCTATGAACTCTTGCGCCGCCTGGGGGGGTTCGAGCTGGCCGCCCTGACCGGCGCCTACCTGGCCTGTGCCCAGCAGGGCCTGCCGACCCTGGTGGACGGCTTCATCTGCTCGGTGGCCGCGCTCTGTGCCCAGCACCTGCAACCCGACACCCGCGACTGGCTACTGTTCGCCCATTGCGGCGCCGAGCCCGGTCATGCGGCGGTGTTGCTGGCCCTGGGCGGCGAACCCCTGCTGGATCTCGGCCTGCGCCTTGGCGAAGGCAGTGGCGCGGCCCTGGCGGTTCCCCTGCTGCAACTGTCCTGCCGCCTGCACAGCGAGATGGCGACCTTCGCCGAAGCCAGTGTCTCCAGTCGCGCCCATGACTGATTGCTGGCTGCTGCGCCATGGCGTCACCGAGGGCCCCGAAGGCTTTCGTGGACGCCTCGATCCGCCACTGTCGGAACAGGGGTGGAAGCAAATGCGCGCCGCCGTTGCCGCGCAGCCACCGTTCGAACTCATCCTGACGTCGCCGCAGCAACGCTGCGCGCGCTTCGCCGAGTGGCTGGCGGCGGAGCAGGGCACCGAACTGATGGTGGAGGCGGATCTGCGCGAACTGGATTTCGGCGCCTGGGAAGGCCATAGCGCCGCGGAGCTCATGCAGGACCAGGCCGAGGCCCTGGGGCTGTTCTGGGCCGATCCCTATGCCTATACCCCCCCTGGCGGTGAACCCGTGGCCGCCTTCGCCGAACGAGTGCTGGGAGCGGTGGCGCGCTGGCGTCCACGCCTGCACGGGCGGCGCAGCCTGCTCGTCACCCACGGCGGCGTCATCCGCCTGTTGCTGGCTCGCCAGCGCGGTCTGGCGGCCAAGGACCTGCTGCAGGTCGAGGCGCCCTATGCGACCCTGCAGCCACTGGCGCTGGAGGAGAGCTGATGCCACTGCCGCTGCTGATCGCCGTGCAGTTTCTCACGCGCCTGCCGATCCGGCTGCCCGGCCTGCCGCCCGCCGAGGCCGTCGGCCGCTCGGTGCTCTGGTATCCCGCAGTGGGCTTGCTGCTGGGCGCGCTCCTGAGCCTGATCGCCTGGTTGAGCGCGGCGGGCGGCGTCTTCCTGCAGGCGGCGCTGGTGCTGGCCGGCTGGGTGATCCTCACCGGCGGCCTGCACCTGGATGGCCTGGCCGACACGGTAGATGCCTGGATCGGCGGCTATGGCGATCGCGAGCGGACCCTGGCCATCATGAAGGATCCGGCCTGCGGCCCCATGGGCGTGCTGGCGCTGCTGTTGACCCTGCTGCTCAAGTGGAGCGCCCTGGTCGTCCTGCTACCGCATGCGCCGGCCGGCCTGTGGCTGGCGCCCCTGGCCGGTCGCCTGGCGCTGCCCTGGCTGTTGCTGACCACGCCCTATGTGCGCCCCGGTGGCCTCGGCGATCTGCTCAGTCGCCACCTGCCACGGACTGCGCTCAAGGGAGTGCTGCTGCTGGGGGCCATCGGTATGGTCCTGCTACCCCAGGGCGTGACCGCGCTGCTGGTGACCGCCATGGTCGCGCTGCTGGTGCGTCGTGCCCTGCGCCAGCGTCTCGGCGGCACCACCGGCGATACCGCCGGAGCGCTGCTGGAGCTCGCCGAGAGCGGGGTGCTGGTCGCGCTGGCCCTGTCGCTGGGCTGAAAAATCGACCCAAGCGTGAGATACCCGGGATTTTGCGACCTCCGTCCTTGAACGACCCTGGTTAAACCGTTAAGAAGGCGCCTGGTTGCGCGCCCAGCGAAGCCACCTCGGCACGTGCGGATCCAGAGGGAGTCGTCGTCAACTGGACAAGGAGCCCCAATGCCCGATGCGCCCCAAAGCGCCGCCTCGCCCCGGGAAGTCGCCCCCGCGTCGCGGCTCAGCCTCAAACCGCGCAGCCTGTTCGCCACCTTCTTTCTGGCGTTCATCCTGGTGGATGCCCTGGGCACCCTGTTGTTTACCCTGCACAGCTATCGCCAGGCCCGCGATGCCAGCAGCCAGAGCATCGACTATCGCTTGATGAGCGCGGCCCTGGCGCTGCCGGAAATTCTCGGCGAGGACTATCTCGCCCAATTGCAGGATCCGGCCCAGGCCGATCCCGAACGCTACCAGCGAACCCTGATCACCCTGGATCGCTATGCCCGCAAGGCCGGGCTGGCGTCGCTCTATGCCTTCGTCAAGGACGGTTCGAGCTTTCGCTTCATCATGGATTCGGCCAACGAGGAAGAAATCCGCGTTGGCTACTTCGGCGACTATCGCCAGCTCTACGATCAGGCCCCGCCGGAACTCGGCGCCGTGTTTGCCGATCATCAACCTCGTTTCGCGGAATACCAGGATAACTTTGGCAGTTTCCGTTCCCTGTTCCTGGCCATTCCCGGGCAGGACGGGCAAGCAGTCGTCATAGGGGCGGACATGTTCATGGAAGGAATAGCAGCGGCAGAGCAGTCGGCTCTGCTGGATTCGCTGCTGATAGGCGCGATCATCTTTGCCTTGGGGGCGTTGGTCAGTCGAATACTGGCAGGCGCCCTCAACCGCTATCTGGCCCGCCTCGGGCAGGCCACCGAACGCATCGCCGATGGCGACTATCAACTGGGCCTCAAGGAAGGGCGGGACCCGGTCGGCCGGCTGGGTCGCGCCATGAACCAGATGGGCGCCGCCCTCGCCGCGCGCGAGCGGCGCATCAGCCAGCTGGCCTTTCGTGACATGCTCACCCGCCTGCCCAACCAGGTGCGGCTGGTCCTGGAGATCCGCCAGCGCATCGAGCGCGCCGCAGCCGGGCGTTTCGCCGTCTTGCTGCTGGACGTGGCGAACTTCCGTAACATCAACGAACTGCTTGGCCAGGAGGGCGGCGACAAGATCCTGCGTCATCTGGCCCGCCGGCTAAGGGTCGCGGCGCCGGAAGAGAACGGCGTGGCGCGGATCGGCGCCGACACCTTCGTCCTGCTGCTGCCCTGGTTCGACGGCGCCTCGGCGGAGGCGGCGCTGCTGTCGCTGCGCAACCTAGTGGAGAAACCCTTCGTCAGTGGCAATCAGCGGGTATCCCTGCGCATCACCTTCGGCATCGCCTGCTACCCCGAACACGGCACCAGCGCCGAAGCCCTGCTGGCCAACGCCGAGACCGCCCTGCAAGATGCGCGTCGGCGGCAGCTGCCCTTCGCCTTCCATGATCCGGACCAGGAGCGCCAGCGGCAGCTCGGCATTGCCATGCTCGATGCCCTGGACCTCGCCGTGGATCACGACCAGTTGCGGCTCTATCTGCAACCCAAGATCGCGCTGCCGGATGGCCGGGTCGAGGGCGCCGAAGTCTTGATCCGCTGGCAGCATCCGGAACTGGGCCTGCTCAAGCCAGACGCCTTCGTCGGTATCGCCGAACAGAGCCGCAAGATCTGCGACATCACGCTCTGGGTACTGGAACGTTGCATGCACCTGCAGCGCGAGCGGCAGCTAGGTGCCCTCAAACTCAACGTCAATCTGTCGCTGCTGGACCTCGAGCACCCAGCCTTCATCGCCCGCATCGGCCGGCTGCTGGACGAGACGGGTGCCGTGGCCGCCGGCTTCTGCCTGGAGATCACCGAGTCCCGGGCCATGAGCAATCCGGTACAGGTGCTCGACTGCCTGCGCCAGCTCAAGGCCATGGGCTTCGAATTGTCGCTGGACGACTTCGGCGCCGGGCATTCCTCGCTGGCCTGCCTGAGCAGCTTTCCCATCGACGAGCTGAAGATCGATCGGCAGTTCATCGAGCATTGCCAACTGCCCGGTGATCAGGAGGTGATCAGGTTGCTGGTCCAGCTGGGCCAGTTGCGTGGCCTGCGGGTGGTGGCCGAAGGCGTGGAGACCCACCAGGCGCTGCAGGTCCTTACCGAGCTCGGCTGCGACCAGATCCAGGGCCAGTTGGTGGCCGGCGCCCTGTCGCTGGAAGACTTCCAGCGCTGGTACGCCGGGCAGGAGCAGGGTTACTGGGCGCTCCGGGCCTAGGCAAGAGGTCAGGCTGGTGATCGCAGCCGGTAGCTGATGCTCGCTCTATATCCGGAAAAGCACGAAGCCGCCTGGCGGCGGCTTCGGCAGACGGACCCTGGCGCTCTTAGAAGCGGTAGGTCAGCTGGGCACCCAGGCCGTGGGCGCTGTTGTCGTATTTGGCGCTGTAGCCTGCCTTGGTCGAGGTAGCGGGGCGATTGATCGACACATCGTCTTCCCACAGATAGGCATAGGCCACATCGATGGTCATGTCCTTGGTCGGCGACCAGCCTGCGCCCACCGAGAAGGTCTTGCGATCGCCCACCGGGATGCGCACGTTGCGGTTGCCGTTGTCCGCCGGGGAGGGGTCAATGGCCATGCCGGCACGCAGCACCCACTGGGGATTCAGCTGATAGGCCGCGCCGATGGCGTAGGACCAGGTGTCCTTCCAGTTGAGCTCTTCCGTCACGGTTGCCAGGGGCGAACCCAGCACCGGCAGGGTGGGGGTGCCCTCGTTCTCCACGTCGATCGACTTCAGGCGACTCCAGCGGGTCCAGGTGGCGCCGGCGTACATCGTCCAGTCGTTGTTCAGCCGATAGGTGAAGGAGGCATCGCTGCTCTCTGGCAGGGTGATGTTGAGGCTGGCGTCATACTTGCCATTGAGGCGGCTGACCAGGGCATTGGTGATGGGGCTGGCCTGGCTGTTGGCGCCAGTCACCTCGGTGTTGCCCTTGAGCTTGTAGGTGACCTTGGAGTGGTAGGTCAGGCCGAAGGTCAGGTCATCGGTCAGGTCCGCCAGCAGGCCGACGTTGAAGCCATAGGCGGTGTCGTCGCCATCGATCTTGACCTGGCCATCCTGGGTGCTGCCGAAGTTGACGTTACTGTTGAGCTTGCCTTCGATGCGGTTGATGGTCGGGCCAAAGCCGACGGACACCTTGTCGGTGATCTTGTAGCTGACGGTCGGCTGGATGGTGATGACTTCCACCTTGCTCGCCTGACCCTGGTAGCGACCCTGGAAGGCGTGCTCGTAGTTGCTGATCAGCGCATAGGGGACGTAGACACCCAGGCCGAAGTGCAGGCGGTCATCCACCGGCGTCACGAAGTAGCCGAAAGGCACCACCGAGGTGGGCACCATGTCGCCATCGTTGCTGCCCTGCACGGCCTGGCCGTTGGCGTAGCGACCACTGGCGTCCTTGATGTCGATCTTGGCGTGGATATAGGCGCCACCCAGGGACACCTCACGGCCCAGGCGGGACATGCCAGCCGGGTTGCCATAGATGGTGGAAGCGTCCTGCGCGGAGGAAGAGCGTCCGGCGAAGGAGGTACCCATCCCGCTGACACTCTGTTCGTTGATAGCCAGACCGTTCGCCAGGGCATAGCCGGAAGCGCTCGAAACGGCCAATGCAAGTAGGGTCAGTTTTATTGTTTTCATGCTCTTGCAGCTCCATTGAAAGGCGAGAAGCGCTTACCTCCGCGGATTCCCAAGTCCGAGTGAGTACCTGCGCACACTCAGCTTTTAGCAGGCCCTGCTTGCGAATACAAAAAAAACTATTCGGTCACGTTTGGTTCGGGGCGGTCATCAGGCGTTCATCCGACGAACCCGCCTGGAAAGCCGCTGAATGCCACGTTTCCCGGTGTGTGACAGGGGCGTCAAGCGGCACCGAAGAACCGGCCCGGGTGGCTTATACTGTCGGCTCATCTGTTCGGAGTGCGCCCTTGACTTCTGCCCCTCACTGGATCCGCGACGACGCGGCGCTGGCCGCCCTCTGCGCGCGGTGCCAGACCCTGCCCTTCATCGCTCTCGACACCGAATTCATGCGGGTCGACACCTTCTATCCCAAGGCCGGTCTGATCCAGATCGGCAACGGCGAACAGGCCTACCTGGTCGATCCCCTGTGCATCGGTGACTGGACGCCTTTCGCCGCGCTGCTGGAGGACCCGGCGGTGGTCAAGGTGCTGCACGCCTGCAGCGAAGACCTGGAAGTGTTGTTGCGCCTGACCGGCAGCCTGCCGCAGCCGCTGTACGACACCCAGCTGGCGGCGGCCTATCTGGGGCTGGCCCATTCCATGGGTTATTCGCGGCTGGTCGCCGAAGTGCTCAAGATCGACATCCCCAAGGACGAGACCCGCTCCGACTGGCTGCAACGGCCGCTGACGCCGTTGCAGGAACGTTACGCGGCGGCCGACGTGACCTATCTGGTCGACGTCTACCACTACCTGAACGCGCGTCTGGATGATCAGCGGCGCACCTGGCTACTGGAAGATGGCGCTGAACTGGTCGCCAATCTGCGGCGCATCAGCGATCCCTGGGAAGCCTACCGCGACGTCAAGCTGGCCTGGCGCCTGTCGCGCCAGCAGTTGGCGGTGCTGCGGGTGCTCTGCCACTGGCGCGAGGTCAGTGCCCGCGAGCGCGATCAGCCGCGCAACCATGTCCTGCGCGAACGCTCGCTGTGGCCGCTGGCGCGTTTCCAGCCGACCGACAAGCAGGCCCTGGCGCGCATCGACGACATGCACCCGCGCACCGTGCGCCAGGACGGCGATACCCTGCTGGAACTGATTGCCGAAGGCGCCGCCACCCCGGCTGACCAATGGCCAGAGCTGCAGGCCGAGCCCTTGCCCCACGAGGCGTCGTCGCTGCTCAAGGCCTTGCGCGCCATTGGCGAACGCGATGCCGAGGCCCTGGGCATGGCGCCGGAACTGATGTTGCGCAAGAAGGTGCTCGAAGCCTTGCTGCTCACCGGTTGGCCCGATGGCGACTACCAACTGCCGGCGAACCTGCGCGGTTGGCGCCGCGAACGCTTCGGCCAGGCCCTTCTCGATCACCTGCAGGCGCAGCGCACCCCGCCGGCGCCCCTGGAAGACACCCCATGAAACTGCTCTGCTCCATCTACCGAAGCCCGCGCAAGCCGGAAATGTACCTCTATGTCGACAAGCTCAAGGGCCTGACTCTGGTCCCTGAAGGCTTGCTCGCGGCTTTCGGGCCTCCGGCACTGGCCTTCGAGTTCGTGCTCACCCCGCAGCGCACGCTGGCCCGGGAAGACGTCGCCAAGGTCCTCGAGAACATCGCCAAGCAGGGCTATCACCTGCAGATGCCACCGCCGGAGCTGGAGCGCGACGACTACATCGAGCACCTGCCCGAAGAACTGCTGCGTCTCAACGATCCGCTATGACCGCCGTCCTGCTGCTGGAAGACGCGGCGGCCGGCTATGTCGAGGCCTGGCGCCAATTGGCGCCGGAGCTGGACCTGCAGGTGCCGGCGGACCCGGTCGAGGCCGTGCGTCTTGCCCAGCGGCCATGCTACTGGCTTGGCCAGCCGGATCGTGCCGCAGCCCTGCTGCGCGAGGGCGTCAAGCCGCTCTGGCTGCAATCCACCTGGGCCGGCTATGCGCCGTTGCTGGCGGCGGACCTGCCAGACGGTTATCGCTTCAGCAGAGCAGTAGGGCTGTTCGGCCAGAGCATCGGCGAATACGTCCTGACCTATCTGTTGCAGCATGAGCGCCAGGTGGCCGCGCGTCAGCTCAGCCAACGCGAGGGGCACTGGGACACCCGGGTGCCGGGCACCCTGGCCGGGCGGCGTCTGCTGCTGGTCGGGGCAGGGGACATCGGTCAGGACATCGCTCGTCTATTCGCGCCGTTCGGCATGATCCTCACCGGCGTCGCCCGCAGTGCACGAACCTCGCCTGGCTTTGCCCGGGTGGTGCCGCTCCCGGAACTGCACCAGGTGGCGCGGGATGCGGACTTCGTGGTCAATCTGTTGCCGGACAGCGGCAGCACCCAGGATCTCTACGATGCGGACTTTTTCGCCGCCTTGCCTGCGGGTGCCTTGTTCATCAATGCCGGACGCGGCACCAGCGTGGTGGACGCCGAGCTGATCGCCGCGTTGGAGAGCGGGCAGCTGGCCGGGGCGGTGCTCGACGTGTTCCGTCAGGAGCCGTTGCCGGCCGAGCACCCTTTCTGGCGGACGCCCAACCTGCACCTCACCGCCCATGTCGCCGGGCCCACGCCGCCGGCGGCGGCGGTCCGGTTGTTTCTCGACAATCTCCAGCGCCTGCAACAGGGGCAGCCCCTGCGTGGCGCCGTCGAGTTGGCCGCTCAGTCGAAGGTATAGGGGCCGGCCACCGCCAGCTCCTCGACGGTCAGGCGCGGACTGGGCAACTCGCGCCCCTGCAGGGACTCCGGCAGGCTGGCCTTGTCGCCCAGCTTGCCGATGGCGACCGCCAGCTCGACCTTGAACGCCGCCGGCACCTTGAGTTCGCGCTGGATGCCTTCGCGGTCGATCCCGGCCATGCCGTGGGCGTGCCAGCCCGCATTGGTCGCCTGCAGTGCCAGGTAGGCCCAGGCCGCACCGGCATCGAAGCTGTGGCTGGGGAAGGGGACTTCCTCGCCACTGCTGGCGCGCAGCAGGGTGGTCTTCGACAGGATGATCACCAGCGCCGAGGCGTGCTGCGCCCAGCCGCGGTTGAATTCACTAATCAGCGACAGGAACAGCTCCCAATGGGCGTCGTCGCGACGTGCATAGAGGAAGCGCCAGGGCTGGGCATTGAAGGCTGACGGCGCCCAGCGCGCGGCCTCGATGAAACCGAGCAGGGTCTCTTCCTCGATGGCGACCGGGTCGAAGGCGCGGGGCGACCAGCGCTGGACGAACTGGGGATCTACGGGATACTGGGGCGTACGGCTGCTGCTGGTCATGGCTTCACCACGGGAGGAAAGGGGAGTCCGGCACGGTAATCCGGTCGGGCGGCGTCGACAAGGGCGCGAACGGTGCTTGGCGCTCGCGGCGTGCGGCACTAGACTGCGCGCCCCCTTTCCTTGCCACGATCTCTGCCATGGCCGCCATCACCCAGCCGTTCTGGAAGCGCAAGACCCTCGATCAGCTCGATGCCCTGGAATGGGAGTCGCTGTGCGACGGCTGTGGCCTGTGCTGCCTGCAGAAGCTCGAAGACGAGGACGACGGCGCCGTTTATTACACGCGCATCGCCTGCAAGCTGCTGGATCTCAAGACCTGTCAGTGCAGTCGCTACGCCGAGCGCACCCGCTTCGTCCCCGACTGCATCCAGCTCACCCCGGCCCAGGCCGACCAGTTCGCCTGGCTGCCGCCTACTTGCGGCTATCGCCTGGTGGCCGAGGGCAAGGATCTGCCGGAGTGGCACCCGCTGATCTGTGACGACCGCGAGGCGGTGCACAAGGCCGGCATTTCCCAATCCGGCCGCATGCTCAGCGAAACCCAGGTCGCCGAAGACGACTGGGAAGACTATCTGATCTTTCGCGCGGGCTGATCCCGGCTTCAGACCGCCGCGGAGCTGGTCCGCAGCTGCGCCGTCAGGCCTGTTGCGCGATGGCAGCGTACCTCCGCCAACTCACCTGGCAGCAGTGCCTGAGGTCGCTCGCAACCGGTGCCCGCCTGCGGACAGCGATCCCGAAAGAAACAGCCAGCCGGCAGTACTCGGTTGCCCGGTAGCTCGGTGCGCTGCGCCGCGGCATTGCCCGTGAGCGGCTGATCCAGCCGCGGCACCGCCTCCAGCAATAGTCGGGTATAGGGGTGGCTGGGCTGCTCCAGCACCTCTGCCGCCGCCCCCAGCTCGACGATCTGCCCCAGGTACATCACCGCCACCCGGTCGGCCAGGTGGCGCACCACCGAGACGTTGTGGGAGATCAGTACGAAGGTCAGGCCGCGATCGCGTTGCAGCTGGGCCAGCAGGTTGAGGATCTGCGCCTGCACCGAGATGTCCAGGGCCGAGGTGGGCTCGTCGAGAATGATGACGTCCGGATCCGACGACAGCGCCCGGGCGATGGCAATGCGCTGGCGCTGGCCGCCGGAGAACTGGTGCGGGTAGCGATCCAGGTATTCGGGACGGATACCGACCTGCGCCGCCAGGCGCTCGGCCAGGGCGCGCAATTCGACAGAGGAGCTGCGACCCCGCACCACCAGCGGCTCGGTGATCAGCTTCCACACCGGCAGGCGCGGATCCAGCGAGGACTGCGGGTCCTGGAAGACGATCTGGATGTTGCGCTCGCCACGGGCCGAGCCTCGAAGGGAGCCGCTCACCGGCTCCACCAGCCCCATCAGGACCTGGGCCAGGGTGCTCTTGCCGCAGCCGGATTCGCCGAGCACGCCCAGGGTCTCGCCGGAAAATAGTCGCAGGTCGATGCCGTTGAGGGCATGGGCCTGGCCCTTGGTGCGCCCGAGCCAGTCGCGGCCCACCGGATAACGTACCTCGATGCCGCTGAGCTCCAGCAGCGGTACGGCGGGCGGGGAAAAGGTGTTCATGCCGGGGCGTCCTCCGCCTGCAGCCAGCAGGCGCTCAGGTGATCGGGGGTGTCCGTCGGCAGCAGTGCGGGGCGCGTCTCGCAGCGCTCATGGCGCCGACTGCAACGATCCTTGAGGCTGCAGCCGCCAGGTAGCTGGGCCAGGTTGGGCACCTGTCCGGGGATGCTGGCCAGGTCGCTGCCGGGCACCGCCTTTTCCGGCAGGCAGGCCAGCAGGCCCTGGGTATAGGGATGTCGGGGTGCCTGCATGACCGCCGCGGTAGCCCCCTGTTCGACGATGCCGCCGGCGTACATCACATAGACGCGATCGCAGAATTGCGCGACCAGGGCCATGTCATGGGTGATCAGCAGGATGGCGGTGCCCCGGGCCCGTGCCTTTTCGCGCAGCAGGAGCAGCACCTGGCGCTGCACCGTGACGTCCAGCGCGGTGGTCGGCTCATCGGCGATCAATAGCTGCGGATCGCAGGAGAAGGCCAGGGCGATCATGATGCGCTGGCGCATGCCGCCGGACAGCTCGAAGGGATAGCGTTCGAGGATCTGCTCGGGATCGGCGATGTGCATGTCCTTGAGCAACTCGATCGCCTTGGCGCGGGCCTGAGCGGCATCCAGCGCGGTATGGCGGCGAATCACGTCCAGCAACTGGCGGCCGATGCGCCGCGTCGGATTGAGCGCGGTCATCGGCTCCTGGAAGATCATCGCCGCCTCGCGGCCGCGGACCTCCATCAGCTGGCGCTCGCTCAAGGCGAGCATGTCGTGGCCCACCAGGTTGACGCTGCCACCAGTGACCCGGTAGCTGCCGGGTGGCAACAGGCCGAGGGTGAGCATCGCGGTGACCGACTTGCCCGAGCCGGACTCGCCCACCACGCCGACGATCTCGCCGGGGGCCACACTCAGGCTGACGCCGTTGAGCGCCTTGGCGCTGCTGCGAAAGCCGGGGAATTCTAGATTCAGCTGGTCGATGTGCAGAACGGGCTGGCCCATGTCATTTGCCCTTTTGGCGAGGATCGAGCAGATCGCGGATGCCATCGCCCAGCAGGTTGAAACCGATGGCGGTGACCAGGATCGCCAGACCCGGGAAGGTCGAGTACCACCACTGGTCGAGGATGAAATTGCGGCCGCTGGCGACCATCACGCCCCATTCCGCGGTGGGCGGCTGGGCGCCCAGACCGATGAAGCCCAGCGCCGAGGCCATGAGGATGGCGTTGCCGATGTCCAGGCTGAATTGCACCAGCAGCGGCGGCATGGCGTTGCGGGCCACGTGCCAATGCACCAGGTGCCATTTGCCGGCGCCAAAGGTGCGTGCTGCCTGGACATAGGCCAGCTGGCGGATGCTCAGGGTCTGGCCGCGGGCCAGGCGCACATAGAAGGGGATGCGCACCAGGGTGATGGCCAGCATGGCGTTGAACAGACTCGGCCCGAGGGCGGCGGCCAGGGCCATGATCAGCACCAGCGAAGGCACCGAGAGGATGATGTCCATCAGGCGCATCATCAGCCGATCGAAGGCGCCGCCGACGATGCCCGACAGGCAGCCGAGCAGGCCGCCGATGGCGCAGGCGGCAAAGGCCACGAACAGGCCGACGCCCACCGACTGGCGGCTGCCGTAGATCACCCGGCTGAGCAGGTCGCGACCCACCTCGTCGGTGCCGAACCAGTGCAGGGCGCTGGGTGCCTGCAGGCGGGCGGTGAGTTTCAGCGCGTTGGGCTGGTAGGGCGCGAGCCAGGGCGCGGCGACCATGCACAGCAGCACCAGCAGGGTGATCACCAGCCCCGTGAGCATCAGCGGATTGCGGCGGATGCGCCAGGCCAGCCAGGCGGTCTGCTCGCGCCAGCGGGGGCGCGCAGCGGTCAGGGTCGTCATGCTAGTTCACCTTGCCGATGCGGGGATCGACCAGCCGGTAGAGCAGGTCGATGAAGCGGTTGAGCAGGACGTAGATGAAGGACACCACGATGGCGAAGCCCATGACCGCCGGGAAATCCAGCGCCTGGATCGACTTGACCACATAGGCGCCCATGCCCGGCCAGGCGAACACGGTCTCGGTGAGCACTGCCCCATAGAGCAGGTCGCCCAGGGCCAGGCCGATTACCGTGATGGAGGGAATCAGCGCGTTGGGCAGCGCGTGGCGCAGCACCACGGTGGTCTGCGACAGGCCATAGGCGCGGGCGGTGCGGATATAGTCCTCGCCCAGCTGTTCGAGCATGGCGCCGCGGATCTGCCGGGTGATGACGCCGAGATTGACGAAGGCTAGGGTCACCGCCGGCAGCAACAGGTGTCTGGCCGCACTGACGAAGCCGGTGAGATCGCCCGCCAGCAGAGTATCGATCAGGTAGAAGCCGGTCACCGTCGGCGGTGGCGTCAGCCCCTGGTCCAGCCGCCCGCCGCCCGGCAGCCAGCCGAGATGCCCGTAGAACAGCACGATCAGCCCCAGGCCCAGCCAGAAGGCCGGGGTGGAGATGCCGGCCACCGCCAGGGTGCGGCTGATGTGATCGATCCAGCGGTTGTTGTAGACCGCCGAGAGCACGCCCAGGGGTACGCCAATGAGGATCGACAGCAGCAGCGCCGCCAGGGCCAGCTCCAGGGTGGCCGGAAAGAACAGCTGGAGGTCTTCCAACACCGGGCGATGGGTGCGGATCGACTGGCCCAGATCGCCCTGCAGCAGGTCCCCCATGTAGCGGAAGTATTGCTGGTAGAGCGGCAGGTCCAGACCTAGCTGCTGACGGATACCGGCGACGATTTCATCGCTGGCACGCTCGCCGGCGATCAGCCGCGCCGGATCGCCCGGGATCAGGTGGGAGATGACGAAGGTAATCAGGGATACCCCGATCACCACGATGAGGATATCGGTCAGCTGCTTGCGCAGCAGATGGAAGAAGGCCATGGCATACCTCGCGAGGCGGGTGCCGGAGCGCGCCGGCACCCGTCGCCCTTACTTGGACATCGCAGCGAAATTGAAGACCTGCTCGAGCATGGGGTTGAACACGTACCCCTTGACCGCGGCGCGCATCGGCACCGTGTAGGCCTTCTGGTAGAGGTAGGCGTAGGCGGCGTCGCCCACCACGATCTTCTGGGCCTCCTGGTACAGCGCCTTGCGCTGAGCCACGTCACTGACGCTGGCGGCGTCGCGTAGCAGCTGATCCACCTTGGGATTGCTGTAGAAGGCGCGGTTGCCCGCCAGTCCCGCATTGGTGCTGTCGAACCAGAAGTTCATGAACATGTAGGGGTCGGCGAAGTCCGGACTCCAGTTGCCGATGGCGACGTCGAAGTCGCCCTTGCCCAGGCGTTCGCGGAAGGTGGCGTTGGCCAGCTTCTCCATCTTCAGGTTGACGCCAAGGGTGCCCAGGCCCGCCTGCAGGGTCAGGCCGATGGGCTCCCAGGCCGGATCCTTGTCCGAGTAGAGGAATTGCAGCTCCCGCATCTTGGGCGCCTTGCCCAGGGCGGTCTGGGCGGCTTCCAGGTCCTGCTTGGGCATTGGCAGACTCGGATCATGCCCCCACATGCCGTCCGGGATCGGGCCGTTCATGAGCTTGGCCTTGCCCATGGCGATGCCTTCGACGATGCCCTGGTAGTCGAGGGAGTCGACCACGGCCTTGCGCGCGTTGACGTCGTTCAGGGGTGCGCGCCTGTTGTTGAGGTAGAGGTAGGTCACCCGCAGCGAGGGGTAGGCGGTGGTGACGAAGCCGGACTTCTGCGCCAGCGCCTTGACCTGGTCTTCGGGCAGGTCCTCGATGATGTCCAGATCGCCCTGTTCCAGTTGCAGGCGCCGTACCGAAGGCTCGGCGATGATGCGGATCACCACCTGTTTGAGCGTGGGCGCCTTGCCGGCGTAGTGCGGGTTGGGCTCCAGGGTCAGCGACTGGCCCTTCTGCCAGGCGGCCAGGCGATAGGCGCCGGAGCCGGCGGTATGGCCGGCCAGCCAGGCGTCCACGTCCTTGCCGTGGGTGCTGGCCACCTTGGGGTTGATCACGCTGGCGCCGTCGTGGGCCAGGGCGAAGAGGAAGGGCGCGAAGGGCTTCTGCAGGGTGAATCTGATCGTCTGCGGATCCACCACGGTCACCGCCATGTCCGCCGGGAAGATGCTGGACGGGCCCTGCTTGAGCTTCATCAGGCGCTCGACCGAGAACTTGACCGCCTCGGCGGTGACCTCGCTGCCATCGTCGAATTTGTTGCCGGGCTTCAGGGTGAAGGTCCACACCAGGTTGTCGGGGGACACGGTCCAACCGCTGGCCAGGTCGCCCTCGACGTCGGTGCTGCCCTTGCCGTCTTCCACCTTGTAGCGCATCAGGCGCTGGTAGGCCGGATAGGTCACGGTCCAGTCGTTGTTGTCGAAGGTCACGCCCGGATCGACGGTCTGCAGATCTGCAGGCTTACCGATGACCAGGGTGTCGGTCGCGGTGGCGGCGCTGGCCGGTTGCCAGGCGCCGAGGCCCAGCAGGGAAACCAGGGCGAGCACGCGGGACGCCGATGAAACGCAGGTGCGCGAAGACGAGAACATGCCGGTACCTCGGATTGTTTGGGTTTATGGGTGTTTCGGCAGTGGGCAAGGCGGTCGAGCGATGGGCTCGCGGCGCCGGATTCGAATGACCCGGTCGCCGGCAGGATCAGTTCAGCAGGGCGGCGAGCTCCTCCTGGCTGAGATGGTGGTAGTCGATCAGCGCATAACGACGGGCGTCGGGCAGTTCGAAGTGCCACCACTCGCTGGGGATGAAGGTGAAGCCGGCGCTCTGCATGATGCCCAGCAACAGCAGGCGGTTGCGCTGGGCGGCAGCGGGCAGCGCCGGATTGAACAGGTGCGACAGCTCGCGCATGTCGTCGAAGCCGGTACCCATATCCAGCGGTTCACCGGCCTCGTCGAGCAGGGTCACGTCCACGGCCACGCCGCGGCTGTGGTGCGAACCCTGCGCTGGATCGCTCACGTACTGGGCGTCGGGCAGCACCCGCCACAGCAGTTGCTGGGCATAGGGCGGGCGGTAGGCATCCAGCACCTGCAGGCGCAGACCGGCCTGTTGCGCCAGCGCGCTGGCGCGTTGCAGGCGGGCGGCGGCATCCCGGTGCAGCAGGCAGTGGGCGTCCTGGTAGAGCACCTTGCCGGCCAGGTTGTCGGCGGTCGCATAGACCAGGTGGATGTCCACACCATAGTGGTGGGCGTCGATCTCGACGAGTTCCGGATGGTTCACGGTACGGGATGCTTCCTTGGAGTAAAGAGGGGTGCCGGCGCTCATTCGAATTGCCCGAAGCGCTGCTGCAGGGCGCGGTTGCTGGCCAGACGCTGTTCCAAGGCATCGCCCGAGCGATCCGCCACCGCTGACACCAGCAGGTTGAGCAGGCAGGCCAGCGGGGCCAGGGAGTCCCAAAACTGGTCGACTTCCAGGCGCAGTTGCAGCAGGTCGGCGGGGTAATCCCGTGCCCAGGGGCAGTGGTAGTCGGTGATCAGCGCCATGGGCAGCTGGGCATCGCGTGCGGCTTCGCAGAGCTTGCGGGTCACGCTGGAATAGGCGCGAAAGTCGGCCACCACCAGGTAGGGCTGGGCGAAGCCGCTGTTGAAGATGTCGGCGTAGGTGCCCGACAGACCGTCGACGTAGAAGGCCTTGGGGCGGATGTATTCCAGCAGGCTGTGAAAGCTACCCAGGACGCCGCGGGTGGTCTGGATACCGGCGATGAACACGGCGTCCGCACCGGTCAGCTGCTGGACCACCTGTTCGAACACCGGACCGCGGGCCAGCTGGTAGACGTCCTCGATGGCGGCGAGCTCGGCGGCCAGAGAGCGGTCCAGGGCGTCGCTGCGTCCGCTCTGCTGGCGAAAGGCACTGAAGCGATCGGTGATGCGCCAGCCTTCCAGGCCTTCGTTTCTCAAGCTCTGCTTGACGTCGTCGAGATTGCGATAGCCCAGCGAGCGCAGCAGCCGACCCACGGAAATGCCGGTGGTGTTGGTGCGTTGGGCGATGCTGTCGGCGGTCTCGAAGGGCAGCTTCTCCGGATTGGCCAACAGGTAGCCCGCGACGCGTTTGCCGGTGGGCGTAAGGTCGGCGAAGGCGCCTTCAAGGGCTTGGAAGAAGAGTGGCTTGGTCACACCGGATAGCCTGCAATGTTATCGAGTTGTCATTAACTGCTCTGTTGTTCGAAAGCTAACATTGATTTTCCAGGCGTCGCAAGCGGCTGCACGCCGGTTGTCACCGCGGTGTCGCAAAGCGGGGTTTGGGGTCGTTACGAGATAAGCCGGTACAGGCTGAATGGCTTGGGAGGAGGGTGGCGGCGTCCCGAGCGAGACGCCGCGGTACAGCCGAAGATCAGCCCAGCGGCGACTCCATGTGCGAGGTGCGCTCGACGGCGCCATAGCGATCGCCGACGGCGTGAGCCCGTTCCAGCAGCACCTTCAACTCGGCCAGGTCCTGGGCGATGCGGGTGCCAGGGTCGCGGCGCAGCAGGCGGGCGAACAGGTGGCCGAGGCGGCCGGCCGGCGGTTCGTAGGCCATGACGGCCGTCACCTCGGTGCCACCGGGCACATCTTCGAAGCTGACCCAACCCAGGTTGTTCAGACCGGCATAGCCACAGGAGCGCCAGCCAATCAGGCGGCCCGGCACGTCGTCGGTGACTTCGGCATCCCATTCGAAACGGCCCATGGGCGCCTTGACCACCCAGTGGGAATAGCGGTCGTTGAGCACGTCCACGCGTTCGATGTGGCGCATGAAGATCGGCAGATTGGAGAAGTCGCGCCAGAAGCGATAGAGCTCATCGCGGGGACGGGCGATGACGATCCGGCGGGTCTGGGAGGCTGCCGAATGCCAGGCCAGCGAACGGCGGACGTCGCGCTCGAAACGCACCTTGGTCAGGGTGCGCTTGATCGAGCAATGGCCGCGCAGGCCGCGATTCAGCAGCCAGGCGCCGGTGGCGCCGGTCAGCAGGCCGAGCAGACCGCCACGCGCCAGGCCGCGGCTGAGCAGCAAGCCACCGCCGGCCACGGAGGCCAGGCGTTCCACGCCCTGGATGGCAGCGGCTTTGCGAGGCGGGGGAGCGAGAGGGGGAGTGGGGGCATCTAGGTGCATGGCAGATTCTCCTTTAGCTGTGGAAAAGACCTGCCCAGAGCCCCCGCCGTTCCCTAGCCGGTCAGGCCCAGTACCCGGAAGACGAAGGCGTATTCCAGGGCCACGTCGCGCAACGCCTGGTAACGCCCGCTCATGCCGCCGTGTCCGGCACCGAATTCGGTCTTGAGCAGGAGCAGGGGCGCCTGATCGGTCCGCCGCTCGCGCAGCCGCGCCACCCACTTGGCGGCTTCCCAATACTGCACCCGGGTGTCGTGATAGCCCGCCACCGCCAGGATGGCCGGATAGGCCTGGGCCTTGACGTTTTCGTAGGGCGCGTAGCTGGCGATGCGCGCGCGCACCTCGGGCTCGTTCGGATCGCCCCACTCGTCGTACTCGGTCACGGTCAAAGGCAGGTCCGGTTTGAGCATGGTGTTGAGCACGTCGACGAAGGGCACCTCGGCAATGGCCGCGGCATAGAGCTCGGGCCGCTGATTGAGCACGGCGCCGATCAGCAGACCGCCGGCACTGCCGCCGCTGATGACCACCTGTTGCGGCGTCGTCAGGCCCTGTTCCAGCAGATGCTCGGTGCAGGCGATGAAGTCATCGAAGGTGTTCTGCTTGTGTTCCAGCTTGCCGCTGCGATACCAGGCTTCCCCTAGTTCGCCGCCGCCGCGCACATGGGCGATGGCGAAGCGCACGCCACGATCCAGCAGGCTCAGGCGCGCATGGGAGAACCAGGGGTCCAGGCTGTGGCCGTAGGCACCATAGCCATAGAGGTAGAGCGGGGCGCTCTGCGGCAGATCGCGCCGACCGACCAGGCTGATGGGAATGCGCGTGCCGTCCGTGGCGGTGGCCCACAGGCGGCGGCTCTCGTAGGCGTCGGCGTCGAAGGGGCCTTCCACCGGCACCTGCTTGAGCACTCGCTGGGTACCGCTTACCAGGTCCAGTTCGCGGATCTCGGCGGGGCGATTGAGCGCCTCGTAGCGCAGGCGCATGACGGGACTGTCGAATTCCAGTACGTCCATGGCATCGAGGCTGTAGACCTCGTCCGGCAGGTCGACCCGATAGGAGGCCTGACCATAGGGGCGAACCTCCAGGATCGGCAACCCGGCGGTGCGCAGGCTCAAGACCAGCGCCTGGGCGCCGAGGCTGGCGTCCTCCAGCATCACCGCGGGATCGTGAGGTACCAGCAGCTGCCAGTGCGAGCGCGTGGGACTTTCCTCGGCGGCCTGGTAGAGCGCGAAGTTGATGCCGTCCTGGTTGCTGCGGATGTACCAGCCATCGACGCCATGATCGGGGAAATACTCATGACCTTCTTCGCGGGGCGCCAGGCAGACGAAGGCCTCGTCCGGCCGATCCGCGTCCAGCACCCAGGCTTCGCTGGTGGTCTTGCTGTGCGACAAAAGCAGCAGCTTGCGTTCGGAGCTCGAACGATAGCAGCCGAGAAAGAAGCGCCCGTCGGTCTCGTGGAAGACCAGTTGCGGCTCGGCATCGCCCAGGTGGTAGCGATAGAGCTTGTGCGGACGATGGGATTCGTCGCGCTCGCCAAAGAACAGGGTGCGGCTGTCGTTGGCCCAGGTCAGGCTGCCGTCGCACTCCTCGAAGGGCAGTTCGGTCACCAGGCCGGTGGCCAGTTCCTTCACATAGAGCCGGTAGGTCTCGTCACCGACCTGGTCGAGGCTGTAGGCGAGCCGGGTCTGGTCCGGACTGATGGTGAAGCGGCCGACCGAAAGAAAGCCGCCGTCGGCGATGGCATTGCCGTCGAACAGCAATTCTTCGGTCGCCGGATCGGGCGTGAGGTCGCCATTGGCGGGGCGACGGCAGCGATAGTTACGGCCGTATTCGTCACCGGCCTGGGTGCGCTGGTAGTAGAGATAGTCGCCGCGGGGGACGGGCAGCGACAGATCCGTCTCGCGAATGCGCGCGCGGATCTCTTCGAACAGCTGTTCGCGCAGGGCGGCCTCGGGTGCCAGCTCGGCTTCCAGGTAGGCGTTCTCGGCTTCCAGGTGCGCCAGCACCTCGGGGGCGTCGCGGCTCTCCAGCCAGGCGTAGGGATCGTCACCGGGGGCGCGGCGGGCAATGGGGGCTTGGGTCATGCGGGCTCCTTGGGCGCCGCGCAAGAGCACGCGGGCGGGGCAAAACCGCTATCATAGGCTTCTCCTTTCCGCTATCGCCATGGATCGCAATGACCGAGCAAGAGTACCTGATCGCCTGGGCCGTCTACGCCGTCGCCGCGCTGCTGCTGTTGGTGGTGTCTTTCAAGGCCACCGGTTGGCTCTGGCGCTGGTTGCGCGAACCTATCCGCCTGGTGGTGGCCGTGCTGCTGGTGACCCCGGCTCTGGTGGATGCCGAGCATGGCCTCTATGCGCCGGCCATCGCCGTGACGGTGCTGGACCTGGTGTTCAAGGTCGGCAACAGTGCCTGGTCGGCCGTGGCCAATCTGGCGGCGGCTGGCACCATCGGCGTGGTGCTCTACCTGATCTTCGTCCTTTGTCGCTGGCTGTACCGCCGCTCCCATCCGCGTCCTGCGTCGGTCGCCGCGGAAAGCCCTGCGGATGATCCACAGCCGGAATCGCCGACGGCACTGCGCAGCCCGGCAGCACCTGCGGAGCGCCGTGAGCCCCGTGGCCGCAGCGAGCGCGTCGAACCCCGTCTGTAATCCAGGCTTGCGCCTGGGCCGTGACCCCTTCAGCATGACCGCGAAGGGCAGCGGCTGCAGCCGCCGTTGAACCAGGCAGCCACCCCGGAGGGACGGACATGTGCGAATTGCTGGGCATGAGTGCCAACGTGCCCACGGATCTGGTCTTCAGTCTCCAGGGCCTCATGCAGCGCGGCGGTCGTACCGGTCCGCATCGAGACGGCTGGGGCGTGGCCTTCTACGAGGGTAGGGGCCTGCACCTGTTCAAGGATGCCTTGCCGGGCGCCGATTCCGAAGTGGCCAAGCTGGTCCAGGGCTATCCGATCAAGAGCCACACGGTGATCGGCCATATCCGCCACGCCAATGTCGGGGCGGTCAATCTGGCCAACACCCATCCCTTCGTGCGCGAGCTGGGCGGGCGCTATTGGAGCTTTGCCCACAATGGCCAGCTGCAGGATTTTCATCCCGAGCCGCGTTTCTACCGACCGGTAGGCACTACCGACAGCGAGACGGCCTTTTGCAGTCTGCTGGATCAGGTTCGCGAGCGCTTTCCCGAACCCGTCCCGGTGGAGATGCTGCTGCCGCAACTGGTGAACGCCTGCGATGGTTTTCGCAAGAAGGGCGTCTTCAACTGCCTGCTCAGCGATGGCGACTGGCTGTTCAGCTTCTGCACCACCAAGCTGGCCCATATCACCCGCCGTTCCCCCTTCGGTCCGGCCCAGTTGCGTGATGCGGAAGTACGCATCGACTTCAAGGCCGAGACCACGCCCAATGATGTCGTCACCATCATCGCCACCGAGCCGCTGACCTGCGACGAGGTCTGGACCCTGCATCAGCCGGGGGAATGGCATCTCTGGTGGGATGGCGAGATCGTCACCCAGGGTCGCGTCTAGACAGGAACCTACCTCACGATGCTGCGCAGCTATATTCGTCTGCTGTTGTTCACCCTGGCCTTGCTGGTAGGGGTGCAGATCCCCGGTTTCATGCTCGACTACGAGCAGCGCGTGGACGCCCATCGCCTGGAGTCCGATCAGGCCCTGGGCGGCTTCCGGCGGACCGCGCAACAATATTTCGAGGGCAGTCTCGACGGCCTGCTGGCCCACTATCAGACCAGTGAGGATCCGGTTTTTCGCAGCGACGCCGACAGCCTTGGCGTACTGATGCGCCGTAACGCGCTGTTCAACGAAGAATGGCAGGCCTTGCAAGGCCCCTGGTACCAGCGGGCCTGGCACATCCTGGTACGGCCCAACGGCGAGCTGCGTGACGAGACCCTGCGTCAATATCGCTATCAGGTGGTCCTTACCCCCGAAGCCATCGGCTGGGGAATAGGGCTGGGATTGGCGCTGGCGGTGACAGTGGAAACCCTCGCGCTCTGGCTTTCCATCCTGCTCTATCCACGGCGCCCAGCCCGGCGTCTTTCCTAGACCTCAAAAAAATTTCACGTTTTCAGGCGTTTAGCTGAAAAAAGGGCTTGACGCTAAAGTCTCGCGCTGTAGAATGCGCACCCACAGCAGGCACGTAGCTCAGTTGGTTAGAGCACCACCTTGACATGGTGGGGGTCGTTGGTTCGAATCCAATCGTGCCTACCAAACAAAACCCGCACTGCTGGCGGGTAAGAAGAAGGGCGATCCGAAAGGGTCGCCCTTTTTTCGTTTGGGGATGAGATGGGAAGGCGTTCAGCTGTCAGGGCTGCTGATCCGTCCCGGCGGCCTGATACTCAACGACCTGTTCGCCTTGGCCTTCTTGGTGATAGCGAAACCCTGTCGGATCGACATGATCCCCTGGCGTCTGGTGTGTTCCTCTGGGAAGGGGCCTGAGCCGAGAGCCTGGTGCTCGATCCGCATGGAAGAAGGAGCAGTGACCGGCGACTATGCCATTCCGCCGTTGCCAAGGGCTCGATAGCGGCTGCCAGGCTCTGGCGAAGGTGAAGCGCTAGATATTTTGCTGTCTTGCTGTCATCGGCCAGGTGAGCGCAACAAACGCCATCCCGCCCCCCACCAGCACCAGCGCTGCACTCAAACTCCAATGCTGGGCCACGAAACCGATCGCTGCCGGACCGATGAGAATGCCGGCGTAGCCGATGGTGGTGATCGCGGCAATGGCGTGGCTTGGAGGCATCCGGGTCTGCCGCCCTGCGGCACTGAAGAGCACCGGGACGATGTTGGAGGCTCCGAGGCCAACGAGCAGAAAGCCTGCGAAGGCAAAGGGCTGGCTGGGTGCCAGCACCGCCATCAGAAAGCCTGCCGCGGCGAGTAGGCCGCCGCCTACGACCACTTTCAGGCCGCCCAGCGTCTTCACGATCCAATCCCCGGTCAGACGACCAAGGGTCATGGCCAACGCGAATACCGTGTAACCAAAGCCGGCCTGTGCCGGGGCGACGTCATGGGCATCGATCAGGAACAGGGCGCTCCAGTCCAGGATCGCGCCTTCGCCGAGAAAGATCAGAAAACAGAGCAGGCCGATGAAGGCGACGATCCCGCGCGGCAACGTGAACAGCGGAGTATGCCCGGCGTCATGATTGCCGTAGGGCAGCAGACCCTTGATTGAGGCCGCGAGTAGAAGGATCAACAACGCGCTGAACACCAGGGTCGCAACCAGCGGTTGGATTCCAGCCCCCAGCAGAACGCTCATGCCGCCGGCGCCGACGATCCCGCCGACACTGAACAGGCCGTGGAAGCCGGACATCATGTTGCGACCGCTGTCCTTCTCGACCATCACGGCCTGGATGTTGATCGCGACATCCAGGGCGCCAACGCTGGCCCCGAACAGGGCCAGGGCTATGGCCATGCCGAGAAGCGAATCGGCGACGGCAAGCAGCGGCAGCACCAGCGCCAGTGCCACCGAGCTGGTCGCGATCACTGCACGGCATCCGAAGCGGCTGGCGAGGATGCCGACGATGGGCATCGCGACAATGGATCCCAGGCCCAGGCAAAGCAGCAGGAGGCCAAGCGTCGAATCATCGGCGCCGATCCTCGCCTTGGCGACGGGCACCAGGGGTGCCCACGCGGCCATGGCCGAACCCGCAATGAGGAAGCCGGCGCGGGTCGCCCATTGCTCGATCGCTCCCGAAGGCTGTTGGGCGGCGAGTTGCACATGTTGCATTGGAGAGGCTCCGAAATAAGACGGCAGTAGGGGTAATCACACCTCATACCAGTGTTAGCTGATCATGCATGATTAAGCAAGATTACGCACAATCGTGCATTTCAGGACGATATGCGCAGAGCTGGATGGCCATGTTTGATCCGAGCGTTGGCAGCCGCCTGGCGGGGAGGTATCGGCGGGGCTTGGTTGCTCTGCCTGCAGGGAGGTGAAGGCCTGTACGAACTTGTGGGCGAAGTGGAGCTGCAACGCGCCAACAGGCCTGGGTGTCATCTGCACACCGACTGCCTTTCCTGCAGCGGCAGCCCATGTTTGGCGCCTTGAAGTTTTAGGTGCCGGCGGCTGTGGACAGGTCTCGCCAAGGCTTATGCGGGGAGGGGTATGGGTTTGGGATCAGCTGGACCTGGCAAAACGAAATTCCCATCGGTGGCGGGTAATAGAAAGGGCGATCCAAGAGATCGCCCTTTCTATTACCCATGCTGCACGCCGTGATCGAGGCGGACTTGCCCGGCATGGAGTCGTTTAACCGGGCGATCTCGCGATCGCCCTGTTGTCCGCCCCAAGCCATCAGCTGCTCGGGGTAACGGTCTCGGTGAAGGAGCCCGCCGGCTGCAGCCCGTGTTTGTTCGCCGTGAAGTCCAGGGCCGTCGAGGCGTAGCGCACGCCATCCTGAGCCTGCTTGAGCGTCAGGTTGGCTTCATAGAACTTGTCGCTGGCCAGTTGCTTGGCCGCCTGGTCGACGTCCGTCATGGTCTGCTTGAGCGGTGCCAGGGCAATGGCCGCATCGATATCCACATCGGCCAGGCGCAGGGTTTCCGCAGCACCCTTGGCGTCGCCATGTTTGAGTTTGTTATTGGCATCGGCCACTGCCTTAACTTTCTGCGGGCTGGCCATATAGCTGTCCTGCACCACGGTATCGCCCCAGATAGGTAACCAGGAGGTTACGGTGGTACTGGTATCGGCCTTGCCCTGATTATCCTTGACCTGTAATTCACTCGCGGCTTTTTTCAGCGCGGTATTATCCGACTGCGCAAGTTTGAGTGCCTGCTGGGCGTCCTTGACATGGGACACCGCTTGCTTCGTTTGCCCCTGGAAGAGCTCCAGGCGTGCCGCGGAGATGTCGGTGAAGGCCCGTTGCCCCTGGGTGGACAGGGCCTGGAAGCTGCCCAGCTCGTTTGCCGAGGGGGCTTGGTTTGCGGCGATGGCCGCAGACGAGCAGGCGGCTACGATGGCGACGACCAGCATGCTCTTTGCCAGTTTATTCTTGACGTTCATTTGCTGCCTCCAGCGGATATGCAATTGAAGTAAGGCTATCGCTCAGGTACCAGAACCAGGTTCTGCAGTGCCTGGAGTCGATACTCCGCCGTATCGCTTAACACTGGATTAATAAAAGCGGGGCTTTCTTGAATGGCTGCTGAACGAGTTTGCATGGCTAATCTGGGTGATCTTGCTGCGAATTAATCAAGGTGAGTATTTGATCGAGTCCGGCATAAGTTTGTTTTGCGCGGTAAAACTTTTCTTAAGTCCACGTCGGTCTTCCGTGGATCATTCGAATAGGGGTGTGACCGCTTGTCTCGGTCGTGAGGCCCTGGGTTTTCACGTAGACTGACGGACGATTTTTCTTGGGCTTCGTTGCTTCGCCAGGCGCGAGCAGGGCCTGCCACAACGAGGAGCGAATGATGACGCAGGGTGGTGAAGGCCGGCAGATCGGCAAGGGTGGTTGCCTGGGGTTGATCCTGCTGTCGATCCTGTTCGCGGTCGTGGTCTTCGGCTCCATCATCTACGTCTATCGCCACAATGCCACGCCGGTCAGCCGCGCCAACGAGCAGCAGGCCATCGACCAGTGCCTGGCGCGGGCCAATGCCGCGGACACCTCGCCGGCCGATCGCCAGGCGCTGATGGAAAACTGCCAGGAAATGCAGAAGCAGTTCCTCAAGAAGTATCCCAACGTGGCACGTTGAGCGGGCAACCGTCCCTTGCGAGGTTGCGCTAGGTCTCAGTTTCTGAAAGGATTTCCGTCCCAAACTTTCCAGTGATCCTTTCGCGTCGCCCGGAATGCCTTGCGGCCCTGCCACTGTGCGGCGGGATTTCCAGCGGTGCGGCTGCTTACTGGCCAATCCCACCATGTGGCCCTTGGTATGGGTCACCACTGAGTTGAGGAGGCGCCATGCCTGTCATTACTCTCCCCGACGGTAGCCAACGTCCATTCGACAAGCCCGTCACCGTAGCCGAAGTCGCCCAGTCCATTGGTGCCGGTCTTGCCAAGGCCACCATTGCCGGTCGCGTCGACGGCCAGCTGCGCGATGCCAGCGATCTCATCGAGCAGGATGCCAACCTGCAGATCATCACCGCCAAGGACGAGGACGGTCTGGAGATCATCCGCCACTCCTGCGCTCACCTGGTGGGTCATGCGGTCAAGCAGCTGTTCCCGACCGCCAAGATGGTCATTGGCCCGGTGATCGACGAAGGCTTCTACTACGACATCTCCTTCGAGCGTCCCTTTACCCTGGATGACCTCTCGGCCATCGAGACGCGGATGCGCGAGCTGATCGACAAGGACTACGACGTCATCAAGAAGATGACGCCGCGCGCCGAAGTCATCGAGGTGTTCAAGGCCCGGGGTGAGGAGTACAAGCTGCGCCTGATCGACGACATGCCCGAGGAGCAGGCCATGGGCCTGTACTACCACGAGGAATACGTCGACATGTGCCGGGGCCCGCACGTGCCCAACACCCGCTTCCTCAAGGCGTTCAAGCTGACCAAGTTGTCCGGCGCCTACTGGCGTGGCGACGCCAAGAACGAGCAGCTGCAGCGTATCTATGGCACCGCCTGGGCGGACAAGAAGCAGCTGGCGGCCTACATCCAGCGCATCGAGGAAGCCGAGAAACGCGACCATCGCCGCATCGGCAAGCAGCTCGATCTCTTCCACCTGCAGGAAGAAGCGCCCGGCATGGTGTTCTGGCACGCCAATGGCTGGACCGTCTACCAGGTGCTCGAGCAGTACATGCGTAAGGTCCAGCGCGACCACGGCTACCAGGAGATCAAGACGCCCCAGGTGGTCGATCGCATCCTCTGGGAGCGCTCGGGTCACTGGTCCAACTACGCCGAGAACATGTTCACCACGGCGTCGGAAAACCGTGACTTCGCGGTCAAGCCAATGAACTGCCCCTGCCACGTGCAGGTGTTCAACCAGGGTCTGAAGTCCTACCGCGACCTGCCGCTGCGCCTGGCCGAGTTCGGTGCCTGCCACCGCAACGAGCCGTCCGGCGCCCTGCACGGCATCATGCGCGTACGCGGCTTCACCCAGGACGACGCCCACATCTTCTGTACCGAAGAGCAGGTAGAGAAGGAAGCGGCCGACTTCATCAAGCTGACTCTGCAGGTCTATGCCGACTTCGGCTTCACCGACGTGATCATGAAGCTCTCCACCCGACCGGCCAAGCGCGTCGGTTCCGAAGAGCTGTGGGATCGCGCCGAGAAGGCGCTGGCCGATGCCCTGGACGCCTCGGGTCTGGAGTGGGAATACCAGCCGGGCGAGGGCGCCTTCTACGGGCCCAAGATCGAATTCACCCTCAAGGACTGCCTGGGGCGTAACTGGCAGTGTGGTACCCTGCAGTACGATCCCAACCTGCCGGAGCGCCTCGACGCCAGCTACATCTCCGAGGACAACAGTCGTCAGCGCCCGGTGATGCTGCACCGTGCCATCCTCGGTTCCTTCGAGCGCTTCATCGGCATGCTCATCGAGCACTATGCCGGTCTATTCCCGGCCTGGCTTGCTCCGACTCAGGCGGTGGTACTCAATATCACCGACAAACAGGCCGATTTCGCCCAGCAGGTCGTCGGCGAATTGAACGCTGAGGGCTTCCGGGCCAAAGCCGACTTGAGAAACGAGAAGATCGGCTTTAAAATCCGCGAGCATACTTTGCTCAAGGTTCCCTATCTCCTGGTTATTGGAGACCGGGAGGTTGAGACACGATCCGTTGCCGTGCGTACCCGTGAAGGCGTAGATCTGGGCTCCATGCCCGTCGAGCGTTTCCGCGAGCTGCTCACGCAAGCGGTTTCCCGGCGTGGCCGGCAAGATTCGGAGTAATCACTATCAAGCAGCGTGACATGAGACAAGACAAGCGAGCCGCACCCCGGGCACCGATCAACGAAAATATCACCGCCCGGGAAGTTCGCCTTATTGGCGCCGATGGTCAGCAAGTAGGCATCGTCTCCATCCAGGAGGCCCTGCAGGCTGCTGAAGACGCCAAGCTGGATCTGGTGGAAATCACCGCCGACGCCGTACCCCCGGTCTGCCGGATCATGGACTACGGCAAGCACGTCTTCGAGAAGAAGAAGCAAGTCGCGGCGGCGAAGAAGAACCAGAAGCAGGCTCAGGTCAAAGAAATCAAGTTTCGTCCAGGGACGGAAGAAGGGGATTACCAGGTAAAACTACGCAACCTGGTACGTTTCCTAACCGAGGGGGACAAGGCCAAGGTCTCGTTGAGATTCCGCGGCCGGGAGATGGCCCACCAGGAGCTGGGCATGGAGCTGTTGAAGCGGGTCGAAGCAGACCTCGTCGAACACGGCGCCGTTGAGCAGCATCCTAAGATGGAAGGACGTCAACTCATCATGGTCATCGCCCCCAAGAAGAAAAAGTAACTACCAGGGCACTGGCAGGCCTTGCTGTTATGCGTAATCACTCAATGCGGAGTATCCGAACATGCCAAAGATGAAAACCAAAAGCGGCGCTGCGAAGCGCTTCGTGAAAACTGCTGGTGGCATCAAGCACAAGCACGCTTTCAAGAGCCACATTCTGACCAAGATGACCACCAAGCGTAAGCGTCAGCTGCGCGGTACGTCGCTGATGCATGCATCCGACGTCCAAAAGGTCGAGCGCATGCTGCGCCTTCGTTAATCCTGGTCAAGAATTTAAAGGAAGTTACCCATGGCTCGTGTTAAGCGTGGCGTCATCGCTCGTCGCCGTCACAAGAAAATCCTGAAGCTCGCCAAAGGCTACTACGGTGCCCGTTCGCGCGTCTTCCGCGTCGCTAAGCAAGCGGTAATCAAGGCAGGCCAATACGCCTACCGTGACCGCCGCCAGAAGAAGCGTCAGTTCCGCGCTCTGTGGATCGCTCGTATCAACGCTGGTGCTCGTATCAACGGTCTGTCCTACAGCCGTCTGATCGCCGGCCTGAAGAAAGCGGCCATCGAGATCGACCGTAAGGTACTGGCCGATCTGGCCGTGAACGAAAAAGCGGCGTTTGCTGCGATTGTCGAGAAAGCTAAAGCTTCGCTGGCTTAAGCCCCCCGGCAATCTCGCGCCCCTGGCGCGAAGCAACGTTATCAATAGGGGAAGAGCCTCATAGCTCTTCCCCTATTTTGTATCTGGAGTCCCTAGATGGAAAACCTGGATGCGCTGGTCTCCCAAGCACTGGAGGCCGTGCGGCACACCGAAGACACCAATGCCCTGGAACAGCTCCGGGTCAATTACCTGGGCAAGAAGGGTGAACTGACCCAGATCATGAAGACCCTGGGCCACCTCACGGCGGAGGAGCGTCCCCAGGCTGGCGCGCTGATCAACGCCGCCAAGGAACGTGTCCAGGACGCAATCAACAGCCGCAAGGCGACGCTGGAGCAGGCCGCCCTGGCCGCTCGCCTCGCCGCGGAACGCATCGACGTGACCCTGCCCGGGCGTGGTCAGGCCTCCGGTGGCCTGCATCCCGTCACCCGCACCCTGGAGCGTATCGAGCGCCTGTTCGCCAACATCGGCTATGGCGTCGCCACCGGTCCCGAAATCGAAGACGACTACCACAACTTCGAAGCGCTCAACATCCCCGGCCACCACCCGGCACGGGCGATGCACGACACCTTCTACTTCAACGCCAACATGCTGCTGCGCACCCACACATCGCCGGTGCAGATCCGCACCATGGAGAGCCAGCAGCCGCCGATCCGCATCATCTGCCCGGGTCGCGTGTACCGCTGCGACAGCGATCAGACCCACTCGCCGATGTTCCATCAGGTCGAAGGCCTGGTGATCGACGAGGAAGTCAGCTTCGCCGACCTCAAGAGCACCCTGGTGACTTTCCTGCGCGAATTCTTCGAGGAAGAGCTGGAAGTCCGCTTCCGTCCCTCCTACTTCCCCTTCACCGAGCCATCGGCCGAGGTGGACATCCGCCGTCCGAGCCGCGACGGCGAACCGGCTTCGCGCTGGCTCGAGGTGCTGGGCTGCGGCATGGTCCATCCCAACGTCCTGCGCATGGCCGGCATCGATCCGGAGAAGTACCAGGGCTTCGCCTTTGGCATGGGCGCCGAGCGCCTGGCCATGCTGCGCTACGGGGTCAACGACCTGCGCCTCTTCTTCGACAACGATCTGCGCTTCCTGGCGCAATTCCGCTAGCTGCCAGACGGGAGTCCTATGAAATTCAGTGAACAATGGCTGCGTAGCTGGGTGAACCCTGCGGCTACGCACGAGGATCTGGTTGCCCGGCTGTCCATGGCCGGCCTGGAAGTGGACGGCGTCGAAGCGGCGGCCGGGCGCTTCCAGGGCGTCATCGTCGGCGAGGTGGTTTCCGTCGAGCGCCATCCCGATGCCGACAAGCTCAACGTCTGCCAGGTCAGCAACGGTCAGGAGTCTTTCCAGGTGGTCTGTGGTGCACCCAATGTGCGCGCGGGCCTGAAGGTGCCTTTCGCCACCGTCGGCGCCACGCTACCCGGTGACTTCACTATCAAGAAGGCCAGGCTGCGCGGCGTGGAATCTCACGGCATGCTCTGCTCGGCCAGCGAACTGCAGATTAGTGACGACAACAGCGGCCTGCTGGAGCTGCCGGCCGGCGCGCCGGTGGGCGAGAGCATCCGCAGCTACCTGCAGCTGGATGACGCCATCATCGACGTCGACCTGACGCCCAACCGTGGTGACTGCCTGTCCATCGCCGGTCTGGCGCGGGAAGTGGGTGCCCTGTACAACGCCACCGTCGAGCCCCTGCAGGTCGAGGCCGTAGCGGCTACGCACCAGGAGACCCGTCCGGTCGAGGTGATGGCTCAGCAGGCCTGCCCGCGCTACCTGGGTCGCGTGGTCAAGAACGTCGACCTGTCCCGTCCGACGCCGGACTGGATGGTCGAGCGCCTGCGCCGCAGCGGCGTGCGCAGCATCGACGCCGCCGTCGACGTCACCAACTATGTGATGCTCGAACTGGGTCAGCCCATGCATGCCTTCGATCTGGACCAGATCAAGGGCGGCATCCGCGTGCGCCTAGCCGATGCCGGCGAGCGCCTGGTACTGCTGGATGGCCAGGACATCGAACTGCGCAACGACACCCTGGTGATCGCCGACCACGAACGCGCCCTGGCCATAGCTGGCGTTATGGGGGGCGAGCACAGTGGCGTCGCCGCCGGTACCCGTGATCTGTTCTTGGAAAGCGCCTTCTTCGACACTATCGCCGTTGCCGGCAAGGCTCGCTCCTATGGCCTGCACACCGATTCCTCCCACCGCTTCGAGCGGGGCGTGGACTTCGAACTGGCACGCAAGGCCATGGAGCGCGCGACTCGTCTGCTGCTAGATATCGTCGGCGGCGAACCGGGTCCGGTGATCGAAGCGGTCAGTGCCGAGCACCTGCCGCAGGTCGAGCCGATCCTGCTGCGCGCCGAGCGCATCGAGCGCGTCCTGGGTCTGACCCTGGACGATGCTCAGGTCGAGCGTCTGCTCAGCGGCCTGGGTCTGGCCGTGGCGCGCCTGGAAGCCGGTCGTTGGCAGGTGGGCGTACCCAGCCACCGCTTCGACATCAGCATCGAAGTGGACCTGATCGAAGAACTGGCGCGCCTCTATGGTTACAACCAGCTGCCGATCCGTTTCCCCCAGGCCCGTCTGGCGCCGCAACCCCTGCCTGAAAGCAAGGGCGAGCTGAGCCAATTGCGTCGCCTGCTGGTGGCCCGCGGTTACCAGGAAGCCATCACCTACAGCTTCATCGACGAAAAGACCTTCCGGCTGTTCGCCCCTGAGGCCCAGCCGGTGATGCTGGCCAACCCCATCTCCACCGACATGGCCGCCATGCGCTCGTCGCTGTGGCCGGGCCTGGTCAAGGCCGTGCAGTACAACCTCAACCGTCAGCAGGACCGCGTCCGGCTGTTCGAGTCGGGGCTGAGATTCGTTGGTCAGCTGGAAGGCCTGGTGCAGGAAAACGTCCTGGCTGGCGCCGTCTGCGGTTCGCGCCTGCCGGAGAGCTGGTCGTCCGGACGTGAGGCGGTGGACTTCTTCGACGTCAAGGCCGATGTCGAGGCGCTGCTGGCTCAGTCCGGTGCGGGTAGCGACTTCCGCTTCGTCACAGGCGAGCATCCGGCGTTGCACCCGGGGCAGACCGCGCTGATCGAAAGGGCAGGGCAGCCAGTTGGCTACCTGGGCGCCCTGCACCCGGAAGTGGCGCGCGAGCTGGACGTGGATCGCCCGGTGTTCCTCTTCGAGCTGGCACTGGATGCCCTGACCACCGGCAGCCTGCCGCGCTTTGGCGAGCTGTCGCGCTTCCCGGAAGTGCGGCGTGACCTGGCACTGGTGGTGGACGAAGCCGTCGCCGCAGGCGACCTCTTGGCCGACATCCGCGGAAACGCCGGAGAAGGCCTCAAGGAACTGCGTCTGTTCGACGTCTACCAAGGCAAAGGTATTGATCCACATAGAAAAAGCGTCGCCATCGGCTTGACCTTGCAACATCCATCGCGCACATTAACCGATGAAGAAGTCAACGAAACGACGCAGAAAATCCTCGTTTCTCTGGAAAGAAGGTTCAACGCCACGTTAAGGAAATAGCGCATGGGGGCCCTGACGAAAGCTGAGATGGCCGAACGTCTGTTTGAAGAGCTCGGTCTGAACAAACGTGAAGCCAAGGAATTGGTCGAACTGTTCTTCGAAGAAATTCGTCATGCGCTCGAAAGCAACGAGCAGGTCAAGTTATCCGGTTTCGGCAACTTCGACCTGCGCGACAAGCGCCAGCGCCCCGGACGCAATCCCAAGACAGGGGAGGAGATACCCATCACGGCACGCCGTGTGGTGACCTTCCGCCCCGGGCAGAAACTCAAAGCCAGGGTCGAGGCCTATGCTGGAACCAAGTCATAACGACGAACTGCCGGTCATACCAGGCAAGCGCTACTTCACCATCGGTGAGGTGAGCGACCTTTGCCTGGTCAAACCGCACGTGCTGCGCTACTGGGAGCAGGAATTTCCCCAGCTGAACCCGGTGAAGCGCCGCGGTAACCGGCGCTATTACCAGCGTCACGACGTGCTGATGATCCGTCAGATCCGCTCTCTGCTGTACAACGAAGGCTTCACCATCGGCGGGGCGCGCCAGCGTCTCACCCAGGGCGACGAGACCCGCGATGAGGGTTCGCAGTACCACCAGCTCATCCGCCAGATGATCAGCGAACTCGAAGAAGTCCTCGTCGTACTGAAAAAGTGAAAAAAAGCTTCCATTAATCAAAGTGTTGCAGTAAGATGCACGCCGTTCCCTAGAGGAACACAGTCGGGGCGTAGCGCAGCCTGGTAGCGCACTTGCATGGGGTGCAAGGGGTCGAGTGTTCGAATCACTCCGTCCCGACCAAATTAACGAGAAGGCTCAAGCACTTAGTGGCTTGGGCCTTTTTCGTTTCTGGAACCAAGCCAAAATAGAATCAAAATCAGCTGGCGATTCGCTGGGTAGGGCTCCTGGTAGCTTTTGACCGTGTTGCTGCAAGGGTATTGCTGGTTACAAGCATACCTACCTTACTGAGTCTTCCACCCCGCCTGCTCATTGGTAATGACGTATAGAGACATCCAGCTCAGTTGAGCTCGGCATTACCTGCGCAGATGTTCTCACTATCGCCTGTGGCAGCTTATTCGATCTTGACTGCCCTTTGCGGGATACGCGCCTCGACCACAGCCTAAAGCATAATCCAACCTGCTTCCGGGCCAGCCGCTGCTTTGGACTAGCTAATAAAAATAGGAAGGCCCAGCGTTAGTACTGGGCCTCCTAATGTCATTCAGCGTTCTTAGCGGCATCTGCTCCAGCAGAGGTGAGCTTTATCGGTAGCACCAAAGAGCGATCGCCTTGAGCGTCGACGTGGACGTTGCCCTTATGAATCAGTCCATGCTCTTGCAGGTCCTGAAGAACGTCCATAACGGCATCTTCGCCGTGATGGTTATCGAGAATTTCACTACCCAGGCCCGATGGATGCGAGTGATACAGGCGGCGCAAGATTTCAGCTTTGAGTTCTGCATTGATAGCCATGTGGTCTCCTCGTATGTGTGCAAGGGTTATGACTACTAGCTAGATAATCAGTGCCTATGGGAGTGATATTCGGCAACTTTGAGGCATTGTCGTTGTGCAAGTCACCGGACATGACTTCGCTGTAGCCGAGGCCCTATCAGGTCTTGATCTAGGGAGGGAAGCTAGTGGCACGCGAATTTTTCGATGCGTAGGCTAATCGTTCTGTGGTGATGTCTGCCATGTGAATAGACATTGCCCTCTCTGTCAGGAAATGGTCTCTACCCGAACCAGTGCCTGCTGCCTGAAGGGGTTCAGGACGTCGGTCGCCGTAGCATCGGTAATTAGCGTCCAGTCCGTTTTGAGCGGCGTCCAGTGTTGCTGACGATCACGGCCGAGCTTGGTCGAGTCGGCGAGGACGAAGACTTCCGCGGCTTGCTGGATCATCAGCTCCTTGAGATAGGCCTGCTCGGTGCTGGCCTCACAGAGGCCGCGGCCGGCGACGACGCCGTCGGCGCTGAGGAAGACCTTGTCGGCCGACAACCGCTCGAGCATGGTGAAGGCCGCCGGGCCGAAGGTGGACATGCTGCCGGGGCGGAGGTCGCCGCCGAGCAGGGTGACGTGGCCTTCCGGCAGATCGCGCAGCATCGGCACCGCCAGCAGGTTGTTGGTGATGACGTGCAGGCCGCGTCTTTCGTTGAGCAGCTTGGCCAGGGCGGCGGTGGTGGTGCCGCCGTCCAGCACCAGGGTGTCGTGGTCGTTGATATGGGCGAGGGCGGCGCGGGCAAGCAGGGCCTTTTCCGGACCGGACTGGTTGCTGCGTTGCTCCAGCGACGGCTCGGGCTCACGGGTGCCGATATGGGTCGCCCCACCGTAGGTGCGCAGGATCTGGCCCTCTTCCGCGAGGGCAGTCAGGTCGCGGCGGACCGTGGCTTCCGACACCTCCAGATGCCGGCACAGGGTTTCGACATTGGTGTGACCGGCCAGAACCAGTTCGAGGATGGCCTGGCGACGTTTGGCGACCTTCATGGGGAATCCATCGGGAAAGACCGCGCTACTCTAGCGCAGTCGTGCTTCCCCCACATCACAGCGAGGCGCCGCCGCAGACCGTCAGCGTCTGGCCGGTGAGGGCGCCGGCATCCGGGCCGAGCAGGAAGGCGGTCAGGCCCGCGACCTCTTCGGGCTGCACGTAGCGTCCCAGCGGCGGCAGCCGCGGCGGTGTGCCGGCACGACCCGGATCACGCAGCATAGGCGTCTCGGTCGCCCCGGGCGCCACCAGGTTCACGGTGATGCCACGCGCGGCCAACTCCAGCGCCCAGGAGCGTACCAGGCCGACCAGGGCTGCCTTGGTGGCGGCGTACTGGCTGCGTCCGGCCGCGCCCTGCATGGTGCGGCTGCCGATCAACACGATACGGCCGCCTGCGGCGAGGCGCTCGATCAGGCGATCCACCAGGCGGCTGGCCACGGCGACGTGGAGGTGCCACATGGCAGCGCCATCGGCCGGGTCCAGGGCGCCCAGCGGCGCGGTGCGCATGAAGCCGGCGGCGTGGACGAGGGCGTCCAGCGGGCCGATGTTGGCCAGCACGGTATCCAGCGCCTGGGCATCGGCCAGGTCGACGCCGATCCAGGTCAGCGCCGGATGGGGCTGTTCCGGCGGGCGACGGCTGAGGCCCGTCACCCGCCAGCCCTCGGCGAGCAGCCGCTGGGTGATGGCGGCGCCGATGCCGGAGCTGACGCCGGTCACCAGGGCATGAGACTGAGTTGTCATCGCCGTCTCCTCTAACGCAGCGCGGCCAGCGGCAGGCGGACGTGCTTGATGCGTTGGCGGAAGTAGGTGAAGGCCAGGTGCACATCCCCATCGGCCGCCTGCACCAGGCTCGGGTAGGAATACTCGCGATTGAGCTTCTCGGTGGAGTTGTTGGTCAGGCAATAGCCATCGCCGGCCTCGACATCCAGGCGCCGCCAGCTTTGACCCTCGTCCGTAGACACGGCCAGGCTCATGGGGCCGCGTGGTACGCCCCAGATGGCGCTGCGCTCGCCGTCCTTTGCTACCGGATCGACGCGGCTGTCGCCATCGTCGATCTCGTCGTAGAGCGAGGCGCGGCGTTCGCTGTACTCGGCGGCGCTGGTGGGGTTGTAGGCCACCACCAGTTCGCCGCTGGCGAGGCGCACGAACTGGATGGAGGAGTTGTTGTTGGGCAGGGCCGTCGGGGTGGGGGCGCTCCAGCTGCGACCGCCGTCCTGGGAGCGGCTGGCGTGGATGAAGTCGGCCCAGCGACTGCGGAACAGTGCCAGCAGGCTGCCATCCCCCAGCAGCTGGATATTCATGTGCACGCAGCCGGTGCTCTCCGGTACCGCATGCTCGGTCCAGCTGCGGCCCTGGTCGCTGGAAATCAGCACGGCGCTGGTGTCATGGCTGCCCACCCATTTCTCGCCGGGGCGGGCGATGCAGTGGAAGATCGGCAGCAGCCAGTCGCCGTTTGAGAGCACCACCGGCGGCTGGCGAACGAAGGTCCCTAGGGTGTCGATCAGGGTCTCGATGGCGCCCCAGCTTTGGCCGCCATCGGTGGACAGCCGACGCCTGACGATGGCGGTGTCCTGGTTGCCGGCCACCTGGGCGGTCCACAGCAGCCACAGCGGGCCATTTGGCGCCTGGAACAGGATGGGATTCTGCTCGGAGCGAGTCGGGTCGTCCGACAGCTGCACGGGCTCGCTCCAGGTACCGATCTCCGGGTCGCGGCGGCTCAGCAGCACCGAGATGTCGGCCTTGCCTTCCTGGGTGCCGGCGAACCAGGTGCACAGCAGGGTGCCGTCAGGCTGAGCCAGCAGGTTGGCGGCGTGGTTCTGCGGATAGGGCGTTGGCAGGAAGCTGTCCTGGCGACCGGCGATGGCGATTTCAGTGGTTGGCATGGGGGACCTCGGCAGGGGCGGCTTTGGCGGCGGACTGGGGGAAGAGCCGTTCGATGACCACGACGATGGCGGGCGTCACCAGGGCAACGTACATGTTGTCGATGCCATAGGGATTGCCCAGCAGATACCAGACGCTGGTGGTGATGGTCGAGGCCAGCAGGCCCAGGGTCGCGCCGCGGTTGGTGGCGAACAGCGGCAGGTAGATCGCGATCATGGCGATCACCGCGATGGACAGGCGCAGTGCGCGGGTGAAGAACGACAGGTTCAGGATCTCGGGGACGAAGAACACGAAGAACAGCGGCACGAAGCCGATGATCAGGGAGATCACCCGGGTGGCCTTGAATTCACGTTCTGGCGTCGGCTTGCGCAGCGGCACATAGAAGTCCCTTACCACCAGCGAGGCGATGGCCAGGGCCACGGTGCTGACGCTGACAAAGATGGAGGCGACCAGGGAAATGGTCACCACCCCAGCCAGCACCGGGTGCATCGACTGCAGGAAGACCGGCAGGGCGTAGAGACTGCTCATCTCCGGGTGCAGGTACTTGGACGCGACCCCGATGAAGCCCAGCGCCAGGGAGATGGGGATGCACAGCAGCGAGGCATGGAAGGTGGAGCGTTGCGCGGCGCGCGCATCCTTGGTCGAGGAGATCGCCTGGATGATGAACTGGGTGGAGAAGATCGCTCCGACGGTACCGATGATCCAGGCGAAGATCTTGCTGCCGCCAATGGCGCCGTCCCAGGTGAAGTAGTGCTCCGGCATGTTCTGCATGACCGGGGTGAAGCCACCGGTCATGTGCAGGGCCACGCCCAGGACGATGAGCACGCCCACGTACTTGACCGAGGTGTGCAGGATGCTGACGTAGGCCACGCTCTTCAGCCCGCCGAAGACGTAGTACAGGGTACTGACGATGGCAGTGATGAAGGCCGCGGTGGGCAGGTTGATCTTGAGCACCGTGGCGATGGCCGCCGCGCCGCTGACGTAGTTGCCCACGTTCACCAGCAAGAGGGCGTAGATCATGATGATCGACACCATCAGCTTGGTGGACAGGCCGTACTTCTGGGCGATGAAACCGGAGATGGTGAATTCGCCGGAGGCATAGAGCTTTCGCGCCATCAGCAGGCCGAACAGCGGAAAGCCGATGGCCGCAGCGATCACCGACCAGGAGGCGGAGAAACCGCTTTCGAAGGCCGCCTGGGCGGTGCCCACCGTGGACTTGGCGCCGATGAATTCCGACATCATCAGGATGCCCACCACGAAGGCCGGCATGCTGCGCGCGGCCACCATGAATTCGCCGCTGGTACGGCTGCGCAGGCGGATGCTGAGCCAGGTGGTGAAGAGGATGTAGGCCACCACCATCCCGATGATGATGGCGGTGCTTTGCACGTCGAACGTTTGCATGCGAGTGACTCCGTTTGTTGTTGTTGGATAGCACTGGCGTTACGGGAAAAGCGGTACTCCTCAGGCGATGGCGGCCTGGCTGGCGCGATGCCGGCTGGCGAGTTCGGTGGCCTGGCGCAACGCCTCGATGAGGCTGCGCTCGTCGGCGATGCCCTTGCCGGCGATGTCGAAGGCGGTGCCGTGGTCCACCGAGGTGCGGATCACCGGCAGGCCGACGGTGACATTGACGCCCGCCTCCAGGCCCATGACCTTGACCGGCCCGTGGCCCTGGTCGTGGTACATGGCCACCACGCAGTCGAAATCGCCGCGACCGGCGCGGAAGAACAGGGTGTCCGCAGGCAGTGGGCCTTCCACGCGCCAGCCACGGGCGCGCAGCTCGTCGATGGCCGGCTGGATCTTGGTTTCTTCTTCCCCGTAGCCGAACAGGCCGTTCTCACCGGCATGCGGGTTGATACCGCAGACGGCGATCAGGGGATCCTGGATGCCGGCCCGATGCAGGGTGGCGTGGGCGCGTTCGATGGTGCGCTTGACCAGACCCGGCTCGATGCGCGCGATGGCATCGATGATGCCGATGTGGGTGGTGACGTGGATGACCTTGAGGATCGGCGTCATCAGCATCATCGACACCTCCTCGGTGCCGGTGAGGTGCGCCAGTAGCTCGGTGTGGCCCGGAAAGATATGGCCGCCCGCGTGCAGCGCTTCCTTGTTCAGCGGGGCGGTGCAGATGGCATCGAGTTCACCGGCGGAGGTGAGCTGCACGGTGCGTTCGATGTAGCGATAGGCGGCGTCGCCGGCCAGGGCGGACAGCTTGCCGTAGGGCAGGTCGGCGGGAATCAGCCCGAGGTCGATGCAATCCACCACGCCGGGCTGGAAGCGCGCCTGATCGGGACGCTCGATGGCGTTGATCTGCAGGCGGCCGCCGACGATGCGATTGGCATCCTCCAGGCGACCCGCGTCGCCAATGACCAGCGGGCGACAGCTGTCGTAGACCGAGGCGTGGGCCAGGGACTTCATGATGATCTCGGGACCGACGCCGGTGGCGTCACCCATGGTGATGCCGATGACGGGACGTTCAGACATGGTGGGCTTCCTTCTGCAGGGAGGCCATGGCGGCCTGTGCGGGTAGGCTGGCGCGCAGGTGGCGCCAGGCGTCGAGGAGGGTGTCGGATTGGCCAAAGCCGCCGGCCTTGGTCACTACCCGCAGGGCGCGACCACGCCAGCGGGTGCTGGCCAGCGCCACGCCCGGGGCGAGGGCGCCGTGCAGGTCCAGCGCCGTGATGCCGGACTGGGCGAGCAGGGCGCGTGCGGTCTCGCCACCGGTGGCCATGACGGCAGCGGCTTCCTGCAGTGCGGGCTGCAGCAGTTCGGCCAGGGCCTGGCTCAGGGTCACGGCCTGGCGCGGGTCGCGGGCCTGCTGGTCAAGGCTCACCAGGACGTCTTCGCCGCGGGCGAGCTGCCGAGCGAGGGCTGCGGCCAGCGCGGTACGCTCGGTGGCGCGCTGCGGCTCCAGCAGCCAGGCAGGGGCCAGCCGCTGCCAGTGTTGGCCGCTCCCCGCCACCAGCCGCTCGGCCTGGGCCTGGGAGTGTCGTGACATGCTGCCCACCACCGTGAGGATCGGGCCGTCGCCCTGGGGGCGCAGTGCGGTGTGGCCGGTTAGGCCCAGGGCAGCGGGCAGCGCCTCGGCCAGGCCTGCGGAGCCGACCCAGAACAGCTGCTGCGCCACGGGCGCGGAAGCCCGGGCCAGTGCCTCCAGGTCCGTTTGCCGCTCGGCGTCGCAGACCAGCGCGGGCAGGCCACTGTCCAGCGCGCGGCGCAGAGCGGCGGCCAGGGCCACCGGCTGACGAAGAGTGGCGAGGTCCAGCCGCGCACAGCTGATGCCGTGATCGGTCAGCTGGGCGACCAGGTCGGCACTGCCAGTCAGTCCCTCGTTGCGCCAGACATCGGTCTGATCGACCGGTACGCCGTCCAGGTACTGGATACCACCCTGAGTCGTGCGGCCCAGTGCCGGGTAGGCGGGCGCAACCAGGGCCAGGCCGCGCGGGATGAGGGCCGCCACCTCGGCGGCGACATTGCCACGCAGGGTGGAGTCGATCTTCTTGTAGAGCGCGGCGCCCGCCAACGCCGGGTGCCCGAGCAGGGCGGCGTGGCGCGCGGCGGCCGCGCGCGCGTCCAGGCGACGGCTGTCCAGGTCCAGTGCCGTCACCGGTGCCTGGGCATCCAGGGCCTCGGCGTCGAGCAGCACCCGGGTCGCCTGAGCCTTGGCGAAGCCGAGGGCGCAGTCGGCGGCGCCGCTGAGGTCGTCGGCCAGGATCAGCAGGCGGGTCATGGCAGCAACCGCCGGTACAGCGCCTGGATGTCGTCCAGGCTCAGCGGCTTGGGATTGTTGACCATCAGCCGGGTGACCTTGGAGGCCGCCACCGCCATGTCTGGCAGGTGCTCCTCACGCACGCCGAAGGCGGCCAGGTCCTGGGGGATCTCCAGGGTGGCGGTCCAGGCGGCGATCTGCTCGATCAGCTTGTGCGCGGCGGCCTCATTGCTGTCTTCCTCGCGGGCCAGACCGCAGACCACGGCCGCGCGCTTCAGGCGCGGCGCGCAGCTGTCCAGGTTGAAGGCCATGACGTGGGGCAGCAGCATGGCGTTGGCCACGCCGTGGGTGACGTGGAACTTGCCGCCCAGGGGGTAGGCGAGGGCATGGACAGCAGCGGTGCCGGCCGCGGTCAGAGCCACGCCGCCGTAGGTGGAGCCGAGCAGCATGTCGCTGCGGGCACCCACCGAGTCCGGTTGCTGGTAGGCCTCGACGATGCTGCCGGCGATCAGGCGCATGGACTCCAGGGCAAAGGTATCGCTGACCGGGTTGGCCTTGTTGGAGATGAAGGATTCCAGGGAATGGGTGAAGGCGTCCATCCCGGTAGCCGCGGTGATGGCCTTGGGCAGGCTCAGGGTCAGCAGCGGATCGAGCAGCACCAGGGCGGGCAGCAGGTGGCGGCTGACCACGCCCACTTTCAACTCTTCGTCGGGCAGGGTGACGATGGCATTGGGCGTCACTTCCGAGCCGGTGCCGGCGGTGGTCGGGACCAGCACGGTGGGCAGCCCGGCGCGGGCGACCTGGTCGATGCCGAGCATGGATCTGAGCGACTGCTCGTTGGTGAGCATGACCGCGAACAGCTTGGCGGCATCCAGCACCGAGCCGCCGCCGATGGCGAGCAGGGCGTCCGGTTGGCGCGGCGAGACCTGTTCGCGAAAGACCTGCTCGATGTTCTCAAGGGTCGGCTCGATCTCGACGTTGTCGATCACGGCCACGTCGATGTCGCGGGCGGCCAGTTGCGCCTTGACGCGCTCGGTCACGCCCAGGCCATGCATGGCGTTCTGGGTAACTAGCACCACGCGGCGCAGCGGGACATCGAGGAGGGCGAGCTTGTCGCCGAGCTGATCCAGGGCGCCGGCGCCGTGGACCAGGTGTTTGACGGTCTGGAAATGATAGAGGGACATGGGCGCTCCGGATCAGTCGCGATAGATGGCCAGCAGGCCTTCGAGCTTGTGCACCGTGGCTTCGTCCAGCGGCGCGACCGGGGCCCGGCAGGGGCCGACCGGGACGTTGAGCAGGTCGGCGGCCTTCTTCAGTACCGACGGCATGGTGGCCAGGGCGAAGGCATCGCGCAGCGGGCGCAGCTTTTCCTGGGCGGCGCGGGCGGTGGCGTGGTCGCCGGCCTGGAAGGCGTTCCAGATGGCCATGACGACCTGGGGCACGGCATTGGCCGTGGCCGCCACCGCGCCATCGCCGCCGGCCAGCAGGTTCCAATAGATGAGGGAGTCGGTACCGGCGAAGACGGCGAAGTCATCGCTGCGGTACTTCATCATCTGCACCAGGGCGTCGAAGTTGCCCGCGCTGTCCTTGATCCCCTTGATCTGCGGATGCTGGCTCAGGGCGGCCACAGCGCCGATGCCGATCGACATGCCGGTCTTGGCCGGAATGTTGTAGAGCATGAGCGGCAGTGGGGAGGCGTCGCCAATGGCTTCGTAATGAGTGATCAGCTCTTTCTGGCTGACAGCATTAAAGTAGGGCGTGATCACCGACAGGGCATCGACGCCGCGATCCGCCATCTTTTTGTTCAGTTCAATCACTTCGTGCGTCGCGAAGGCACCGGTACCGGCTACGACCGGGACCCGGCCGCCCGCGGCGTCCACCGTGAGCTCGGCGATACGCAACTTTTCGGCTTCGGAGAGGGCGAAGAACTCGCCGTTGGTGCCCAGTACGAACAGGCCGTGGACGCCGGCGCCAATCAGGTTTTCGATCAAACCGCGCAAAGCGTTTTCATCGACACGTTGTTGGGCGTCAAAGGGGGTAACGAGGGCGGGAACGATGCCGCGGAATTTCATGGTCATGCCTACCTTGTGATTGTTCTGATCACAATAAAGCATGTTTTGATCTAATCGATCAATAGAGGCCCGATGGTTTTGCGTGGTCGATGGGCCTGTGCACCTTTGGAAAGCAACGGCCCTTCGTGAGGCCACTGTCGGCTCGGGTCGCTGGTAATAAAGAGGGATAAAGGCAACAGGAGCCTCGGCGCGTTAACCACGCGCCGCGAGGCAGGAATGTTAATGCTGCGGGCGAGGGGTAACGCTGTCGGGTCGGGACAGCTATCCCGCTGATCCTTCTGACAAAATTGTCATTCTGCAGTACCCGTTCCTGACCGAACGATCAGGATAAGTTGGCGGGGTCATCTCCTGGACCTCGAATCATGTCGCGCTTTCTTTCCTCTCTCTCCCTCACGCTGCTGGGCGCTGCCGCCCTCGGTCAGGCGCAGGCGGCGTTGCCGCAGCATCCCGATCTCGACCTCGCGGCTGCCCAGCGTCTGGCGCAGGCCGCGCCCTGCAGCGCCGCGCTCGCGGTGCTCGACCGCAGCGGTCAACTGATCCTCCTGCAACGCGATACCCGCGTCGGGCCGCACAACGCCGAGGCGGCGCGGCGCAAGGCCTTTACCGCACTGTCCACCCGTACCCCGTCGCAGGCGTTGGCCGAGCGCGCCCGGCAGAACCCGGATGCGGCCAATCTCGTCACCCTGCCCGAGTTGCTGCTGCTCGGCGGTGGCATCCCCCTCTACGAAGGCGACCAGCTGGTCGGCGCCCTGGGCATCGCCGGTGCCGGCGGTGGCGGGGCGGACGAGCGCTGTGCGCTGGCGGCCGCCGAACACCTCAATCTCACCTCCCATCCCTGAAGGAAATCTCCATGAAGACGTTTGTCCTGTTGTCTGGTCTGGCCCTGTCCGGCTTCGCGATTGCTGCACCCAATCCCCTGAGCGTCCATGTGCTCAACCTGGAAGACGGCAAGCCGTCGGCGGGGGTGCACGTGACCCTGGAGCGCCAGGTAGGGCAGGGCTGGCAGCCGCTGGCGGAGCAGGTCACCAACGAGCAGGGACGGGTGCCGGCGCTGTTTCCCCAGGAAAAGACCTTCGAGAAGGGTGAATACCGGGTGGTCTTCAAGACCGGCGACTACTATCGCCAGCAGGGTCGCAGCGCCTTCTTCCCGGAAATCCCCGTGGTGTTCGACGTCACCCAGCCGGAGCAGCACTACCATATCCCGCTGTTGCTCAGCCCCTACGGCTTCAGCACCTACCGCGGTTCCTAGGGCGCCGGCGCGGCGTAAGTCCTCGCGCCTGTCCACCGCGCTCGTACAGGCACAGTGCGGCTGGCGGCAACCTCCAGCCCTGTGACCCTGCCATGCTTGGTGAGGGCCATTCGCGAGCGGTCGAGGCCCTGCGCGAATGGCGCCTCTCCGCGCGGTATTCCTGATCGTCGGAGCGGTGTCTCCGTTAAGGGGCAATCGGTCGTTCGCGAGGCTCCACGAGCGGCGCGATGTCGCTGGGGGCAGGGCGGATCTCCGGATCGTTCCAGGCCCTGGGCCACCTCGGCTTCTACTGGCTCACAGACAAGTCTTTTAATTGCTATGGACACCACATTCGGTACAGGCACCTTAAGTGAGTCCTAAGCGGCAAAACGTAGCGTTGGTGGCGTCATTCACCAGGGTGCTCGTTTACTTTTTATCGGTACCGTTGAATATGTATGACTAATAACCTTCGTCATTGCCGTACAGGGAGCTGGTGGTATGCCACTCGAGCAGCTTTCAAACTGCCTGTCCAAGGTCCTTGATGCCGCGCGTCCAGGTGGGTCGCCGCTGTGAGCCAGGACTTCGCGCCCTTGCGCAACAGTCAACGTGGCCCGGTGCTCCTACTGGCCTCCGGACCTTCGGCTGCCGAACTCAACCTGGACGCCTGGCAGGATGTGCCGATCATTACCATGAACGGCGCCATCGCCAAGCTGAGCGGGACCGACATCCGCCCGCTCTTCTACGTCTGCAGCGACCTGAGCTTTGCCGAGCAGCAACCTGATCTCTACGCGCGCGGAATCGAGCAGGCGCAACGGCTTGCCCTGTGGCCCGCGGCGATCGAACGGCTCGCGGAAAGCCGGCAGGCCAAGGCTCATGCGTTGCGACGAGCGCCCAGTACCCGGCTGGAACACTACCTCGGGCTGGAACGCGACCAGGCCGAACGCACGCTCACCTTGCTCAGTCGCCGAGCGCGCGACATCGGTTTCAGCCGAGACATGGACTACGGCATCTTCGATGTCCGGACCGTTGCCTTCATCGCCTTGCAACTGGCCTATCACCTGGGCTTTAGCAAGATCTATCTGGCCGGTGTCGACCTCAATGCCCGGGCCCCACGCTTCTACGAAGGCAGCACAGGCGCGAGATCGCCCTGTGGTCTGGACGAGCACCTGTACAGCCGTATCCTGCCCGGGCTCAAGGTCATGCAGGACGTCATGACCGCCGAGGGCCGTCAGGTCTTCAACCTGTCGCGCTGCAGCTGCATTCCTGCGCAACTCATCCCACGCGCCGATCTGGCCTCCGTCGAGGCGACCTGGCTGGGTCAGCGGACCCGTCAAGCCGGCTGAGAGTGCGCGTTCAGTATTCCTGTGGCGTACCGAGAAGTCTGGACGTAAGGACGGAAAGACCTTCCTCGCGCGCTCGATCAGCGCCAACCCTGGGTAAGCCCCCAGACCACTACATAGCGCGTGGTCTTGGCCAGGGTCACCACCAGTAAAAAGCGCCACAGGGGTTCGCGCATCACGCCGGCGACCAGGGTCAGCGGATCACCGATCACGGGCGTCCAGCTGAGCAGCAGCGACCACCAGCCATAGCGCTGATAGGCCGCCTGAATGCGGGCAAGCCGTTTCGGCGATACCGGAAACCAGCGGCGTTGGCGAAAGCGTTCGAGGTGGGTGCCCAGCCACCAGTTCAGCGTCGAACCGGCAACATTGCCCAGGGTAGCGGCCAGCAGCAGGAGGGGCGTGGCATAGCGTTCGGTGAGCAGCAGCCCCGCCAGAGCGGCTTCCGACTGCAGGGGCAGCAGTGTGGCCGCGCCAAAGGCGAGGGCGGCCAGCCCGAGATAGACACTTAGAGCTTCCAGGGTAGAGCTCCAGCAGGAAAGGTCATGGGAGTCTGTCTCGGGTCGGAGGAACGCCGCCGAGCATAGCGTCAGGGACGAGGCTACACCTCCTCTCCGCCCTGAGCCCCGGTGTTCAATCCAGCCTGGCGATCCAGTCCGCGACCGAATCGCCGCTGCTCATGTCCGGCTGCACCAGGCCATCGATCATGAAGGTCGGCGAGACATGGATGCCGTTCTGCCGGGCGTACTTGCAGTGCCACTTGATGGCGTGCTGCAGGTCCGGCTTGGCGAAGGCGTCGGCCAGGGCCAGGCCGCTGTAACGCTCCAGACGCGCGATGATGTCGTTGGGTGTGGCCTCACGGTTGGGCCCGGTGGCGTGATCCTTGAACTCGAACTCCTCGCGGTGGGCGGCCACCGCCGCCAAGACCGCCTTGGCACTTTCCTTGCCACCTTCCAGGGTAGCGGCGGCCAGGACGCAGCGCACCACCACCCCGGAGAACAGGTGCCAGGGCTGGGATTGCAGGCGGATCTTCAGGGTGATCCGCTCAGGGCCGGCCTGGGCCAGCAGGTCGTCGAGCTTGTTGAAGGCCTTGACCGAGAAGGGACAGGTAGGCTCGAGAAAGACTTCGAAGGTGCGGGGGCCATGGCCCCAGGTGAGGGTGTCGGCGTACATCGTGTAACTCCAACGGAAGTGAGCGAGGCGGTGCGAATGAGACCATGCGCTGCCCCTAGCGTTTTCGACTGTTCAGGACGGCGCGAGACGGCTCAGGGAATGAGTCGACGCCGACGCATGTCCTCCAGGTGCGCGAGCAAGACCTCGTCGGACCTCAGGATCATCCGCCCGAAGCCAGCCTGCCGCGCCTTGGTCACGTCGAAGATGGCGTCTTTCTCGACATGGAAGATGAAGTCGCCGAAAGCGCCGGGTGCGATCCGTTCGGGATCGGCCTCGGCCAATCCTTCGCGCTCTGCCAGCGCCTGCCAGACCGGTTTCAGTGCGGTCAGGCGCTGGGCCAGGGAGATGGGTTGCGGCTCGCCCACCTCCAGCCCGAACCAGTCGGCCAGCTGCGGCCAGACGTGACTCCAGCGGAAGACGTCGCCATTGGTGAGGTTGTAGGCGCCATCGCGTTCTTCTTCCGCTGCCCAGACCGCGGCCTCGCCCAATAGCGGCGCGGCGGTGACGTTGACCAGGGCACCGCGATAGGCCTGCTCCGTTCCGGGAAACTGCATGGCCGTGCCGGTCTCGCGACAGAGCGCGCCATAGAGGCCGATGAGGTTGCCCAGATTCATGGCTGATCCCAGGGAATGGCCGATGACGATGTCGGGCCTCAGCGCCGTCCAGCGAATGCCATCACCTTCGAGACTGCGGACGAAGTCTTCGTGGCGGAAGTAGAGATTGGGCGGGAAGTGACGACTGTCGTCTTCGCGGGCCGGCGTCTTGTAGACCCCCAGGTGAGCGCCGTAGATCTTGCCGCCCTGGACGAAGGTGATGCGGGCCAGGGGTGCTCCGGCGCTACGCACCGCGCCCACCAGGTTCTCCAGCATGGCGGCGTTCTCGTCCGCCTCCACGCCTGGATCGGGGTTCGGCTTGAGGGCGCTGTAGAAGAGATGGGTCACGCCGGCCAGATCGGCCTTGGCCGCTGCCAGGCTGTCCTGGTCCAGCAGGTCGGCGGTCAGATGGGGAAAGCGGCTTGGGCCCTGTTTCGAGCGGCCAACGGTGGTAATGGACCAGCCGGCCTTGGCGAAGGCCTCCAGCACGGCCTGGCCGATGATGCCGCTGGCACCGGCGATGAGCAGCTGTCGTTCGGTCATGGGGTCTCCGATAGGGTGTGGTGAGGCGATGAAGGGGAGACCCTTGTGCCGGGCGATTTGTCCCCGCGTCGGGCTGGACGGTAGGCGGACGAACGCTGGTGTCCTGCTCGTACAGGCAGGGTTACTGTTGCAGTACTGCCTGCTGCCGCGGAGGACCTCGCCTTGGCCAACCCGTCCCGTACGCCTGCCGCCTTTCACGCCTTGCTCAGCGAACTCGTGGTCGCCCTTGGTATGCCTGCCGCCCAGGCGACGAACCTGCAGGTCCTGGGCGACGACAGCCTGGCCTCCTGCTTCCCGGTCAGCGATCTCGCCACGGCGGCGATCGGGGTCGCCGGCCTGGCCACCGCCGATCTGCTGGCCGAAGGGGCGCCCGGATTGCCGGTACAGGTGGACCGACATCTCGCCGCGGCCTGGTTCAAGACGTCCCTGCGTCCCCTGGGCTGGGAGTTGCCCGCCGTCTGGGATCCCATCACGGGTGATTACCGCACCTGTGACGGCTGGCTACGGTTACATGCCAATGCGCCCCACCACCGCGAGCGTGCCCTTGCCGTCCTGGGCTGTGCCAACCGCCAGGACGCCGTGGTACAGGCCACGGCCGGCTGGTCGGGCGAAGCCTTGGAGACGGCCATCGTCAACGCCGGAGGTTGCGCGGCGAGGCTGCGCAGCCAGGCGGAGTGGCAGGCGCATTCCCAGGGGCAAGCGGTGCGCGCCGAACCGCTGATCGCCCAGGAATGGACAGCCATTGCCACCGCGCGCGACTGGCGCCCTGATCCACAACGCCCCTTGCAGGGCATTCGCGTCCTCGACCTGACCCGCATCCTCGCCGGGCCCATCGCCACCCGCCTGCTGGCCGGGCTGGGCGCCGAGGTGCTGCGGATCGATCCGCCCGCCTGGGACGAACCGGCCCAGGCGCCCGAGGTCACCCTGGGCAAGCGCTGCGCGCGGCTCGATCTCAGGCGGCCCGCCGACCGCCAGAGGTTCGCGGCGCTGCTGGCCGAGGCGGACATCCTGGTTCACGGTTATCGCGCTGATGCGCTGGAGCAGCTGGGTTATGGAGACGTACAGCGACGCGCGCTCAATCCCAGCCTGATCGATGTGTCCCTCTGTGCCTACGGCTGGAGTGGTCCTTGGGCACTACGACGGGGCTACGACAGCCTGGTGCAGATGTCCTGCGGCATCGCAGCGGCTGGCAGTGCCTGGCAAGGGGTGGAGACGCCGGTACCCTTGCCGGTGCAGGCGCTCGACCATGCCACTGGCTATCTCATGGCTGCCGCTGCCCTGCGCGGGCTGGCACGGCGTCAACGGGAAGGGCTGGCAGTGACGGCGCGGCTGTCCCTCGCCCGTACCGCCGTGCTGCTGACCGAGCGACCAGGTGCGAGCGGTGGACCGATGTATCGAGGACCCGAGGCGCAGGACTACGGTGACGCTCGGGAACCCACCGCCTGGGGACCGGCGGTGCGCCTGCGGGCGCCGCTCAGGATCGGCGCGGTCGAGCTGCAGTGGCGTCGCCCCGCGACGCGACTCGGCTCCGCCACGGCGGACTGGGGGCGCTAGCGGCAGCAGATCCCTTCTGCCACCGCTCGTTGGGTCAGTCCAGGTCGCTGGCCGAATGCCGCTCGGCCAGTTGCTCGCCCGGCTCACCCCAGGTGCGATTGACCCTACGGCCACGCTGCACCGCCGGCCGCGCGGCGATGGCCTGGGCCCAGCGCTGCACGTGCTGGTAGTCCTGCACGGAAAGGAATTCCGCGGCGTTGTACAACTGACCCAGCACCAGGTTGCCGTACCAGCTCCAGATGGCGATGTCGGCGATGCCGTAGTCCTCGCCGGCCACATAGCGGCGCTCGGCCAACAGGCGGTCGAGGACATCGAGCTGGCGCTTGGCTTCCATGGCGTAGCGGTTGATGGGGTATTCGAGCTTTTCCGGCGCATAGGCATAGAAATGCCCGAAGCCGCCACCCAGGAAGGGCGCCGAACCCATCTGCCAGAACAGCCAGTTCAGCGTCTCGGTGCGACCGGCGTGATCCTTGGGAATGAAGGCGCCAAAGCTGTCGGCGAGATAGAGCAGGATGGCGCCGGACTCGAAGACACGCAGCGGTTCGGCGCCGCGACGATCCACCAGGGCCGGGATCTTGGAGTTCGGGTTGATCTCGACGAAACCGCTGGAAAATTGATCACCTTCCCCGATACGGATCAGCCAGGCGTCGTATTCGGCGTCGGTGTGCCCTAGCGCCAGCAGTTCCTCCAGCAGGATGGTCACCTTCATGCCATTGGGCGTACCCAGGGAGTAGAGCTGGAAGGGGTGCTCGCCGACTGGCAGCTCCTGGTCATGGGTCGCGCCGGCGATGGGGCGGTTGATGCTGGCGAAGTTGCCGCCGGAGGTAGTGGGGGTCCAGACGCGTGGGGGCGTGTAGGGTTCGCTCATGGTGGCTCTGTCCTCGGTCGACACGGATGGGTAGTTCGATCATAACCGAACTTTGCGCCAGGTCTGTTCAATGGCTCTCAAGCTGGCAACAGACCGGATCAAGGAAAGCCGTTCAGGCGTTCTGTTCGGTCAGGCGCTGCACCGTCAGGCTACGGTATTGCCGCGGGGTCATGCCTTTGAGCTGGTGGAAGCGTCGATTGAAGTTGGAGATGTTGTTGAAGCCGGCCTCGAAGCAGATATCGGTAACCGGCATGCTGCTGTGGGAGAGCATCTCGCAGGCCTTGCTGATGCGCAGGCTGTTGACGAATTCGACGAAGGTGCGACCGGTAGCCTGACGGAAGAAGCGGGAAAAATAGGTGGGCGTCATGCCCAGGTGCTCGGCCACTTCTTCCTGGGTGAAGTCACGCTGGTAGTGATCGAAGATGAAATTCAGCGCCCGGTTGGTGCGATCCACCGCCTGTTCGCTGGCCGTGGCCGGTTCGACGCTGCCGGACAGCAGCTGATAGCGCTCCGACGTGGCCAGCGCCTCCATCAACACCAGAAAATGGCCGAGGCGGGTGGCACCGCCGCTCTCGGAGATCTGCTGCAGCAACACCTCGGCGCGGGCGATCAATTGCGGATCCTGGAATTCGATGCCATAGCGGGCACGTTCCAGCAGCGGTGCCAGGCCGCTAAGTTCGGGAAACACCGCCGTGGCGTTATCCACCGTCTCGTTGGTGAAGTTGACCAGCATGTCGCGCTTGGCCACCACCTCGCCCTCGGCGACGCGGCTGATCCAGTTGTGTGGCAGATGCGGACCGGTCAGGAACAGGCTGCCCGGATAGAAGTTGCCGATATAGTCGCCAATGAAGGCGGTCCCCGAACTGGCCACGATCAGGTGCAGCTCGTATTCCTTGTGGAAATGCCAGCGCACCAGCGGGCAGGGAAAGCCATGCTCCCGGTAGATGACCGAGTGACCGCTCAGGTCCTCCATCAACTCGTAGGAAGGGTTGTTCTTGCGCAAGGCCTGACTCATGGACCGCCCCGTCATTGTTCTTGGTCCTGATCCTGGCCCTGTTCGCGCCACCGTGCAACCCCGCCTCACCCTGCCCGCAGGACTACCGCCGCACGCAGCTTGCCGCGACCAAAGCGACTCATCTTGTCGAATTCGGCGTGGGACACGGGAATGTGCTGGCAGTCCAGTTCGCGACGGTGCTGGCTGTGGTCGACATCGGGATCGTGCAGGTAGACGAAGTCCTCGTCGCAGTCGGTGACCAGCACCCAATGAGGTCCCTTGGCCTTGGTCAGCCGGAAGGAGCTGATCAACACCAGTGGAAAAGCGCCCTCGGCGACCCAGGCGGCCACGTCCAGGCGGGTACGGTAGAGCCGCTCGATGGGCGATTGCTTGACCTCGGCGCTGAAGTCCTCGTGCACCAGACGCATGACCTCCTTCTTCTCCTCGCTGCGCACGCCGTCGAGGAACAGCGGGCCGCGCGTATTGACCTGCAGGGTCACCTTGAAGCCACGGCGCAGCGCCGCCAGGGCCAAGCCATGGGGGCCGCAACCACCATGGCCCGCAGTCATGTAGATGGTCGTGGCTTCGCGCCACAGTCGCAGCTCCTCGCGCCGCTCCAGCGGGCGGCCCGGCTGCAGCGCGCCCATGGCCATCAGCAGGCTGGCCGGGCCGCAGGTGAAGTCGGTGGTCTGACGATAGAAGGGCACCGGTCGGGCCTGGCCCTCGCGCGGCTGGCGGATGCGCTTCTCGAAGCGCAGCGCCTGGCTGTGGTCTTCGTAATAGTCCTCCACCGTGGCGAAGGGCAGATAGCCGTTGCGCTCGTAGAGGGCGATGGCGGCGGCGTTGTCCGGTCGGACCTCCAGGCGCAGGTAGGCGCAGTCGCGCTCCACCGCCTCGGCTTCGGCAGCCTCCAACAGGCGCTGGCCCAGGCGATGACCGCGCGCGTCCGGATCGACGGCGATGGAATAGAGCCGGGCGAGAGAAGTGTTCTGGTGGAACAGCACCAGGGCGTAACCGGCCACCTGGCGGTCGTTTTCCGCCAGGATCAGGACCGCGTTCGCACGGGTGAGCATGTAGTGGAAATTGCGCCGGGAAAGGCGGTCATAGCTGAAGCAGCGGGCTTCCAGATCGACCAGTGCCGCCAGATCGTCCAGCCCGGCGGGCCTGAGCATGAAACTCATCGCGAAGGATTCTCCTGGAGCAGAGCGGGCAGCCTGGCATGGTTAAGCAACGGTTAATAGCACCCGCGTTACAACAGTTGGAGTGGTCCGGCGGCATCCGGGTTTCCACCGGGACCACGCCCCGCAACCAGGAGGTCCAGTGAGCAAGCTGTATATCGTCGTGGAACGCAAGGAAGACTGGTCGTCCTACTATCCCAGCGAAGACGTCATCACCGCCCAGGAATACCTGGAGCAATCCAACGAACAGGACAATGGCAAACGCGTGCAGGTGATCAACCTCTGCCGCAGCCAGAAGTACCTCGGCCACGGCTACTACTGTTCGCTGCTCGCCGAAGCCCGGGGGCACAAGGTCATCCCCTCGGTGCGTACCATCAGCGAACTGGCGCGCAAGTCGCTCTATGGCCTGGCGCTGGAGGACCTGGACAAGCTGCTGACCAAGGCGCTGGCCGGTCATCCCTACGGTAGCGCCGACGGCTTCACCCTCACGCTCTATTTCGGCAACACCGACATCGCGCCTCTACAGGATCTGGCGCGCCAGGTATTCGAGGCCTTTCCCTGTCCGCTGCTGCTGGTGGAATTCCGCCGCGACCGCGCTGGCTGGCACATCGGCGGCCTCAAGCTGGGCAGCATCCACAAGCTGCACGAACAGCAGGAAGATCAATTCGCCAACGCCCTTGACGGTTTCAGTCGCCGCGTCTGGCTCAAGCCGGGGCGGCGTGAAAAATATCGTTTCGACCTGGCCATCTTGCATGACCCCAAGGAAGCCTTTCCGCCGTCAGATGCCAAGGCGCTGAAGAATTTCGTGCGCGTCGGCAAGCACCTGGGGCTGGACGTGGAGCTGATCGAAAAGAAGGATTACGCGCGGCTGGGTGAATTCGACGCCCTGTTCATCCGCGAGACCACCGCTATCGACCACCATACCTATCGCTTTGCCAAGAAGGCCGAAAGCGAGGGTCTGGTGGTGATGGACGATCCACGCTCGATCCTCAGATGCACCAACAAGGTCTATCTGGCCGACCTCTTGCGCGCCCACAAGCTGGACATGCCGGCGACCGAGATCCTCTACAAGGACAATCCCGGCCAGCTCGAAGGCCTCGGCGAGCGGCTGGGCTTTCCGCTGGTGTTGAAGATTCCCGATGGCTCCTTTTCCCGGGGCGTCATCAAGGTCGAGGACGCGGCGCAGCTGCGCAAGGCCAGCGCCGAGCTGTTCGAGCGCTCGGTGCTGCTGCTGGCCCAGGAGTTCTTCTACACCGAATACGACTGGCGCATCGGTGTGCTGAACCAGGAGCCGATCTTCGCCTGCCAGTACTTCATGTCCAAGGGCCACTGGCAGATCTACGACCACAGCGCCAGCGCCACCGAGGTCAGCGGCGATTTCCGCACTCTGGCGGTGCAGGACGCGCCCCATGCGGTGGTCGAACTGGCGGTACGCACCGCCAATCTGATCGGCGATGGTCTCTATGGCGTGGATCTGAAACAGGCGGGCGACAAGCTGGCGGTGATCGAGGTCAACGACAACCCCAACATCGATTGCGGGGTAGAAGATCTGGTGCTCAAGGACGATCTCTACGCCCTGGTGCTGGAGGAATTCATCCGGCGGCTGGAATCGCAACGCGGCGGACAACCCTGGTAACGCGCCAGGGTCGTGGAGGGGTAGGTTGGGTTGAGCGTAGCGAAGCCCAACAGTCCAGGCTGACTCCGCTATGTTGGGCTTCGACGGTAGAACCGCCTCAGCCCAACCTACGGAAACGGGCTCAGGCGCCGTGGCACTTCTTGAATTTCTTCTCGCTGCCGCACGGGCAGGGATCGTTGCGACCCACTTCCTTCAGCGGATTGCGCACCGGCTCCTGGGCATGACCATGGTTGCAGTGCGGGCCGTGGACGTGGTGCCCATGGCCATGGTCGTGATCGTGGTCGTGATTGCAATCGGGACCGTGGACGTGTTGGTTCATCTCATAACTCCGGGATGTAGGCGCCAGGCACGAACTGTCCCTGGCGAGAAAAATGGACACTGCGGCCGAACAGCCAACCGGTCTTCACCCGGCCACGCAGGCGGTAACTGATCGGCTGCTCAGGGTCTTCGAGCATGCGGCCCATGTCCTTCACGTAACGCCACAGATTGGTCTGCACCGGTACGGAGAAGCTGCGTCGACCGTTGGCGGGAACTGACGCATGCAGGTTGGCGACGCCCTGGGACAGCAGCAGATCGTTCAGGTAGACGGTGTAGGCCAGGCTACGTACGGGCAGGGCGCTGTCGTTGGGATTCTGGACGCGGAAGTGCAGCACGAAATCCTGGCTCCACAGCCGCGCACGGATCAGCTCCACGCCGGTCAGTTCGACCTGAGGCTCGTCATAGTTGCGCCCGATGTAGGTACAACCGCCAAGGCTGCTCAGCAGGACGCCGAGCAGGGTGATGAACAAGGCCTGGCGAAGCATGCGGCACTCCCGTTTTCTGCGCAGTTTAACAAGCACCGATTGCTGCACAAGTCGGGGCCGCTTCGGCACAGGCTAACAAAAAAACGCCTGGGCCAGGCGACCGTGCGGACTGGACCACTCCGGCGCGACGTTGCATCCTGCAGCTCTTGCCGTGACCGAGGAGGTTGTCATGTCCGCCGTGCTCTATGAAATCGCCTTCCAAGGCGAACTGGTCGCTGGCGCCGATGCGCAGCAGACCCGACAGAATCTGATGCGTCTGTTTCAGGCGGATGAACAGCGCATCGCCGTGCTCTTTTCCGGTCGCCGCATGATCATCAAGAACCGCCTCGATGCCGCCACGGCCGAGCGCTATCGCGCCACCCTGGCCCAGGCGGGGGCGCTGGTGGAGGTCGTGCCCATGGCCGAGACGATCGAGCCGGCTGCCGCACCTGCCGAGTCGCGGGGGCCTACCCCAGCCCCCGCGGCGACCGCCTCGCGACCTTCCGCCGAGCGTGGATCTCTGTCGGTTGCTCCCCGGGATGCCGTGATGGCGGCCTTCGTTGATATCCAGGCGCCGGATTTCGGCCTGGCACCGGTGGGCGCCGATCTCCAGGATGAGGCCGCACCCGTGGCGTCGCCGCGAGTCGATCTCTCACACCTGAGTCTGGCGCCGGTGGGCAGCGACCTGGGGCCGGCGTCCGAGCCGCTACCCGTAGCGGTCCCTGATACCGATCACCTGACGCTGGTCAAGGAATGAGCGCGGCCGGCGTTACAGGAAGCCGGCGCAGCACTTCTTGAACTTGGCGCCGCTGCCACACAGGCAGGCGTCGTTGCGACCCGGCAGGGGGCGTACGGTCGGATCGAGGAAGTACCAGCGTCCCTCGCGCTGGACGAAGCCCGAGTGCTCTTCATGGCGATGGGCGCCGCGCCCATCCTCCCAGCGCGCCACGAAGCTGACCCGGGCATGGGCGGGATCCCCCGGCTCGGGGCGATGCTCCAGCACCTGCAACCCTTGCCAGCGACTGCCCAGACTCCAGGCCGCCAGGGCCTCCCGGTCCAACTGCTCCTGCTGGGCAGGCGCCGTGGTGGTTACCAGGTAGTCGATCAGCCCTAGCACATAGGCGCTGTAGCGCGAACGCATCAGCCATTCGGCATTGGGCGCCGGAGTTCCGGCATGAAAGGCTCCGCAACAGTCGCCGAGCGAGCGGTCCGAGCCACAGGGGCAGGGGGCCATTGGTTGCATCTCACCACCAGTACTTGCCGAAATTCTGCGGATTGGCCCAGAACTTGGCATTGAGCCAGTCCGGGACCTGCTTGTAGTCGTGCAGATCATAGCTGAACAGGGTGACCACCTGGCCCTCGCGGGCGAAGCGCTCGCTGGCCTGCAGGGCGAGGGCGTAGAAGTCTGTCACCTGCCAGTCGCTGGCGGCCAGGTCCACCAGCACCGCCAGGCGCGAGGTGTTGAGGTTGCGCAGGCCGCCGAGCAATTCGCGGCCCTGGCGCAGCGGCAGGTGTTCCAGGCAATCGGCGACGATCACCAGGTCGTAGCGCTCGGCCAGCAGCGCTGGGTCATCCAGGGGCACCGCTGCCTGCACCACCTGGCAGTGCGGATGGGCCTCGGCATAGGCCTCAAGCGCTGGCAGCGGCTCGCGCGCCACACAGAGCAGGCGCTTGGGCTGGTGGTGCTCGAGCAGGCTTGCCAGAGCCTGTTGCGGGGTGCGGGAGGAGAATATGTTTGCCATTAAGGGAACCCTAATCAAATCGCGATTGACTAAGCAACCAGCGTTGTCAAGATGTGTACGCCACCATTAGTCTGACAGCGCCATAAAACGAAAGACGAGCCTAACTCGCGGCACCCGGTCTATAGGAGACCCTTCATGAGCAAGAGCATCGCAAGGACAGCTTTACCCCTCATCCTGGCAAGCACCGTGCTGGCTGGTTGTGCGGGCGGCGTACAGAAATCCGATTGGCCGGTGTGCGCAGCGGTCGGCGCCCTGGTTGGCGGTGCGGCAGGTGCTACTCAGAGCGGTAACGTCGCCGGCATGGCGGCCCTGGGTATCGGCACCACCGCTGGCGCCTATTGCTGGGTGCATGGCAAGGGCAACGAGCAGGTCGCTCGCATGGAACCCGCCCCGGCCCCGGCTCCGGCGCCCGCACCGGCTCCTGCGCCGGCACCGCTGCCCAAGCAGGAAGTGATCACCGCCCGTGACCTGCACTTCGCCTTCGACTCTGCCGAGGTCAGTCCGCAGGATCGCGCTCAGCTCGATGGTATCGCCGGCCGTCTGCGTGGCGAAGCCGCCAGCACCCGCCTGTCGATCACCGGTCACACCGACAGCAAGGGTACCGATGCCTACAACCAGCGTCTGTCCGAGCGTCGGGCCAAGTCGGTCAGCAACTACCTGATCCAGGCCGGCGTGCCGGCGGCCAGCGTCGTGTCCGTGAAGGGCATGGGCGAGCGTCAGCCGATCGCCACCAACGAGACCGCTGAAGGCCGTGCCACCAACCGCCGCGTCGAAATCCAGATCGACCGCGAGTGATGCACCGGCGGCGGACCCTGGTCCGCCGCCTTTACTTTTTCCGGCTCCAGGCGTTATGGTCCGATCCATCTCGTCCTCCTGCTGGAATCCATGAAAACCCTGTCCCTTACCGGCAAAGTTCTTCTCCTGCTGTTCTGGCTCGCCGCAGCCGCCGCCATCGCTCTGCCTCTCGCTCGTCCTTTCCCCCAATTGCTCGCCCTGGTAGCCCTGGCCCTGCTGCTCCTGCACCTGGGTGAAGTCTTCGCCAGTCGTCGTGCCCTGCGCCTGCGTCGCCATCCCTGGCTCGACCGCCTGAGCCTGTTGATCTTTGGCGCCTTTCATCGCCTGCCCCCTCAGCTGCCGAGCGCCTGATCGGCCTGCGACCACAACGTCGGGCGCATCCTGACGACAGGCGCGTTATCATAGCGCCCAAGATCCATTACTGTAGATGCATACAGCGCTCGTCCGCCGGACGTGGCGCTGCTTTGCCATCGCCCGGAACCAGGCATGCTCAGCACCGAACTCAAGACCCAGATCCAGGGCGCCTACACGCGTTTCCTCGAAGCCAAGTCGCTCAAGCCGCGCTACGGCCAGCGATTGATGATCGCGGAAACCGCCAAGGGCCTGGGCGCCATCGCCCAGGACGAGGAGGGCCATCGCGAAGGTGAGCCGGCCGTGGTGGCGGTAGAGGCGGGCACGGGTACCGGCAAGACCGTGGCCTATGCCCTGGCCGCTATCCCTGCGGCCAAGGCGGCCGGCAAGCGTCTGGTGATTGCCACGGCGACGGTGGCGCTGCAGGAGCAGATCGTGCACAAGGACCTGCCGGACATCCTGCGCAACAGTGGGCTGTCCTTCAGCTTCGCCTTGGCCAAGGGGCGCGGGCGCTACCTGTGCCTGTCCAAGCTCGATATGCTGCTCCAGGAAGGCCAGGCGCAGAACGCCACCGCCCAGCTGTTCGCCGAGGATGGCTTCAAGATCGACGTGGACGAAGCGTCCAACGAATTGTTCGGCAAGATGATCGAGCGCCTGGCCGGCAATCGCTGGGACGGTGATCGCGACAGCTGGCCGGAAGCCATCGAGGACGTGCAGTGGTCGCGCATCACCACCGACCACAGCCAGTGCACCAATCGCCATTGCCCGAATTTCCAGCAGTGCGCCTTCTACCGGGCGCGCGAAGGCATGACCAAGGTCGATGTCATCGTCACCAACCATGACCTGGTACTGGCCGACCTGGCCCTGGGTGGCGGTGCCATCCTGCCGGATCCGCGCGACACCCTCTATGTGTTCGACGAAGGCCACCACCTGCCGGACAAGGCCATCGGCCACTTCGCCCATTTCACCCGGCTGAGATCCACCGCCGAGTGGCTGGAACAGATCGCGAAGAATCTCACCAAGCTCCTCGCCCAACACCCGTTGCCGGGCGATCTCGGTCGCCTGGTCGAGCAGGTGCCGGAGCTGGCGCGAGAGATCAAGACCCAGCAGCAGTTCATGTTCACCGCCTGCGAGGCCCTGGCCGATTTCCGCGCCGGCGAGGACATGGAAGGCCGGGAACGGCCGCGCCACCGCTTCGTCGGCGGGGTCATTCCCGAAGACCTGCGGGAAATGGGCATCGAGCTGAAGAAGGGCTTCGCCAAGCTCACCGATCTGTTCACCCGCCTGACCGAGATGCTCAAGCAGGCCATGGATGGCGAATCCAGCATTGGCCTCGCCAGCTACCAGGCCGAGGAGTGGTATCCGCTGTTTGGCAGCCTGCTGGCCCGCGCCCAGGGCAACTGGGAGTTGTGGACGGCCTTCACCTGCGAAGACCCGGAAGACAGCCCGCCCATGGCGCGCTGGATGACCCTGGCCGAAACGGGATCGCTCTACGACATCGAGGTCAACGCCAGCCCCATCCTCGCCGCCGAGATGCTGCGCCGCCACCTGTGGAATGTCGCCTACGGCGCCCTGGTGACCTCGGCGACCCTGACCGCCCTGGGCACCTTCGACCGCTTCCGCATGAGATCAGGCCTGCCGCGCTCGGCGGCCACCGCCGTGGTCCCCAGCCCGTTCCGCCACGCCGAGGCCGGGGTGCTGCGGGTGCCGGATCTCAAGGCCGATCCGCGCAATGCGGCCGAGCACACCGCGGCCATCGTCCGCGAATTGCCGGCCATGCTGGAGGGCGCGCGTGGCGCCCTGGTGCTGTTTTCCTCCCGGCGGCAGATGCAGGACGTCTTCGACGGCCTGGAGCGGGACTGGCGCAAGCGGGTGCTGATCCAGGGCAACCTGTCCAAGCAGGAGACCCTCAACAAGCACAGGAAGCGCGTCGACGACGGCGAAGCAAGTGTGCTGTTCGGTCTTGCCAGCTTTGCGGAAGGGGTCGACCTGCCCGGTGCCTACTGCGAGCACGTGGTCATCGCCAAGATTCCGTTCGCCGTGCCGGACGATCCGGTGGAAGCCGCCCTGGCCGAGTGGATCGAGGCGCGCGGCGGCAATCCGTTCATGGAGATCGCCGTGCCCGACGCCTCTCTGCGGCTGATCCAGGCCTGCGGTCGGTTGCTGCGTACCGAGCAGGACAGCGGCACCATCTCGCTGCTGGATCGCCGCCTGGTGACCCAGCGCTACGGCAAGGCCATCCTCAATGCGCTGCCGCCGTTCCGGCGGGAGATCCAGTAAGGGGTGGCCCTGGCTACGATAAGCCGTAGGTTGGGCTGAGACGGCTCTATCGTCGAAGCCCAACAGGCCTGACGCCGAGGCAATAGCCGTTGGGCTTCGCTACGCTCAACCCAACCTACCGCTGAACGCCTACGCAGGCAGCTCCCACTCCCTCGGGGAGAGGGTTGGGGTGAGGGCGTCCCGCTTGGCGGTATGATCAACTGCCTGATCGTGGCCCCGTGCCCGGCAATACCTCATCTACCCAGGAAAACCCATGACCGTCCACGGCTATCACGACCTGAGATTCGAATCCGTCCGCGAGGCCTTCGCCGAGTTGCTGGCCGCCGGCCAGACCCGCGGGGCGGCGTTGTGTGTCCAGGTCGGTGGTGAAACGGTGCTGGATCTCTGGGGCGGGATGGCGGACAAGGACGGCCAGACGCCGTGGCACACCGATACCCTGCTCAATCTGTTCTCCTGCACCAAGGCCTTCACCACGGTGGCGGCGTTGCAGTTGGTGGAGGAGGGCAAGCTGGCACTCGATGCCCCGGTCGCCGAACGCTGGCCAGCATTCGCTGCGGCTGGCAAGGCCGACATCACTCTGCGCCAGTTGCTTAGTCATCGCTCCGGCGTCTCCGCCTTGCGCGAACGCCTGGCGGGTGACGCCCTGTACGACTGGGACACCATGACCGCCGCGGTCGCCGCCGAGGCACCCTGGTGGACACCCGGCACCGCCCATGGCTATGCCCCTATCACCTTTGGCTGGCTGCTGGGTGAACTGATCCGTCGCGCCGACGGCCGTGGCCCGGGCGAGGCCATCGTGGCCCGGACCGCCAGGCGCCTGGATCTGGATTTCCACATCGGTCTGCCGGCGAGCGAAGACGCGCGCGTCGCCCATATCGTACGCGGCAAGGGGGTGCTGGGTGATGCCGCCGCGCAGCGCCTGCTCAAGACCACCATGAGCGATCCGGGCGCCTTGCCGACCCTGGCCTTTGGCAATCCATCCGGCGTGCTCACCAGCACCAACAAGGCGGAGTGGCGCCGCTTCCAGCAGCCGGCCGCCAACGGCCACGGCCATGCACGCAGCCTGGCCGGCTTCTATGCCGGCCTGCTGGCTGGCGATCTGCTGGAATGGGAGACCTTGAGCGAGGCTTTGGTGGAGCACAGTCAGGGCGAAGACCGTACGCTCTTGACGCCGACCCGCTTCGGCCTAGGCTTCATGCTCGATCAACCGGACCAGGCCAACGCCACCTATGGCCTCGGGCCTCAGGCCTTCGGCCATCCGGGGGCGGGCGGCTCGACCGGCTTCGCCGATCCGGAGCGCGAGGTGGCCTTCGGCTTCGTCACCAACACCCTGGGACCCTATGTATTGATGGATCCGCGCGCCCAGGCCCTGGCACGCGCGGTAGGGGAGTGTCTTTGAGGCCCTCGGCTAGCGGGCGATGGCCGTCTCGATGTCCTTGAATTCGATCACCCGGACATAGGGCGCGATCTCGCCGCTGATGGAGAAGTGCGCGCCAATCACCGTGACCTCCACGCCTTCGTTTTCCACCAGGTATTGCACCACCTCGTGGAAATCGCCGTCGCCGGCCACCAGGTAGAGCTTCTTCCAGCCGCGCTTGGCATGGGAGCGCATCAGGTTGAAGGCCAGGCCGACATCGACGCCCTTCTGGCTCTTGGTGGTGTACTGCTCGCCCGTCACCGGATGCAGGATCGGGCCTCCGCCTGCCGAGGTAGGCCATTCGTGGGCCTTGCTCTGCAGCCAGTAGAGCTTGACCCTCAGGCCTGCACCCTTGGGCGGCGCCGAGCTGAGAAACTTGTTGAAGTTGGTCTGGGCGACGGTGGGCGGGTCGCTATCGCAGTTGAAGTAGTAGGCGTCGCCTATGGGTTCGCCCGCATCCTCTTCGATGAAGAGCCGTAGTTTGAGATAGTCGAATTTGGCGCCGTATACCGAGCCGTTCCAGGCGCTCAGGGCGTAGGCCCCGTCGACAAACCAGGCGACGCCCGTTCGAGTTGTAGTTGCCATCGTATTGCTGGGACCAGGTCTTTTACCGTTGATGGGCGCACACCCGCACGCGGGATGCGCGGCGTCTATTGTGGGCTTAATTCCCGGTTTTCGCTGCAGCTAACGAGCGGCATCTTCCGATACCGCGAGCTAGAGCGGCTGCGGACGGGGGAGCGGACGGGGGAGCGGCCGTTGGATCGCCGTTTGCGTCGTGCCAGGTCGCCAGCGCCCGCATGATCGCCTAGCCATCGCGGGTGACAACTGGCATAGGTGAGGTCACGTCACAGTGGCTTCCCGCCCATCGTTGGCGTGGGCTGCATCGACGATCAGCGCCGGCTGCAGCAGCCGGATTCGTGGTGCCACATGGTAGGCCCCGTCGTCGTTATGCCTCAGGTAGAGACGCTGGCAGCCCAGGCACCGCCATAGCGTGCTCTGGTTGTAGGGATGGAAGCGCGGAGCGATGGGGGCGGCATTCGACCAGTAGTGGGTGCCTGCCGGATGATACTCCTCGAGGATCGCCTCCTCAGGCGCGTGGCGCCCCAGGGTGCCGATCTGCGCAAAGTCCGTTTCCCGGTAGCCCACCGGCCAGGCGGTCCATCCCGAAAGATCCCGCTGCTGGCAGCGGCACGCCTGCGTGATGGCGTCGGACCCGGCGGCCAGGTCCTTGAGCGTCGCGACATCGACGAAGCCTTCCATGATCAAGCCTCCTGCTGGCCTGGTGCCTTTGCTGGAAACGGATGCGGGCTCACGGCTGACCCCTTTTGTCGCTTCGGGCCCTCGGAGAACCATCGAGTGGGGTACGCAGGACCGAGCGGATTTTCCCCTTGTCTTGAGCAAGGACACGCCACTGGTCGGCATACACGCAAATTTCGTGACTCCACCGCTTTGCCCGGCGTAGGTTTGCGGCCACAATCTCGAAACTACTTTAAGTTCACTCATGCCGCCGGCTCTGGCCGGGGCATTGATTCACTCTGTCCTCCGGCTCGCCGATGGGAAACTTTGCATGAAGCTGATCAAATCCACCACCCTCATTCTCTGCATGGGCGTATCCGCCTGCAGTTCCTTCCAGGGCACTGGAGACCAGGCCACCGCGCCTGCCAAGCCGGGCACTGCTCAAGCCAGCACCGCCGCCAACGGCGGACACTGGTGGTGGCCGTTCGGCGGTAGCGACAAGGCTGCCGAACCGGTCAAGCCGGTGGCCAAGGCCGCCGAGCCAAAGGCCGACACCAAGGTCGTGGCGAAGGCACCGGCGGCCAAGCCGGAGCAGGCCGCTGTGGCGGGTGAGAAGGGCGGTCACTGGTGGTGGCCCTTCGGTAGCGAAGACGTCAAGCCCGTCGCCAAGGCGGAAGCGCTCAAGCCGGTACCGGTCAAGGTCAGCAAGGCCTGGCTGGACGAGCACGAGCAGAAGCTGCGCGTGGCCGTGGCCGGCAGCAACGTCAAGGTCGAACGTCGCGATGATGCGCTGGTGCTGGTGGCGCCGGTCGATAGCTCCTTCAACCCGGATCGCGCCGAGATGCTGCTGCCGGTGATGCTCGGCCCGCTGTCGCGCTCGGCCAAGTCGGTGAGCGTGGACGAAGACAGCGCCGTCATCGTGCTGGGCTTCAGCGACAGCACCGGTGCCGCGGCGCTCAACGACAAGATCAGCCTGCAGCGCGCCCAGGCCGTGGCGGCCATCTTCCGTCTCAGCGGCTACAGCGGCAATCGCCTGATCGTGCGTGGTCTGGCCGCCGCCCACCCGCGTGCCGACAACACCACCGCCGCTGGCCGTGCCGTCAATCGCCGGGTCGAGGTGCTGATCCAGCCGCGCGCGACCGTGCTGGCCAGTCTGCAGTCCTTGGCGGCGCGCTAGCTACAAAGCTTGTCCTGAAGCAGGCGAGCCAGGCGGGACTTGGTTAAGCTAGGTCGATACCGACCTAGCAGGAGACTTCCATGTCACCGTCCCTCGCCGATATGCGTCGCGACTATACCCGCGACGGCCTGACCGAAGCCCAGGCACCCGCGGATCCCTATGCCCTGTTCGGGCAGTGGTTCGAAGAGGCGGTACGCACCGAGCAGCCGCCCGTCGAAGCCAACGCCTGCTGGCTGGCTACCGTCGATGACGAGGGGCAGCCCCATTGCCGCGTGCTGTTGCTCAAGGGCGTCGATCCCCAGGGCTTCGTCTTCTACACCAACTACGACAGCGCCAAGGGCCAGCAAATGGCCAGGCAGCCGCGCGCGGCCATGACCTTCTTCTGGCCGGCGCTGGAACGCCAGGTGCGCATCGAAGGCCTGGTGGAGCAGGTGTCCGCCGAGGAGTCCGACGCCTACTACCGGGTCCGCCCACTGGGCAGTCGCCTGGGGGCCTGGGCCTCGCCGCAGAGCCAGGTCATCGCCGACCGTCACGAACTGGAGCAGCGTCTGGCCTCGGTGCAACAGCGCTTCGCCGACGGCGAGCCGAGCCGACCGCCGTTCTGGGGTGGCTATCGCCTGAGGCCCCAGCGCATCGAATTCTGGCAGGGCCGCTCCAGTCGCCTCCATGATCGGCTGGACTACCAGCGCCTTGACGGTGAGTGGCAGCGCCAGCGCCTGGCGCCTTAAGGCGTTCGCAAGGTACCCGGGTTACAGTCACCGGAAACCTCCCTGGATGCCCTGGGTCAAGGATAATAGCGATCTGCGCCTGCATCCTTGTGGGTGCGGCCAGTGTCTTTCAACTGCCCTTGGAGTTGCCCCATGAACAGAGTCCTTCAGCTCGCCGCCTCCCTGACCGCCGTCGCCCTGCTGGCCGGCTGCGCCTCGGATCAGTCCGGCGATGTCTATTCGCGTGACGAGGCCCGGCAGGTGCAGACGGTCCGTACCGGTACCATCACCGCCCTGCGTCCGGTCACCATCGAGGGCACCAAGTCGCCCATCGGGGCCGGGGCTGGTGCCGTGGTCGGTGGTATTGGCGGGAGTGCCATCGGCGGTGGCCGTGGCAGTTTCGTGACCGCCATCATCGGTGCGGTGGCGGGCGGCCTGCTGGGCTCGGCCACCGAAGAGGGCTTTACCAAGGCCAACGGCGTCGAGATCACCGTGAAGGAAGATGACGGCGGCTCGCGTGCCTATGTGCAGGCGGTCAACAAGGGTGAGATCTTCCGCGTCGGCGAGCGGGTGCGCATCCTGACCGTCAACGGCACCAGCCGCGTCGCGCCCAACTGATTTCTCGGGCGTACCGGAAGGTACGTCCTTGCCCTTCCAGAGCGGGTGTCCGAATCGCTAGACTGCGAGTCGGACGCCCGTTTGCGTTTTCGCCCGTAAATAGTTGTCGCCTGGGCGCAATGCCGCGTCTGGAGGTCGTCCTACAATCCCCCTCAGTCACCGCCGTGATCGGCAGGAGAAATCCCGATGTCCGCTTCTCAACCCAACGTGCAACGCGCCGCCTTCGATGAGGTGATGGTCCCGACCTACGCCCCTGCCGCGTTCATTCCGGTGCGAGGAGAGGGCTCCCGCGTCTGGGACCAGGCCGATCGCGAGTACGTGGATTTCGCCGGCGGCATCGCCGTCAGCGCCCTGGGCCATGGCCATCCGGCGCTGATCAACGCCCTGACCGAGCAGGCCGGCAAGCTCTGGCACGTCTCCAACATCTACACCAACGAACCCGCCCTGCGTCTGGCGCGCAAGCTGGTGGATCACACCTTCGCCGACCGGGTGTTCTTCGCCAACTCCGGCGCCGAAGCCAACGAGGCGGCCTGCAAGCTGGCCCGGCGCTATGGCCATGACGTCAGCGGCGGCAGCCGCTACGAGATCGTCGCCGCCACCAACAGCTTCCACGGCCGTACCCTGTTCACCGTCAGCGTCGGTGGCCAGCCCAAGTATTCCGATGGTTTCGGTCCCAAGATCGAAGGCATCCGCCATGTGCCCTTCAACGACCTGGCCGCCCTCGAAGCCGTGGTGTCGGACAAGACCTGCGCCGTCATCCTCGAACCCATCCAGGGCGAGGGCGGCGTACTGCCGGCCGACCAGGCCTACCTCGAAGGCGCCCGCCGCCTGTGCGACGCCCAGGGCGCGCTGCTGATCTTCGACGAGGTGCAGAGCGGCGTCGGTCGTAGCGGTCATCTCTATGCCTACCAGCACTATGGCGTGGTGCCGGACATCCTCACCACCGCCAAGAGCATCGGCGGTGGCTTCCCGCTGGCGGCCATGCTGACCACCGACAAGGTCGCCCAGCATTTCAGCGCGGGCGTGCATGGCAGCACCTACGGCGGCAATCCGCTGGGCTGCGCCGTCGGCGCCGCGCTGCTGGACATCGTCGCCACACCGGAAACCCTGGCTGGCGTAGCCGCTCGCCATCAGCGCTTTGTCGCCGGCCTGGAGCAGCTCAACGCCCGCTATAGCCTATTCGAGCAGGTTCGCGGCCTGGGTCTGCTGATCGGCGCGGTGCTCAACGACAGCTGGAAGGGGCGTGCCAAGGACATCGTCACCGCCGCCAACGAGGAAGGCCTGATGATCCTCCAGGCCGGCCCGGACGTGCTGCGCATGGCGCCAAGCCTGATCATCCCCGAGGCGGACATCGACGAAGGCCTGGCCCGCCTGGATCGCGCCCTGGCGCGCCTCACCCAAGGCTAATCTCCGGACGCGGGACGCGTACCGCTGGCATCCAGGGATGGATCCGTACACAAGGAGTTCTCATGCTGGTAATGCGCCCTGCGCGCGCGGCGGATCTGCCCCTGGTCCAGCGGCTCGCCGCGGATAGCCCGGTTGGCGTCACCTCGCTGCCCGACAACCCCGAACGGTTGCGCGACAAGATCCGCACCTCGGAGTCGTCGCTGGCGGCCGAGGTGGGCTTTCATGGCGAGGAGAGCTATTTCTTCGTGCTCGAAGACACCACCAGCGGCGAGCTGCTGGGCTGTTCGGCCATCGTCGCCTCGGCGGGCTTCTCCGAACCCTTCTACAGCTTTCGCAACGAGACCTTCATCCATGCCTCGCGCGAGCTGAAGATCCACAACAAGGTGCATGTGCTGTCGCTCTGCCATGACCTGACCGGCAACAGCGTGCTGAGCAGCTTCTACGTCCAGCGCCCGCTGCTCGACACCCCCCACGCCGAACTCAACTCCCGTGCCCGGCTGCTGTTCATGGCCGCCCACCCGGCGCGTTTCGCCGAGACGGTGGTGGTGGAGATCGTCGGCCTGGCGGACGATGACGGCGAATCGCCGTTCTGGAACGGGGTAGGGCGCAACTTCTTCGACATGGACTACGCCGCCGCGGAGCGCCTGTCGGGGCAGAGGAGCCGCACCTTTCTCGCCGAGTTGATGCCGACCTATCCGCTCTATGTGCCCCTGCTGCCCGACAGTGCTCAGGAAGCCATGGGCCAGGTGCACCCGCGCGCCCAGATCACCTTCGACATCCTCAGCCGTGAAGGCTTCGAGACCGACAACTACATCGACATCTTCGATGGCGGTCCGACCCTGCACGCCCGCACCACGGCCATCCGCTCCATCGCCGAGAGCCGCCTGGCGCCGGTGAGAGAAGGTACTCCGGCCGGCGATGAGGCACCCTGGTTCCTGGTCGCCAATGACGGCCTGGAAAACTTCCGGGCGCTGGCCACGCCGCTGCGCTGGACGCCTGGCGAAGCCGTCGTCCTTTCCCCCGAGCAGATCGCCACCCTGGAGATCGCCGAAGGCGACCGGGTTCGTCTGGTAGCGCTGTAGCCGATTCTAGCGTCTTTGGAGGTCCGATGATCGTCCGTCCCGTCACCCGTGCCGATGTGCCCGCGCTGCTGCAACTGGCGCAGGCGGCCGGCGCCGGCCTCACCACCCTGCCGGCCAGCGAAGAACGCCTGGCGCAGCGGGTGGAAAATGCCGAGCGCAGTTTCCTGCAGCAGGTTGAAGCCGCCGATGCGGACTATCTCTTCGCCCTCGAAGAGGACGGCGAAGTCATCGGCATCGCCGGGATCGCCGCCGCCCTGGGGTTGCGCGAGCCCTGGTACAACTACCGGGTCGGCCTGACGGTGAGCGCCTCGCGCGAACTGGACATCCACCGGCAGATTCCCACGCTGTTCCTGGCCAACGACATGACCGGCAGCTCCGAACTCTGCTCGTTGTTCTTGCGCGCGGATCGGCGTGGTGGCGCGGCTGGGCGCCTGCTGTCCAAGTCGCGCTTCCTGTTCATCGCCGAATTCCGCGAGTTGTTCGCCGAGCGCCTCATCGCCGAGTTGCGCGGCATGTCCGACGACCAGGGCCAATCGCCGTTCTGGGAGGGCCTCGGGCGGCACTTCTTCAAGATGGAATTCTCCCAGGCCGACTATCTCACCGGCATCGGCAACCGCGGCTTCATCGCCGAGCTGATGCCGCGCTTTCCGCTCTACACCTGCTTTCTGTCTCCAGAGGCGCGCCAGGTGATTGGCAAGGTACATCCGGACACCGAAGCCGCCCGCCGCCTGCTGGAGGCCGAAGGCTTCAACTACCAGGGCTATGTCGACATCTTCGATGCCGGCCCGACCCTGGAGGCGGAAACCGCCAAGGTGCGCGCGATCCGCGACAGCCAGCGCCTGGTGCTGGCGGTGGGCACGCCTGGCGATGACGCCGAGGTGTATCTGATCCACAACCGCAAGTGCCAGGACTGCCGCATCACCAGCGCCCGCGCGCGCCTGGCTGCCGGCACCCTGGTGGTCGACTTGGCCACCGCCCGCGAGTTGCGCCTGATGGCCGGCGCCCAGGTGCGCGCCGTGCGCCTGATGCCCTGAGGAGCGCTCATGGATAGCCTCTATATCGCTGGTCAGTGGCGCCCCGGGCGCGGCGAGACCTTCACCTCGCTCGACCCCTACGCCGGTACCGCGCTGTGGGAGGGCGCGGCCGCGGACGCAGCGGACGTCGACCAGGCGATCGCCGCGGCGCGCCAGGCCTTTCCCGCCTGGGAAAGACGCGGCCAGGCCGCGCGCCTGGAGATCCTGCAGGCCTTCGCCCAGGTGCTGCAGCAACGCCGCCCGGCGCTGACCCATGCCCTAGCCGAGGAAACCGGCAAGCCGCTGTGGGAGGCCGATACCGAGCTCGGCAGCATGATCGCCAAGGTGGCCATCTCGGCCCAGGCCAAAGCGGCCCGTAGCGGCGAGCGTTCGGCTAGCGTGGCGGACGCCCGCAGCGTCACGCGCCATCGACCGCACGGCGTCCTGGCGGTCTTCGGTCCCTACAATTTCCCCGGCCATCTGCCCAATGGCCATATCGTCCCGGCGCTGCTGGCTGGCAACACAGTGGTGTTCAAGCCCAGCGAGCTGACGCCGCGTTTCGCCGCCCTGACCCTGGAATGCTGGATCGCCGCCGGGCTGCCGGCCGGGGTGCTCAATCTCGTGCAGGGCGGTCGGACCACCGGCGAGGCCCTGGCCGCGCATCCGGGCCTGGACGGCATCCTCTTCACCGGTTCCAGCGCCACGGGCGCGGCCCTGCACCGCCTCAACGCGGACCGTCCGCAGCGGCTGCTGGCCCTGGAGATGGGCGGCAACAATCCCCTGGTGGTGGCGCCGGTGGCCGATCTGGACGCGGCCGTGGTGACCATCGTCCAGTCGGCCTTTCTCTCCGCCGGGCAGCGCTGCACCTGTGCTCGTCGCCTGCTCGTGCCCCAGGGTGACTGGGGCGATGCGCTGCTGGCGCGTCTGGCAAGCGTCAGCGCGGGTCTCAGTACCGGTCGCTTCGACGCCAATCCGGCGCCTTTCATGGGTACTGTCATCTCCCTCGCCGCTGCCCAGGCCCTGCTGCGGACTCAGGCCCAGCGCCTGGCGCAGGGTGGCCGCGCGCTGCTGGAGATGCGTCAGCCGGATGCGACGCGCGCGCTGCTCACCCCGGGCATCCTCGATGTCTCGGGGATCTCCGAGTTGCCCGATGAGGAAGTCTTCGGGCCGCTGCTGCAGGTCCAGCGCTATGCGGACTTCGATCAGGCCGTGGCGCTGGCCAATGCCACCCGCTTCGGTCTGGCGGCCGGGTTGCTGGCCGACGATCCGGCCACCTATGAACACTTCTGGCAGGGGGTGCGTGCCGGCATCGTCAACTGGAATCGTCCCCTGACCGGGGCGGCCAGCGCGGCGCCCTTCGGCGGCGTCGGCGCCTCGGGCAATCACCGCCCCAGCGCCTACTATGCCGCGGACTACTGCGCCTTCCCGGTCGCCTCGCTGGAAAGCGACGCCCTGACCCTGCCCAGTCAATTGCCTCCAGGATTACCGCTATGAGTCACCTCGCCCCCGCTGCTCAAGAGGTCAATTTCGACGGCCTGGTCGGTCCGACCCACAACTACGCCGGCCTGTCCTATGGCAACGTGGCCTCCCAGGCCAGCAAGCAACAGTGCTCGAATCCGCGCGAGGCCGCGCGCCAGGGCCTGGCCAAGATGCAGGCGCTGATGGAGCTGGGCTTCGAGCAGGGCGTGCTGGCCCCCCACGAAAGACCCGACATCGCCTCGCTGCGGCGCCTGGGATTCGCCGGCAGCGATGCCCAGGTGCTGGAAAGCGCCGCACGCGAAGCCTTGCCGCTGCTCCTGTCCGCCAGTTCCGCCTCGGCCATGTGGACGGCCAACGCCGCTACCGTCAGCCCCAGCGCCGACACCCGCGACGGCCGCGTGCATTTCACCCCGGCCAACCTGGCCTGCAAGTTCCACCGCAGCCTCGAGCCCAGCACCACGGCGCGCATCCTCCAGGCGATGTTTCGCGATTCCACGCATTTCCAGCACCACGCGCCGCTGCCCTCGGTGGCCCAGTTCGGCGACGAGGGCGCGGCCAACCACACCCGCTTCAGTCGCGACCATGGCGCCCCGGGCGTGGAATTCTTCGTCTTCGGTCGCAGCGCCTTCGATCCGCGCTATCCCGAGCCCCATCGCTATCCGGCACGCCAGACCCTGGAAGCCTCCCAGGCCATCGCCCGGCTGCATGGCCTGAGCGAGGAGGGCGTGGTCTTCGCCCAGCAGAATCCGGCGGTGGTGGACCAGGGCGTCTTCCACAACGACGTCATCTCGGTGGGCAACGCCCAGGTGCTGTTCCACCATGAAGATGCTTTCCTCGACAGCGACCGGGTGCTCGACGAGCTGCAAGCCAAGCTCGCCCGACGCGGCGGCCAGCTGCAGCGCCTCTGCGTGCGTCGCAGCGAGATCAGCGTCGGCGACGCCGTGCGCTCCTATCTTTTCAACAGCCAGCTGCTGGATCGACCGGGGCAGGGCGCGCTGCTGGTGGTGCCCGACGAATGCCGGCAGAATCCGGCGGTCTGGGACTATCTGCAGGCCCAGGTCAGAGACGCGGGCCCGCTGGGCGAGGTAAAGGTCTTCGATCTCAAGCAGAGCATGCAGAACGGTGGCGGACCTGCCTGCCTGCGGCTCAGGGTGGCCCTCAAGCCCGACGAACTGGCGGCAGTGAATCCAGGGGTGCGCTTCACGCCGACGCTGCACACCCAACTACTCGACTGGGTGGACCGCCACTACCGCGACCGCCTGACACCTGCGGATCTTGCCGATCCCCAGTTGCTGGGCGAAGTCCGCACCGCCCTCGACGAGCTGACCCAGTTGCTGGGCCTCGGCTCGGTCTATCCCTTTCAATTGCCCTGACGTCCGGAGCCCCCATGAGCAACCGTCTCGATCTCATCCTCGAACCCACCGCCGACGAGCAGCAGACGCTGCAAGTCCAGCGCCTGGCCATCCGCCTGGCCGGCCGCGACCTCTGGCTGGAAGCCGACGGCAGCGGCGGTCTCAACATCTTCGCCGACTCCCAGGACGACGAAGAACAGACCCCGGTCTTGGTGCTGCGGCCCCAGGCCCTCAATGCCCTGGGGCTGTCCATCGCCCTGGAGACCTTCGCCGACGAAGGCGATGAGAATCATGTGCATGACGCCGATTGCGGTTGCGGCCACGATCATTGAGTATCTAGTGTGGTGTTTCAGACGTTCGCGCAAGAATTGGCGAGTGATTTTTGTTTCCGGGCAAGGCGCCGCGACGAGTCATAGCAGGGCTATGGCGAGGAGGGGCAACGCCGCTCGGGGACCAAAAGCGCCGCCAAAATTGTGTAGACAACTTCTGAAGCGCCACACTAGCCCCGACACGTCGCTCAGCGGAGTAGAGCATGGCTGCATCTGAACGTTATCGGTTGGCGCTTGGCCGCCTGCTGGACCTGACCCTGGCCGGCCGCGAGCCGACCGAGAAGATTCAACTGACTGCTGACGGCACTCGTCTCCACTGGCTGACCGAAGGCGTGCTGGAAGTCACCCCGCCGGTGGCGCGCGACAATCGCATGGACCTGCTGCTCTCGGCGGGCATCCATGGCAACGAGACCGCGCCCATGGAACTGCTCGACGCCTTGCTCGGCGGCATCGCCAGCGGCGCCCTGCGTCCCGCCTGCCGTCTGCTGTTCATGTACGGCAATCCCGACGCCATGCGTCGCGGCACCCGCTACGTCGAGCAGGATCTGAATCGCCTGTTCAACGGTCGCCATGCCCAGGCCGAAGGCTCCGAGGCGCAACGCGCCAACGACCTCGAACGTCTGTCCGCGCAATTCTTCAGCAAGCCCGACCGGGCGCGCCTGCACTACGACCTGCACACCGCGCTGCGCGCCTCGGCGCTGCCGCGCTTCGCCCTCTATCCCTGGAGCGCCGGGCGTGAGCATTCGGAAGCCGAGTTGCAGCGCCTGGAAGCCGCCGGCATCGAAGCCGTGTTGCTCTACGACAAGCCGGGCATCACCTTCAGCGCCTACACCTACGCCGAATGCCAGGCCGAGGCCCTGACCCTGGAGCTGGGCCAGGCGCGGCCCTTCGGCGAGAACAGCGAACTCGACCTGAGTCGCCTGCAGCTGCTGCTCGAAGCCCTGATCGAAGGCCGTGAAGCCGAACTGCCGCCGCCAGATTCCTCGCTGCTGAGATTCCGCGTGGCGCGCCAGGTGTACAAGTCCAGTCCGCGCTTCCAGTTGCACCTGGCCGACGACGTAGCCAACTTCTCGCCGCTGCGCCAGGGTTCGTTGCTGGCCGAGGACGGCAGCGAGCGCTGGATCGTCGACGAAGCCGAGGCGCGCATCATCTTTCCCAATCCCAAGGTCGCCGTCGGCCTGCGGGCCGGACTCATCGTGGTCCCGGCATAAGGAGCCACCGCATGATCGATCTGCGCAGCGATACCGTCACCCAGCCCACCACAGCCATGCGCCAGGCCATGCTGGATGCCGAACTGGGCGACGACGTCTACGGCGAAGACCCGACCGTTACCCGACTGGAGCAGCGTCTGGCGGGGGATCTCGGCCTGGAGGCCGGACTCTTCGTGCCCAGCGGCACCATGAGCAATCTGCTCGGCCTGCTGGCGCACTGTGAGCGGGGCGACGAGTACCTGGTCGGCCAGCAGGCCCACACCTACAAGTACGAAGGCGGGGGCGCCGCGGTGCTCGGCTCCATCCAGCCGCAGCCCATCGAGATGGCCGCCGACGGCAGTCTCGATCTCGACCTGGTGCGCAGCTACATCAAGGCCGACGACTTCCACTTCGCCCGTACCCGGCTGTTGGCGCTGGAAAACACCATGCACGGCAAGGTCCTGCCACTGGCCTATCTGGCGGCGGCACGCGCCTTCACCCGGGAGCACGGCCTGGCCCTGCATCTGGACGGCGCGCGGCTGTACAACGCCGCGGTCAAGCTGGGCGTGCCGGTGCGCGAGATCAGCCAGCATTTCGATTCGGTGTCGGTCTGCCTGTCCAAGGGGCTCGGTGCGCCGGTGGGGTCGGTGCTCTGCGGCGATGCCGAGCTGATCGCCAAGGCGCGTCGCTGGCGCAAGGTGGTCGGCGGCGGTATGCGCCAAGCCGGCATGCTGGCAGCGGCGGGGTTGCATGCCCTCGACCACCAGGTCGAGCGCCTGGCCGAAGACCACACCCATGCCGCCCAGCTCGGCACCGCCCTGGCCGAACTCGGCTACCAGGTGGAGCCGGTGCAGACCAACATGGTCTATCTCGCCATGGGTAACGAAGCACCCGCCCTGCAGGCCTTCCTCGCCGAACGCGGCATCCGCATCAGTCCGGCCCCACGCCTGCGCCTGGTGACCCATCTGGACGTCAACGCTGCCGATATCGAGGCGGTCATCGCCGCTTTCGCCGCCTACCGCCACCGCTAAGTCTTCCGACGACGTTTTTCCTGCGCAACCGGGGCGACACCGGGGCGCAGGCGTCGATATACTCCCAGGCATGCGTGTCCGTTTTCCGCACGTGCCGCGTCTGCGGCGCCCGCTCCGTTCGTCTCGTCTGCGATCCAGTCGGATGCCCGTCACGCGCGTCGAAAAGCCCATTGTCTGGAATGAATATGAAAAGCGCCGAAATCCGTGAAGCCTTCCTCCGCTTCTTCGAAGAGAAGGGGCACACCCGGGTCGCCTCCAGTTCGCTGATCCCCGCGAACGATCCGACCCTGCTGTTCACCAACGCCGGGATGAACCAGTTCAAGGACTGCTTCCTCGGCATGGAAAAGCGCAGCTACACCCGCGCCGCCACCAGCCAGAAGTGCGTGCGCGCGGGCGGCAAACACAACGACCTGGAGAACGTCGGCTACACGGCGCGTCACCACACCTTCTTCGAGATGCTGGGCAACTTCAGCTTCGGCGACTACTTCAAGCGCGACGCCATCACCTTCGCCTGGGAATTCCTCACCTCGCCCCAGTGGCTGGGTCTGCCCCGGGAAAAGCTCTGGGTCACCGTCTACGCCACCGATGACGAGGCCTACGACATCTGGACCAAGGAAGTCGGGGTGCCCGCGGCGCAGATGGTGCGCATCGGCGACAACAAGGGCGCGCCCTATGCGTCGGACAACTTCTGGACCATGGGCGACACCGGTCCCTGCGGTCCCTGCACCGAGATCTTCTTCGACCATGGCCCCGAGATCTGGGGCGGCCCGCCCGGTTCGCCGGAAGAAGACGGCGATCGCTACATCGAGATCTGGAACAACGTCTTCATGCAGTTCAATCGCACCGCCGATGGCGTCCTGCATCCGCTGCCGGCGCCCAGCGTCGACACCGGCATGGGTCTGGAGCGGGTGAGCGCCGTGCTGCAGCACGTGCATTCGAACTACGAGATCGACCTGTTCCAGCAGCTGCTGGCAGCCTCCGCCGAGGCCATCGGTTGCGCCAACGACGACGCCCCGTCGCTCAAGGTGGTGGCCGACCACATCCGCTCCTGCAGCTTCCTGATCGCCGATGGCGTGCTGCCGTCCAACGAAGGCCGTGGCTATGTGCTGCGCCGCATCATTCGGCGTGCCTGCCGCCACGGCAACAAGCTGGGCGCCAAGGGCACCTTCTTCCACAAGATCGTCGCCGCCCTGGTGGCCGAGATGGGTCAGGCCTATCCCGAGCTGGTCCAGCAGCAGGCGCACATCGAGCGTGTGCTGCGTACCGAGGAAGAGCAGTTCGCCAAGACCCTGGAGCAGGGCCTGAAGATCCTCGAACAGGATCTGGCGCAGCTGCAGGGCGACACCATCCCCGGCGACGTGGTGTTCAAGCTCTATGACACCTACGGCTTCCCGGTCGACCTGACCAACGACATCGCCCGCGAGCGCAACCTGAATCTCGACGAGGCCGGCTTCGAACGCGAGATGGAGGCCCAGCGCGAGCGGGCCCGTTCCGCGAGCGCCTTTGGCGTGGACTACAACAGCCTGGTCAAGGTCGAGGGCGAAACCCGTTTTCTCGGCTACGACACCACTAGCGCCTCGGGCACCATCGTCGCCCTGTACCGTGCCGGTCAGCCAGTGGACAGCCTGGCCGAAGGCGAAGAGGGCGTGGTCATCCTCGACCAGACGCCGTTCTACGGTGAATCCGGTGGCCAGGTCGGCGATACCGGTTTCCTGGAAAGCGCCGGCGTTGGCTTTGCCGTGCGCGACACCACCAAGACCCAGGGCGCCTTCCTGCACCATGGCGTGGTGACCAAGGGCAGCCTCAACGTCGGCACCGCGCTCATGGCCCAGGTAGATGCCGGTCGCCGCCAGGGTATCGCCCTGAACCACTCCGGTACCCACCTGCTGCACGCCGCGCTGCGCCAGGTGTTGGGCGACCATGTCCACCAGAAGGGCTCCCTGGTCAACGACCAGCGCCTGAGATTCGACTTCAGCCACTTCGAGGCCATCAGGCCCGAGGAGCTCAAGCGCATCGAGACCATCGTCAACGAAGAGATCCGCAAGAACAGCGCGGTGACCACCGAGGTCATGGCCATCGACGAGGCCAAGGCCCGTGGCGCCATGGCACTGTTCGGCGAGAAGTACGGCGACGTGGTACGCGTGGTCGGCATGGGCGGTGAATTCTCCGTCGAGCTGTGCGGCGGTACCCACGTCGTCCAGACCGGCGACATCGGCCTGCTCAAGCTGGTCAGCGAAGGTGGCGTGGCCTCCGGCGTACGCCGCGTGGAAGCCATCACCGGCACCGCGGCCCTGGCCTACCTCAACGGCGCCGAGGAGCAACTGCGCGAAGCCGCCAGCCTGCTCAAGGGCAGTCGCGACAACGTGCTGGACAAGCTGGCCGCGCTGGTCGAGCGCAATCGCCAGCTGGAAAAGGAAATCGAGCAGCTCAAGGCCAAGGCCGCCAGTGCCTCGGCCGGTGACCTGGTGGACCAGGCGCAGGATGTGAAGGGCGCCAAGGTGCTCACCGCGCGTCTCGACGGCCTCGACGGCAAGGCGCTGCTGGCGCTGGTCGACCAGCTCAAGAACAAGCTGGGCAGCGGCATGATCCTGCTCGGTGGCGAAGCCGACGGCAAGGTGGTGCTGGTGGCCGGCGTCACCGCCGACCTGACCGCCAAGCTCAAGGCCGGCGAGCTGATGAAGCGCGCCGCGGCCGTGGTGGGGGGCAAGGGCGGTGGTCGTCCTGACATGGCCCAGGGCGGCGGCACCGATGCCAGCCAGCTCGCAGCGGCCCTGGCCTGTGCCGGCCAGTACGCCGAGGAAAGCCTCTAAGAGCGCTGCGGGTCGCCGGGGAGGGCGGCCCGCTTCCTCCCTCAACAACATGAATCAGATTTTTCTGCGGACGGGCAGCAAGCAATGGCATTGATCGTACAGAAATTCGGCGGTACCTCGGTGGGTACGGTGGAGCGTATCGAGCAGGTCGCCGACAAGGTGAAACGCTTCCATGAAGCGGGCGACCAGATCGTCGTGGTGGTGTCGGCCATGAGTGGCGAGACCAACCGCCTGATCGGCCTCGCCAAGCAGATCATGGAGCAACCCGATCCGCGCGAGCTGGATGTCATGGTCTCCACCGGCGAGCAGGTCACCATCGGCCTGCTGACCATGGCGCTGCTCAAGCGCGGCGTCCAGGCGGTCTCCTACACGGGCAGCCAGGTGCGCATCCTCACCGACAGCGCCCACACCAAGGCGCGCATCCAGCAGATCGACGATGCCCGCATCCGCGCCGACCTCAAGGCGCGCAAGGTCGTGGTCGTAGCCGGCTTCCAGGGCGTCGACGAGCAGGGCAACATCACCACCCTGGGCCGTGGTGGCTCCGACACTACGGGCGTGGCCCTGGCGGCCGCGCTGAAGGCCGACGAATGCCAGATCTACACCGACGTCGACGGCGTCTACACCACCGATCCGCGCGTGGTGCCCCAGGCCCAGCGCCTGGACAAGATCACCTTCGAGGAAATGCTGGAAATGGCCAGCCTCGGCTCCAAGGTGCTGCAGATCCGCTCGGTGGAATTCGCCGGTAAATACAACGTGCCGCTGCGCGTGCTGCACAGCTTTCAGGAGGGTCCGGGCACCCTCATTACCCTTGATGAAGAGGAATCCATGGAACAGCCGATCATCTCCGGCATCGCCTTCAACCGTGACGAAGCCAAGCTGACCATTCGCGGTGTGCCGGATACCCCCGGCGTGGCCTTCAAGATCCTCGGCCCGATCAGCGCGGCCAACATCGAAGTCGACATGATCGTGCAGAACGTCGCGCACGATAACACCACCGACTTCACCTTCACCGTGCACCGCAACGACTACCAGGCGGCCCTGGAGATCCTCAAGCGCACCGGTGTCGAGATCGGTGCCCGTGAGTCCGTGGGCGATATCAAGATCGCCAAGGTCTCCATCGTCGGCGTCGGCATGAGATCCCACGCCGGCGTGGCTAGCCAGATGTTCGAAGCCCTGGCCAAGGAGAGCATCAACATCCAGATGATCTCCACCTCCGAGATCAAGGTGTCGGTGGTCATCGAGGAGAAATACCTCGAGCTGGCCGTTCGCGCGCTGCACACCGCTTTCGAGCTCGACGCCCCCGCACGCGGCGCCGAGTGACCCGCCAAGCGAGGTCCCTGCCACAGGGGCCTCATCTATCGCGGCTCTTGCGGAACTTTACTTGCATGGACAGAGGTCAATAGCGACTAGAGGGTCCATTCAGGGATCGTTTCGGTTCATACGTGCAGACTGAGTTAAAGCTTAAGGAGAATGGAATGCTTATTTTGACTCGTCGGGTTGGTGAGACCCTGATGGTGGGTGACGAAGTCACCGTGACGGTACTGGGAGTCAAGGGCAACCAGGTCCGCATTGGCGTCAATGCACCCAAGGAAGTCGCGGTTCATCGCGAGGAAATCTACCAGCGCATCCAGAAGGAAAAGGACCAAGAACCAAACCACTGATTTTTTTTGAATTTTTCTCTTTGCAAACGGGCAAACCTTCGATATAGTTTCGCCCCGTTGCGGTGAGGTGGCCGAGTGGCCGAAGGCGCTCCCCTGCTAAGGGAGTACACCTCAAAAGGGTGTCGAGGGTTCGAATCCCTCCCTCACCGCCATTTGCTTCAAACTGGCTCCGCTGTACTGACCAAATGGTAAGTACCTGATAAACAAGCAAATTTGCTTGACACGTCAGAAACGGAAGCTAGAATACGCAGCTTCAACGCACTCGTAGCTCAGCTGGATAGAGTACTCGGCTACGAACCGAGCGGTCGGAGGTTCGAATCCTCCCGAGTGCGCCAAATCGACGAAGCCTCTGGCTTCAGCAGTACCAGCGGTGTTCTGGCTAAACTCACCGAAACGCACTCGTAGCTCAGCTGGATAGAGTACTCGGCTACGAACCGAGCGGTCGGAGGTTCGAATCCTCCCGAGTGCGCCAAACATGAAGAAGGGCCTGCAGCGATGCAGGCCCTTTTTTATTGTCCGCGGATTCATGCCAGTATCCGCGACCGATGACCTGGCCAGGATCCCGTTCGGCCTGGCCTTCCGTCTTTCGACCTCGCCCGCGAGAGGGTCTCATCATGCAGTGGGACAGACCGACGCCCCATCTCCTGCCGCTGCGCATCGGTGCCGAGCACATCGACGGCCTGGGCCATGCCAACAATGCCGTCTACGTCAGCTGGCTCGAACAGTGCGCCTGGCAGCATTCGGCGGCCCTGGGCCTGGACCTGGCCACCTTCCAGCGCCTGGATCGCGCCATGGCCGTGGTGCGCCACGAGATCGACTACCTCAGCAGCGGTTACCAGGACGATGAGCTGGTGCTCGGCACCTGGCTGGTGGACTGGGATCGCCGTCTGCGCATGACCCGGCAATTCCAGCTGCAGCGTCCCGCCGATGGCGTGACCCTGCTGCGCGCCCGGACGACCTTCGTCTGCATCGAGCTGTCTTCCGGCAAGCCCAAGCGTATGCCACCTGAGTTCCTGGCCGGTTACGGTCAGGCGCTGCCCGGCGAGGACGTCTGACATGGAGATCGCCCTGGCGCCCATGGAGGGACTCGTCGACGACATCCTGCGCGAGTTGCTGACCGAAGTCGGTGGACTCGACTGGTGCGTGAGCGAATTCATCCGTGTCTGCGATCGCCTGCTGCCGGCGGCGGCCTTCGCCAAGCTGGCGCCGGAGCTGGGGCAGGGTGCGCGTACGCCATCGGGCACCCCCATGCGCGTGCAGCTGCTGGGCTCGGATCCGGCCTGCCTGGCCGACAATGCGGCCTTCGCCTGCACCCTGGGCGCACCGGTGATCGACCTCAACTTCGGCTGCCCGGCCAAGACCGTCAACAAGTCCCGCGGCGGCGCGGTGCTGCTCAAGGAGCCGGAACTACTCAACCGGATCGTCGAGAGCGTGCGTCAGGCCGTTCCGGCGCACATTCCAGTCACCGCCAAGATGCGCCTGGGCTATGACAGCCCGAACAGCGCCCTGGCCTGCGCCGAGGCCTTGGCAGAGGGCGGCGCGACGCAACTGGTGGTCCATGCACGAACCAAGGTCGAGGGTTATCGCCCGCCGGCACACTGGGAGTGGGTGGCGCGGGTGGCCGACCGGGTGTCCGTGCCGGTGCTGGCCAATGGCGAGATCTGGACCCTGGATGATTACTGGCGCTGCCGCAGTGTCAGCGGTCAGGCCTCGGTCATGCTGGGCCGCGGCCTGGTCTCGCGACCGGATCTGGCGCTGCAGATCGCCGCTGCCGTACGCGGCGAGGAGACGGCTGTGCAAAGCTGGGCCGAGATCCTGCCGCGAGTGCAGCGCTTCTGGGTCATGGCGCAGCGCAAGCTGGCGCCGCGCTACGCCCCAGGGCGCCTCAAACAGTGGCTGGGCATGCTGACGCGCAGCTATCCCGAGGCGGCGGCTCTGTTCGCCCAGGTACGGCGTGAATCCGACTGCGCCCTGATCGACCGCCTGCTCGGCATGGCTGGACAAAACCCGGGCAATCTTGATCTCGATCAAGAACGCCGGCTGCAACTCGTCTAGTCTGCAGGGAGTGGTGACGACGGAGCGTCGTCGCTCGAGCACGCAAGGCACTTCAGGCGACCCCCGGGTCGCCTTTTTTTCGTCCGGGCGACCCGCTGGAACTTCGCCCGGGTCGCGCGGCCTATGCTGGATCCCCTGCAGACCAAGAGCCGACGTGCGCCTACCCTGGACGGTCTTTCTCGCACCCACGCCGGCGGCGCTCCTCTTTGCCGGCAAGACCCTGTTCGCCGCCGGACTGGCGCTCTGGCTGGCCGTTCGTTTCAGCCTCGAGCAACCAGTCTGGGCCTGCATGACGGTGATGATCGTCTCCCAGCCGCTGTCCGGCATGGTGCTGGCCAAGGGATTGTTCCGCCTGCTCGGCACCCTCGCTGGCACCTGCATGGCGGTGGTACTCATGGGCTTCTTCGCCCAGACGCCCTGGCTGTTCCTGTTGGCCCTGGCGGGTTGGATGGCCCTCTGCACGGCCGCCTCGACCCTGCTGCGCAACCATGTCGCCTATGGCTTCGTCCTGGCCGGCTATACGGTGGCGATCATCGGCCTGCCCGCCATCGCCCATCCGCTGACGGTGTTCGACCAGGCGGTGGCCCGCTGTACCGAGATCTGCCTGGGCATCGTCGTGGCCTCGGCGGTCAGCGCGCTGTTCTGGCCGCAGCGCGTGGAGCAGAATCTGGCCGCTCAGGCGCGGCGCACCTGGGAGCAGGGCGTGGCCGCCGCGCGGGCGGAGCTGGCGGAGGCCCAGGACGCCACCCAGGGCCTGCTGGCCATGCTCGGCCAGGTGGTGGCGGTGGACGCCCAGCGCGACCATGCCTGGTTCGAAGGCCAGCGTGGCCGGCAGCGTGCCCGGGCGCTGCGCCTGCTCTCGCGCGACCTGCTCAGCCTGCTGCGCACCGCTCGCGGCGCCATGCGCCAGTGGCGTGGCCTGGACGAGTCGCGAAGGGGCGCGCTGCAGCCCTGGCGCGACGAACTGCTGGTGACCCTGGCCGACCCCCAGGCTCCCGCTCTGGAGGCCCTCCTGCAGCGTCTGCGAGAGGCTGCCGGCACCGCCCCGGAGCTGGACAACGACCAGCGCTACCTGCTGGCCCGCTTCGCAATCCTGCTGGACAAGATTTTGCTCGCCGGTCGAGCCCTGGACAGCGTCCATACGGCGCAGCTCAGCGCCGTGGCGCCCTCGGCATTGGCCCGCCATCGCGATGTCCAGACGGCGCTGCTCTATGGCCTGCGCAGCGCCTGTGCGCTGCTGGCCGTGGGCGTCTTCTGGCTGGCCAGTGCCTGGCCCTCGGCGCCGGGTGCCATGCTCATGGCCGGCGTCATCTGCAGTCTGTTCGCCAATCGCGACAACGCCGCGACCATAGGTCTCGGGTTCCTGCGCGGCATCCTCTATGCCGCACCGGTCGCCATCCTCGTCAGCCAGGTGCTGTTGCCGCAGATCAGTGGCTATCCGCTGCTGTGCCTGGTACTGGGGGTGCCGCTGTTCTTTGCCGCCCTGGGGATGGCCGGTCCACCCAGCGTGGTGGGCACCGCGACGGCCTTCGCCATCCACCTGCTGGTGCTGGTTTCGCCCAACAATCACGGCCAGGTGGAAATGGGCGCCTTGCTCAACCAGTTGCAGAGTCTGCTGATCGGGGTGGGCGCGGCGGTGCTGATGTTCCGGCTGATCAGCCTGCGGACGCCGCGGCGTACCAGTCGCCGGATCCTGGAGGCCACCACCTACGACCTGCAGCGACTGACCAGGGTCCCTCTGGCCAATGCCGAGACCTGGTTCGGTGGACGCATGGCGGATCGCCTGTTGCTGCTGGCGCGGCATATCGATCAGCTGTCGGCGGGCGAGCGCGGGCGCTGGGAGCAGGGATTGCTGGCGCTGGACCTGGGCAACGAATTGCTGCACCTGCGCGCCTGCCTGGCCGATGCCCAGGGCGAGGTGGCGCGGGCGCGGGATGCCTTTCTCGCGCGCTTTGCCGAACAGCTGGAAGTGGGCTTCGGTGACCTCCAGCCGGGCGCGCTGGACGCCGCAGCGGAGCGTTTGCGCCAGGCGCTGGACCAGGCGCCGGACGATGAGCCGCATCGACTGGCGCGCGGTGCCATCGGCCAGCTCCAGCAGACCTGGCGCAGCTGTTGTCTAGAGGCGGTAGTGGAGGAGGGCGCGGATGAATCTGCATGAATGGGCCATCGGCGGGGTCTACCTGGGGCCGCTGTTCGTCTATGGCGTCCTGGCGCTATTGCTGACGGCCCTCTCGCTGTGGCTGTTGCAGCGCAGCGGCCTCGGCCGCCATCTCTGGCACGGCGCCCTGTTCGGCTGCGCGCTGTTCGTGCTCTGGCTGGCCGGCATCGTGGCCGTGCTGGCCACCTGAGCCCTATGACAAGAGGATCGCAAAGGCGATGCACAAGACCCTGCGTGTGGCGATAACCCTGATCGTGGTACTGCTCGCCATCCTGGCCGGCACCTGGCTGTGGCATTTCTATCTCTATACGCCCTGGACGCGCGATGCGCGGGTACGGGCCGATGTGGTGGTGGTCGCGCCCGACGTGTCCGGCTGGGTGACCCGTCTGGCGGTGGTGGACAACCAATTGGTCAAGCCGGGCGATCTGCTCCTGCAGATCGATCAGCAGCGTTATCAGGCCAATCTCGCCCATGCCAAGGCGGTGGCCGAGACGCGCCAGCAGCAATTGCGTCTGCGCGAGAGCGAGGCGGCCCGGCGCCAGCGCCTGGGTACCAGCGCCATCAGCGCCGAGGACCGCGAGACCGCCCAGGTCAATGTCGCCGTCGCCCGCAGCCAGTACCAGGAAGCCCTGAGCGACGTGAACCTGGCCCAGATCAACCTGGATCGCAGCCGGGTGCTGGCGCCGCGGGAGGGGCGGATCACCAACCTCAGATTCGCCGAGGGCAACTATGTGCAGACCGGCCAGGCGGTGATGGCGCTGGTGGATACCAAGTCCTTCTACGTCATGGCCTATTTCGAGGAGACCAAGATCCCCTCTATCCACCCCGGTGATGCGGTACGGGTGCGCCTGATGAACCAGGCAGCGCCGCTGCAGGGGCGGGTGGCGAGCATCAGCAGCGGCATCACCGATCGCAATGCGGCCAACGATGCCCAGTTGCTGGCCAACGTCGAGCCGACCTTCAACTGGGTGCGCCTGGCGCAACGCATTCCGGTGCGCATCGAACTGCTGGACGTACCGGCGGATATCCACCTCAGCGCGGGGATGACGGCGAGCGTCTCGGTGCTCGATGGCGAGGGTCACCGCCCGCTGCAGGGCTGGCGTCGGCTCTGGGATTACTGAGGTCGGAGAAGGTACGACTAAAGTCGTCTGGAAGCCTTACCGGGCGGGCCTAGAGTAGAGCTCGACGCTCCCGTCATGCTGTAAGGAACAACAATAATGAATGACAGCACCTACCGGCGGATTGAAGCCAGTCCGCGTTTCCAAGAACTGGTGACCAAGCGCGGGCGCTTTGCCTGGACGCTCTCCGCCATCATGCTCGGACTCTATTCCGCCTTCATTCTCCTGATCGCCTTCGCCCCCAGGGTCCTCGGCACCCGTATCCATGCGGAGACCGCCATGACCTGGGGTATCCCCCTGGGCGTCGGTCTGATCCTGTCGGCCTTCGTTCTGACCGGTATCTATGTACGCCGGGCCAATGGCGAATTCGATCGGCTCAACGCGGAAATCCTCCGGGAGGTGCAGCCATGAGACGTCTTTCCCTGGCCGCTGCACTGCTGGCCCTCTCGCCTTCGCTGTGGGCGGCCGACGCCATCAGCGGCGCGGTCCAGCGCCAACCCCTGAACGTCTCCGCCATCCTGATGTTCGTGGCCTTCGTCGGCGCCACCCTGGGCATCACCTACTGGGCCTCCAAGCGCAACCGCTCGGCAGCGGACTACTACGCCGCTGGCGGGCGCATCACCGGTTTCCAGAATGGTCTGGCCATCGCCGGTGACTACATGTCGGCCGCCTCTTTCCTGGGCATTTCCGCCCTGGTGTTCACCTCCGGCTACGACGGCCTGATCTACTCCATCGGCTTCCTGGTGGGCTGGCCGATCATCCTGTTCCTGATCGCCGAGCGCCTGCGCAACCTGGGCAAGTACACCTTCGCCGACGTGGCGTCCTATCGCCTCAAGCAAAAGGACATCCGTACCCTGTCCGCCTGCGGTTCGCTGGTGGTGGTCGCCCTCTACCTGATCGCCCAGATGGTCGGTGCCGGCAAGCTGATCCAGCTGCTGTTCGGCCTGGACTACACCCTGGCCGTGGTGCTGGTGGGCATCCTCATGGTGCTCTACGTCCTCTTCGGCGGCATGCTGGCCACCACCTGGGTGCAGATCATCAAGGCGGTGCTGCTGCTGTCCGGCGCCAGCTTCATGGCCTTCATGGTGATGAAGCACGTCGGCTTCGACTTCAACCGACTGTTCGCCGAAGCCATCGCCGTGCATCCGAAAGGCGAGGCCATCATGAGCCCCGGCGGCCTGGTGAAGGATCCGATCTCGGCCTTCTCCCTGGGTCTGGCGCTGATGTTCGGCACCGCCGGCCTGCCGCACATCCTGATGCGCTTCTTCACCGTGAGCGACGCCAAGGAAGCCCGCAAGAGCGTGTTCTACGCCACCGGCTTCATCGGCTACTTCTACATCCTGACCTTCATCATCGGCTTTGGCGCCATCCTGCTGGTCAGCACCAACCCGGCCTTCAAGGACGCCGCCGGCGCCCTGCTGGGCGGCAACAACATGGCGGCGGTGCACCTGGCCAACGCCGTGGGCGGCAGCATCTTCCTGGGCTTCATCTCGGCGGTGGCCTTCGCCACCATCCTGGCGGTGGTGGCCGGTCTGACCCTGGCCGGTGCTTCGGCGGTCTCCCATGACCTCTACGCCAGCGTGATCAAGAAGGGCAAGGCCAACGAGAAGGACGAGATTCGCGTCTCCAAGATGACCACCGTGGCGCTGGGCGTAGTCGCCATTGCCCTGGGCATCCTCTTCGAGAAGCAGAACATCGCCTTCATGGTGGGCCTGGCCTTCTCCATCGCCGCCAGCTGCAACTTCCCCATCCTGCTGCTCTCGATGTACTGGAAGCGCTTGACCACGCGGGGCGCCATGATCGGTGGCTGGCTCGGCCTGATCACCGCGGTGGCCCTGATGGTGCTCGGCCCGACCATCTGGGTGACCATCCTCGGTCATGCCAAGCCGATCTACCCCTATGAATACCCGGCGCTGTTCTCCATCGCCGTGGCCTTCATCGGCATCTGGTTCTTCTCCATCACCGACAAGTCGGCGGCTGCCGAAGAGGAGCGTGCACGCTTCTACCCGCAGTTCGTGAGATCCCAGACCGGCCTGGGGGCCAGCGGCGCCGTCTCGCACTGATAGATACCTGCACCAAGACCGAGCCCGGATCCCTGATCCGGGCTTTTTTTTTGCCGGGAACACCGGTGGATCGAGGGATGGCAGAGGTCGCCTGACGACTTCGGAATTTTCCGCCGCTGGCGCGGGTCCATGGAACAGGCCCGTCGCTTCGTAGCAACCTGTTACGACGGCGGTCGACCCCTGGCCTTCATGGAGAATGGCAGATGACTCTCTCGACCATCCTGGTTCTGGTGCTGCTGGTCCTGCTCATCGGCGGACTTCCGGTGTTCCCCCATTCGCGCAGCTGGGGCTATGGCCCGTCCGGCATCGTGGGCGCCATTCTGGTGGTCCTGCTGGTGCTGCTCTTGCTCGGCATGATCTAGGCCGTAGCCGCGGCGTGAAAATGCCCCACAAGGGTGCATTGGACAAAGGTCTTGCCCAATGCGGTGCACCGCGGTAACGTCTGCTTTCCGGCCTGCCTTGCCGAGTGCTGTAAACAAAACCGGCGTCTGCGTGAGCAGACGCCGGTTTTGTTTTGCGCGTCAGTTGGCGACCGCGCCGTCCTGGCGGCTGCGCAGATAGAGATCCAGCACGACCTCGTCCAGGATGGAGGAGGCACCCCAGGGACGGCTGCTGTTGAGGATGGCGACCACCACCCAGTTGCGGGCATTGGCGTCCCGGACGAAGCCTGCCAGGGCGCGCACGTTGTTCAGGGTGCCGGTCTTCATGTGCGCCTGGCCGGTCAGCGGCGAATTCTTCATGCGTTTGCGCAGGGTGCCGTCCATGCCGGCCAGCGGCAGCGAGGAGATGAACTCCGGCCCATAGGGGCTCTGCCAGGCCGATCTGAGGATCTCCGCCATCTCCCGCGCGCTGACCCGCTCGGCGCGGGACAGGCCCGAGCCGTTCTCCATGATCAGGTGGCTGGCATTGATGCCCTTGCGCGCCAGCCACGAGCGGATGACCCGCAGCGCCGCCTTGCCGTCGTCGGCATCCGCCGAGGTGCGGAATTGCGCGCCGATGGACAGGAACAGCTGCTGGGCCATGGTGTTGTTGCTGTACTTGTTGATGTCGCGAATGATCTCCACCACATCGGGGGAGAAGGCCCGCGCCAGCACCTCGGCGTTGCGCGGCACGCTGCCCTCGCGGGTGCGGCCCTTGATGCTGCCGCCCAGCTCCTGCCAGATGGCCCGCACCGCGCCGGCGGTGTAGGCCGGGTGATCGAGCAGCGACAGATAGCTCTGAGCGTTGCAGCCGTCCGGCAACTGGCCGCTGACGATGAGGCTGGTGCTGCCATCGGCCTGGGGCACCGGATTGAAACGCACGTCCGGCCAGGCGGGACAGCCGCTCTTGCCGGTGGCGCGCATCTGGTTGTCGATGTTGACGTTGGTCAGCGGTGGATCCATGGAGACGCTGACGCGGCCATCGGCCGAGCGCACCACCATGCGTACCGATTTCAGGTTCACCAGCAGCGAATCCGGCCCCACCAGGAAGGTCTTGTTCTCGTCTTCGCCGTCATCGTTGAAGGCCGGCAGATTGGGTTTCACGAAGCGACCACGATCCAGCACCAGGTCGCCGGTGACCTCCAGCACGCCATTGGCGCGCAGGTCGCGCATGAGCAGCCAGAGGCGCTCCATGTTCAGCTTGGGATCGCCGCCACCCTTGAGATAGAGGTTGCCGTTGAGGATGCCGTCCTTGAGGGTGCCGTCGGTATAGAACTCGGTCCTCCACTGGTAGGTGGGGCCCAGCAGTTCCAGGGCGGCATAGGTGGTGATCAGCTTCATGGTCGACGCCGGATTCACCGAGACGTCGGCGTTGTAGTAATCGTTTTCGCCCGGGCCGTCGAGGGGCAGCATCACCAGCGACAGATCGCTACCGGGAATCTTGTTGGTCTGCATCGCCTTTTCGATTCGCGGCGGCAGGTAGGAGGTATCGGCACTGACGGGCAGGGAAAAGCCCAGGGCGCAGCAGCTCAACAGCAGGCCCAGAGATCGGAAGGTCTTTCGCATCGGGACACACACCTTGGCAGGGTACCGGCCTAGTTGAAGAGAAAAGGGGCCGATAGACGTCGGAGTGCGGGCATTATGCAGTAAGGAGGGCGGGGCGAGCCAATCCCAAGGGGCAGCACGCAGACAAAGAAACGACCGCCTTGGCGGTCGTTTCTGGAAAGGGCGGGATCAGTTGTAGCCCGTGGCGTCCTTGGTACGGTCCGGACTGTTGGGCGAGGGCGGATCGCGTCCGTCGTCGGTCTTGGCGTGCTCGGTGCGCAGGGGCTTTTCGTCCTTGGGCAGTTCGCGTTCGTCGGCTTTGCGCTTTTCTTCGGCCATGGGATCCTCGTCTGCTTGATTGCCGGTCAAGGTGTGACCGGTGCAGGCGTTTCGCCGTTCCCCTGGGGCGAGGAGTGGTTGGTGAACACGCCGGCGGCCTGCAATTGCCGCAGGGCCTCGTTGACCTGGCGCGCGAAGGTTTCCTCGATGGCGGTGCCGACCTGATGGCTGGCGGCCAGGGGCAGGAACCAGACCCCCATCCAGGTGCGCACCGAGCTGGCATTGCGCACGCGGGTGGGCGAGCTGCCCCCCGGCGCCAACCACTCGGCGGTCAGTACATAGTCGTCTCTGGCGGTACCCGGGACGAGAAAGAAGGTGGCACCGGTGATCAGGCCGCTGGCGATGGCCGCGGCATAGGAGGTGCTGTTGTAGAGCTTGAGGCGCAGCAAGGCGTCGTCCGGCTTGCCGGGCTCCGGCACCAGGGTGATACGGTCGAACAGCTGGGAGTGCTCCAGGACTTGGCGCAGCCTGGGCTTCAGGCCTTCACGGGCCACGGCGATGGAGGTCGCCTCCTTGGCGTCTTCGACCTCGCCTCGATAGAAATTGAACTCCACCAGGACATTGGGGCGCTGCTGTCGCTCGCTCGCGGGAGCGCGGAACGGCTGGGAAGGGAGTTCGGCACCGGGAAAGGCGGCGCAACCGGCGAGCAGGAGCAGGCAGAGCAGGGCAGCGAAGGTTTTCACAAGACGCACCTCATCCCTAGGTCGCTATTGCGAACGTTGGTTGGCCGACGTCCGCGCAAAAAAAAGCCCAACCGGGGGTTGGGCTTTTTCGAGAAGGCGGGTGATTAGATCACCTGCACCTCATCGGCCTGCAGGCCTTTCTGGCCTTGCACGACCAGGAAGGAAACGGCCTGGCCTTCTTGCAGGCTCTTGAAGCCGTTACCCTGAATGGAACGGTAGTGAACGAACACGTCCGGGCCGCTCTGGGGGGTGATGAAGCCGAAGCCTTTCTCGTCGTTGAACCACTTGACGGTGCCAGTTTGGCGAGTAGACATGGATTTCTCCTTGAATAAGATGACGTTGTTGTCCGAAGGACGACAGTTTTGAAACGAGGAGAAACCCATGCCGCGAAAGCTGGCCCTGATGTACTCCAGGTTCTCGACAGGTGAGCCGCTTTGTAGAGACAGCCTCACCTGACAGCGATGGATGGTCTCAGACTGGCTTGCGCAAAACAAGACCTTTGAGCTGCTCGATGTTGACTTTAGCGACCATGGTCGAAGTGGTGGCTAGAGCGGGCAAACGGCTGTTGGCGCAGGGGAGGCGTATCGCAATCCTGGGCATGGGCCTGTCGGCTGCCGAAAAGGATCCGTGCTGAATCGTTTCCCTGACGCAAGGTGTCGTTGGCCGAGTCGCTGGGCAGTGCATCGTGCCCGGCAATCAGTAGTGCGTGAGGGCTGATTATTCAAGTTTTCAGGAGCCTGTGAGGATCTGTCTCTTCCACCCTATCGTGTTGCCCACCAGCATTCTGCCTAGGCCATCGTTCGGGGTTCCAGGCGGCGCGATTCGGCCAGCTGAGGTTTATCCAGAGTCTTTTCGTGACCGGGATGGTACTCAAGCGCGGTTGGTACCTAGGAGCGGGTCCCGGCTAGGGGAAGGTTTCAGCCGGTCGAAGCAAACGCTCAGCGGTCGCGGGCAAAGGCTTTTCGTTTTCGCTGTCGCCATAGGCCAGTGGTGTCGAAACGGTGACGGCCTGCTCAATGCGGGTAGTGGCTAGATGCTATTATTTCGTTCGATTCATTACCCCGAACCGCAAGGGTTCAAGGATTTACCGTGAAAAACGGTCTCGAATGCGCAGGACGCGCATTGGGCCACGGACTCGCCGGATACCGGGTCGAGCTTCGTCGCCTGAACCTCAATGAAATACTGATAGCTGTCTACCATGCCCAGCAGTCGATCAAGCTGACCCAGCGAATAGTGACCAACGAGCAGGCTACCAATCCGTTCTTGCTGAATGCGGTGGTGGCAGCCATGCGGGTCGAGGCTGACACCGTCGGTCTCTTCATCGAGATTCCACTCGCCGATGATTGCCTGACCGCCTGAATCTGGCGGTCATTGGATGCGGGTTGAGTCGGTGGGAAGGCATCTATCGAGCAAGCACCGATCACTTTCATGCAAGCAGCGCTGCCCGGACGTCAGCAGGCTCCATCTGCTGTGAACGGCAGGTAGGTCTTCAGCACGGCATGGCACCAAACCGTGCCGGGATAGCGTCGCATCGGATCGGGGTTCGCTACCCAGGCGACACCCGGCGGCCATCAAGGCTTCGAACGATGCTGAGCGATCCTTTCAAGGGTCCAGGGTAGCGAGCAAGCAGTGGCTTTGCTGATCGCGGTAAAATGCACCGCTTTCTACAGGAGTCTCCACTCATGGCCTTGCTGGGTCGCTTCAACAGCTTGCAGATTTTGCGCAACACCCCCATCGGTCTGTTCCTGGATGCCGGCAATGACGGCGAGGTGCTGCTGCCGCGCCGCTATGCGCCCCGCGACGAACCCTGCGCCGAGGGCGACTGGCTCAACGTCTTCCTCTACCTGGACAGCGAAGACCGCCTGATCGCCACCACCGAGAAGCCGAAGGTGCAGGTCGGCGGCTTCGCCAGCCTGCGGGTGGTAGAGGTGGGTCGGGTAGGGATCTTCCTCGACTGGGGTCTGCCCAAGGACCTGCTGTTGCCGCACTCCGAAGAGAAGCGGCCGCTGCAGGTGGGCGATCACTGCGTGGTGCACGTGCATCTGGACACCCGCACCCGGCGGATCGTCGCCACCGCGCGGCTGGATCGCTATCTGGATCGCGAGCCAGCGCGCTACAAGGTCGGCCAACCGGTACCGCTGCTGGTCGTCGAGCAGACCGATCTCGGCTATAAGGTGATCGTCGACAACAAGCACTGGGGCCTGGTGCATCGCAACGAGGCCTTCAAGCCGCTGCGCCTGGGGCAGCGGGAGCGGGGCTTCATTCGCGAGGTGCGGGCGGACGGCAAGATCAGTCTGACCCTGCAGCCCCAGGGTGCTGCCGCCGGTACCGATCTCGCCGAGCAGATCATCAGCCTGGCCAAGGCGCGGGGAGGGGTGCTGGAGCTCAGCGACAGCAGCCCGCCGGCCCTGATCCATCAGCTGTTCGGTGTCAGCAAGGGCAACTTCAAGAAGGCCATCGGCCATCTCTATCGCCAGGGCCGGATCGTTATCGAGGACGACCGGATTTCTGTACGCGAGGACGCCGCGGACTAGCGCCGCGACGGGGTGTCAGATCGCTGTCATGGCTGGGTTGCACCAGGGATTCGGGATCGAAGGCGCGCGCGCGCTCGTCCGGTCCGGCTTCGCGCTCCAGGTCGCCGACCAGGCGGGTGATGCGATCGGCCAGCTTTTCCGAACTCAGGCTCTCGCGTAACCGCTCGACCATGAGTGGCAGGGCGAAGGGCGAGGGATGGTCCAGGGTAACCAGGCGCAGGGGCAGGGCGCCGGTCCGGGTCAGGGTCTGCTGCAAGCGGTCGGCATCGAGTTCCTGGCGCAGCACCTCGGTCTGGGCCTGGCCGAGCAGCAGGTTGTCGGGATCGTATTGGCGAAACACCTGATAGAAGAGGCTGCTGCTGGCCTGCAACTGGCGATTGCTCTTGTGCGCCCCTGGGTAGCCGGAAAAGATCAGCCCGGAGATGCGGGCGATCTCGCGAAAGCGGCGCTGGGCGAGTTCGGCGGCGTTGAGGCTGGCCAGGGTATCGCTGACCAGGTTGTCGGTGGTGAAGAGACTGGCATCGAGCAGCTCCTGCCAGTCCAGGCTGACCGGCGAGACCAGTTCCAGGCCATAGTCGTTGACGGCGATGGAAAAGGTGCAGGGGCGCCGCTGCGCCAGGCGCCAGGCCAGCAGGCTGGCCAGCCCCAGGTGGGCATGGCGCCCGGCGAAGGGATAGAGGAACAGGTGCGAGCCTTCGCGGGATTCCAGCGTCTCGGCGAGCAGGTAATGAGCGCTGGGCAGGGCCGACCACTGCCGTTGCACATCCAGCAACGGTTGCAGCAGGCGCATCTCCGGGCTCTCGTAGCGCTGCGCCTCGGCGTCTTCCAACAGCGCCAGGACGTGCTTGGCGAGGGTGTCCGAAAGCGGCATGCGACTGCCGCTCCAGCGCGGGATGGCGGCCTTGCGCCCGCTGGCACGGCGCACGTACACCGTCATGTTTTCCACCCGTACCAGTTCCAGGGTACGACCGGCGAAGAGAAAGTGGTCGCCGGGCCGCAGCCGGGCGATGAAGCCTTCCTCGATGTTGCCCAGGCGATTGCCGCCGCCGCCCTTGGACCAGAACTGCACATTGAGGCTGGTCTCGCTGACGATGGTGCCGATGCCCAGTCGATGCCGCTTGGCCAGCTGCTTGTCGGGGACGCGCCAGATGCCCTCGGCGTCGGGTTCGGCGCGGCGATAGTCGGGGTAGGCCGACAGCGAGGCGCCCCCGTTGCGAACGAAGGCCAGTGCCCAGATCCACTCGCCTTCGCTGAGGTGGCGATAGGCCCAGGCGCTGCGGATCTCCGGTAGCAGGTCGTCCGGTTCGAAGCCGCCTCCCAGGGCCACGGTCACCAGGTGCTGCACCAGGACATCCAGGGGCTTGGCGGGTGCGGTGCGCGCCTCGATCTCGCCCGCCGTGATGGCACGGCGGGTGGCCGCCGCATCCAGCAGGTCAAGGCTGTAGGTGGGGACCAGGGTCGCGCGAGAGGCGCGGCCCGGGGCATGGCCGCTGCGACCGGCGCGTTGCAGCAGTCGGGCGATGCTCTTGGGTGAGCCGATCTGCAGTACCCGCTCCACGGGCAGGAAGTCCACGCCGAGGTCGAGGCTGGAGGTACAGATCACCGCCTTGAGCTGGCCATTCTTGAGACCGGCCTCCACCCATTCGCGGGCCTGCTTCTCGATGGAGCCATGGTGCAGGGCGATCAGACCGGCCCAGTCCGGGCGCGCCTGCAACAGGGCCTGGTACCAGAGTTCGGTCTGGGCGCGGGTGTTGGTGAAGACCAGGGTGGTGGGGCTGTCCTCCAGTTCGCGGATCACCTGCTGCAGCAGGCGCATGCCCAGGTGCCCGGCCCAGGCGAAGCGCTCGACGCCGCCCTCGGGCAACAGGGTGTCCACCTGCAGGCGCTTGTCCTGGCGACCCTGCACCAAATGCCCCGGAGCGCCGGCCAGCAACACGTCCAGCGCATGGGCCTGGTTGCCGAGGGTGGCCGACAGGCCCCAGGTCTGCAGCCCGGGATTCCAGCGCCGCAGACGGGCCAGGGCGAGTTGGGTCTGGGTACCGCGCTTGTTGCCGAGCAGTTCGTGCCATTCATCGATGACCACCAGGCGGACATGACCCAGGGCTTCCTGGGCGTCCTCCCGCGACAGCAGCAGCGACAGACTTTCGGGCGTGGTCACCAGGGCCGTCGGCAGCCGGCGATTCTGCCGGGCGCGCTCGCTGCTGCCGGTGTCCCCGGTACGCAGGCCCAGGGTCCATTCCAGCTCCTCGTCGAGCACCGGGCGCTCCAGGGCGCGCAGGGTATCCGCCGCCAGGGCGCGCATGGGCGTCAACCAGAGCACGGTGAGCGGCGGTGGCGCCTGCTTGCGCTTGCTGGGCAGGCCCTTGGCCGTGATCGGCTTGGGCGCGACGAAGGCATCCAGGGCGGCCAGCCAGACGGCGTAGGTCTTGCCCGAGCCGGTGGTGGCGTGCAGCAGGCCGGACTCCCCGGCGGCGATGGCCTTGGCCACCTCGCGCTGGAAGGGAAAGGCCTTCCAGCCCTGAGCGGCCAGCCAGCGACTGCCGGGGCCCTTGCGCGTGCGGGGTGCGGTGGCCATCGTGGCGCTCCTTAAACCGGGTTCGAACGCCCGGTCATCTCGGCCGCCATGGCGGTGGCATAGCTGTCGGTCATGCCAGCGATGAAGTCGATCACCCGCATGAAGGCCTGGTGCAGGGTCCAAGAGGGATCCGGCGCGCTGTTGCCCAGCAGGTCGAGGATGCGGCGACTCTTGAAAGAAGGCTCGCGTCCGCGGTGCTGTTCCAGGGCGGCGCCGCAAAAGGCATTGAGCAGGATTTCCAGGGTGGTGTAGGCGCCGATCTCGTGCAGGGTCTTGCGCTTGTCGTGGAAGATCTTTTCCCGGGCCAGGGCCTTGGCGCGCTGCACGCAGAGCTTTGCCGGACCGGCCATGTGCTCGACCAGGTCATCGCCCAGGGTGCCGGCGAGCAGGGCGTTCTGCTGATCGACGAAGGCGCGAGCGGTGGCGTTGGTCAGGTGCTCGATGGCCTTGCCGCGCAGGATCGCCAACTTGCGCCGGCGGGAATCCCGCGGCCCCAGCTGGCGATAGGTCTCGGGCAGGTCGTCGCCGACCAGGCCCAGCAGCAGCGCCTCGACCTCGGCATAGTCCAGCAGCTCCATCTCCAGGCCGTCTTCCAGATCGATCAGCCCATAGCAGATGTCGTCGGCGGCCTCCATGAGGTAGACCAGCGGATGCCGTGCCCAGCGTTCCGGACCCAGCAGCGGCAGTTCGAGTTTCTCGGCGATCTGCTCCAGCAGCGGCAGCTCGCTTTGGTAGCAGCCGAACTTGTGCTTCTTGTAGCCAGGCGCCGCGGCATAGCGTGACGTCCAAGGGTACTTGAGATAGGTACCGAGGGTCGCGTAGGTCAGGCGGGTGCCGCCGTCGAACTGGTGGTATTCGAGCTGGGTCAGCACCCGGAAGCCCTGGGCGTTGCCCTCGAAGTGCAGGAAGTCCTGGCGCTCCGCCTCGCTCATGTCGTCCAGCCAGCCGCGGCCGGCGGCCTGGGTGAACCAGTAGCGGATGGCGTCTTCGCCGGAATGGCCGAAGGGCGGATTGCCGATGTCATGGGCCAGGCAGGCGGATTGCACCACCATGCCGAGGTCGCTCGGATCGCACCACTCGGGCAGGGCGCCTCTCAGACTCTCGCCCACGCGCATGCCCAGGGAGCGGCCGACGCAGCTCACCTCCAGGCTGTGGGTCAGGCGGGTATGAATGTGATCGTTGCTGGTGACGGGATGCACCTGGGTCTTGCGTCCCAACCGGCGGAAGGCGCCGGAAAAGATGATGCGATCGTGGTCCTTGTGAAAGGGGCTGCGCCCCAGTTCATCCGGGCTGTGCAGGGGTTTGCCCAGCCGTTCGCGGATAAGAAGTGTCTGCCAGTCCAAGGCCGTCCTCGAGCTATCACCGATAGGGGGAGCGCCGACGATTGCCGTTCGGCGCTTCTGCGTTCTGACCTCGGCAACATACGATCATCACCGCTTACTTGGCAAAGCCCGGCAATTGACTGGCATCCAGGTCGATCAGCAGCAGGCGCTGGCCGCTTTCCAGGAACTGGCTGGCGGTCAGGCAGTACTGGTTGGTGGTGGCATCGCGATAGACCGTCGAAAGCGCCAGGCGGCGCTCGTTCCAGCCTTCGGCCAGCAGGGCATAGAAGTAGGGGCGCCAGGACCAGTTGTGATTGAGGTAGCGGCGATTCTCGCGCCAGAACATGCCGTTCCACTCCAGATTCGGGGTGATCTGGGTGCCGGTGCGGTCGCACTGGTAGATGCGCAGCAGCCCGGGAAACGCCTGGGGATCGGGCAGGGCGCTCAGGGGACCGCCGTGTTCCGCCCAGGGTCTGAGCTGGGTGACGAATTCGGCTAACTGCTGGCGCAACTCCAGCAGCCGGGTCTGCTGGGCCAGCTTGCCGTCGACGAAGCGACTGCGCAGGCTGGCGAAGCGTTGCTGATGACTGTCGCTTGCGCCCAATTCGGCGGTGGCCTCGGCGAAGAGGAAGCCCTGGACGTAGCGAGCGCCGCACTCCAGGGCGAAGTCGAGTTCGGTCTCGGTCTCGACGCCCTCGGCGATCAGCCAGCAACCGGTCTTTTCGGCCATCTGTGCCAGCGCCTTGACCGCCTCGCCCCGGGTGCCACCCCGCGCGGCGGCCTGGAACAGGCACATGTCCAGCTTGAGGATATCCGGCTGCAGATCCAGCACCCGATCCAGTTGCGAATAGCCGGAACCGAAATCGTCGATGGCGATGCGGATGCCGCGTTCGCGATAGCGGGCGACGGTTTGGGTCAGGCTCGGCAGATCGCCGGCTGCTTCGGTGATCTCGTAGACGATCCGTGTCGGGTCGATACCGGAGCGCTCCAGCTGCGCCAGGCTCGGCAATTCGGCACCGCGTTCCAGTTGACTGATCCAGCGCGGCGAGAGGTTGAGGCTGAGAAACCAGTCATCCGGGGCGCTGGCGAAGCGCTGCAGGGCGTCTTCCCGCAGGGTGCGGTCCAGCTGCAGCAGATCCGGGGTCGGGGTATGGGGATCGGCAAACAACGGGCCGACAGAGGTGTAGGTGCCATCGGCCTGCCGCAGTCGGCCAAGTGCCTCGACGCCGGCAATGCGTCCAGTCGCCGTATCGATGAAGGGTTGGAAGAAGGCAGTGGGTTGACCTGGTAGCACGGTGGTTCCTTATCGTCTGACCGCAGTGGAATGCGTGGCGGGATAGCCAGCATGCGATAAGGATGCCACCCGTGAAAACGGCTCCCTGGGGAGCCGTTCGTTCTAACGAGGCGGTGGCAGCGGCTGGTCCGCCTGTTCGCGGTGCCGATTCTGCAGGCGATTGACGATGGGATAGAGCGCCAGACCGATACGGGCCAGGCGACCCACGGCGCCGAGGCGCTTGCCGAACAGCGACAGGAACACCGTGGCACCCAACATCAGGGGCTTCTTCGCTGAACTGGCCACCTTGTCCCGGTTGGGTCGTACCAGATCGCCGATAAGGCTGATGGGATTGTGCAGGGGCTGAGCGTTGTAGATCAGCTGCTGGCGATACATCTCCATGCGCAGCCTGACCAGTTCCTTGCGCTTGGCCTGGCTGGTGGCGGAGCTGAGCGGCTGGTTCATGGCAGTAGGCGCTCCCGGTTGCGATTGAGTTCTTCCAGGGTGGCGTGGAAAGGGGCGGCACCCTTGACCAGGCTCAGTGCCCGCAGGATGCAGATCACCAGCGCCACGGCATAGAAGGCGCACAGACCCAGGGTCGCGGTCATGCGGTAGGTATCCCAGAAGGCGATGATGATGGCCGCCGAAACACCCACCAGCACCAGCAGACCGAAGATCAGACTCAGGCCGGTAAAGAGGAACAGCTGGAAGGTACGGACCTTCTCTTCCTGGACCTCGATGCCCAGCAATTCCAGGTGGCTCTGCAGCAGGCCTACCACCGCGCCGGCGAGACGCTTGACCGATGGCTTGGGCGCCTCGTCAGGCAGCTCCCGTGGAGGAGAGGAGGTGTCCATGATGATCCCCCAGGCTTAGCGGCGCGAGGCCAGCAGGCCGATCAGGAAGCCAACGCCGGCAGCGATGCCAAGGGCCTTGAAGGGATTGTCGACCACGTATTCCTCGGTGGTCTCCTTGGCGGCGACGCCCTGGCGGTAGAGGTCATCCTGCTTGGTCTTGAGCACGTCGCGGGAGCGCTCCAGGCTGGAGCTCAACTTGGCGCGCAGTTCGTCCGCCTGCTCACCGGCCATGCTGGCGGTGTGCTTGAGCAGTTGCTCGGCGTCTGCCAGCAGGGTGTGGAATTCATCGGTCAACGCCTGCTCGGCCTCGCCCAGATGACGACGGACCCGGTCAGTGTTCTGCTTGTGTGCCTGCTCATGGATGTCAGCAGCAAGCTCGTCTTTGATCACGGGAGGGGTTTTGTCGTTCATGGCGCGCTCCTGATAGGCGATGGGTATCCGTTTCAGCCCTTTCGAGTGAGGGCTCCGACCAAAGGTTCCGCGGGCCAGAGCCGTCGTCAAGGGCGCGCTAGGCGGCTACAGGTCCAAGCACACAGCGGACGAATGGTCATACCTTACCCATTTCGCCCCTTTAAAAGTTCCCCGCTGATCGTCAATTAGAAGAGCTGGCTCACAAAACGGCGTACTACCGCCATTGGTCGTCTTATTCAAGTAGAGCGCTAGAACTTTGCTGTTTCTATCACTGTCAGTTGCGTCGTATTTGATCATCCATGCACTTCTAGACAAATAACAGGGGGAAGAATGGAAAACGCCATTGATAGACTGACCGCCGCTTTCAGTACTTATAAATGCTCGGTTACGGCACCTCGCCCCGATGGCAGTATCGTGCTGACGGTGCAGGATCAGCAATGTGACGACGCTCGCGTGAACCGAGTGGTCAGTGCCCGGCAACTGGGCGAGAGCCAGCTGCTGAAGACGGTGATTGACGAGGTTCGCAAGGATGTTTCGCTGCGGGCCGGCGCCCTGGCGCCACAGTCCATGGCGGTGTTGCGTGCCACCGGCGCCAATATGCTGAGATATTCCGAGTAAAGATTCTGCATCAGAACGCTTCAGCGCGAGACTTGCAGTACGAATGCCTGGGTATTCGTTGGTCTCGAACGTTGAAGAGTTAAAGAGGGCAAACAAGCCCTGAGCGTTTTTCCCGCGACTTTTCTCTTAGCTCTTGCACTTCAACAGGCGGCATCCCGCACAGGGAAGTTGAGTGGCAGGTAGTTCGTACATAGGGCAGGCGACGTCCACTACACCCCAGGACGGAAAGCCCTGTCCAGCCTGCACGGCGGCCAGCCGCGCACTGGCGATCACACCATTGAGCAGATCCTCTTCTCGATACAGCGCCTGGCGCAAGGCCGGCGAGCGATAGAGGATGCGTCCGCATCTGTCCAACAGGGTGAAGGAAAATCGACCGGTACGGTCCGGCAGGGTCGGCCAGACCTTGAGCGGTGCCAGCTGTTGGTCGAGCCGCGCACAGGTCAGCTGGTACAGCGAAGTCTGGGCGGATTGCAGCGTCGGTACCGTCTCCACGCCATCCAGTAACGTCGTGGGATTCGCCGTCTGCACGGGACTGCTGATCAGGCCTTCCATGGTTTGCATAGATCCTTGCTCAGTTCGCGACGGTCAGACGGTTGACGGTACCGCTGCCGCCTGCCAGCAAGGCCGTAACGCCGTGACCTTCGTCGATGGCGATACCCAGCCGGATGCTGTCGATCAGCCGCGCGAGGCGATTGTGGTCGTGCAGCTGCTGTTTGCTGATCAACCGCTTGACCTTGACGCCACTGTCGTCCGACAGCGTCAGACTGACGCTGCCGTCGAGGCGCTCGATGCGGAAATTGACCCGGAAGTCATGCTCGAAGGCTGCGGCGATGAGTTGGAAGGGGTTGTCCATGACGTACCTGACTGGCGTGAGCGGGGTCAGTGCCATTGACTTCAAGGGACAGGGGTAGTTCTGGGAGAGATCCCAGAAGTATGACCGGCGGCCCGTTTCAGCCGCCCACCTGAAGCTCGCGCTCGTTCCAGCACTGCTCGAAAGCCGCTTGCCAGTCGGGTAGCGGCTGGCCCAGCACCGCGGCCAGCTTTTCGGTGGACAGGCGGGAATTGATCGGGCGATGGGCCGGGGTGGGATAGGAGCTGCTGGGGATGGGATTGAGGCGTGCCTTCAACCGACCGGTCTCGCCCAGGCGCCGAGCGATCTGCTCGGCGAAACCGAACCAGGAAGTGGTGCCGTTGGCGGTCAGGTGATAGGTGCCCCAGAGATCGCCCTTGTCGCTGTGGGCCAGCAGGCGGTCAGTGGCATCGGCGATGGTACGCGTCCAGGTGGGCGCGCCGATCTGGTCGTCGACGATGTTCAATTCGTCGCGCTCGCTGAGCAGCCGTACCATGGTGCGCAGGAAGTTGTTGCCCTGCCAGGAATAGACCCAGCTGGTGCGCAGGATGAGGTGACGCTCGGCGTGTTCGCGCACGGCATTCTCGCCGGCCAGCTTGGTCCGCCCATAGACATTGAGCGGGCAGGTCGGATCCTCTTCCCGATAGCGGCCGTCCTGGCTGCCATCGAAGACATAGTCGGTGGAGTAGTGGACCATCGGAATGCCGAGCTGTTGGGCCGCCCGGGCGAAGACCTGGGGTACCCGCTCGTTGATCAGGGTAGCGGTCTGGGCATCGTTCTCGGCAGCGTCCACGGCGGTATAGGCAGCGGCATTGATGATGACATCGGGCTTTGCGGCCAGGACGCGGTCATGAAGCGCGTCCAGCTGGGTGAAATCCACCTGGGCCCGGCCAACCACGGTGACCTGGGCCTTGGCGGCCAGCAGCACTTGCAGTGCCTGGGAAAGTTGTCCGTGTTGACCCGCGATGAAGACGTTCATGAGACTGAGCTATTCCAGAAGGCTGACGCGTCCATGCCTGTTTGACCAGTTGGGCGTCGCCGTGACAGCCCTGAGCGAAAAGGGGCAGTCTACCCGATGACCGGCAGAGGACAAGGCTAGCCTTTGGCCTGCCTGCCGCTCTGAGCGGTGGCTCTAGCCTGCGGGCTGCCCCTGGGCCTCGGGTACGAAGGAGCCTGAAAAAATTTGTTTCACGAATACTTGACAATTGTGCGACCGCTGACAGGTTTCCGTTGGTCATTTTTTCAGTGAGTTGTGCACAACCTGTGCTAGCGCTTGTCAAGCCCACTCGACGCCAGGGTTTTCCCAACCAAAAATCCTGCTTTTGAATTAAGTTGTTGATTACGTTGAACTTATCAAAGTGATTAAAAAATGATCAACTTGTTCGGGGCGCCCGCAGAGCAAGGCTCCGGGTTCTTTTCCACCATGTTTTCAACAAAGTTATCAACAGAAGCTGTGGATTGTTCCGTAGGATGAGGGCTACAGAACCTTAATCGACGCTGAACGAAAGACCTATCGAAAGCAGCGTTCAGGCAGTGCTGTCCAGGTCAACCGGACAGGGCCAGCTGACGACTCAACAGGGCACGCAGCGAGGCCGGCTTGACTGGTTTGGGCAGGAAATCCAGCCGCGCCTGGCGGACCTTGGCCAGGCATTCCGGGCGGCCATCGGCGCTGATGACGATGCCCGGGATATCCTGCCCCAGCCTCTGGCGGATCCATACGGCGACATCCGGACCGGTATCGGCGTCGCTCAGGTGGTAGTCGACGATGAGCAGGCGCGGCACCAGGCCCTGTTCCAGCAGGGCGGAGCATTCTTCGCGACTGCGCGCGGTCCAGACCTGGCAGCCCCAGCGACCCAGCAGGCTGCGCAGGCCCAGCAGGATGCTGTCTTCGTTGTCGATGCACAGCACCGGATCACCGGCCAGGGGCTGGGCCGCTTCGCTGGCGGTCGCGGCTTGGATGGCCAAGGCGGGCGCCAGGGGCACCTTGACGCTGAAGACGCTGCCGTGGCCCGGCCAGGAGCGTACCGAGAGTTCGTGGCCGAGCACCCGGCAGAGGCGGTCGGCGATCGCCAGGCCGAGGCCCAGGCCCTTTTCCGCGCGGGTCTGGTGGCTGTCCAGTCGCTTGAATTCCTCGAAGATCAATTCGAGCTTGTCCGCCGGAATGCCAGGACCGCTGTCCCAAACCTCCAGGCTCACGCTCTGGCCCTGACGACGCACCCCGAGCAATACCCGGCCATGGGCGTATCTCAGGGCGTTGGTGAGGAAATTCTGCAGTACCCGACGCAGCAGCTTGCTGTCGCTGTTGACCACCAGCTGACTGCCGCGGATGCGCAGGCTGGTGCCCTGATCCTGCGCCAGGGCCTTGAATTCGACGCCCAGGGCGTCGAACAGAGTGGCCAGGGGGAAGGGCGCCGGCGTGGCCAGGATGCGCCCGTTCTCCAGGCGAGAGATGTCCAGCAGATCGGCGATCAGGTCTTCGCTGGATCTCAGGGCACTGTCCATGTTGCGTACCAGCTCCTGGGCCTCCTGGGCCAGGCCGTCCTGGTGGGCGAGGGCGGCGGTGAACAGGCGGGCGGCGCTCAGCGGCTGCATGAGGTCGTGGCTGACCGCGGTGAGAAAGCGACTCTTGGACTGGTTGGCCGCTTCCGCGTGGGCCTTGGCTTCCTCCAGTGCCTGGTTGAGCTGGGAGAGTTCGCGGGTGCGTTCTTCGACGCGCTGCTCCAGGCCTTCGTTGGCTTCGCGCAGGGCGCGCTCGGCCTCGCGGAAGGCGGTGATGTCGGTAAAGCTCATCACGAAGCCGCGCCCGGGCATGGGGCTGCCGATCAGCTCGATCACCCGGCCATTGGGAAAGGTGCGTTCCGAGGTGTGGGGGATGCCCTGGCGCATCCGTTCCACCCGGCGGGCTACGTGCTCGTCGGCATCGCCCGGTCCGCAGAGGCCGCGCAGGGCGTTGTAGCGGATGATCTCGGCGATGGGCCGGCCAACCTGGATCATGCCGTCGGGATAGTCGAACAGTTCCAGGTAGCGCTGATTCCACGCCACCAGGCGTAGCGACTGGTCGACCACGCTGATGCCCTGGGAGATGTTCTCGATGGCGCCCTGCAGCAGCGCCCGGTTGAATTCCAGCACCTCCGAGGCTTCGTCGGCGATGCGCACCACATCGTCGACCTGCATGTCGCGGCCTTCGATGGCGGCCTTGACCACCGCGCGGGCGGAGGAGGCGCCGATCACCCCGGCCAGCAGTCGCTCGGTCTGGGCGATCCATTCGCTGTTGGCGTTCATTCCGGGGTGATAGGTCAGGCCGCTCTGCTCGGCGAAGCGGCTGAAGCTCAGGCGGGCGCGCTCATCACCCACGAACCGGGCCGCGAGCAGGCGCAGGTCCTCCAGCTTGACCGCCAGCAGGGCGCGATTGCGCGGTCGGGGCAGGGCGTACTGGGCGATGAAGCGCCCGGCCTGCCAGTATTCCGAGACCCGGGTGCGCGAGAGCAGCGATACCAGGGCGAACAGCAGGAAGTTGCCGGCCAGGGACACCAGGGCGCCGACGGTGGTCGGCTGCAACGTCCGCTCACCCGTGGGCTGCTCGAACCAGGCCAGGCCTGGAAAGGCCCCTAGTGGCCATTGCAGGCTGGTGGCCACCACCGGCAGCACCATCAGATAACCCCAGAGCAGCGCCCCGGCGGTGAGCCCGGCAAAGACGCCGCGGCGATTGGCGGCCTTCCAGAACAGCGCCCCGACCATGGCCGGTCCAAGCTGGGCGATGGCGGCGAAGGCGATCTGTCCGATGGTGGCCAGGCTGGCATTGGAGCCCAGCAGGCGATAGCTGCAGTAGGCCAGGACCAGGATGACCACGATGCTGGCGCGGCGCACCGTGAGCATCCAGTGGCTGAACACCGCATGGGGACTCTCCACCTGGCCCCGGCGCTTGAGCAGCCAGGGCAGGACGATATCGTTGGAGATCATGGTGGAGAGCGCGACGCAGGCGACGATCACCATGCCGGTGGCCGCCGAGGCGCCGCCCAGAAAGGCCAGCAAGGCCAGCCAGGGCCGCTCCTGGGCCAGCGGCAGGCTGATGACGAAGGAGTCGGGCAGCACGCCGCCGGGCAGATGCAGCTGGCCGGCCAGGGCGATGGGGATGACGAACAGGGCGGCCAGCGCCAGGTAGAGCGGAAACACCCAGCGCGCCAGGTTGACGTCCCGGGTATCGGTGTTTTCCACCACCGTGACATGGAACTGGCGCGGCAGGCACATCACGGCGATGAAGGCCACGCCGGTCTGGATCAGCAGGCCCGGCCAGTCCAGCGTCTCGCGCCAGTATTCCTGCAGCTGCGGCGCCTGCTGGGAACGGGCGAGCAGGTCGCTGAAGCCATCGTGCAGGTCGTAGGTGACCCAGAGGCCGACGGCGAGAAAGGCGGCGAGCTTGACCAGGGATTCGAAGGCGATCGCTAGCATCATGCCGCGATGGTGCTCGGTGACATCCAGGTTGCGGGTGCCGAAGAGAATGGCGAACACCGCCAGCACCAGGGAAACGAACAGCGCCGTGTCCTGGGCACGAGTGCTCAGGGATTCGGCATTGATGCCGGTCAACAGGTTGACGCCGATGACGATGCCCTTGAGCTGCAGCGCCAGGTAGGGCAGGACGCCGACCAGGCAGATGAGCGCGACGACGATGGCCAGGGTCTGGGACTTGCCATAGCGGGAGGCGATGAAGTCGGCGATGGAGGTGATGTTTTCCTTCTTGCTGATCAGCACCATCTTCTTGACCAGTTGCGGCGCCAGCAGCAGGAAGAGAATGGGGCCTAGGTAGATGGGCAGGAACGACCAGAGCTGGTCAGCGGCCTGGCCGACCGCGCCGAAGAAGGTCCAGCTGGTGCAGTAGACGGCCAGCGACAGGCTGTAGACCCAGGCCCGCAGGCGCGGCCTGAGCGGTGGGCGGCGATCGCCATAGAAGGCGATGGCGAACAGCAGGGCTAGGTAGCCGAGGGTAACGGTGATGATCAGCCCGCTGGGCAGGGACATGGCGACTCCAGACATTCCAGGCGCCCATCGCGCCCGGACAAAGTGTCGCACCTTGGGGTGCCAGACGTCAGTTCTGGCGCGCGATGGGATGACGGTGGGTTGAGCCAGACGGCCGGCCCTGTTAGGTTGGCGGGCTGATTCAAGCGAGAGAGACCGTCATGTTCCAAGCGCAGCCCATTTCCCTGCAACGTGGTGCGCTGCGCCTGGACCCCCTGGCGGAGGGCGACGTGCTGGAGCTGGTCAGCCTGGCCGAGCGCAATCGCGAGGCGCTGCACTACCTGAGCGGCCCCCTGCGGCCGGATTGGTATCGTCAGGCGCTGGCCGAGGGGCGCGAGGGGCGCGCCTTGCCCTTCGCCGTGCGGATCGCCGACCGGCTGGTGGGCACTACCCGCTTCGCCGACTTCCTGCCGGCGCTGCCCGCCGCCGAGATCGGCTGGACCTGGCTCGCCAGCGAGCAGCATGGCAGTGGTCTCAACGGCAACATCAAGTACCTGATGCTACGCCATGCCTTCGAGCACTGGCAGCTGGTGCGCGTGCAGCTCAAGACCGCGGCGACCAACCTCAGGTCCCAGGCCGCCATCGAGAAGCTGGGCGCGGTCCGTGAAGGCCTGCTGCGTCATCATCGGCGGCTGGCCGACGGTCGTCTGGACGACACCGTGATGTACAGCATCACCGACCGCGAATGGCCCGAGGTGAAGGCGCGGCTGGAAGCGTCCTTCAATTAGGCACAGGGCCTGGGCTACCGCTCGTCGGCAGTGCCAGGACCGCGAGGGGTCTATGTCGCTTGTTTGGCGTCAGTAATCCAGCGCGAAGTCCTTCCAGAGCAACAGTTTTCCGCGAAACGGCCGACATGCCTGCTCAATGGCAAGAATTCGCCCGTCTCCTTTTGCGGATCGCTGTATGTTTTCACTGTCGCCTTCCTCTGCGCTGCGCACCCTGCGGGTCGTCTGGCCCTTCGTCATCATCCTGTCCTGCCAGGCGCTGGTCGCCATCGTCAGCCTGCAACTGCTGTCGACGGTGCGTGCCTATGTCTCGGCCGAAAGCCTGTGGAGCAAGAGCCTCGGCAACGCCATGCTGGCGCTGGGTGCCTACCTCGACGAAGGGCAGGCCGAGGCCTACCACGACTACCTGGCCTCCATCAGCGTCAATGACCTCGACCGTGCGGCGCGCGAGGCGCTCGACAGCGGCGGCCCGCCTGCCGAGGCGGCGCGGTTACTGCGCCTGGCTGGCAATCACCCTGACGATATCGACGGCCTCATCGCACTCTTTCAGATGGCTCGCCATGTGGAGCCCTTCGAAGGGGTGATCGCCCGTTGGCAGGTCACCGATCCCTACATGGACGAATTCCAGGCCCTGGCACGTACCGGCTTCGAGTTGATCAAGCTGCATGGACCGGGGCCGGCGCTGATTCCGCTGAAACGCCAGCTGCTGGATCTGCACGACCGGATGATGCCGGAAACGGTGGCCTTCTCGGAGCGTCTGGGGGTGGCGTCACGCCAGCTGGTCGCGGCGCTGTTCATCGCCAATGTCCTGGTCGGCGCCTTGCTGGTGCTGCTGGCGCTCTGGCGCATGCACAGCCTGGTGCAGCAGCGCTGGCGCTCCGAGCAGGCGCTGCAGGCCGAGAAGGAACACATCCAGGTCATCCTGGCCTCCCTTGGCGATGCGGTGCTGGCCCTCAATGACCAGGGGCGGCTGCTCTATCACAATCCGGCAGCCGAACGCCTGCTGGCGCGGCGGGAGCTGGTCGCAGGCACGCCCGTCACCCACCTGTTCGATATCCAGACCGAAGACCAGCCGGCCTCGACCCTGCCCTTGGCCGAGCGGCTGCGCAGTCCGGACTGGTTGGCGGGCAACGAACCCCTGGCGCATCAGCTGGTGCGCGTCGATGGCACCCGGGTGCCGGTGGCGCTCACGGTGACCGCGCTGCCACGGGGCGAATCGGGGACCGGCGTGGTGCTGGTGATGCATGACCAGACCCGCGAGCGGGCCTTTCTGCATGACCTGGCCTGGCAGGCCAGTCACGATGCCCTCACGGGATTGGTCAATCGCCGTGAATTCGAGACCCGGCTGGAACGCCTGCTGGCCCGGCAGGACCTGGCGCGAGCCTCCTTGATGTTCATCGATCTGGATCAGTTCAAGATCGTCAACGACACCTCCGGGCATTTCCATGGCGATCGCCTGCTGCGCCAGCTGTGCGAATTGCTCGGGCAGCAGCTGAGGGAAGAAGACTGCCTGGCGCGCCTGGGCGGTGATGAATTCGGCGTCTTGCTGGAGAACCGTGCGCCGGCTGAAGCCGAGGCCGTGGCGGAGCGTCTGCGCTGCTGCGTGGGCGCGCTGCAGTTCGAGGCGGCCGGGCAGGGCTTTCGCGTTGGCCTGAGCATCGGCGTGGTGCATCTGGGTGGTCAGGCTCTTGCACCGGAGGAAGCCCTGCGCCTGGCGGACCTGGCCTGTTACGCGGCCAAGGACAAGGGCCGCAATCGCATCCAGGTCTTTGCGCCGGGTGATGTGGAGCTGGACCAGCGCCATGGCGAGATGGCCTGGGTGCAGCGATTGCACCGGGCGCTGGCCGAGGACAGATTCCGCCTGTACGTCCAGCCGATCCTCGGGCTGGGTGGCGAGACGGCCACGGATCGCCATGTGGAGGTGCTGCTGCGGCTGGAGGAGGGCGACCGCTTGATCGCACCCGGTGCCTTCATTCCGGCGGCGGAGCGCTATGGGCTGATGCCGGACCTGGATCGCTGGGTGATCGCTGCGGCGCTGGCCCGTTTCGCCGAGTTGCCCAGCGGACTGCTCGATACCCTGGCCATCAACCTGTCCGGGCACTCCCTGGGCGAAGCGGGATTGGCGGATTTCGTCAGGGAGCAGCTGCACCGCTGGCAGATCGCGCCGACGCGGATCTGCTTCGAGATCACCGAGACCAGCGCCGTGGCCAACCTGGATGCGGCACGCCAGTTCATGGACGAGTTACGCGGCCTGGGGGTGCGATTCTCCCTGGACGACTTCGGTGCCGGGATGTCGTCCTTCACCTATCTCAAGCATCTGCCGGTGGACTACCTGAAGATCGATGGCAGCTTCGTTCGCCATCTGCTGGAGGATGCGGTGGACAGCGCCATGGTCGAGGCGATCAATCGGCTGGGGCATCTCACTGGAAAGAAGACCATCGCCGAGTTCGCCGAGAACGCCGCGGTGATCGCGGCCCTCGGCGCCCTGGGCGTCGACTATGCCCAGGGCTATGGCATCGCCCGGCCGCAGCCCTTCACCGAGGACACCTGCCAGGCGCTGGTCCGGCAGGTGTGGCACGAGCCCTCAGGGGCGGGCGTCGTCGTCCTTGAAGCGGCGGAAAAGGGTGGCCAGGAGCGCCCCGGAGATGTTGTGCCAGACGCTGAACAGGGCGCTGGGCACCGCTGCCAGCGGTGAGAAATGCGCGGTGGCCAGGGCGGCGCCGAGCCCGGAATTTTGCATGCCCACTTCCAGCGCCAGGGACTTGCGCTGGGCTACCGGCAGCTTGCAGAACTTGCCGGTGAGATAGCCGAGCAGGAAGCCGAAGCCGTTGTGCAGGATCACCACTGCCATGATCAGCAACCCGGATTCGGCGATGCGCGCCTGGCTGGCGGCCACCACCGCGGCGACGATCACCACGATGCTCACCACCGAGGCCAGCGGCAGCACCTCGACCAAGGCGCCGACACGATGACCGAGCAGGCGCTGGGCGACCAGGCCCAGGGCGATGGGCAGCAGCACCACCTGCAGGATCGACCAGAACAGGCCGCCAAAGGAGATCGGCAGCCAGGTGGAGGCCAGCAGCCAGATCAGCGCCGGGGTCAGCAGGGGGGCGAGCAGGGTGGTCACGGCAGCGATGGCCACTGACAGCGCCAGGTCGCCCTTGGCCAGCCAGGTCATCACGTTGGACGCCGTGCCGCTGGGGCAGCAGCCAACCAGGATGACGCCCACGGCGATCTCCGGCGGCAGGTGGAACAGCTGGCAGAGCGCCCAGGCCACGCCCGGCATGATGACGAAGTGGGCCACCACACCCAGCAGCACCCGCCAAGGGTGGCGACCGACGGCGGCGAAGTCCTCGACCTTGAGGGTCAGGCCCATGCCGAACATGATCACCCCCAGCAGCGGCACGATTGCCACGCCCAGTGGCTTGAACACCTCAGGGGCGAAGAACGCCAGCAGGGCGGCGAGCAGTACCCAGAAGGCGAAGGTATTGCCGACGAAGCGGCTGAAGGCGGCGAGCGCGCGCATGGGTTGAACTCCTGTCGAAAAGGCAGAAAAAAGGCCGGTCTCTGCCGGCCTTGGGGGCTGTCCACGTGATCGGATGAGCCTTGTGACTCAAGCGATCACGCGCAGGTCGTCATTACAGTCCCTGGGGCAGCTCTTCGCCACCCAGGGCTTCGATCAGCTGTGGCAGGAATTCCGCCAGGGTCATCATCATCAGCACGAAGCTGGCGTCCTGCTGGCCGAGGGCGTCTTCGCCACCGTCCTGTTCGGCCTGGTCCTGCAGGAGGTCCTCGAACTTCAGGCGCTTGATGGTGACCTTGTCGTCCAGCAGCAGGGCCAGCTTGTCCTGCCAGGCCAGGGCCAGCTTGGTGACCAGCTTGCCGGCGCCCAGGTGGTTCTGGATCTCTTCGCTGGTCAGGTCCTGACCCTTGCAGCGCACCACGCCGCCATCTTCGCCCGCATCGCGCAACTCGCACTCGTCGAGGATGTAGAGGCCATGGGTGGCGTCACCAGCCTTGACCCAGTCGGTGAACGTGGCCATCGGCGCCTGCTTGACGCCCAGCGGCCGTACCGGCAGCGAGCCCAGGGCATCGCGCAGGGTGGAGAGCAGGTCCTCGGCGCGCTTGGCGCTGGAGGCGTCGACCAGGATCCAGCCCTGCTTGGGATCGATGGCGGCATAGGTGGTCTGGCGACGGATGAAGGCGCGGGGCAGGAAGGCCTGGACGATCTCGTCCTTGATCTGCTCCTTCTCCTTCTTGTAGACCTTGCGCATCTGCTGGTTTTCGATCTCGTCGACCTTTTCCTGCACGGCTTCCTTGACCACGCTGCTGGGCAGGATGCGTTCTTCCTTGCGCGCGGCGATCAGGAAGAAGCCCTGGCTTTCGTGCACCAGCGGCAGGTCCGGGCCCTTGCCGAAGGGGGCGACGAAGCCATAGGTGGACAATTCCTGGCTGGCGCAGGGGCGCGCTGGCTTGGCGGCGAGGGCGGCTTCGAGGGCTTCGGTCTCGAAGGCGACTTCCTGGGTGAGACGGTAGACGAGCAGATTACGGAACCACATGGTGTCACTCCCAAAAACGAAGCGCGCATTATCCGCGTCGCTCGCCCCGGAGGCCAACCCCGGATCGCGGTGGTCGTCGGGAATGCGCGCTTTCTCCAGTTGCCTGGAAGGGCAGCGCTAAGCCTTTGGAAGTGCTGGGAAATTTTTTTTCAAAAAGGGGTTGCCAGGTCGTAAGCCCCTCCGTAGAATGCGCCCCACTTCGAGAGCAAACGGGTGATTAGCTCAGCTGGGAGAGCATCTGCCTTACAAGCAGAGGGTCGGCGGTTCGATCCCGTCATCACCCACCACTCGAGGTAATGCGCAGCGGTAGTTCAGTCGGTTAGAATACCGGCCTGTCACGCCGGGGGTCGCGGGTTCGAGTCCCGTCCGCTGCGCCATTTAAAGGTTGTCTGGTCCTGAACGCCAGCAGCCATCGAAGAGCGGCCCTAGTGGCCGCTTTTTCGTTTGGGCGCGATTTTTTCTGGTCGTGTCCTCTGGTGTCTTCCTTCCTTTCCTAGCGCTCCGGTCGAGCGATCTGCCAGCAGGCGGGTCGAGCGTGTGTGTAGATGCGTGTAAAACGCCGTGCGGTTTTCCACCCTGCGGCTGTTGTTGGGCTTCGATGATGAAGCCGTCTCAGCCCAACCTACGAAAGGGGTCGCCCTTGTAGGTTGGGCTGAGCGCAGCGAAGCCCAACACTGCCCAGGGCTGAACTCCGGCTGTTGGGCTTCGACGATGGAGCTGTCTCAGCCCAACCTACGGCAGGAGTGCGTCCTTGTAGGTTGGGTTGAGCACAGCGAAGCCCAACACTGCCCCGGGCCGAGCTTCGGCTGTTGGGCTTCGACGATGGAGCTGTCTCATCCCAACCTATGGCAGGAGTGCGTCCTTGTAGGTTGGGCTGAGCGCAGCGAAGCCCAACATTGCCCAAGGTCGGGCGCCGGCTGTTGGGCTTCGACGATGAAGCTGTCTCAGCCCAACCTACGGCAGGAGTGCGTCCTTGTAGGTTGGGCTGAGCGCAGCGAAGCCCAACACTGCCCCGGGCCGAGCTTCGGTTGTTGGGCTTCGACGATGGAGCTGTCTCCACCCAACCTACGACAGGGGGCGTCCGTGTAGGTTGGGTTGAGCGCAGCGAAGCCCAACAAGGCGGTCAGCCCCTTACCGCATCCAGTACCGCTTCCAACGGATGACGCAGGCGGCGGTCGTCGAGGCGCTTGACCTGGCTGCGGCAGGAGTAGCCGGTGGCCAGGGCTTCGCCCTGTTCCGCCGGTACCGCCAGGGCGCGGGCCCAGGACTGGTCGTAGATCACCTTGGAGGTCGCCAGGTTGCGCGCCTCGTGGCCGTAGGTGCCGGACATCCCGCAGCAGCCGGTGCTTTCCGGCTTGAGGCCCAGACCCAGGCGTTCGAACACCTGCTGCCACTGGCTGACGCTCGCCGGGGCATTGGTCTTTTCGGTGCAATGGCCGAGCAGGCGATAGACCTTGTCACCGACCACCTGCTTCTCTTTCGGCAGCACCTGCAGCAGCCACTCCTGGGGCAGCAGCACCTCGGGCATCCGGGCGATGCCGGGGACCTTGGGGTATTCCTGGCGATAGACCAGGGTCATGGCTGGATCCAGGCCCACCAGCCTGACGCCGAAGCCAGCCAGGCTGGCGAGTCCTGCCGCGTTGCGTCGCGCCGTGCGCTCGAAGGCGCCGAGGAAGCCCTGCACCTGCAGCGGCTTGCCGTTGGCGCGATAGGGCGCGAGGAACACTCGCTGGCCGAGCCGCGCGGCCAGTTCGAGAAAGGCTGCGGTGAGCGGCGTCTCGAAGTAGCGGGTGAAGGCGTCCTGCACCAGCACGATGGTCCTGGCGCGTTCTTCCTCGCTCAGGGCCAGCAGCCGCTCGGGGGTGGCGATCTGTACCTGCCATCGATGCATGACCGGCACCAGGTCGAAACGGCTGAGCAGGGGGCTGTCGACCATGCCGATGCGCTCGGCGAACAGCCGCTGGATGGGTGTGGCGCCCATGACGGCGTTGTAGAGACCGGGGGCGCGGGCGAACGCCGGCAGGCTGAATTCCAGCGAACCGATCAGGTAGTCGCGCAGAGGGCGCAGGTAGCGACGGTGATAGAGTTCCAGAAAGCGCGAACGGAATTCCGGCACATTGACCTTGATCGGGCACTGGCCTGCGCAGGACTTGCAGGCCAGGCAGCCGGCCATGGCGTCGTAGACCTCGTGGGAGAAATCTGCCTCGGCCTGGCGGCCGTTGCGCCAGCGCTGGGGCAGAGCCTTGAGCCAGTTCAGGGCGCCACGCGGGGCCGGAGCCAGGACATCGATGCCGGCCTGGCCTTGCAGGCGCAGCCATTCGCGGATCAGGGAGGCACGGCCTTTCGGCGAGTGAATGCGCTGGCGGGTAGCCTTCCAGGACGGGCACATGGCGTCGTCGGGATCGTAGTTGTAGCAGGCGCCGTTGCCATTGCAGTGCATGGCGGTGCCGTAGCTCTGCCAGACGCGCTCGTCGAGGGTGCGGTCCAGTTCGCCCCTGAGGGTCACGCCATCGACCTTGAGCAGCTCGGCGCCACTGGCGAGGGGCGTAGCGATCTTGCCCGGATTGAGCTGGTTGTGCGGATCGAAGGCACCCTTGAGCGCCTGCAGCGCGGGATAGAGGTCGCCAAAGAACGCTGGCGCATATTCCGAGCGCACGCCCTTGCCGTGTTCGCCCCAGAGCAGTCCGCCGTATTTCTGCGTCAGTGCGGCCACCTGATCGGAGATCGGCCGCACCAGCGCCGCCTGGCGCGGATCCTTGAGGTCCAGCGCCGGGCGCACGTGCAGCACCCCGGCGTCGACGTGGCCGAACATGCCGTATTGCAGGTTGTGGCCGTCGAGCAGGGCGCGAAATTCGGCGATGAAGTCGGCCAGGCGCTCCGGCGGCACCGCGGTGTCCTCGACGAAGGGCTGCGGGCGGATCTCACCCTGGACATTGCCCAGGAGCCCCACGGCGCGCTTGCGCATGGTGTAGACGCGGGTCACGGCATTGCGGCCGATGGCTAGGGTGTGACCGAGGCGCTCGACAGTGGGGTCCTGGCGCAGGTGCTCCAGAAAGCCCTGGACGCGGGTGTCCACTGCCTCGGGATCATCGCCGCTGAATTCCACCAGGTTGATGCCCAGGGTGGGGCGCTCCACATCCTCGGGAAAGTATTCCGCCACGCTGTGCCAAACGATGTCCTGCATGGCCAGCAGCAGTACCTTGGAATCCACCGTCTCGATGGACAGCGGCTTGAGTTCGATCAAGGCGCGGGCGTCGCGCAGGGCGTCCATGAAGCTGCCATAGCGGACGTTGACCAGCACCGAGTACTTGGGAATCGGCAGGACATTGAGCTTGGCTTCGGCGATGAAGGCCAGGGAGCCTTCGGCGCCGCAGAGCACGCTGTTGAGGTTGAACCGGCCATCCGGCTCGACCAGGTGCGCCAGGTCATAGCCGGTCAGGCAGCGGTTGAGCTTGGGAAAGCGCGCCTCGATCAGTTCGGCTTGATTCTCGGCGATGTCCCGCGCGCAGCGGTAAACCGCGCCGGTGCGGTCCTGGCGGGCGCAAAGGGCGTCCAGCTCGGCGCTGTCCACCGGGCGACTCTGCAGGCGTTCCCCACCGATCAGGTAGGCGTCCAGTTCCAGTACGTGGTTACGGGTCTTGCCGTAGGTCACGCTGCCCTGGCCGCTGGCATCGGTGTTGATCATGCCGCCGAGGGTGGCGCGGTTGGAGGTGGACAGCTCCGGGGCGAAGAACAGCCCGTGGGGCCTGAGCGCCGCGTTGAGCTGGTCCTTGACCACCCCGGCCTGTACCCGTACCCAGCCCTCTGCGGCGTTGATCTCCAGGATCCGGTTCAGGTGGCGGGAAAGGTCGACCACGATACCGTCGGTGAGCGACTGGCCATTGGTGCCGGTGCCGCCGCCGCGCGGGGTGAGGACCACGCCCTGGAAGCGCGACTCGCCCATCAGTTGGGCCAAGCGCTGGACGTCGGCGCTGTCCTTGGGAAAGACCGCGGCCTGGGGCAGGCGCTGGTAGATGGAGTTGTCGGTGGCCATGACCGTACGGCTGGCATGGTCCGGTGCGATCTCACCCTGGAAGCCGCTGGCGGCGAGGGCGCTGAGGAAGTCGGTGTAGGCGGCGGCGAGGGGCGCCGGGGCCGGCAGGCGGGCGATCATGTTCATCAGGCGGGCTCTCTGGCGGCGGATGGCCGTCTCCTTCAGCGAACGAAGGAATGGCATCGACCTTTTCTGGCTATAGTAGGCATTCTCACCACAGCGCGCCGGGGCCACAACCGAAGATTCCGCCGCCTATGCCGGAAGATCCTGAATGAATCACCGTCGCCTGACGCCCTCCATGTCACTGCTGCTGGCCTTCGAGGCGGCGGCGCGCCATGAGAGCTATACCCGGGCGGCCGAGGAGCTGTCGCTGACCCAGAGCGCCGTCGGCCGCCAGGTGCAGGCCCTGGAGCAGTTGCTGGGATTGACGCTGTTTCGCCGCGAGGGGCGGCAGATCGTGCTCACCGATGTAGGCCGAGCCTACAGTCGCGAGCTGGGCCTGGCCCTCGGGCAGATCCGCAGCGCGACCCTGCAGGCCATGGCCTTCGCCTCCGGCCAGGGCACCCTACGCCTGGCGGTGCTGCCGACCTTTGGTTCCAAGTGGCTCCTGCCGCGTCTGGGCGACTTCTATGCCGCCCACCCCGGCATGCTGGTGCACCTGCATTCGCGCATCCAGACGGTGGACTTCGCTGCCAGCGAGATCGATGCCGCCATCAGCGTCGGCAGCGGCGACTGGCCGGGGCTCTGTGCCCATCCGCTGCAAGCCGAGCACCTGGTGGTGATCGCCAGCCCGGCGACCCTGGCGGAATTGCCGGACGCCACGCCGGCCACCCTGGCCGGCCAGCTGCTGCTCGGCGTAGCCAACAATCCCCAGGCCTGGGGCGAGTGGTTCCGGCATCACGAGCTGCCGCATCGGGCGATGCGACCGGGGCCGAGTTTCGAGCTGACCTCGCACCTGATCCAGGCGGTGCGCGCCGGCATCGGCATCGGCCTGGTGCCGCGGGTGCTGGTGGAAGACGAACTGGCCCAAGGCGAGTTGCTGGCCTGCGGACCGGCGCTGGTCAGTCGCCGCAGCTATTACCTGGTCTATCCGCCACGCAACGAGGGACTGCCGTCGCTGCAGGCCATTCGGCAGTGGCTGCTGGCCGAGATCAATGAAGGAGAGGGACAGCCATGAGCAAGCCGGGACAGCGGGTACTGGCGGCGCTGCGGCAGATGATCCTGTCCGGCGAACTGGGCGCGGGTGAACGCCTGGCAGAGATTCCCACCGCCGAGCGCTTCGCCGTGTCGCGCATGCCGGTGCGCCTGGCCTTGCGTACCCTGGCCGAGGAAGGCCTGCTGGAGCGCAGCGGTGCCCGCGGCTATCAGGTGCGGGCGCTGACCGGTGCCGATCTGGAGGGCGCGGTGGAGGTGCGCGGGGTGCTGGAAGGCCTGGCTGCGCGCCAGGCGGCCGAGCGCGGCCTGGACGCTACGACGCGCGCCAGGCTGGAAGACTGCCTGCGCCGAGGCGATCTGCTGTTCGCCAAGGGTCACGTGCTGCTGGAGGATCTGGAGGAGTACCACGATCTCAACCGGGCCTTTCACCAGGCCATCGTCGCGGCCAGCGGCAATCCGGCCATCGGCTTGGCCCTGGGCCGCCACGAGCATCTGCCCTTCGCCTCGGTAAGCGCCCTGGCGGTGGATGCCGAGGATCTCGAGCGCGAATACCGCCGCTTCAACTTCGCCCATCTGCAGCACCATGCGGTCTTCGATGCCCTGGTGCGCGGCCAGGGGGCGCGTGCCGAGGGCATCATGCGCGAGCATGCCCAGGCGACCCTGGGCTATGCGCGGTGGTTCGGTGGGGAAGAGGGCGAGGCGGGGGCGATGAAGGTGCTGGTGTAGGGCGGGCCCTCACCCCGGCCCTCTCCCAAGGGGAGAGGGGGAGGTAGGGCGGGCTCGGGTCATCAGAGGTCCAGTACCAGGCGCTCGCCCTTGGCGCGGGAGCAGCAGGGGGTGAAGCGGTCGTTGGCGGCGTGCTCGGCTTCGGAAAGAAAGAGGTCGCGGTGCTCGGGTTCGCCGGCCAGCACCGGGGTCAGGCAGGTGCCGCAGAGCCCCTGGCCGCAAGAGACCGGCAGGACGATCCCGAGGTCGGCAAGCACCTCGACCACGCTGCGCTCGGCCGGTACCTGCACGCGGCGACCGCTGCGCGCCAGTTCCACCTCGAAAGGGCGTTGCTCGCCCTGGGCCGCGGGATCGGCGGCGAAGTATTCGCGATGAATCTGGCCGGGTTGCCAACCCTGGGCCTGGGCGGCGTCCACCACGGCGGCCATGAAGCCGGCCGGTCCGCAGACATAGAGGTGGTCGTCCGGCGCCGCCGGGCCGAGCAGGTGCTGGAAGTTGGGTCTCAGCGCCGGATCGTGCTGGTCGAAGTGGACCCTGACCTGGTCGGCATAGGGCCGCGCCTTGAGCCAGGGGATGAAGGCGGCGTGGTCGCGATCCCGCACCAGGTAGCGCAGGCTGAAACGTGCACCCTGCTGATAGAGCTGCTCGGCCATGGCCAGGATCGGGGTGATGCCGATTCCGCCGGCCAGCAGCTGGGTGCGGCGGGCACTCGGTACCAGTGCGAAGAGGTTGCGCGGCTCGCTCACCTGCAGGCGATCACCTACCTGCAGCCGATGCATGGCTTGGGAGCCGCCGCGGGAATCGGCGACGAGCAGCACGGCGATGCGATAGCGGGTCGGGGCGGGCTCGGGTGCGGTGCAGAGCGAATAGTGGCGGACCAGTCCGTCGCCCAGGGTGATCTCCAGGTGAGCGCCGGCGGCGAAGCCGGGCAGCGGGCCGCCGTCGGCGCGGGCCAGGTCGAAGACCAGGATGGTCGGGGCTTCACGTTGCACGGCGGTGACGATCAGATCGAGCATGACTGTCTCCTAGGCGATCTGCCGGACCGGGATGCCGGTGGCGGCCTGTTCGGCGGCCAGCAGGCGGTCGATGATCTGCCGCGACTGCACGCCGCCGGCATCGATATTGAGCTTGAGCAGCCCGCGCTCGGGATAGCGCAAGAGGTTCTGCTGCTGGCGTTCGAGCATCTCCAGGTCTTCGCCGAAGATCTTGCCCTGGCCCTCGCGGATGCTGGCGGTGAGCTCGGCGTCCTCCGCCTTGAAGTTGCGTGCCATGCCCCAGAAGTACCAGATGGAGGTCTCGGTCTCGGGAGTGATGAAGTCCACCACCACGCTGGCGGCCTTGACCGTCGCCGGCGCGTCGTAGCCACCATGGCCGGCATGGGCCACGCCCACCTCGATCATCACGTGGCTGGGCGGAGTGAAGCGGCAGATCTGCCAGCGATCCACTGGGACGTCATCGGCCAGGCCATTGCCACGTAGCGCCATGCGCCAGAAGGGTGGGGCGGAGATGTTTTCCATGTGCCGGCTGGTGATGACCTCGTCGCCTTCGACGCGGGTGGCCGGCGGCGCCTCGTCGATCTCCTTCTGGCCGATGCTGGAGGCATGGACGTAGGTCTCGTGGGTGAGATCCATGAGGTTGTCGATCATCAGCCGGTAGTCGCACTGGATATGGTAGAGACCGCCGCCATAGGCCCAATCGGGGCTTTCGGCCCATTCCAGATAGGGAATCAGGGCCGGATCGGCCTTGGCCTGGTCACCTGGCCAGACCCAGATGAAGCCGTGCCGCTCCACGGCGGCATAGGGGCGTACCGCGGGAAAGACGCCGACCCGCTGGCCTGGCATGCCCAGGGTCTTGCCGCCGCAGCCCATCTCCAGGCCGTGATAGCCGCAGACCAGGGTGCCGTCGCGGACGAAGCCCAGGGACAGCGGCGCGCCACGGTGCGGGCAGAAGTCTTCCAGGGCCACCACCTGGCCGTTGGCATCGCGATAGAAGACCAGAGGTTCGCCGCAGATCTGGCGCCCCAGGGGGTTGTCTTGGACTTCGTCGGGGGTGCAGGCGACGTACCAGGCATTCTTCGGGTACATGATCGGGACCTCTTGTTGTTGTCTATTGGATCCAATAATCGATTGAGGCCATCTAGGGTGTCAATGCGGCTAGTAGATAGCCAAGAGCGATTGCTGCTCGATAATCGCCCAGTAAATACCCGTCGCTTAGAGCCAATCTGGTACCGAATGGCCTTGATTGAATGGGTTTTCCAGTGTTGAAGCGGCTGGTGACACCGCCACGGGTGGGACTCGGATAGGCCGAGGCATCTTGTGAATTGGATCCATATTTGCCAGCTTAAGCAGGCTGAGATTCCAACAACAAGAACCCAAGGATGCTCGCCATGTCAGTACCCGTCGCCGTCTTTCCGTCCACGCCCGGGCGCGGCACCTGTCGCCGCCGTCACCTGCTCAGTGCGCGAGGTGGGCTATGACCGACCTGCGCGAGATCATCGACCAGAGCCCCATGCGCGGTTTCCAGTACCTGGCGGTGCTGGTCTGCATCCTGCTCAACATGATCGACGGCTTCGATGTGCTGGTGATGGCCTTCACCGCGGCCTCGGTATCCCGCGAGTGGGGGCTCTCCGGCGCCCAGGTGGGGCTGCTGCTCAGCGCCGGTCTGGTGGGCATGGCGGCCGGTTCGCTGCTGCTGGCGCCACTGGCCGATCGCTGGGGCCGCCGCTGGCTGATCCTGGTCTGCCTGCTGCTCTCGGGGCTCGGCATGCTGCTCTCGGCGTTGGCCGGCTCACCCCTGCAACTGGCGCTGCTGCGTGGCCTGACCGGATTGGGCGTGGGCGGGGTGCTGGCCAGCAGCAACGTGATCGCCAGCGAATACTCGGCGCGCCGCTGGCGAGGTCTGGCAGTCAGCCTGCAGGGCATGGGCTATGCCCTAGGCGCTACCCTGGGCGGGCTTCTGGCGGTCTGGCTGCTGTCGCACTGGGGCTGGCGCGTGGTCTTCTGTGCCGGCGGTCTCCTCACCCTGGGGGCCATCCCGCTGGTGCTCGTCGGTCTGCCCGAGTCCCTGGATTTCCTGCTCACGCGGCAGCCAGCCGGCGCCCTGGTGCGGGTCAATCGCCTGGCCAGGAGACTCGGCCAGCCCGAGCTCGCCGTGCTGCCGCCGCGGCTGGAAAACTCCACGGCGGGCGGTACTGTCGGCCGGCTGCTGGCGCCTGCCTTGCGGCGCACGACCCTGCTGGTGTGGACGCTGTTCTTCCTGGCCATGTTCGGCTTCTACTTCATCATGAGCTGGACGCCAAAGCTGCTCACCACCCTGGGACTGTCCGAGCAGCAGGGGGTTGCCGGTGGCGTCCTGCTGAGCGTGGGCGGCATCTTTGGCGCCGCCCTGGTGGGGCTGCTGTTCGCCCGCCTGCCACTGTCCCGGGCGCTGGGCGGCTTCATGCTGACCACCGCGCTGCTGCTGGTGATCTTCGCCCACCTGGGCAGTTCCTACCTGGGTGCCCTGGCCATGGGGCTGCTGATCGGACTGTTCGCCAATGGCTGCGTCGCCGGCCTCTATGCGCTGCCGGCGCTGGCCTATGCCGCCGAGGTGCGGGCCACCGGGGTGGGCTGGGGCATCGGCATCGGTCGCCTGGGCGCCATCCTCTCGCCGGTGGTGGCCGGGTTGCTGCTCGACCAGGGTTGGCCACCGCTGCGGCTGTATCTGGTCTTTGCCGGGGTGTTCGTCGCGGCGGGGATGCTGCTCCTGCTGACCCGGCCCGAGCAGCGGCATACCGCCACGGAGGTGAGTCGGCGGCAGGGCGAGGCGCTGGGCTAGCCGCTTTTGGCAAGGTCATCGTTTTTCCAAAAATAGTTAATTGACTTAACTAATTCCCTGGCGTAGCTTCGGCTCCATACCCACCCAACAACAAGAGGCACACGCCATGGGCAGTTACGACGGACGCTGGCAGACGGTCAAAGTGGACATCGAGGACGGTATCGCCTGGGTGACGCTCAATCGTCCCGAGAAACGCAACGCCATGAGTCCCACCCTCAACCGCGAGATGGTCGAGGTGCTGGAGACCCTGGAGCAGGACGCCAGCGCCGGCGTGCTGGTGCTGACCGGTGCCGGCGATGCCTGGACCGCGGGCATGGACCTCAAGGAATACTTCCGCGAGACCGATGCCGGCCCCGAGATCCTGCAGGAAAAGATTCGCCGCGAAGCCTCCCAGTGGCAGTGGAAGCTACTGCGCATGTACGCCAAGCCGACCATCGCCATGGTCAACGGCTGGTGCTTTGGCGGCGGCTTCAGCCCGCTGGTGGCCTGCGACCTGGCCATTACCGCCGACGAGGCCACCTTCGGCCTGTCCGAGATCAACTGGGGCATTCCCCCGGGCAACCTGGTGAGCAAGGCCCTGGCCGACACCGTGGGCCACCGCACCGCGCTCTACTATGTGATGACCGGCAAGACCTTCAGCGGTCCCGAGGCCGCGGCCATGGGCCTGGTCAACCAGAGCGTGCCACGTGACCAGTTGCGTGAGGTGACCACCGCCCTGGCGCGTGAGCTGCTGGACAAGAATCCGGTGGTGCTGCGTGCCGCCAAGGTCGGCTTCAAGCGCTGCCGCGAACTGACCTGGGAGCAGAACGAGGACTACCTCTATGCCAAGCTCGACCAGTCGCGGCTGCAGGATCCGGAGGGCGGTCGCGAGCAGGGCATGAAGCAGTTCCTCGACGACAAGAGCATCAAGCCTGGGCTGCAGACCTACAAGCGCTGAACCGCCACCGCCCAACCGTACAACAACAAGAGGTAGCGTCATGGTCGAGGTATCCCTGCTCATCGGCGGCGCCAGCCGCCCGGCCGGCGACGGTCGCAGCTATCAGCGTTGCCATCCGGTGACCGGCGCGGTGGTCTCCACCGTGGCCGCCGCCACCCTGGACGACGCCGACGCCGCGGTGGCCGCGGCCCAGGCCGCCTTTCCCGCCTGGGCCGCGCTACCGCCAGGCGAGCGCCGTCGCCGTTTGCTGGCTGCCGCCGATGGTCTGGCCGCGCGCAGTAGCGAATTCGTCGCCCTCGCCGGAGAGACCGGGGCCATGGCCAACTGGTACGGCTTCAATGTCCACCTGGCGGCCAACATGCTGCGCGAAGCGGCGGCCATGACCACCCAGATCCAGGGCGAGGTCATTCCTTCCGATGTGCCTGGCAGCTTCGCCATGGCGCTGCGCCAGCCCTGCGGCGTGGTGCTGGGCATCGCCCCCTGGAACGCCCCGGTGATCCTGGGCACCCGCGCCCTGGCCATGCCGCTGGCCTGCGGCAACACCGTGGTGCTCAAGGCCTCGGAGCAAAGCCCGGGCGTGCACCGGTTGATCGGCCAGGTGCTGCAGGATGCCGGCCTGGGCGACGGCGTGGTCAATGTCGTCACCAATGCTCCGGAAGATGCCCCGGCCATCGTCGAGCGGCTGATCGCCAACCCGGCGGTGCGGCGCGTCAACTTCACCGGGTCCACCCGGGTCGGTCGTATCGTCGGTGAGCTGTCGGCGCGCCATCTCAAGCCGGCTGTGCTGGAGCTGGGCGGCAAGGCACCGCTGCTGGTGCTGGAGGACGCCGATCTGGATGCCGCGGTCGCTGCGGCGGCCTTCGGTGCCTACTTCAACCAGGGGCAGATCTGCATGTCCACCGAGCGCCTGCTGGTGGACAGCCGCATCGCCGACGCCTTCGTCGAGCGCCTGGCGGCCAAGGTGCGCACCCTCAAGGCCGGTGATCCGAGTGCACCCGACTCCGTCCTCGGCTCCCTGATCGACGCCAGCGCCGGCACCCGCATCAAGGCCATGATCGACGACGCCGTGGGCAAGGGCGCGCGCCTGGTCTGCGGTGGCGAGCTGGAGGGCAGCATCCTGCAGCCGACGCTGCTGGATGGCGTCACCGCCGAGATGCAGCTCTATGCCGAGGAGTCCTTCGGTCCGGTGGCGGTGGTGATCCGTGCCGAGGGCGATGAGGCCCTGCTGCGCCTGGCCAACGATTCCGAATTCGGCCTCTCGTCGGCCATCTTCAGCCGCGACACCGCCCGTGCCCTGGCGCTGGCGCAGCGGGTGGAGAGCGGCATCTGCCACATCAACGGCCCCACGGTGCACGACGAGGCGCAGATGCCCTTCGGCGGCGTCAAGTCGAGCGGCTACGGCAGCTTCGGCTCGCGCGCTTCCATCGAGCACTTCACCCAGTTGCGCTGGGTGACGCTGCAGACGGGGCCGCGCCACTACCCGATCTGATCAGCGTCCGCCGTCCCTCGCTCCTGTCGCGACAACAATAAGAGGCGCCCTCGGGCGCCAGCCCAGAGGAGAATTCAAGGTGAGTCACGTCACGCACACCCGCGCGCCCGCCGATCAGCCGCTGCGCTATCGCCCGGTGACCCTGGGACAACCCGGCGTCACCGTGGAAGAGCGGGGTGGACTGCTCTACATGGCCTCCCAGGAAGCCCTGACGCCACCGCCGCCGCGACTGTTGGATCGGCTGCTGCACTGGGCCGCGGTGGCACCGAACCGCACCTTCTTCGCTGCCCGGGACACGGGCGGTGCCTGGCGCGAATTCTCCTATGCCGAGATGTTGCAACGGGTGCGCCAGCTGGCCGCCGCGCTGCTGGAGTTCGGCCTCTCCGCCGAGCGCCCGCTGGCGATCCTCTCCGGCAACGATCCCGAACACCTGCAATTGGCCATGGCGGCACTCTACGCCGGCATTCCCTTCTGCCCGGTGTCGCCCGGCTATGCACTGCTGTCCCAGGATCACGCCAAGCTGCGCCATGTCTGCGGCCTGCTGCAGCCGGGACTGGTGTTCGTCAGCGATGGCCCGGCCTTCCAGAAGGCGCTGGACGCCGTGCTGCCGGCCGACGTACCGGTGATCGCGGTTCGCGGTCAGGTACAGGGCCGTATCACCCTGGCCTTCGCGGCGCTGCTCGCTCGCGGTGAATTGGCCGCGGCCGAGCGCGCCTTCGCCGCGACCGGCCCGGACAGCATCGCCAAGTTCCTTTTCACTTCCGGCTCCACCAAGCTGCCCAAGGCGGTGACCACCACCCAGCGCATGCTCTGCGCCAACCAGCAGATGCTGTTGCAGACCTTTCCGGTGTTTGGCGAGGAGCCGCCGGTGCTGGTGGACTGGCTGCCCTGGAACCACACCTTTGGTGGCAGCCACAACCTGGGTATCGTGCTCTACAACGGCGGCACCTTCTATCTCGACGAAGGCAAGCCGACGCCCCAGGGCTTCGGCGAAACCCTGCGCAATCTGCGCGAGGTATCACCCACCGCCTATCTCACGGTGCCGCGCGGCTGGGAAGAGCTGGCCAATGCCCTGGAGCGCGATGCCGAGTTGCGCGAGCGCTTCTTTGCCCGCATGCGGCTGTTCTTCTTTGCCGCGGCGGGGCTGTCGCAAAGTGTCTGGGATCGCCTGGATCGTATCGCCGAGGCCCACTGCGGTGAGCGCATCCGCATGATGGCCGGCCTGGGCATGACCGAGGCCTCGCCCAGTTGCACCTTCACCACCGGCCCGCTGTCGGTGGCCGGCTACGTCGGGGTGCCGGCGCCGGGGTGCGAACTCAAGCTGGTGCCGGTGGACGGCAAGCTGGAAGGGCGTTTCCGCGGGCCGCACATCATGCCCGGTTACTGGCGCGATGCCACCCAGACCGCCGCCTGCTTCGACGAAGAAGGGTTCTACTGCTCGGGCGATGCCCTCAAGCTCGCCGACCCTGCCAATCCGCAACTGGGCCTGATGTTCGATGGCCGCATCGCCGAGGACTTCAAGCTGTCGTCCGGGGTGTTCGTCAGCGTCGGTCCCTTGCGCAACCGCGCGGTACTGGAGGGCACGCCGCTGGTGCAGGACGTGGTGGTGGCGGCGCCGGATCGCGAGTGTCTGGGACTGCTGGTCTTTCCACGCCTGGCGGACTGCCGGCAACTGGCCGGGCTGGACGAGACCGCCGATGCCGCCACGGTGCTGGCCAGCGCGCCGGTACGGGACTGGTTCGCCGCCTGGCTCAAGCGCCTCAATCGCGAGGCCTCGGGCAACGCCAGCCGCCTGGAATGGATCGCCTTGCAGGAAGAGCCGCCATCCGCCGACCGCGGCGAGATCACCGACAAGGGCTCGCTCAACCAGCGCAGCGTCCTGACCCATCGCGCGGAACGCCTGGAAGCCTGCTATCAGGGAACGGCGCCGCTGTTGATCAGGGCGTGACGATAGGTACCGGGGTCCCCCTCACCCCAGCCCTCTCCCCGAGGGAGAGGGGGCGTTCGGTGCAGGTTGGCTTTCCGTAGGTTGCGGCTGAGCACAGCGAAGCCCAACAGGGCGCTGCCTCAGGCGCTGTCGATCTCCCTCACCCCGGCCCTCTCCCCGAGGAAGAGGGGGCGATCGGTGCAAGCTAGCTTTCCGTAGGTTGCGGCTGAGCACAGCGAAGCCTAACAGGGCGCTGCCCCAGACGCTGCCAATCTCCCTCACCCCAACCCTCTCCCTGATGGAGAGGGGGCGATCGGTGCAAGCTAGCTTTTCGTAGGTTGCGGCTGAGCGCAGCGAAGCCCAACAGGGTACTGCCCCAGACGCTGCCAGTATCCCTCACCCCAACCCTCTCCCCGAGGGAGAGGGGGCGATCGGTGCAAGCTGGCTTTTCGTAGGTTGCGGCTGAGCGCAGCGAAGCCCAACACAACACCCGGCGATCAACCTTCAGCCCAGCTCTCCATTGAGCTTGCGCAGCAGGCGCAACAGCTCGGTTCGTTCGGCGTCGTCCAGCGGGGCGCTGGCGGCTCGGTCGCTGGCAGCGGCGCGTTCCTTGAGTTCGCCCACCAGGGCGCGGCCCTGCTCGGTGAGGTGCAGGGCGTAGGCGCGGCGATCCTGGGTGCCGCGCACCCGCTCGGCTAGGCCCTGGCGTTCCAGCTTGTTCAGCAGCAGGACCAGTTGCGGCGGCTCGATGGCCAGGCGCCGGGCCAGGTCGGCCTGCATCAGGCCTGGTTCCTGTTCGAGGATCACCAGGGCGGTGAACTGGGCAGGGCGCAGGTCGTATTCGGCCAGGCTGTCCACTAGGTGCTGGAACATCTTCATCTGGGCGCGGCGCAGGGCATAGCCTACGGCGGTGTCCAGCCAGGGGGTGGCGGCAGGGTCCAGGGGCGTGGCGTCGTCGGGGGAACTCATCGGCGGGAAGGGCTTCCGTCGGAGATGGCGAGAGGAGGGTATCGAGGGGTCATTCTAGTCCAGATCCCGTCTCGCGCGTCGATGGCGATAGGCGAACTGGGCACGACTCAGGCCGAGCAGTCGCGCCGCGGCGGCCACGTTGCCGTGGCTGTGCGCCAGGGCTTCGTCGAGCAGCTCGGCTTCCAGCTGGCCCAGGTGCAGCGGGCGTTCGCCAGCCACGCCGAGGCGCTCCAGCCAGCCGGCTGTCTGCGGCGCCGGTTCCAGGAGGTCGGCCGGCAGCGGCTCGCCGCGAAACAGGTGGGGCAGGTCGATGAGTTCGCCCGGATCGCTGGCGATCACCCCGCGCTCCACCAGATTCTGCAATTCCCGTACGTTGCCGGGAAAATCGTAGCGCAGCAGCGCCTTGAGGGCGCGCATGGTCAGCCCCACCGGCGGACGTTCGTAGGCGGCGCAGAAGCGGCGCAGGAACAGATCCACCAGCAGCGGTACGTCGTCGCGGCGGTCCCGCAGGGGTGGGATGCCGATGGGATAGACGTTGAGACGATAGAAGAGGTCTTCGCGGAAGTCGCCGCGGCGCACCGCGTCGCGCAGGTCCAGGTTGGTGGCGGCGACTACCCGTACGTCCACCCTGAGGGTGCGGCTGCCGCCGACCCGTTCGATCTCGCGCTCCTGCGGCGCGCGCAGCAGCTTGCCCTGACCGGGCAGGCTCAGGCAGGCGATCTCGTCGAGGAACAGCGTACCGCCCTGGGCCCGTTCGAAGCGCCCGGCGCGGGACTGGTTGGCGCCGGTATAGGCACCGCGCTCCACGCCGAACAATTCGGCTTCGATGAGATTCTCGGGAATGGCCGCGCAGTTGAGGGCGACGAAGGGGCCGTCGGCGCGGTGGCTGAGACGGTGCAGGTGGCTGGCGAACAGCTCCTTGCCCACCCCGGATTCGCCGGTGAGCAGCACCGTGGCCGGGGTCGGGGCGACCCGTTGTAGCGCCTGGAAGGCGCCGTTGAAGGCCGCCGAGGCGCCTACCAGCGGCTGGCCGTCGACGGCGTGGGGCAGGGGCGCGGGCAGGCGTTCGGTGGCAGTCCTCTCAGAGGTACCATCGCCCGCGGCATTGAGATAGCGCAGGTCCTCCGCCACGTCGGGCCAGCGTTCGGCATTGCGGCCTTCGACCCGGCAGACATGGTGGCCCATGGCCCGGCATTCCACCTCGCGAAAGATCACCAGGCGGCCGAACAGGCTGCTGACGTAGCCGATGGCATAGCCGATCTCCATCCAGCAGGCCGGATCGCTGCCCTGGCCATGGGCGATCTGGTGCTCGTCGCATTCGGCCGAGTGGTGCCAGAGGAATTCGCCGCCATAGCGGCCCTGGTCGACATCGAATTCGAAATGCAGCGGCTCGACCCGCACCAGCCCCTCCAGGCCGTGCAGGCGGGTGCCGGCCGCGAAGATGGCGGCGGCGTCGGCCTGGGGCCAGCGCTTGCGCACCAGCTCGGCGTCGCGCACCCCGGACAGATAGCCGACCCGGGTCAGCAGGCCGCGGGCGCGTTCCTGACCCAGGGCGCCGATCAGCTCGCGCCGCAGGGCGCCAAAGGCGGAGGCGTGCACCAGCAGCATGCGCTGGTCGTTGAGCCAGATGCGACCATCTCCGGGCGAGAAGAACAGGCACTCGGCCAGTTCCGCCTGGGTCGGGCTGGCGCTGCCGTCCCAGGCGGCACTGTCGCCCCGCTGGAAGCCGGTAGCGGCCTGCTGCAGATCGTTGAGGGACAGACGTTCGGAGCGGGCCATGGCACGACCTCTCGGGTGAATTGCGCAAATGCGCACTCAAGGAAAAGGTTATACCTCATAACTTTATCTTTTGAGCAAGGCGTTTGCTGAATAGGCCTGGCGCCTTTGCCTGCCCAAGTCAGCAAGTCCCTGATTGAACGGCGCTTTTTCCTGTCAGCCCGGTCTGGGCACAGCCCTTGCTCCCTTGCCTGTGCCCACCGCGGCCCGATAACAACAAGGAGAAGGCTATGAGCAGATCATCCACGCCGTTCCTGGACGGCGCCCCCTGGCGCGAGCGGATTTTCGATGGCGACTGGATCGCCGCCCAGGGCGGCACCCTGGAGGTCATCGAACCTGCCACCGGCCAGCCCCTGCACCGCACCGGTCTGGCCAGCGTCGCCGACATCGACCAGGCCTGCGCCAAGGCGGCCCAGGCGCAACCGGCCTGGGCCGCCTGGACCGCCCGGCAAAAGGCCGGACTGTTCCTGGCCGCCGCCGCGCACCTGGAGATGAATCGCGCCGAACTGGCCCCTCTGATCGCCCGGGAGACCGGCGGCATCCTGCCCAAGGCGGAGCTGGAATTGCGTGAAGCCGGAGTCATCCTGCAGCAGGTCGCCGGCCAGTTGCTGCAGCCCCATGGCGTGGTTCTGCCCAGCGAGCGTGGTGCCCTGTCCTATGCCCGCCGCCTGCCCCATGGCGTGGTGGGGGTGATCTCGCCCTTCAACTTCCCGCTGATCCTTTCCCTGCGCGCCGTGGCCCCGGCGCTGGCCTGCGGCAATGCCGTGGTACTCAAGCCGGATCACCAGACGCCGGTGAGCGGCGGCGTGCTGATCGCCCGACTGTTCGAGGCCATCGGCCTGCCCAAAGGCGTGCTGCAGGTGCTGCCCGGTCGCGCCGAGGCCGGGGCGGCGCTCTGCGCCCATCCCCAGGTGCGGATGATCGCCTTCACCGGCTCGACCCAGGCCGGGCGCCAGGTGGCGGAAAGCGCCGGGCGCCATCTGAAGAAGGTGGCGCTGGAGCTGGGCGGCAAGAATCCGCTGATCGTGCTCGATGACGCCGATCTCGACCGCGCCGCCAGCTGCGCCGCCTGGGGCAGCTTCCTGCACCAGGGCCAGATCTGCATGGCCACCGGCCTGATCCTGGTGCACCAGCGCATCGCCGCCGCCTTCAGCGAACGCCTGGTCGCCCGCGCCGCCGCCCTGCGCCTGGGTGATCCCCTGGAGCCCAGCACCCAACTCGGCCCGCTGATCAACGACCGGCAGTTGCGACGGGTGCAGGGCATCGTCGCCGATAGCCTCGCCGCCGGTGCCCGGCTGCTGCAGGGCGGTCATCACGAAGGCCTCTTCTATGCCCCCACGGTGCTCGCCGACGTCCGCCCCGGCATGCGGGCCTTCGATGAGGAAGTCTTCGGCCCGGTGGCCAGCGTGGTGACCTTCGCCGACGAGTCCGAGGCCATCGACCTGGCCAACCGCACCCCCTATGGCCTGGCGGCCGGTGTGCTGTCCGGCTCCCTGGCGCGGGCCCGGGCCCTGGGCGAACGGCTGGAGTGCGGAATGCTGCACCTCAACGACCAGACGGTGAACGACGAGGTGGTCAATCCCTTCGGCGGCCGTGGCCAGTCCGGCAATGGCGGCAGCGTCGGTGGCCTGTGCAACTGGGACGACTACAGCCAGTGGCAATGGGTGACCGAGCATAACGAGCCGCCACGCTATCCCTTCTGAGAGCCTGCTCAAAGGCTGCTGCGCGTCGGCCAAACCGCGTTGAACACGACCTGGGTCGCCAGCCCGATCGGAATGCTCATTTACCACTCGTAAACCCGAGCGCGGGTCCGATCCGCTTCCTCAGCCGTGTTCGCCTTGTTTGGCTCTAGCTCGCAAGCCTTTGAGCAGGCTCCAAACCCTTGTTTCACCCCCAATAACAACAAGAGGAAAATCCCATGACCCTGAATGGCAAGACTCTAGTGATCACCGGCGTGGCCTCCGGCATTGGCGCCGAGTTGGCGCGCCTGGCACGCTTCCAAGGCGCCACTGTGATCGGCGTCGACCGCAATCAGCCCCAGTTCAGCCTGGACGACTTCCACCAGGCCGACCTGGGCGATCCCGACAGCATCGCCGCCCTGGTCGGTCGCCTGCCGGCGCACCTGCACGGCCTGTGCAACATCGCCGGGGTACCGGGCACGGCACCCCGGGAGGCAGTGGCCCGGGTCAATTACCTCGGCCTGCGGTTGCTCAGCCAGCAACTGGTCGCGCGGTTGGGGCAGGGCGGGGCCATCGTCAACGTCACCTCCATCCTCGGCGCCGAATGGCCGCAGCGCCTGGAGCGGCACCGCGAACTGGCGCAAATCGCCGACTTCGCCCAGGCCCAGGCCTGGCTGGAGGCCCATCCGGTGGAGCAGGCCACCTGCTACCAGTACTTCAAGGAGGCGCTCATCGTCTGGAGCTTCGTGCAGTCCCAGACCTGGTTCCGCGAATTCGGCGTGCGGCTGAATTGCGTGGCGCCGGGCCCGGTGTTCACGCCCATCCTCGGTGACTTCGTCAGCATGCTGGGTGAAGAGCGGGTCGCCCGCGACAGCCAGCGCATCCTGCGTCCGGCGCTGGCCGACGAGGTGGCCGCGGTCATCGCCTTCCTCTGCAGCGATGCCTCGCGCTGGATCAACGGCGCCAATCTGCCAGTGGATGGCGGCCTGGCCGCCAGTTACGTCTGACCCGGATCGCCGCGCCTGCCCAGGTGCGGTGATCGCGTGTTCCCACAACAAGAACAATCCCAGGACGACGTCATGCGCACACTTTCCCGATTCGGTCTGCTGGCCGCGGCCAGTCTCGCCTCCACGCTGGCTCAGGCCTACGACCTGCCCGGTCTCAACCTCGGTTCCACCAGCTTCTATGATGGTGCCCCGGCACCGGACGGCCCTGGCTGGTACCTGGCGGAATACCTGATCTATGGCAAGACCAGTCGCTTCAACGATCAGAATGGCCGCAAGCTGCCCCTGCCCAAGCAGGACCTGACCACCTTCGCCCCGGTCACCCAGCTGATCTACCTGGGGCAGCCGCTGGCCAACGGTGCCATGCCCGGCTTCACCGCCATCCTGCCCTTGCTGGCCCATGCCGATGTCGACGATGGCCTCGGCGGCCAGGCGCTGAGCGCCCGCGAAGGGGTAGGGGACCTGACCCTGGGCGCCTTCCTGCAGTTACCCACCACCACCCGCCCCGACGGCGGACCGCGCTGGGCGCAGCGCATCGAGGCCGAGATCGTCGCCCCCACCGGCCGCTACGACCGCGACCGAGCGATCAATCCGGGCAGCAACTTCTGGTCCTTCAATCCCTATTACGCCACCACCTACTGGCTGACGCCCCAATGGTCGGTGACCGGGCGCTTCTGGTACCTGTGGAATGGCAAGAACGACCAGCCGCTGCGTAGCTTCGGCGCTGTCTCGGACACCCAGGCCGGCCAGGCACTGCATGCCAACTTCGCCACCCAGTACGCGCTGAACGACCGACTCAGCATCGGCCTGAGCGGCTATTGGCTCCGGCAGATTACCGATACCCAGGTGGATGGCCATGACGTCAGCGGACGCCGGGAAAAGGTCTGGGCCTGGGGTCCGGGTTTCACCTACGCCTTTTCCAGACAGAACCTGGTCACCGTCAACAGCTACTTCGAGCAGGACGCCGAGAACCGCACCGAGGGACGCAAGTTCGTCGTCAACTTCCTGCATCGTCTTTAGGCAGTGGTTACCGCCTTTCAGCGTTTGAAAGGGATACCGTAAATCTGCTGAGTAGGCGGAGCCGGCGGCTGCGCCTGGGGGTGGGGCACCATGTGCCAGGTCTCGTCACGCGGCCGGCGGTCGATGTAGATCGGCACCGGCTGATAGAGGATGCCGCCGCTGCGCACCTGGGTTTCCTGGCGAAAGCTGGAAGAGGAGGAAGAGCTGCCGACCACGGTGACGTCATCGACCGGGCGCTGACGGCTGCTGGCCGGCGCGGGGACTACGGTGATCTCGCGCGGCGCAGTGGCTGGCGGTGGCGTGGCGGGTTTTGGCGGGGGAGTGAAGCCGTTGCTGTCGGGCAAACGCTGCAGCGGAATGGTAGTGATCTGACTATTCGTCGGACAAGCGCCCTGGGTATAGGTCGTCTGGCCCTGGTCGTCCACGCATTTGTAGACATCCTGAGCGGCCACGACGCCACTGGCGAGCAGCAGGCCATAGAGTAGCGAACGCATGATGAGGCCCTCCGGGCACTCGAAGTGTCACCTGCAGGATACAAGATGCCCGTCATGGCTCCCAGCGGCGGTGCACGTCCCCGTGCAAGCCTGCGGCTAATCGTCAGACCTTAGAGTTAGGTCTGATGCCGGTGGAGCGTATAACATCTTGAAACATTCTTTTCAGGACAGTGACGCGTGAAGTGGTTCGTGATCGGCGGTTTCTTTCTCTGTGTGTTGTACGTGCATTTTCGCGGTCGGGTGCGTCATCGATTCCTGCGTCAGCTAGGTGATCATTCGACGGTGCTGGCACCGCTGAACACCTTCATGTTCCTGACGTCGCGGGTACCCAACCAGCCCTATCACCCGGTGGAACGCTTTCCCGAGCTCCAGGTGCTGCAGGACAACTGGCAGCTCATTCGTGACGAAGCCCTGGCCCTGCTGCGTGCCGGCCAGATCAAGAAAGCCGCCGAGCACAACGATGCCGGCTTCAACTCCTTCTTCAAGAGCGGCTGGAAGCGCTTCTATCTGAAGTGGTACGGCGACAGCCATCCTTCCGCCATGCAGCTGTGCCCGCAGACCACCGGATTGCTGCGGGGCATCGGCACGGTCAAGGCGGCCATGTTCGCCGAGTTGCCGCCCGGGTCGCGGTTGGTGCGCCATCGCGATCCCTATGGCGGCTCCCTGCGCTATCACCTGGGCCTGGCCACGCCCAACGACCCACGCTGCTTCATCGAGGTGGACGGCCAGCGCTATCACTGGCGCGATGGCCAGGCAGTGGTGTTCGATGAAACCTTCATCCACTACGCCGAGAACACCACCGAGCAGGATCGCATCATCCTGTTCTGCGACATCGAGCGACCGCTGCGCTATCGCTGGGCCGGTGCCTTCAACCGCTGGATAAGCGGTACCCTGCTGGCCTCGGCGGCCTCGCCCAATGACGCCAGCGACCGCACCGGTGGCCTCAACCGTGCCTTCCGGCATCTCTATCGCATCCGTCAACGCGGCAAGGCGCTGAAGAAGCGCAACCGCTTCCGCTACTACCTCGAACAGTGGCTGTTGCTGGCTGCCTTGATCGGCGTGGTGATCTGGATCTGACCGATCCCCTCATCGACGCGGACACCGGTTCGACTTGACCCCGATGCGGATCGCCTCTAATACTGTATGCATATACAGATTGAGGCGATGGCCATGGATAACACCCCTGCAGGTCTGGCGGCATGAGCGGCGGCGCCAGCCTGGCCCGGCTGTTCGAGGAGCGGCGTCTCTGGAAGGGGCAGACCAGTCCCGACGCCCGGCGCAGCGACCAGCCCACCGGGGTCGCCGCCCTGGATGCCCATCTGCCCGGCGCCGGCTGGCCCGAGGCGGCGCTGACCGAATTGCTGCTCGCCGGCCCCGGCCATGGCGAGTTGCGGCTGCTCTGGCCAACCCTGGCGCGCCTGAGCCAAGCCGCCGAACGCATCGCCCTGATCGGCCCGCCGCTGTTGCCCTATCCCCTGGCCTGGCAGGCGGCCGGCGTGGCGCTGGATTCCCTGGTGGTGATCCGCGCCCAGGGCGCCGAGGTGCTCTGGGCCGCCGAGCAGTGCCTGCGTTCGGGATGCTTCGGCGCGGTGCTCTGCTGGCCCGAGCGCGCCGATGATCGCCAGCTGCGCCGGCTGCAGGTCGCCGCCGAGAGCGGTCGCACCCTGGCCTTCGCCCTGCGCCCGGCCGCCGCCTTGGACAATCCCTCGCCGGCGGCCTTGCGCCTGGAACTCAGGGCGCCGCTGGAACGGCTACATATCCGCAAATGCCGGGGCGGTCAGCCCGGCGTGCTCGATCTGGCCGGCGGCGCTTGAGCTGGCCATGCGCTGGGCCTGCATCCTCTTTCCGCAGCTGGCGCTGGATGCCGTGCTGCGCCGCCATCCGCAGCCGGAGCAGCCGCTGGTGCTGCTTTCCGGTCCGCCCCAGCGTCGCCTGCTGCGGGCGGTCAATCCGGCCGCGCGAGCCCTGGGACTGCGCCCTGGCCTGACCCTGGCCGCCGCCCAGGCGCTGACCCGTGACTTCGAGCAGCAGGAACATGATCCGGCGCTCATCGAGACGGCCGAGGCGCTGTTGGCGGCCTGGGGCTATGGCTTCAGCTCCCAGGTCAGTCGCCACTATCCGCGGGCGCTGCTGCTGGAGATCCAGTCCAGCCTGCCGCTGCTGGGTCCCTGGCCGCGGCTGGAGCGGCGCCTGCGTCAGGAGCTCCAGGGCCTGGGCTTTCGTCATCGGCTGGCCCTGGCACCCAATCCGGTGGCGGCGCGCATGCTGACCAATGTCGCCGATGGTCTCATCGCCTCTCCGGATGACCTGCCGCGCCTGCTCGATCGGCTGCCCGTGGAGCGCGCCGGTTTCGCCCCCCAGCAAGCCCAGGCGCTGACGCGCATGGGTATCCGCCGGTTGGAGCAGCTCAAGGCCCTGCCCAGGGCCGCCCTGGCCCGGCGTTTCGCGCCGGAGCTTCTGCAGCAGCTGGATCTGCTGGGCGGCAGTCGCAGTCTGGCGCTGGAGTTCTATCGGCCGCCCGATCGCTTCGTGGCGCGGGTGGAACTCAATTTCGAGGTGGACTCCCACCAGGCCCTGCTGTTTCCACTGCGCCGCCTCACCGCCGACCTGGCCGCCTGGCTGGCCAGTCGTGACCGTGGCGTGCAGCGCTTCCTGCTCTGGCTGGAACATCGCCAGGGGCCGGCCACCACCCTCACCATCGGCCTGCTGGCCCCCGAGCGCGATGCCGCCCTGCTGTTCGAATTCGCCCGTGGCCGCCTCGAACAGTTGCAGGTGGTGGCGCCGGTTCTGGCGCTGCGCCTGGAAAGCGAGGAATTGCCGCTCTTCGTGCCGGAACGCCATGGCCTGTTCGACGAACGCCCGGCCCAGGCCGTGGGCTGGGAGGTGCTGCGCGAGCGTCTGCGTGCCCGGCTGGGCGAGGAGGCCGTGCTCGGCCTCGGCATTCAGGCGGATCATCGGCCCGAGCGCGCCCTGGTCTGGCGCCACGAGCGACGCCTGGAGACTGTGCTGCCCGGCCTGCGTCCGGGCTGGCTGCTGCGCGAACCGCGCCCCCTCGACGGTCAGCCACGCCGGATCCTGGCCGGTCCTGAACGCATCGAAAGCGGCTGGTGGGACGGCGGCGACCAACGCCGCGACTACTACCGCATCGAGGTGGCCGACGGACGCCAAGCCTGGGCCTTCCGCCGCTATGGCGAGGAGGCGCCCTGGTGGATCCAGGGCTGGTTCGCATGAGCGGCTATGTCGAGTTGCACTGTCTGTCGAATTTCAGTTTCCAGCGCGGTGCCTCCAGCGCCCTGGAATTGTTCGAGCGAGCCAAGGCGCTGGGCTACGCCGCCCTGGCCATCACCGACGAAGGCACCCTGAGCGGCATCGTCCGCGCCTGGCAGGCGGCGCGGCAGGTCGGACTGCCGCTCATCGTTGGCAGCGAGCTGACCTTGGACGACGGCCTGCGCCTGGTGCTGCTGGTGGAGGATCTGCCGGGCTACGAGTCTCTTTGCGCCCTGATCACCCGGGCGCGCCGCCGTGCGCCCAAGGGCCGCTACCAGTTGGGTCGCGCGGATTTGCAGCACCCCTTGCCCGGGCTGCTGGCCATCTGGTTGCCGGGCGGCGAACCCCTGGCCGAGGAGGGCGCCTGGCTCAAGCAGGTCTTCGCCGAACGCCTCTGGCTAGGCGTGGAATTGCTGCGCGGCGCCGATGACGCCGCCCAGCTCATGCAGTTGCAGGCACTGGGGGAGCAACTGGGGCTGCCGCCGGTGGCCTGCGGCGACGTGCACATGCATACCCGCGGTCGTCGTGCCCTGCAGGATGTGCTCACCAGCATCCGCCACCACCTGCCAGTGGCCGAGGCCGGCTATCGCCTGCATCCCAACGGGGAGCGGCATCTGCGCCCGCTGACGGTGCTCGAAGGGCTTTATCCCGATGCCTTGCGCGCCGAAACCCTGAAGATCGCCGCCCGCTGTCGCTTCGATCTGGGCGAGTTGCGTTATCGCTATCCCCAGGAGGTGATACCCGCCGGCCAGACCGCCGGCTCCTGGTTGGCCGAGTTGACCCGCCGCGGCCTGGCCTGGCGCTGGCCGGAGGGACCGCCGCAAAAGGTCACCGACCAGGTAGCCAGGGAGCTGGCGCTGATCGCCGAGAAGGGCTACGAGAACTACTTTCTCACCGTGCACGACATCGTCGACCATGCCCGCCGCCAGCACATCCTCTGCCAGGGCCGCGGTTCGGCAGCCAACTCGGTGGTCTGCTACGTGCTGGGCATCACCGAGCTGAATCCGCTCACCGGCAACCTGCTGTTCGAGCGCTTCATCTCCCGCGAGCGCGACGAACCGCCCGACATCGATGTCGACTTCGAGCACGAGCGTCGCGAAGAGGTGATCCAGTACGTCTTCCGCCGCTATGGCCGCGAACGGGCCGCGCTCACCGCGGTGGTCAGCACCTACCATGCCGCCGGCGCCCTGCGCGATGTCGGCAAGGCCCTGGGCCTGCCGGGCGATCAGCTCGACGCCCTGTCCGGGTGCGCCGGGCGCTGGACCGACGAGATCCCCGGCCCCGCACGTCTGCGCGAAGCCGGTTTCGATCCCGACAGCCCGCTGCTGCAGCGGGTGCTCATCCTCGCCGGTCAACTGATCGGTTTTCCCCGGCATCTCTCCCAGCATCCCGGCGGCTTCGTCATCTCCGAGGCGCCCCTGGCTACGCTGGTGCCGGTGGAGAATGCCGCCATGCCCGAGCGCACCCTGATCCAGTGGGACAAGGACGACCTCGATGCCGTGGGCCTGCTCAAGGTCGACATCCTCGCCCTGGGCATGCTCAGCGCCCTGCGCCGCTGCTTCGACCTGGTCGCTGACTGGCGTGGCCAGCGCTGGACCCTGGCCAGCCTGCCCCAGGAGGATGCGCCCACCTACGCCATGATCTCCCGCGCCGACACGGTGGGGGTGTTCCAGATCGAATCCCGCGCCCAGATGGCCATGCTGCCGCGCCTCCGGCCGCAAACCCTCTACGACCTGGTGATCGAGGTGGCCATCGTCCGGCCCGGGCCGATCCAGGGCGACATGGTGCATCCCTATCTGCGCCGCCGGAGTGGCGAGGAAGTGGCGGACTATCCCCATGACGAATTGCGGCCAGCCCTGGAGCGCACCCTAGGAGTGCCGCTGTTCCAGGAGCAGGTGATGCAGATCGCCATGACCGCTGCCCAGTACACCCCGGGCGAAGCCGATCAGCTGCGCCGCTCCATGGCCGCCTGGAAGCGTCATGGCGGCCTCGAACCTCATCGTCAGCGGTTGCACAGTCGCATGGTCGAGCGCGGCTATCGCCCGGAATTCGCCGCGCGCCTCTTCGAGCAGATCAAGGGCTTCGGCAGCTACGGCTTTCCCGAATCCCATGCCGCCAGCTTCGCCCTGCTGACCTATGCCAGCTCCTGGCTCAAATGCCATGAACCGGCCGCCTTCGCCTGTGCCCTGGTCAACAGCTGGCCCATGGGCTTCTACAGTCCCGACCAGGTGCTGCAGGACGCTCGACGCCATGGCGTCGAGGTGCGCGCCGTGACCGTGCAGGCCAGCGACTGGGACTGCCGGCTGGAGGCGAGCGCTGGCCATCAGCCGGCGATCCGCCTGGGCCTGCGCCTGGTGCAGGGGTTGGCGGAAGCGGTCGGCCGCCGCCTGGTGGTGGCGCGGGGTACGCAGCCCTTTCGCGACATCGAGGACCTCTGCCGCCGGGCCGAACTGGATGCCCGGGCCCGCGGGCAACTGGCCGAGGCCGGCGCCCTGGCCGAGCTCGCCGGGGATCGCCATCAGGCGCGCTGGGCCATGGCCGGGGTGGAGCGCCAGCTGCCGCTGTTCGCGGCGGCGGATAGCGTTCAAGAGGAGCGCCTGGCCTTGCCCGCGCCCAGCGTTGCCGAAGAGGTCCATGCCGACTACCGCATGCTGGGCACCACCCTGGGGCCGCATCCGCTGAGCCTGCTGCGTGGCGAACTCCAGGCGCGGCGCTGCCGGGACTTCCGTCAGCTGGACGAAATCAGGCCCGGCGCCCTGGTGCGAGTGGCCGGACTGGTGCGCGGACGACAGCGTCCAGGCACGGCCAGCGGGGTGATCTTCGTCACCCTGGAAGACGAGCACGGCATGCTCAATGTGGTGGTCTGGCGCGCAGTGGGCGAACAGCAGCGACGACCGTTGTTGCAGGCACGGCTGCTACAGGTCGAGGGGCATCTGGAACGGGAGGCGGGGGTGCAGCACCTGATCGCCGGTCGCTTGACCGATCTAAGTCCGCTGCTCGACGAACTCTTGGTGTCGAGTCGGGATTTTCACTAGGGCGCGGAGGCGAAAAGCAGGGAGGGGGAGTGAGCGGGTGGGGCGGAGGACTGTCTTCCGAAGCGCTCTGCAGCGCCCGGAAGACAAGAATCGACCAACGCAGTCTTAGCTGACGGCGTCTTTCAGGCCTTTGCCGGGCTTGAAGCCGGGCAGCTTGGCAGCGGCGATCTTGATGGTGGCACCGGTCTGCGGGTTGCGGCCTTCGCGAGCAGCGCGCTCTTTTACTGCGAAAGTTCCGAAACCGACCAGGCTGACGCTGTCGCCTTGCTTCAGGGCGTCGGTCACCGCAGTGGTGAAGGCGTCCAGGGCTTTGGCAGCGGTGGCCTTGGGCAGGTCGGCAGACGCGGCAATGGCGTCGATCAGCTCAGCTTTATTCATGTAAAAACTCCATGTGTGAGTATTGGCCAGGCAGTATAGCGGCAGCTTTGCCTTGCGTAGAGCCTTTGTAAGCCTCTACGTGGCCGGTTGAAGCAGCCTTGTTGTTCGGCGCTACAGGATACGCATAGCGGGCGAAAGAACGATAGGGTATTCGATCTAGCAGGGACGTGAAAACCTGATCCGCACTGCATTTTCCACGCTTCACAGCCCAGCCGTCGCCTTTTTGGGCAGCGGCGATGGCCGTTTGGTTTCCTCTAGGCGCTGAACGAAAAGTCGCCGAGCGATGGTGAGGCGAGGCGAAAAACCTTGAGGAAGCGGAGTTTACAAATGGTAAATGAGCATTCCGAAAGGTTCTTTCAACGAAGCATCACTGAGCGCAGGCAGTTTTCGTACAGCGCCTAAGCTACGCGGTCGGGCGAGATATGGGGTTGCAACGGCGGCGTCAGCGGCGGCAGGCCATAGGCGGCGCGGGCGGCATCGCAGTGGGGATTGGCTTCGCCGTTCTCCCAGGCGGCGGTGAACTCGCGGCAGGTGCTGGAACGGTTCTCGTAAACGGTGCAGCGCGTGCCGCAGCCCACCTCGCCCAGCAGGGCCACGCAGCGTACCGGCTTCTGCGCGGTGCCCTGCATGGCCGCCAGATGGGGGCTGACCGCGACGGTGAGGTAATCGGGCACCGGGCCGCCTGCCGACTGGCATTCGCCCCAATAGAAAGACACGCGAAAGTGGGCGCAGCAGGCGCCACAGCTGAGGCAAGGATTCTCGGTCGACATGAACGACAGCCATCGCAGAAACCGGCAGTGCCGGCGGGACAGGCAGGGATTCTAGGCAAGCCCCGTCAGGCTGCGAAGCCCCCGGCAATGACCGTTCGGCGGCGACCTACGGCAGTCTTTTCAAGTGCTCGGCTGTGACCAGATGTCGCTGCAGCCAGGCGATGAACAGCCGCACCTTGGCCGGCACCAGACGCCGATGGGGATAGAGCGCATGGATGGCGATGGCCTGGGTGTACCAGGGTGCGAACAGTCGTTGCAGGCGACCCGTCGCCAGGTCATCGCCCACCAGGAAGTCTGGTTGGCGAATGATCCCATGGCCGTCCAGCGCCGCCTGGTGCAGGACACTGCCATTGTTGGCGCGCAAGGGCCCACTGACCTTGACCTGCAGGCGCTCACCGTCACGCTGGAATTCCCAGAGATCGCCATCGCTGGCGTAGCTGTAGAGCAGGCAGCGGTGCTCGCGTAGTTCGGCCGGGTGCTCGGGACGACCGTGGCGCTGCAGATAGGCGGGCGCGGCGCAGATGAACAATTCCACCGCCCCCAGGGGTTGAGCCACCAGGCTGGAATCGCTGAGATCGCCGATGCGCACGGCCAGATCGAAGCCTTCTTCGACCAGGCGCACCTGACGATCGCTCAGCTCCAGATCGATGGCGACCTCGGGGTATTCGTGCAGGAAACTGCTCACCAGCGGTGCCAGGTGGCGCACGCCAAAGGTCAGGGGTGCACTGACCCTGAGGCGTCCCTGCGGGCGCTCGTGGCCTTCCTGCAGGCGCTGTTCGAGGGCCTCCAGATCGCCCAGCAGGGGCACCAGCCCTTCATGGAGGGTGCGTCCGGCCTCGGTCAGGCTCAGGGTGCGGGTGGTACGTTGCAGCAGCCGGGTGCCGTAGTGTCGCTCCAGGGCGGCCAGATGCTTGGTGAGCGCCGAGCGCGAGAGCTCCAGCCGTTCAGCCGCCGCGGTCAGGCTACCCAGTTCGACGATCTTGATGAAGGCCTGCAGGGCTCTCAGGGTATCCAAGGATTGTTTCCATAGCGTGCACAGTTCATTCCCAGAGTGCACCTTTATTCGCGCGTTGGAAACAGGACAATGGGTCATCTTTCCCCTGCTCGAGAATCAGCATGACTGATCGTACTTCGTCCTATGCCGCCCTATTGCTGCGCCTGGCCCTGGGCACCATGTTCCTGGCCCATGGCCTGACCAAGCTGCTGGTGTTCACCTTGCCAGGCACCGCGGGTTTCTTCGCTTCGGTGGGCTTTCCCGGCTGGCTGGCCTATCCGGTCACCTTCTTCGAGTTGGGCGCGGGCGTGCTCCTGATCCTGGGCGTCTGGGTGCGTCCAGTCGCGGCAGTGGCCGCCGTCCAACTGTTCGCCGCGGCGACAGTCCATTTCGGCAACGGCTGGTCCTTTTCCAATCCCGACGGCGGCTGGGAATATCCGGTCTTTCTCGCCGTGACCGCTGCCGCCCTGGCGCTGCTGGGCGCGGGTCAGCTTTCCTGCGATGCCCGCAAGCGCGCCTGAATCCACTCGAGAGGTCGCCACCATGTCGCTTCCCATCCTGTTCGTTTCCCACGGGTCGCCCATGGAGGCGCTCGACGCCGGCGCGGCAGGGGCGGCCTGGCGCGCCCTGGGGCGGTCACTGCCGACCCCAGCCACCATCCTGGTGGTCTCGGCGCACTTCGATACCCGGATACCGGTATTCGGCAGCGCCAAGCGGCCGGCCACCATCCATGACTTCCATGGCTTTCCCGAAGCCCTCTACCGCCTGGATTATCCCGCGCCGGGTGCCCCGGCGCTGGCCGAGCAACTGGCTCAAGGCTTGCGTGACCAGGGCTGGGAGGCCGAGACGGAGGCGCAGGGACTGGATCACGGCGCCTGGGTACCGTTGCGCTATCTCTATCCCGACGCGCAAATCCCCGTGGTGCCGCTGTCGATGAGCGCCACCCGCGGGCCGGACTACCACTATGCCCTGGGCCAGGCGCTGGCCAGGGTGCTGCCGGCGGATACCCTGCTGATCGGTTCAGGCAGCCTGACCCACAACCTCGGTCACTTCCGTCGTGGGGGCGCTGAGTCCCCCGGCTATGTGCGGGACTTCCAGCAGTGGATCCAACATCGCTTGCGCAAGCGAGATCTGGACGCCTTGCTCGACTACCGGCGCCAGGCGTCCCAGGCCCGCCAGGCGCATCCCACCGACGAGCACCTGCTGCCCTTGTTCGTCGCCCTGGGCGCGGCGGACCCCGAAGGCACCTTCAGCGTCCATCACGACGGCATCGCCCATGGCATCCTGGCCATGGATCTCTACGGCTTTTCCCGCCGCTAGCCGCTTGCCAACAAAAAGCCCGGATCGGTGACCGATCCGGGCTTTTTGCCAACTGCAGAGCGACGTTCGATCAGCCGAACAGCTCCGGGCCGTAACCCCACATCAGCACCGTGGTAGCCATCAGCACCTCCAGCACCAGCACCCCGATGGCCAGAGTGGAGCCGGACATGATGAAGCCTTCCCGTTGATCGATATTGAGGAAGGAGGGGATGCCGGTATAGAGCAGGTAGGCCGAATAGGCCAGGCCGACGATGCCGGCGATGGCGCACAGCCACACCAGCGGATAGAAACCCACCAGGCCACTCAGCAGCATGGGCGTGGCCACGTAGCCGGCGAACAGAATGCAACGATTGGCACTGGGCCGATCCGGATAGCGCCGCGCCAGCCAGTGGATCACATGCCCCATGGCCACCACTGCCGCCATGATCAGCGCATAGCTGATGACCGCCAGTACCACCGCAGTGGGTAGATCCAGCACATGGGCTTCACCGCCGCCGAAGCGCCAACCGAAGGTGGTGGTGCCCACCAGGGACGCGACGACGGGAATGGCCGCCAGCAAGGCGACATGATGGGCAAAGAAGTGCCCGACCGTTTCCCCTTCGCGACGAATCTGTTGCCACTCGCGATCGGGATGGGCCAGCAGGCCCCAGACATGATTGATCATGATCCTGCTCCTCACCCGCTGTGGTCGCCGCAAGCGGGCCTCTGTGGATGGCGAACGCTGGGTACAACGCAAATGGCGACTACCTTAGGAGTATAGAAGAGCTCTGGAATGCGTCATGCGAGCCGACGAAGGGCAGCCTGCCTAGAAACGAAGCGACGAGTGGTCGCAGGGCACCAGGCTGGTGCGTTTTCCGACCCCGCTCGTTTCGCCAGCGGCCTGATTCCAATACCTGACCACCTGGTCAGGAAATTGCTTGCTCAAGGCATCTGTTACCGGCCAACGAGGTCCGTCATGCCATCTCTCGACATCATCATCGCCGGTGCCGGCATGGGCGGTCTCACCGCCGCCCTGGCACTGCAGCAGGCCGGACACCGGGTCCGCCTGTTCGAGCGGGCGCAGGACCTCGCACCCATCGGCGCGGCCATCTCCATCTGGCCCAACGGCGTCAAGGTGCTCGAACACCTGGGACTGGGGCCCGCCATCGCCGCGGTCAGTGGCGACATGCAGACCATGAGTTACCGTGACCACCAGGGACAGTTGCTCACCCACTTCAGCCTGCTGCCGCTCTACACAGCCGTGGGCCGACCGGCACGGCCCATCGCCCGCGCCCACCTGCAGCGCCTTCTGCTGGACGCCGTGGGCGCCGATCAGGTGACCCTGGGTGTCGGTTGCGAGGGCTTCGAGCAGGACGCGGACGGGGTGACCGTGCACCTTGGCGACGGGCGTCGCGAGCGGGCCGATCTGCTGATCGCCGCCGACGGTACCCACTCGCGCCTGCGCGACCGGGTGGCGGGCCGGGCCATCACCCGTGAGTATTGCGGCTACGTGAACTGGAACGGTCGGGTAGCGATCGCGCCGGATCTGGCCGAGGCCCACGACTGGGCGCAATTCGTCGGGGCGCATCAGCGAGTCTCCCTGATGCCCATGGGCGGCGATGAATTCTACTTCTTCTTCGATGTACCCCTGCCCAAGGGCACACCCAACGACCGCAGCCGTTACCGCGCGGAGCTAGCCGAGCACTTCGCCGGCTGGGCACCGCCGGTGCAACGGCTGATCGAACGGCTGGATCCCCAGGGCGTGGCGCGGGTGGAAATCCATGACACCCGGCCGCTGCCGACCCTGGTACAGGGCCGGGTAGCGCTCCTGGGCGATTCCGCCCATGCCATGGCGCCGGATCTGGGGCAGGGCGGTTGCCAGGCCATGGAGGACGCCTGGGTGCTGGCGCGCTGCCTGGACGCCGAACAGGATCCCCTGGCAGCGCTCCAGGCCTATGAAGCAGCCCGCCTGGAGCGGGTCGCCGGGATCGTCGCGCGGGCGCGCAAGCGCTGCGAGATCACCCACGGTCATGAGCCCCTGGCCACCCAGGCCTGGTACGCCGAGCTGGCCCGGGAAACCGGCGAAACGGTGATCGCCGGCCTGCGCAAGACCGCCGAGGGCGGTCCGCTGTGAAATAGCTCTGGCCCGCGGAGACGAATGGCCATACCTTGGGTCGAAAGGCCCGCGTCCCTTGTCGGAGAAATTGCCCATGCGCCTGCGTTTCGCCCTGACCCTCGCCAGTTTCGCCATCGCGCCACTGGCCTTTGCCGCCGATGGCGGCTGTCCCTATCCAAAGACGGTGAAATTCGCCGGCCCCAACTGGGAGAGCGGCATGTTCACCACCGAGGTCCTGCGCCTGCTGGTGGAGAAGGGCTACGGTTGCCAGACCGACAGCGTACCGGGCAACACCGTGACTCTGGAAAACGCCCTGGCGCAAAACGACATCCAGGTCACCGGCGAGCAGTGGGCCGGGCGCAGTCCGGCCTGGCGCGCTGCGGAACAGGCCGGCAAGGTGTTCGCCGTCGGCGAGACGGTCAAGGGCGCCACCGAGGGCTGGTGGGTGCCGGAATACCTGGTCAAGGGCGATCCTGAGCGCGGCATCCAGGCCAAGGCGCCGGATCTCAAGAGCGTGGTCGATCTGCCACGTTATAAAGAGTTGTTCCGCGATCCCGAGGAGCCGGGCAAGGGCCGCTTCCTGAACTGCCCGACCGGTTGGACCTGCGAGATCGTCAACAGCCAGAAGCTCAAGGCCTACAAGCTCACCGACAGCTACACCAACTTCCGCACCGGTACCGGCCCTGCGCTGGACGCCGCCATCGCCACCGCCATGCGCCGCGGTGAACCGGTGCTCTTCTACTATTGGTCGCCGACACCGCTGATGGGCCGCTACAAGTTGGTCCAGCTGGAAGAACCACCGTTCAGCCAGAAGGCCTGGGATACCCTGTCGGATCCGAAGAACCCCGATCCGCTGCCGTCGCGCTCGCTACCAGCCAAGATCACCATCGGCGTCTCCCGCGACCTGCACGACAAGGCGCCGGCCCTGGTGACCCTGTTCGAGAAGGTCGAATTTCCCCTCGACCAGTTCAACGGCATCCTCGCTGGCATGGCCGAGAAACGCGAAGATGCCCAGGTCGTGGCCAAGCGTTTCCTCAAGGAGCACCCCGAGGTCTGGACGTCCTGGCTGCCAGCGGAAAATGCCGAGCGGGTGAAGGCCGCGCTCTAGGCGCAACGATAGGGGATAATGGCGGTTTTCCGTGCAGGAGCCGCCCATGACCGTCGCCGCCCTTACCATGTACGTCGAGCCCGCCGAGGTGCGCGACGCCTATCGCCAGCTCGCCGAGGCCGTGGCGTTGCGCCTGGGGGTGACCCTCGAATCCGCACCCGAGGAACTGCCGGCGCTCTGGAGTCATCCGGAGCTGCTGCTGGCCCAGACCTGCGGCTATCCCTGGGCGACCCGCCTGCGCGGTCAGGTGCGTCTGGTGGCGGCGCCGCGCTATCGCTTCGAGGGTTGCAATGAGGCCGAGCACTGCGCCTTCATCCTGGTGCCCGACGCCCTGGATGTGGCCAGCCTGGCCGATCTGCGCGGCAAGCGAGTGGCGCTCAATGGCCTGGATTCCAACAGCGGCATGAATCTCCTGCGCCTCGCCGTGGCGCCCCTGGCCGAGCGTGGCCGCTTCTTTGGCGAGGTGATCGTCAGCGAGAGCCACGCCAATAGCCTGGCGCTGTTGCAGCAAGGCCATGCCGATGTGGCCGCGGTGGATGCCGTGACCTATGGCTATCTGCAGCGCGCCCAACCCGAGCGGGTCGCCGGTCTGCGCCTCTTGCAACGCACCCGCCCGAGTCCGGCGCTGCCCTTCATCACCGCCGCCAGCCGGTCAGATGCAGAGGTTGAGGCTTTGCGTGGGGCGCTGAGTGACAGCCTGGCCGCCGATCCTGCGCTGGCCGAGCGCCTCGCCATCGAGGGCTTCACCGCAGTAGACGAGGCGACCTATCTGCCCCTGCTGGACTGGCGCCGCGAGGCGGTGGAGCAGGGCTATCCGGTGATTGCGTAGGTTGGCTTGAGACGGCTCCATCGTCGAAGCCCAACATTGAGGACTGATCCCGTTGGGCTTCGCTGCGCTTAGCCCAACCTACGGGACTGCAGTGGCGGATCGCGTCGTAGGTTGGGTTGAGACGGCTCCACTGTCGAAGCCCAACA
>NZ_FOED01000001.1:366152-436119 GCF_900110545.1 Pseudomonas sp. Snoq117.2 | reverse complement strand
TTCGCTGCGCTTAGCCCAACCTACGGGACTGCAGTGGCGGATCGCGTCGTAGGTTGGGTTGAGACGGCTCCACTGTCGAAGCCCAACATTGAGGACTAATCCCGTTGGGCTTCGCTACGCTCAGCCCAACCTACGGGACCGCAGTGGCGGGTCGCGTCGTAGGTTGGGTTGAGACGGCTCCACCGTCGAAGCCCAACACTGAGGAGTTCGGCCTAGGTCCTGTTGGGCTTCGCTGCGCTCAGCCCAACCTACGCTCGCTTATCCTCCTGCAATTGCCGAAACTCCACTAGGTCATGACTGCAGAAAAGCGTCAGCCCCAGATCCTGGCGCAGGGAAAGTTCGCGCAGGCGCGCCTGGTTGTCCAGGCGACTGGTGCGGTCGGCTTCCATCAGTCGCTGGTAGAATCTCAGCCCCGGCGTGCAGTGGCGTTCGGGCTGGCGCATCTCGTCGCGATAGAAATAGGCGTCGCCGGCGTGCAGCAACCAGCCCCCGTCGTGCTGGACGGCGATGCCGGCATGGCCCGGGGTGTGGCCGGGCAGGGGGATCATCAGGATTTCCGGCGGCAGGCCGGGCAGGTCGCGCACGCTGGCGAAGCCGTGCCAGGCCTCGCCCCGGGGTTCGTGGAAATGCCAATGGCGGATCCCTTCCCACTGCGCCGGGCTGTAGCGACGGCGGCCGATGAAGCCGTGGCGCTGGCGCTGGGCGTCCCATTCACGCTGGAGCACATGGACCTGGGCCTGGGGAAAGTCATCCAGGCCGCCGGCGTGATCGAAGTCCAGGTGGGTCAGCACGATATGGCGAACATCGCCCGGACGAAAACCCAGGCGGCGAATCTGCGCCAGGGCGCTGAGCTCGGGGTCGTACTGGATGCGATTCATCAGCCGGAAGAAGGGACTCAGCCGCCGGCCCCGCTCCCGCAGATCGGCTTCGCCAAAACCGGTATCCACCAGCACCAGACCGTCCCGGTCGGTTTCCACCAGCAGGCAATGACAGGCGAGGTGGGCGGCAAGACCATGGCTGAAACCGTCGTACAGCGCCCCGCCCAGGGGGCACATGCAGCCGCAGTTGAGGTGATGGATACGCATGATCGGCTCCGCGTGGGTGTTCCTGGTAGAAGAGCCGAGCGCGGGCAAAGTTCGAGCGCAGCGGCCGTCCACGCGGGTGTCGCAACGGGCCAGGAGCGGTCGCTGGTGCTGAAGTGGCGGCAATCAATCGACCGGAGCACGAGGCGGGATTCAGCACCCGCGCGCCTCACCGCGGCGGCGCCAGGGCCCTTGGCTGAACCCTGGGCCCGCGCCGCTGACCAAGGTAGGATCGCCAGCGGAACGGCTCTGCCGCCCTGGCCCTCCCAGTGCAGACGGAGCCACCCATGCCCATAGCCTTTTCCCGCCGTTCCCTCCTGGCCGCCGGCCTTTCCCTTGGCCTACTCGCCGCCGGCACCGCTCAGGCCGACAGCTGGTGCGCCAGCCAGCCGGTGAAGTTCGCCGGGGTGAACTGGGAGAGTGGCATGCTGCTCACCGAGTTGATGGGTTTCGTTCTGCAGCACGGCTATGACTGCACCGTGGACAGCATTCCTGGCAACTCCATCACCCTGGAGCAGGCGCTGGGCAACAATGACATTCAGGTCTTCGCCGAGGAGTGGATCGGTCGCAGCGAGGCCTGGAACAAGGCCGCCGCGGCCGGCAAGGTGGTCGGCGTGGGCGCGCCCATCGAAGGCGCCACCGAAGGCTGGTATGTGCCGCGTTATCTGGTGGAAGGTGAGGGCGCCAAGGCCCCCGACTTGAAGAGCATCGCCGACCTGGGACAATATGCCGAGCTGTTCCGCGATCCGGAGGAGCCAGGCAAGGGCCGTTTCTACAACTGCCCGGCCGGTTGGACGTGCGAGTTGGAAAACACCCAGATGCTGCAGAGTTACGGCTTGAGCGACAAGTACACCAACTTTCGTCCCGGCACCGGACCGGCGCTGGATGCGGCCATCGTCTCGGCCACTCGGCGCAAGCAGCCGATCCTGACCTACTACTGGTCGCCGACGCCGCTGCTGGGGCGCGTGGACATGGTGCAACTCAAGCCGCGCGCCGGCGAAGAGAAGCGCATCCAGGTGCAGGCCGGTCTCTCCAAGCCTTTCCACGATGGTGCCCCGGAACTGGTCGCCGTGTTGAGCCGCGTCAATGTGCCCATCGAGCTGCTCAACCGCACCCTGGCCGAACAGGCCGAAGCCAAGCAGGACGCCCCCACCGCGGCCAAGGCGCTGCTCAAGGCCCATCCCGAACTGTGGCAGGCCTGGGTGACCGACGCGGCGGCGCGCAGCAAGATCCAGGCGGCGCTCTAGGATGTTTCCCGAAGGTCTGACCTTTTCCTTCGCCGACGCCGTCAATCGCGGTGTCGACTGGCTGGTGACCCGCTACGGCGACGTCTTCCGGACCATCTCCGACACCCTGCTGCAGGCCATCGTCTGGCTCGAAGGCCTGCTGCGCGGCACCCCCTGGTGGGCGCTGCTGCTGATCGTCGCGGCCCTGGCCGCCCATGCCACCCGCCGGGTGTTGCCGACCCTGCTGATCACCGGACTGCTGTTCCTGGTCGGCGCCCTGGGGCTGTGGGACAAGCTGATGCAGACCCTGGCCCTGGTGCTGGTGGCCACCGCCATCGCGGTGATCATCGGAATCCCCCTGGGCATTCTCTGCGCCCGCAGCGCTCGCCTGCGCCTGGTGCTGATGCCGCTGCTGGACATCATGCAGACCATGCCCAGCTTCGTGTACCTGATCCCGGTGCTGATGCTGTTCGGCCTGGGCAAGGTGCCGGCGATCTTCGCCACGGTGATCTACGCCGCGCCGCCCCTGATCCGCCTCACCGACCTGGGTATCCGCCAGGTCGATCGCGAGGTCATGGAGGCGGTCAACGCCTTTGGCGCCAATCGCTGGCAGCAGCTGTTCGGCGTGCAGTTGCCGCTGGCCTTGCCAAGCATCATGGCCGGCATCAACCAGACCACCATGATGGCGCTGTCCATGGTGGTGATCGCCTCCATGATCGGCGCCCGCGGTCTTGGTGAAGAGGTGCTGGTGGGCATCCAGACCCTGGACGTGGGCAAGGGCCTGCAGGCGGGACTGGCCATCGTCATTCTCGCCGTGGTCATCGACCGCATCACCCAGGCCTATGGCCGCCAGCGTCACGAGGTGGAGCGATGAAGATCGTCGTCGAACGGGTCTCCAAGATCTTCGGCAAACGCGAGCAGGCGGCCCTGGCCCTGCTCCGTGAGGGGCACGACAAGGCCGACATCCTCGCCCGCACGGGTTGCGTGGTGGGGGTGGACGATCTCTCCCTGGAGATCGCCGAAGGCGAGATCTTCGTCATCATGGGGCTCTCGGGTTCCGGCAAGTCGACCCTGGTGCGCCACTTCAACCGGCTGATCGATCCGAGCAGCGGGCGCATCCTCATCGATGGTCAGGACATCCTCCAGCTGCCCCTGCCGGCGTTGCGCGAGTTACGGCGCCAGCGCATCAGCATGGTGTTCCAGAGCTTCGGTCTCTTGCCCCATCGGCGGGTGCTGGACAACGTCGCCTATGGCCTCAAGGTGCGCGGCGAGCCCAAGGCGGTCTGCCGGGAGCGGGCGCTGCACTGGCTGGAGGTAGTCGGCCTGGCCGGTTACGAGCGCAAGTGGCCGCACCAGTTGTCCGGCGGCATGCGCCAGCGGGTCGGCCTGGCCCGCGCTCTGGCGGCGGACACCGAGATCATCCTGATGGACGAGGCTTTTTCCGCCCTCGATCCGCTGATCCGCGCCGAGATGCAGGAGCAGCTGCTGGAATTGCAACAGCGCCTGCACAAGACCATCGTCTTCATCACCCATGACCTCGACGAAGCGCTGCGCCTGGGCAATCGCATCGCCATCCTGCGCGACGGTCGGCTGGTACAGGTGGGCACCCCAGCGGACATCCTCGGCCAGCCGGCCGACGACTACGTGGCGCGCTTCGTCCAGCGACGTACTGCTGCGATAGTTTGAAACAATTGCAGCAGAGGTCTTCACGAGCATTTCACACCGCCAAGGCTCTGATGGTGAGACCTACGGCCTGACCCCGCGTCAGGCCTTTCTCTTCCCACTGGAACCGCACCGCAATGGACTATCTGCTACAACTCGCTGCCGATCCGACCGTCTGGGCTGCCCTGGCTACCCTGATCGTGATGGAGGTGGTGCTGGGTATCGACAACCTGATCTTCATCTCCATCCTCACCAACAAGCTGCCCGCCCATCAACAGCAGAAGGGCCGCCGCATCGGTATCAGCCTGGCGTTGATCCTGCGCCTGGGCCTGCTCGGCACCGTGGCCTGGATCGTCCAGCTCACCGAGCCGATCATCGAGGTGTTCGGCAAGAGCTTTTCCTGGAAGGACCTGATCCTCATCGCCGGTGGCCTGTTCCTGTTGTGGAAGGCGACCAAGGAGATTCACCACAACGTCGATCCCGAGCCCGACAGCGCCCTGACCAAGGGCGCTGAGACGGCGACCCTGGCGTTCGGCTCGGCCATCGTGCAGATCCTCTTGCTGGATCTGGTGTTCTCGGTGGACAGCATCATCACCGCCGTGGGCATGACCGAACACCTGCCGGTGATGGTGATCGCGGTGGTGGTGGCAGTGACCGTCATGTTGCTGGCGGCCGATCCCCTGGCCAAATTCATCGACCGGAACCCCACCGTCGTGATGCTGGCGCTGGGCTTCCTGATCATGATCGGCATGACCCTGATCGCCGAGGGTTTTGGCGCCCATGTGCCCAAGGGCTATATCTATGCGGCCATGGCCTTCTCGGCGCTGATCGAGGGTCTGAACATGCTGTCGCGGCGGGCCAAGCGTCGCCAGCAGACGGCTGGCAAGTAAGGAAAAGACGTGCCGGAAGGCCTTGTTACATTCCGGCACGTCTATTGCTAACAATTAATTCAAGGACTAGGCACTATCGGTCTGGACCCTTGTCATAGCAGCGTCACACGTGAGGTTTACAACTGAAGTCATGAACATACAAGCCCAAGCCCAGAACGCCATGCATGCCCTCAGCGCCGCTTTCGCGCCGATGAGCTGCGTCATCGACGCCCCTAGCAAACGGGGTTTTTCCTTCATCGTCGTTAACGAACATGGCGTGGCCAAGCACACCCGCCGGATCTATCGTGACGAATACAGCAGCCCGAGCCGCCTGCAGGCCATCATCGACAGCACCCGCCTGGCCATCGCCGGCTGAGATTCAGCCGGCTTCCGCTTTACCCCTCCCGCTTTATCGTCTGCGCCCCACCCGAGCTACGGGTGTACCGGCGGCAGATACGCCAACGTTCCCCCCAACAGCCACAGCAGCACCAGCACCAGGGGTGCATGGACCAGCAGCTGCACGAAGGAAAAGCCGACCAGGTCGCGCGCCTTCAGCCCCAGCACGCCCAGCAGCGGCAGCATGTAGAAGGGATTGATCAGATTCGGCAGGGCCTCGGCGGCGTTGTAGATCTGCACGGCCCAGCCCAGGTGATACTGCAGGTCGTTGGCCACCTGCATCACATAGGGCGCCTCGATGATCCACTTGCCCCCACCCGAGGGGATGAAGAACCCCAGCAGCGCCGAATAGACGCCCATCAGCAGGGCGAAGGTGTCGTGGGTGGCAATCTGGGTGAAGAACGCTGCAATATGGTGCGCCAGGGTCTGGCCGTCGGCGCCGTTGACCTTGGTCAGGATGGCGGCGATGGAGCCGTACAGCGGAAACTGGATCAGCACCCCAGTGGTGGCCGGTACCGCGCGGGCCACGGCGTCGAGGAAGTGCCGGGGTCGCCAGTGCAGCAAAGCGCCCAGGGAGATGAACAGCAGGTTGTAGGTGTTCAGCCCCGAAATGGCCTCGATGGCCGGCTTGCTGGCGAATTCCTGCACCAGCCAACCCGCGGCCAGCAGCACCAGCAACACGATCAGGATCGGGCTGTATTCCAGCCATTCACCCGGACGGGTTGGCCTGGCGGCCGGCTTGGGCGCCGGGGTGACATCGACGCCACAGGCGCGGGCATCGCGCGCGCTGTCCGGCCCCGGGGCGGTGACATAGGCGATCACCGTCGAGACCACCAGCAACACCAGCAGCAGGACGCCGGACTGCCAGAGGAACAGCGTCTGGCTGAAGGGGATCACCCCGGTGATGGCCAGGATCGAAGGAGGCAGGCTGGCCGGATTGGCCTGCAGCTGCGCCGCCGAGGATGACAGCCCCAGCGCCCAGACCGCGCCCAGGCCCAGGTAGGCCGCAGCGCCAGCGGCGCGATAGTCCATCTTGAGTTCTTCTCGCCGCGCCAGGGCGCGCACCAGCAGGCCGCCGAACACCAGGCTCAGACCCCAGTTGAGCAGGGAGGCGAGCATGGCCACCAGGGCCACCCAGCACACCGCGCCGCGTCCGGTGCGCGGCACCCGCGCCAGGCGTTCGATCAGGCGCCCGGCCGGGCCGGAACTGGCGACCACATAGCCGCCGATGACCACGAAGGCCATCTGCATGGTGAAGGGGATCAGACTCCAGAAGCCATCGCCGAAGGCCTTGGCGGTGGTGGCCGCCGGCGCCCCCATGCCAAGGGCGGCCAGGGCCACCACGGCCACAGCGAGCACGGCGAACACCCAGGAATCGGGAAACCAGCGTTCGGCCCAGTTGGAACAGGCCAGGGCGAACCGCGCGCTGCGCGAATCGCGGGAAGGGGTTGAGCTCATGGGAGGTCCTTTTGTTGTTGTTTTTTGTGGGAATGTAGTGCGGGACGGTGATGCATTGATCGCGGCCATGGGCCGCTCCTACGGTGGTGTCCGGACCTGTAGGAGCGGCCCATGGCCGCGATAGGCTTTAACGCCGCTCCACCGCCAGCGCCACGCCCTGACCACCACCGATGCACAGGGTCGCCAAGCCTCGTCGACCGTCACGGCGGCGCAATTCGTGGAGCAGGGTCACCAGCACCCGGCAACCGGAGGCGCCGATGGGATGGCCCAGGGCGATGGCGCCGCCGTTGACGTTGACCTTGTCGTCATCCCAACCCAGCTCCTGACCCACGGCCAGGGCCTGGGCGGCGAAGGCTTCGTTGGCTTCGATCAGGTCCAGGTCGGCCAGCCGCCAGCCGGCCTTTTCCAGGGTCTTGCGGGTGGCGGAGACCGGGCCGATGCCCATGATCGCCGGGTCCACCCCGGCGCTGGCATAGGCGGCGACATGGGCCAGCGGCGTGAGCCCCAGGGCGGTGGCCTTGGCGGCGCTCATCACCAGCACGGCAGCGGCGCCATCGTTGAGGCTGGAGGCGTTGCCCGCGGTGACGCTGCCGTCCTTGGTGAAGGCTGGACGCAGGCGCGCCAGCCCCTCGGCGGTGGTGTCGGCGCGGATGCCTTCGTCGGTGTCGAACAGCAGCGGTTCGCCCTTGCGCTGGGGGATGGCCACCGGGGTGATCTCCTCGCGGAACCGCCCGGACTCCACCGCTGCCGCGGCGCGCTGCTGGGAGCGTGCAGCGAAGGCATCCTGGGCCTCGCGGCTGATGCCGTACTTCTGCACCAGATTCTCCGCGGTCTGGCCCATGTGGTAGTCGTTGAAGGCATCCCACAGCCCATCGCTGATCATGGTGTCGACCAGCTCGGCATGGCCCAGGCGCAAGCCGGTGCGTACCTTGGGCAGCACATAGGGCGCCAGGCTCATGTTCTCCATGCCGCCGGCGACGACGATCTCGGCGTCGCCGCAGCGGATCGCCTGGACCGCCAGCTGCACCGCCTTGAGGCCGGAGCCACAGACCTTGTTCAGGGTCAGGGCCGGCACCTCGTGGGGCAGGCCGGCCCTGACCGCCGCCTGGCGCGCCGGATTCTGGCCCGCACCGGCGGTGAGCACCTGGCCGAGGATGACTTCATCCACCGCGGCTGGGGCCACGCCGGTCTGTTCCAGCAGGGCGCGGATGACGGTGGCGCCAAGCTCCACCGCGGGCACATTGGCCAGGGAGCCCTGGAAACTGCCGACCGCGGTGCGGGTGGCGGCGACGATGACGACGTCTTGCATGGCTGGGATCTCCTCAGGCCTGGATGGGGGCGCCGGTGGCGGCGCGCAGTTCATCGAGGCTCACGCCTTCGGCCAGCTCCACCAGTTTCAGGCCGCCTTCGGTCACCTCCAGCACGGCCAGGTCGGTGATGATCAGGTCGACCACGCCAACCCCGGTCAGCGGCAAGTCGCAGGCTGGCAGGATCTTGTGGGCACCCTTGGCGGTGTGCTCCATCAGCACCACCACGCGCTGCACGCCAGCCACCAGGTCCATGGCGCCGCCCATGCCCTTGACCATCTTGCCGGGGATCATCCAGTTGGCCAGGTCACCTTTTTCCGACACCTGCATGGCGCCCAGGATGGCCAGGTTCACATGGCCGCCGCGGATCATGCCGAAGCTGGTGGCGCTATCGAAATAGCTGCTGCCGGGCAGGGCGGTAACGGTCTGCTTGCCGGCGTTGATCAGGTCCGGATCGACCGTCTCGGCGGTAGGGAAGGGGCCGATGCCCAGCAGGCCGTTTTCCGACTGCAGCCAGACGTCCATGCCGGCGGGGATGTAGTTGGCGACGAGGGTCGGCAAGCCGATGCCGAGGTTGACGTAGAAGCCGTCCTGCAGCTCCCGGGCGGCGCGTTGCGCCATCTGTTCGCGGGTCCAGGCCATCTTACTTCTCCTCGCTCAGGGTGCGTTTCTCGATACGTTTCTCGGGGCTTGCGTTGACCACCAGGCGCTGCACGAAGATGCCGGGCAGGTGGATCTGGTCCGGGCCCAGTTCGCCGATCTCCACCAGCTCTTCCACCTCGGCCACGCAGACGCGACCGGCCATGGCGCACAGCGGATTGAAGTTGCGCGCGGTCTTGTTGAAGACCAGGTTGCCGGCCTTGTCGGCGCGCTGCGCCTTGACCAGGGCCACGTCGGCGGTCAGCGCCAGCTCCATGACATGGGGCTGGCCATTGAAGTCGCGCACCTCCTTGCCCTCGGCCACCAGGGTGCCGTAGCCGGTGCGGGTATAGAACGCCGGGATGCCCGCGCCACCGGCGCGCAGCTTCTCGGCCAGGGTGCCCTGGGGGGTGAATTCCAGCTCCAGTTCGCCGGCCAGGTACTGGCGTTCGAATTCCTTGTTCTCGCCCACGTAGGAGGAAATCATCTTGCGGATCTGCCGGGTCTCCAGCAGCTGGCCGAGGCCGAAGCCGTCCACCCCGGCGTTGTTGCTGATGGCGGTCAGTTCGCGGGCGCCGGTGTCGCGCAGGGCGGCGATCAGCGCCTCGGGGATGCCGCAGAGGCCGAAGCCGCCCACGGCCAGGGTGATGCCGTCGCTGACCAGCCCGTCGAGGGCGGCCGCGGCGTTGGGGTAGAGCTTGTTCATGGCAGAGATCCTCTTGTCGTTATTGAGCGGTCCAGCCGCCGTCCATGGTCCAGGAGGCGCCGCGCACCTGGGCGGCGGCGTCGCTGCACAGGAACAGCGCCAGTTCGCCCAACTGGTCGGTGGTGACGAATTCCTGCGACGGCTGCTTGTCGCTGAGCAGGTCGCGCCGTGCCTGGTCCGGATCGCTGCCACGGCTGTCCAGCTGTTGCTGGATCAGCGGGGTGAGCACGAAACCCGGGCAGAGCGCGTTGCAGGTGATGCCGGTGCGGGCGGTCTCAAGCGCGGTGACCTTGGTCAGGCCCACCACGCCGTGCTTGGCGGCCACATAGGCGGCCTTGCCGGTGGAAGCCACCAGGCCGTGCACCGAGGAGATGTTGACGATGCGGCCCCAGTCGCGCTCGCGCATGCCTGGCAGCGCCAGGCGGGTGGTGTGGAAGACGGCCGACAGGTTGAGGGCGATCACCGCGTCCCAGCGCTCCACCGGAAAGTCTTCCACCGGCGCCACGTGCTGGATGCCGGCATTGTTGACCAGGATGTCGACGCCGCCGAAGTCGCGCTGGGCGTAGGCGAAGAGCTCCTCGATCTCTTCCGGCCTGGACAGGTCGGCGCCGTGGAAGCCACTGCGGCCGGGCAGGCTGGCCTGGGCCGCAGCGGGATCGCCGAAGCCGTTGAGGATGAGGGTGGCGCCAGCGGCGGCCAGGCGCTGGGCGATGCCCAGACCGATGCCGCTGGTGGAGCCGGTGACCAGGGCGGTCTTGCCGGTGAGGTCCATGGCTGTCTCCTTAGACGAGGCCGGTCAGGTAGTAGAGGGCGATGACGAAGAACACCGCCACGGTCTTGATCAGGGTGATCTTGAACACGCCGCCATAGGCTTCGCGGTGGGTCAGGCCGGTCACCGCCAGCAGGGTGATGACCGCGCCGTTGTGCGGCAGGGTGTCCATGCCGCCGCTGGCCATGGCCGCCACCCGGTGCAGCACCTCCAGGGGGATGCCGGCCGCGTTGGCGGCGGCGATGAAGGTGTCGCTCATGGCGGCCAGGGCGATGCTCATGCCGCCCGACGCCGAGCCGGTGATGCCGGCCAGCAGGGTCACGCTCACCGCTTCGTTGATCAGCGGATCGGGAATGGCCTTAAGGCCCTGGGCGAACAGCACGAAGCCGGGCAGGGCGGCGATCACCGCGCCGAAGCCGTATTCCGAGGCCGTGTTCATCCCGGCCAGCAGGGCGCCGGAGACGGCGGTCTTGCTGCCTTCCGCCAGGCGTCCGCGGATGGCACCGAAGCCGGTCGCCAGCACCAGCAGGATGCCCGCCAGCAACGCGCCTTCCACCGCCCAGATACCGGTCAGCTTGGCGACCTCCTGGGTCACCGGCTTGGCCATGCCGGGCAGGGCCAGGTTATGGGTGGCGCCGTACCAGTCGGGAATCCAGCGAGTCAGCAGCAGGTTGAGCACGCCCACCAGCACCAGCGGTGCCAGGGCCAGCCAGGGATTGGGCAGCGGCAGGTCGGCGGCGGTCTCGGGTTCGTTGCGCAGCGGCACGCTGGCATAGCCTTCGCCACCGTTGCGGGCTTTGCGGCGAGCGCTGCCGAGGTAGGTGAGGCCCACCGCGATGACGAACAGCGACCCGGCCAGGCCCAGCCAGGGCGCGGCCCAGGCGGTGGTCTGGAAGAAGCTGGTGGGGATGATGTTCTGGATCTGCGGGGTGCCGGGCAGGGCATCCATGGTGAAGGAAAAGGCGCCCAGGGCGATGGTGGCCGGGATCAGTCGCTTGGGAATGTCGCTCTGGCGAAACATCTCGGCGGCGAAGGGATAGACGGCGAAGACCACCACGAACAGCGAGACGCCGCCATAGGTGAGCAGGGCGCAGACCGCGACGATCACCGGGATGGCCCGTTCGCGACCGAGCAGGCGGATGGCGGCGGCGACGATGGCGCGGGAAAAGCCCGACAGCTCGATCAGCTTGCCGAACAGGGCGCCGAGCATGAACACCGGGAAGTAGAGCTTGAGAAAGCCCACCATCTTGTCCATGAACACCCCGGTGAAGGCGGGCGCCACGGCGGAGGGATCGGTGAGCAACACGGCGCCGAGGGCGGCGAGGGGGGCGAAGAGGATGACACTGAAACCCCGGTAGGCGGCGAACATCAGCAGCGCCAGGGCAGCGAGTGCGATCAGGACACTCATGGCTTCTCCTAGAGCTTCGCCTGAGGCGAAGCGGTTCTTGTTGTTATAGGGCGATGCAGAGATCGCCCGAATACAGGAGCCAGAACCGTGCCAGCTTTATAAGCTATTGTTTTGCATGAATTTTTATTTCGATCTTCGCCAGCTAGCGATAAATTTTCTCAAAAGTTGGACCCTGTAGGTTGGGTTGAGCGAAGCGAAGCCCAACATCAGCCCATGGCCTTTCAAGTTGGGCTTCGGCGATAGAGTCTTCTCAACCCAACCTACGGTCGTGACCTGTAGGAGCGGCCCATGGCCGCGATTGACGATCCATCGCGGCCATGGGCCGCTCCTACAAGCTATGTCTCTATATATGGACATATCTCATATTCGAGACATCAACCCTAGCGCCACCAGCTTCTTGTACAGCGTAGACCGCCCCAGACCCAGACGCCGGGCGGCCTCGTCCACCTTGCCGCCGCAGGCGGCCAGGGTGTCCTGCAACAGCTCGCGGTCGAAGCGCTGGCGGGCTTCGGCATAGGTTTCGCCGCTCGGGCCAGGGAGGGATTGACCTGCTGTGGCAGGTGCGGGGGCCCCATCCAGCGCCGCGGCCAGTGCCCTGGCGTCCAGCTGGCTGTCGTCACCTAAGAGCACCGCGCGCTCCAGCACGTTGCGCAACTCGCGCACGTTGCCGGGCCAGGGTTGGCGCTGCAGCAGCGCCAGGCCATTGGCGGTGAGTTCAGGGGTGGGCTGTCCGCCTACCTGGGGCAGACTGTCGAGGATGGCCTCGGCCAGCACCGCCAGGTCGTCCAGGCGCTCACGCAGCGGCGGGATGCGGATCGGCAGCACATTGAGGCGGTAATAGAGATCGGCGCGAAAGCGCCCCTCGGCCACGGCCGCTTCCAGGTCACGCGAGGTAGCGGCGATCATCCGCACGTCGCAGGCCAGCACCTCGTTGGAGCCCAGGGGTTCGTATTCCTTTTCCTGCAGCACCCGCAGCAGCTTGGCCTGCAAGGCCAGGGGCATGTCGCCGATCTCGTCGAGAAACAGGGTGCCGCCCTGGGCGATCTGCAACTTGCCTGGACGTGCCCGGCGCTCGGCACCGGTGAAGGCGCCCGGCGCGGTGCCGAAGAATTCCGCTTCCAGCAGGCTTTCCGGAATGGCGGCGGCATTGATGCTGACGAAGGGGCGCCCAGCGCGTGGCGAGGCGCCGTGGATGGCGTGGGCCAGCAGCTCCTTGCCGGTGCCGGTCTCGCCCAGCAACAGCACCGCTGCTTCACTGGCCGCGGCGCGGCGGGCGCGACGCTTGACCTCCAGGCTGGCTGGTCCGCTACCAACGAAATGGCCGAAGCCGTACTTGGCGGTACGCGCGTGCTGCAGCGAACGCCGGGTGGTGGCCAGCTCTTCCTGGATGCGCAGGTAGCGGGTCACCAAAGGCGCCAGCTGCTGCAACTGGTCGAACAGGGCGAAGCCAATGGCGCCGATCAGTTCGCCGTCATCGGTATGGATCGGCAGGCGCATCACCACCAGGGGGCCGCTACGGGTCTCCAGCATGTCCAGCAGGATCGGCTGACCGTTGCGCGCCACCTCGCGCAGCAGGCTGTGGGGAATGATCTGCTCCACCGGCTGGCCAATGGCGGCGGCGGCATCCGGCAGGCCGAAATGCTGGGCGTAACGCTGGTTGATCCAGACGATGCGCGCGTCGCGGTCGACGATCACCGTGCCATTGCTGGTCTGCTCGATGATCTCGAACAGCGAGCGGATCGCCCGCTGGCGAATGCCGGCATAGTCTTCCAGCCCCGGCAGACCGGGTGGGGTGCGGCTCATGGCTTCAGCGCATGGCGCAACTGGTGCAGGCGCCGCTGGACGATGCGTTCGCGCCGCGCCGCGTCCCAGTCATAGAAGCCCGCGCCACTGCGCACGCCAGTGCGGCCGGCGGCCACCTGGTCTTCCAGCAGCTGCAGCGGCGCCTCGTCCCGCGCCAGGGTCGGCCAGAGGTGGCTGGCGATGTCGCGAAAGGTGTCCAGGCCACCCAGGTCCGCCGCCTCCAGCGGGCCGACCATGGCATAGCGCCGACCCAGGGAAGCGCGCATCACCCGATCCACCGTCTCGGCATCCGCCGCGCCGCTCTGCACGATGTGCAGGGCCTCGCGCAACAGGGCGAATTGCAGGCGATTGCCGACGAAGCCGGGAATGGCGCGCTGCAGGACCACGGCCTCCAGGTCGGCGGCTTCCAGCAGTTGACGCACGGCCTCCAGGTGCGCGGGCAGGGTGGCCGTGCCGGGCACCAGCTCCACCAGGGGAATGAAGTGCGGCGGATTCCAGAAGTGGGCGATCAGCAGGCGCTCGGGATGGCGCAGGTGCGCGGCCAGCTCGTCTGGTGGCAGGCCGCTGGTGTTGCTGGCGATCAGAGCGTCCGGGCGCAGCACGGCTTCGAGATGGGCATAGAGACTGTGCTTGAGCTCCAGGCGCTCGGGCACGGCTTCGAACAGCAGGTCGCAGTCGGCGAGCTCGGCCAGCTCGGTCGTGGTGGTCAGGCGGCCGATGACCGCCTCGGTGTCCACCGCGATGTCGGCTTCTTCCAGCTCGGCGAGCAGGGTGCGCGCGGTGGCGGCCACCTCGGCGAGGCGGCCGGGGTCGACGTCCTGCAGCCGCACGGCATGGCCGTGGCGTGCCAGGTGCACGGCGATACCGATGCCCATGAGACCGGAACCCAGGACGGCGAGGCGTGGCGTGGTCATGATCTTTTCCTTGTGAGACGGCCGCGGCAACCGTCTCACACTTGACCGCCCCCGGCCAAGGCACGGGGCTGTGCCTTGCACCAAAGCCGGGCTCCAGGGACTGGCCGGCGAGGGCGCCCTGGCCTCTGCCACGCCCCTTGGCCGAGTCTGGCATGGCCACTGCTACAGGACAGGCACGCCCATCCCGAGGAATGCCTTATGAGCAACGCCGGCAACGACTATCCCCTGAGCGAAGTCCCGCCCCACGCCCGCAAGGGGCTGGCCTCCCTGGCCATGGTGCTGCTGGGCTTCACCTTCTTTACCGCCACCATGTTCGCCGGCGGCAAGCTGGGGGTGGCCTTTGGTTTCACCGACCTGCTGTGGGTGATCGCCCTCGGCAATCTGCTGCTGGGTCTCTATGCCGCCGCCCTCGGCCATATCGCCTGTCGCAGCGGCCTCAACTCGGTGCTGATGGGGCGCTTCGCCTTTGGCGAACGCGGCAGCAAGCTGTGCGACCTCATCCTCGGCTTCACCCAGATCGGCTGGTATGCCTGGGGGACGGCCACCGCTGCCGTGGTGCTGGGCAGGTACTTCGGCCTGGAGCAGGGCGCGGTGCTGGCGCTGATGGCGGTGTTCGGCCTGGGCTTCTGCGCCACCGCCTACATCGGCTACCGCGGTCTGGAGATCCTCTCCTGGATCGCCGTGCCGGCCATGGCGCTGCTGCTGATCCTGTCCATGAGCGTGACCACCGCCAAGGCCGGCGGCCTGGCCGGCCTGCTGGCGATCCAGCCCAGCGCCAGCCTGGACCTGTCCACCGCCATCACCCTGGTGTTCGGCACCTTCGTCAGCGGCGCCACCCAGGCCACCAACTGGACGCGCTTCGCCCGCTCCACGCGAGTGGCGGTGCTGGCCAGCCTGATCGGCTTCTTCATCGGCAACGGCCTGATGGTGCTGATCGGAGCCTATGGCGCCATCGTCTACCAGCAGCCCGACGTGGTGGAGGTGCTGATGCTGCAGGGCTTCGCCACCGCCGCCTTGGCCATGCTGCTGCTCAATATCTGGAGCACCCAGGACAACACCATCTACAACTTCGCCGTGGCCGGTTGCAACCTGGTGCGTACCGACCGCCGCAAGACCGTGACCCTGGCCGGCGCCCTGATCGGCACCGCCCTGGCGGTGCTGGGCATGTACGACCTGCTGGTGCCCTATCTGGTCCTGCTCGGCACCGTGATCCCGCCCATCGGCGGGGTGATCGTCGCCGACTTCTGGCTGCGCCATCGCGGGCGCTATCCCTTGCTCGCCGAGGCCCGCCTGCCGCACTACAACTGGCCGGGCCTGGCCGCCTATGGCCTGGGCACCATCGCCGCCTTCGGCTCACCCTGGGTCGCACCGCTGGTGGGTATCGGGGTGGCGGCACTGGCCTATGGCGTGTTCAATGGACTGACTAGGGGGCGTACTACTGCTCCTGCCTCGCTCTAGGGAGATCCACCATGCGCATCCTCAACGCCCGCCTGCGTGACCGCGAAGGCCTGTACGACATCCGCCTCGAAGGCGGGCGCATCGCCGCCATCGCCGAGCAGTTGATGCCCCCCGCGGTGGGGCCGGACGACATCGACGCCGCTGGCAACCTGGTGGTGCCGCCCTTCGTCGAGCCGCACATCCACCTCGATGCCACCCTGACCGCCGGCGAGCCGCGCTGGAACATGAGCGGCACCCTGTTCGAAGGCATCGAATGCTGGGGCGAGCGCAAGGCCACCATCACCCGGGAAGACACCAAGACCCGCGCCACGCGCACCATCCGCGCCCTGGCCGCCCACGGCATCCAGCACGTGCGCACCCATGTCGACGTCACCGATCCGTCCCTGGCCGCGCTCAAGGCCATGCTGGAGGTGCGCGAGGAAACCGCCCACCTGATCGATCTGCAGATCGTCGCCTTTCCCCAGGAGGGCATCGAATCCTTCAAGAACGGCCGCGAGCTGATGGAGGAGTCGATTCGCCTGGGCGCCGATGTGGTCGGCGGCATTCCGCACTTCGAGTACACCCGCGACCAGGGCGTAAGCTCGGTGAAATTCCTCATGGACCTGGCCGAGCGTACTGGTTGCCTGGTGGACGTCCATTGCGACGAGACCGACGATCCGCATTCGCGCTTTCTGGAGGTGCTGGCCGAAGAGGCGCGCAGCCGCGGCATGGGCGCACGGGTCACCGCCAGCCATACCACCGCCATGGGCTCCTACGACAACGCCTACTGCGCCAAGCTGTTTCGCCTGCTGACCCACGCCGGCATCAACTTCATCTCCTGCCCCACCGAGAGCATTCACCTGCAGGGCCGCTTCGACAGCTTTCCCAAGCGCCGCGGCGTGACCCGGGTCAACGAGTTGCTGGAGACCGGCCTCAATGTCTGCTTCGCCCAGGACTCCATCGTCGATCCCTGGTATCCGCTGGGCAACGGCAACATCCTGCGCGTGCTGGAGGCGGGGCTGCACATCTGCCACATGCTCGGCTATCGCAATCTGCAGTCGGCGCTGGATCTGGTCACGGTGAACAGTGCCAAGGCGCTGTGCCTGGGCGACCGTTATGGCCTGGAGGAGGGGCGCCCCGCCAATCTGCTGGTGCTGTCCGCCGAGAGCGACTACGAGATGGTCCGCAGCCAGGGCCTGCCGCTGTATTCCATCCGCCACGGCAAGGTGCTGATGCAACGCCGCCCGGCGCAGGTGGAGTTGGCGGATCTGTAATGGGTGTTGATCAGGGCGGTCCGGCTTGTACCGGTCGCTTGCGATTTTTCAGGAATGGCAAAGATCTGATTCTCACTCGGACAACCCCCTCTCCCTCTGGGAGAGGGCTGGGGTGAGGGCAAGCCCCATGCCGAAGCCCCAGCGGAAAAGGCTGCGCCGTTTTCCACGCTACGGCGCTGATCGCGGCCATGGGCCGCTCCTACAGGGGGCGGAATCTGTAGGAGCGGCCCATGGCCGCGATTGGCGTCCCCTGGCAGCAGCGGATCGTCATAACCGCAACTGCCATTACCGATGTCGCGTCCCGTCGCGTTGGGCTTCGCTGCGCTTAACTAAACCTACGAAAGCCTATCGCCCGCTTTCGGCGAAATCCCGCAGCGCGGCGCCATCCAGGCGATAGCGTACCCATTCGCTCTGGGCCTGGGCGCCCAGGCTTTCGTAGAAGTCGATGGCGGGGGCGTTCCAGTCCAGCACGCTCCATTCCAGGCGACCGCAATCGTTGGCCACCGCCTCGCGGGCCAGCTCGCGCAGCAGGCCCTTGCCCAGGCCGGTGCCGCGAGCGCTGGGGCTCACATAGAGGTCTTCCAGGTAGATGCCGTTGCGGCCCAACCAGGTGGAATAGCTGTAGAAATACACGGCATAGCCCACCACCACACCTTCCTGCTCGGCGACCAGGGCGCGGGTCGGGGTGTCGGCGGCGAACAGCGTGGCCTCGATCTGGGCCGGACTGGCCAGGACCTCGTGGATGGCCTTTTCGTAGTCGGCCAGTTCGACGATCAATGCATGGATGCGGGCGGCGTCGGTGCGGCGGGCGGGGCGGATCTGGGTGGTCATGGGTGCCTTGGTCAGTTCGTGGGGCAGCGGCGACCTCAGGAGGGCACCACGGCCCGATTGGCGGACCCGGACAGCATGGCGGCGACCTGCGCGGCCAACTGGTCCAGGGTGAAGGGCTTGGTCATCAATTCCATGTTACCACCCAGGAAGCTGGTCCTACTGAGCGCGCCCTCGGCGTAGCCGGTGAGGAACAGCACCGGCAGCCGCGGCCTGAGCTGCTGGATCACCTCCGCCAGCTGGCGACCATTGAGGCCCGGCAGGCCCACATCGGTCACCAGCAGATCCAGCCGCGGGATCTGCTCCAGCAGATGCAACGCGGCCTTGCCTTCGGCCGCGCTCCAGACGCGATAACCCAGGGCTTCCAGCGCCTCCTGGTTGACCAGCCGCACCGCATCGTCGTCCTCCACCAGGAGGATGGTCTCGCCAGCGCCCTGGACGAATTCGGCCGGCTCGATCCGCTTGGGTTCGCGGCGCTGCTCGGCCGCCGGCAGGCAGACGCAAACCCGCGTCCCCGTCGTGTCGCTGGCGATGGTCAGACGGCCGTTGCTCTGCCGGGCGAAGCCATAGACCATCGACAGACCCAGCCCCGTGCCCTGGCCCTGGGGCTTGGTGGTGAAGAAGGGTTCGAGCACCTTGCCGAGCAGCCGCTCGGGGATGCCGGTCCCGGTGTCCCGGACCTCAAGGCAGACGTAGTCGCCCAGGGCCAGCGCATCATCCCCGCTACCCGGCTCGGTGACCGTCAGCGGATAGGTCTCCAGGGTGATGACACCGCCGTGCGGCATGGCATCGCGGGCATTGATCACCAGGTTGAGCAGGGCATTCTCCAGCTGGTTGGCATCAGCCAGGATCCAGGGCAGGTCATCGGCCAGCGCCAGGGTCACCGAGATCTGCTCGCTCACCGTGCGTTGCAGCAGGTCCTGCAGCGCCAAGATCAGGTCATTGGCGGACATTGGCCGGGATTCCAGCGATTGCCGCCGGGAAAAGGCCAGCAGCCGCTGGGTCAGCGCCGCCGCCCGGTGCGCCGAATGCTGGGCGGCCTCCATGTAGCGCTCCAGGCCCGCCAGCTGGCCCTTGTTCTTGATCTTCATGAGATCCAGGGCGCCCAGTACCCCGGTCAGCATGTTGTTGAAATCATGGGCGATGCCGCCGGTGAGCTGGCCGACCGCTTCCATCTTCAGTGACTGGCGCAACTGCTCCTCGGCGCGACTGCGCTCGACGGTCTCCCGTTGCAGCTCGCTGAGGGTGTGGGCCAGGGTCCGGGTGCGTTCCTCGACCTGGAATTCCAGTTCTTCGTTGAAGCGGCGCAAGGCCAGTTCGGCGCGCTTTTCGTCGCTGATGTCGGCGATCACCGTGGTCGCCCCGATGATCCGCTGGGTGGCGTCGTGCAGGGGCACCGCGCTTACCCGCAACCAGGATTCCTCGCCGGTCGCGGTGGTGTGATAGAAATCCTGGCCCTTGACCCGTTCGCCAGCCAGGGCGCGGGCACCCGGAAAGCGCTCGGGCGGCAAGAGGCGTCCACTGTCGTCGAGCGCGGTCCAGCGTGTGGCTTCCTCGGGTTGCTGGGAGGGGATGCGCTGACCGGGCACATGCTGCTCATAGAAGGGATTGCTGACCAGGGTGCGGCCTTCGCTGTCCATGAAGCACACGCCGACCGGCAGGTTCTCCAGCAGTGTCTGCATGCGCTCGCGTTCCTGGGCGAGTTCGGCGAGGCGGTCGCGCATCTCGAACTGGCGCAGGCGCGAACGCCAGGCCGAGGCCACGCTGCTCAGCAGGGAGGCACCGCTCAGCGGGCGCTCCAGGATGACCAGATTGGTGGTCGCCGCCGGCAGCTGCCGACGCAGGAGGTCATTGCCGCGGCCCGAGCGTTTGGCGTCGGAGGCCAGCAGCACCAGCGGGATGTCCGACCAGGTCGGTTGCCGCTCCAGCGCCTCTGCCAGCGCCTGCAGGTCCTGGCGCAGGGCCTCTTCGGTGAACACGATGATGCCCGTCTCGTCGCCCAGCGCGGCGGCGACCTCGTCGAGGCTGGCCAGGTAACGCGTGTGGTAGCCCTGGGTGAAGAGGCGCTGCAGACTGGCCGCGTCACCCCGCAACGGGGCGCAGATGATCAGCTCACAGGCCGGCGTCGTGGTCTCGGTCAATCGCGCTCTTCCATCAGGGGTTGCTTGGCACCGAAGTATTCCGGGGTTCCGGTCAGCACGCCGCGGAAGTCCACCAGGGGCTGGCCCACGCGGATGCCCCGGGTATCGATGCGCAATTCCCGAATCGCATCCTCATGGCCACCCCCGCGATGCTTGAGGATGGAGATGGCCTTGCGCAGGCGTCCCTGGGCCTCGAAGAAGCGAATCAGCACCACGGTGTCGGCGATATAGGAGATGTCCAGGCTGGAGGTCATCGAGCCGACCAGGCCGTGCTGGGGGTTGATGAGAAAGGTGACGACCCCGGACTGGCTCAGATAGGAGAGCAATTCGTGCAGCTGCAGGATCAACTGCTGTTCCTGGGGCATGGCGGCGAGGTAGCCGTTGAGGCTGTCCAGCACCAGCATCCGGCAGTTGTCCTCCTCGACGTCTCGCCGCACGCGCCAGGCGAATTCACCGGGAGACAGCTCGGCGGGATCGATCTGGTGAACCACTAGCAGGCCTTCCTCGATATAGCGCAGCAGTGGCATCCCCATGCTTTCCGCACGCTTGAGCAGGGTGCCGATGCGCTCGTCGAATTCATAGAGGGCGCACCTCTCGCCGCGGGCGCAGGCGGCCATCACGTACTGCAGGGCCAGGGTCGTCTTGCCGGTGCCGGCCGGCCCGGTGATCAGGGTGCTGGTGCCACGCAAGGGCCCGCCGTGCAACAGGGCATCCATGTCGGCGATGCTGCTGGGTACCGGCTCGCCGGCGAAATCCTGGTAGCGCCCCGCGGCGATCATCCGCGGATAGACCTCCAGGCCGCCATGGCGGATGGTGAAGTCGTGATAGCCGGCGACGAAGTCCCGGCCGCGCAGCTTCTGGATCTGCAGGCGGCGACGAGCGGCGCCGAAGTCCAGGGTCAGGCGTTCCAGGGTCAACACGCCGTGGCAGAGGCTGTGCAGATGATTGTCCCGCTCGCCGCCGCTGGTGGTCAGGTCATCTACCAACAGGACGGTGAGGCCGCGGCCGGCGAAGAATTGCTTGAGCGCCAGCACCTGGCGTCGATAGCGCAGCGGGTCCTGGGCCAGCAGGCGCATCTCCGACAGGCTGTCGAACACCAGTCGGCTTGGCTTGAGCTCATCCACCCGGGTCTGGATCAACTCGATGGTATCGCCCAATTCGGATTCCCAGGGGTGCAGGATGGTCTGTTCCTGCGCGCCGCCCAGCACCGCATCGGCAGCCGACAGTTCGAACAGGTGCATGCCCTCCAGGCTCCAGCCGTGGGATTCGGCGACGCTCTGCAGCTCCTCGCTGGTTTCCGACAGGGTGATGTATAGTACCGATTCGCCTCGACGCACCCCCTCGAAGAGAAATTGCAGGCCCAGGGTGGTCTTGCCCGACCCCGGGGTGCCTTCCAGCAGATAGAGCCGGTCCTTGGGCAAACCGCCGCGTAACACCTGATCCAGACCGGCATTGCCTGTCGCGATAATTGACTGGCTGGGAGAACTCATGGATGACCGGACCTCGTGGTGGCGGAAGCGAAAGACTCAGGATATACGCGGCCCAGCCGGCGCCCCGAGCGGACTCGACAGGGACGCGGCAAGGTGCAGGCAGTGACGGCAGCACGCCGAAAGACCTCGGCGGGAGAGGGTGACGGCAAGACCCGCACCTTGTTAATGGTCAGTCTAATGCTGTCGCCTGCGCCAGGCCACTGTGACAGGCGGTCACCCGGCCATACCGATACGTCGTTACCGGCTGGCGCGGCGCGGTGCTCAGGCGATCCCGTTCGGGCCATCCAGTACCCGGCGGATCTTGCGCGCCAGATCGTTGGGGATATAGGGCTTGGAGATCACATCGAACTCCGAACCGCCGATGTCGGTGCGCTCCAGGGAGTTCTCGGCATAGCCGGTGGTGAGCAGCACCTTGATCTCCGGATGCAGGCGTTTCACCTCCCGCGCTAGCATCACGCCGTTCATGCCGCCCGGCATGATCAGATCGGTGAAGAGTAGATCGAAGGGCTGTTCGGTCTCCCGCAGCACGCGCAGGGCCTCGCTGGCGTTGAAGGCGATCTGCGCCGTATAGCCATAGTCCTCCAGCACCAGCTTGGCCAATTCGGCGACGTCCGGGCGGTCTTCCACCACCAGGATGCGTTCAGTGCCATTACGGCGCTCCGAGCGCTGCTCGCCCTGCTGATGGGTGATGTGGCTGTCGTCCACCGGGAAGTACAGGCGCAGGGTGGTGCCGACGTCCTCTTCCGAATAGATGCGCACCGTGCCGCCGGATTGCTTGGCGAAGCCATAGACCATCGACAGACCCAGCCCCGAGCCCTTGCCTTCCTCCTTGGTGGTGAAGAAGGGATCCATCACCCGGTCCCGGATGCTGGCCGGCATGCCGTGGCCGTTGTCGGTGATCGCCAGGCTGACATAGCGGCCCGGCATGAGGCCGTCGTAGGACATGTTGGCCAGTTCGCGCACCTCGACGTTGCGCGTCTCGATGCCCAGGCTGGGTTGCGCTCGATCCGCCAGGGCGTCTCGCGCATTGATCAGGATATTGAGCAGCGCCACCTCGGCCTGGGTCGGATCGATGCGGCAATTCCACAGGTTCGGATCCAGCTGCGTGCGGATCTCCACATCGCCCAGGGTCCGCTCGGCCAGTTCGTGGGAGGAGCGAATCAGGTTGTTCAGATTCAGCACCCGGCCTTCGAGCTTCTGCTTGCGCGAGAAGGCCAGCAATTGCTGGGTGAGGGTGCTGGCGCGTTCGGCGGCGGACTTGGCGTGGGTAGCGCTGCGAACGATGCGCTCCTGGTCGAAGCTGGGCTTTTCCGCGGTGCGCTGGATGATGTCGATATAGCCCATCATCACCTGCAGCAGGTTGTTGAAGTCGTGGGCGATACCGCCGGTGAGCTGGCCGAGGGCTTCCATCTTCTGCGCCTGGCGCAGGGCATCCTCGGCGTCGCGACGGCGGCTGACGTCCAGCTGGGACGCGAAGTAGTAGGTCAGCTCGCCCGATTCGTTGTACACCGGCGAGACGAACAGCGCATTCCAGAAGGTCGAGCCATCCTTGCGGTAATTGATGATCTCCACCGAGACCTCGCGCTCCTGCTCCACCGCCTCGCGAACCTGGGCGACCACCGAGCGATCCGTCTCCGGCCCCTGCAGGAACCGGCAATTGCGCCCCAGCAGTTCGTCCACCTGGTAGCCGGTCATCTCGGTGAAGGCATTGTTGGCGAAGAGGATCGGATTGTCCGGCTGGTTGGGATCGGTGATCAGCATCGGCATCCGCGTCGTTTCCACCGCGGCGAAGAAGATGTTCTTGCCCTCGTGCGAAACATCGCTCGTCGCTGAATTATCGACCCGCGCCTTGCGGGGTGGGTGCTGTCGGCTCACGGGGGGCGGAATCCTTGCGCAGGCAAAATGGGGCGGTATGGCCCTCAGACAGCCAAGCGGCGAAAAAACTTCACTGGCGCGCCGTCCGAGGCCGTCTGGCATCCTCCTTTGCCGGGCTGAAAGCCAGGCGCGGCGCGGCTTTGGCGGCCATTTGCCAGTGTACCGCTCACCTCTCTCAGGTGACCGTTAGGTAAGTTTGCGGAGAACCTCTCCGGCATCCGATGTCTGAGCTGCCATGAAGCCGAGAAGCCTTGATATACAAAGACAAATTCTTGTTCTGGAAGACGATCCGGGGCAGCGCGAGCTGCTGACCGAAATCCTGACCGAACAGGGACTGGATGTCGTGGCGGTGGCTTCCAGCGACGAGGCCCTGGCGCACATGGACGCCCGCGGCAGCGATACCAAGCTGGTCATCGCCGACGTCAACGTGCCAGGCATGCTGGACGGCCTGGCCTTCGCCCAGTTGGCCGCCGTCAGTTGGCCCACGGTGCCCTTCATCATCATCTCCGGCTACATCGACCAGGACCTCGCCATCCTACCGCGTCGCGCGGCCTTCCTGCCCAAGCCCTGGAGTGTCGCCGACCTCAGCCAGCTGGTCGAAAACCTGCTGCCGCGCCGCTAGCGCCCCCTGCCTGCCGATCTCCCAATCGCCCTCGACCCACATCAGTGATTCCGCCGTTGGTGCCTGGAAAGAAGACGTTCGTCGGCAGGACGACGGGGGCACTGGCCAAATGATATGACGTCCGTCGGCAAGCCCCTTTGGCAGGGAACCAAATACGCCGAACGCTATCAATGTGCCATCTATTCCCGACTGGCAAGGAGCGCTTCATGGACGCAGTCATCACCCAGATTTCTCAGATCACCGATTGGGAATTTCTCATCGCGCTGGAGCGCAGCCTGGAAAGTCGCGGTCGCCTCGACCTGGCGGCCAGAGAGGCCCTCGAACGCCAAGGCAATCTGCTCTCCCGTCGTTATCTGCTGCAGAAGGGCAAGCTTGGCAACGGTCCCTTCAACCCGGTGGAAAACGAGATCCTCGACGTTCTGGCCACGGCCACGGCCGCCCTGCGCCGCAGTCGTCGTCTGCCCCACAACATCGTCAAGAGCCTGCGCGCCGGAGGCCTGATCGAGGCCGTCGAGCGCAACGTCTGCCACGCCGGCGCCCTGCAATGCCGTACCGACTTCGAAGCCGACGGCATTCCCCGTGGCACCCTGGAGCGCATCGTCGATCGCCATCCTCAGGCCTTCGAACTGGAAGCCCGCCGCGCCGCCGCCCGCTACATTGCCGACCAGGAACCGGCCTTCCGCGCCGCCGGCTGAGCCTCGTCATGGCCGCCTGCGGGCGGCCTTGCGATACAGGGGCAGGCTGATCGCTGTCCTGGCGCGTGCTACCGTTGCGAGCCACACGCCGCAACGGGTCCCGCCATGCCCCTCGCCGACAGCCTGCTGGCCTTCACCCTGGCCGCCTCCCTGCTCACCCTCACCCCTGGCCTGGATACCGCCCTGATCTTGCGCACCGCCGCGGTCGAAGGCCGCGCCCAGGCCTGGCGCGCGGCCCTGGGGATCAATGCCGGCTGCCTGCTCTGGGGCGCCGCCGTGGCCTTTGGCCTGGGCGCGTTGCTGGCGGTCTCGGAACTGGCCTATACGCTGCTCAAGTATTGCGGCGCCGCCTACCTCTGCTGGCTTGGCCTCAACCTGCTGCTGCGCCCCCGTACCGCCCTCGCACCCACGACAGGCGAGGGCGGTACGGCCTCCAACTGGTTTCTCAAGGGCCTGCTCGGCAATGTCCTCAATCCCAAGATCGGCATCTTCTATGTGTCCTTCCTGCCCCAGTTCATTCCCCAGGGCCAACCCCTGATCGCCTGGACCTTCGGCCTGGTCGCCATCCATGTTCTGCTGGGCCTGCTCTGGTCCCTGACCCTGATCGGCGCCACCCGCACTCTGGGCGAGACCCTGCGCAAGGCTGCGGTGATCCGTTGGTTGGATCGGGTGACGGGCGTGGTCTTTCTGCTGTTCGCGGCGAAGCTGGCGTTGAGTCGGCGGTAGGGGGAGGGTAGTGCTGCTTTGGGGGCGCTAAAGCTGAACGGCAGAAACGACAAAGCCCGCACTGGGCGGGCTTCGAGGTGATGCTGGCGGATCATATTGGTCGAGTGACTACGTCAATACATTCGTCTCTAAGCTGCTTAGATGCTGGATTCTAGGCGGTTTGTGATCTCTGGGCATACAAGCTGGCATACACGGTGGTTTTGATCCACTGCTTGCGCGTCAGTCCTTCTAGCCTGTCTGGTTTATTCGTTCGGAGAAAAAAGTCCTACGGAGATTGCTGCAGCCATAAGCGGGGGTACAGCATTCCCAACCTGACGAGCCTTGGAATTTTTTGAGCCAAAAAAAGTGAAGGAACGTGGAAACGTCTGTAGCCGTGCAGCTTCCCGCAGGCTCAAGGCTCGGTCTTGGACAGGGTGTCCAAAACGTCCATTTGAATAGCTTATACAGCGTGTTGTTAGACCTACTGCCGGCTTGTCCCAGCTCAGCCTTCCGTACACATCTGAATGCCCTTTGTATCCCTTGTGGCATTCAAGAATCAATTCTTCAGGCCAATGTTCTCTCCCTCCACCTTCAGGAGTATTCTGAATTCTTTGCAGGTTCAAATCAGAAAGTTTTAGTGCAAAGTGATCAGGGTCCCGCTCATTGACCTGGCCATTTAATAGTGGGGGAAGTTCGAATATCCAGTCGCGTAATGTTGAGTAGGGTATTTTACTGGCGCCGTGACTTGGCGCAGGTATAGATACTTTGTTTTTTTTGGACGCTATCAGAACAAGTCTGGCACGTCTTTGAGGTACACCAAACCACTGGGCTTCTACTACCTTGGAGTCGTGGTTGTATCCAAGTCTGTCAAGAAGCCCTAAAAAATTCTTGAAAGTCTTACTGTTCGCAGCGCGACGCTGTATTCCTGGGACATTTTCCACAAAAACATATTCAGGTAGCCACGCTTCGACAAATCGACCAAACTCGTCTAGCAACGTAGATCTGGTGTCGCTAGAGGTTCTTTGCCGATTTTGTTTGGAGAACGGTTGGCAAGGAGCACACCCACAAAATAGAAGTGGATTCTCTCTTTTGCCTACAATGTGGCTAATGTCATCCGTTTTTACTTCGCGGATGTCTTTCTGTATCGTATTAGCGTCGGGAAAGTTTTGTTTAAATGTCTGAATCGCATCGTAGTCGATGTCGATAGCCATTTTTATATTGAGTCCGATATCACGGAATCCACAGCTGGTGCCGCCGCATCCAGAGAAAAAGTCGAATACGTCAACGTTCATAGCGGTCTCAGTCAATGTACTTCCGTAAAGTCCTGGAGAGCTCAACAATATCGAGGTGGTCAGGGGGGATAGTGGCCAGCTTTCTAACTTGTGTCTCAAGTATCTCAGCTGACGTGACCGTTTCGGTATCCATTAGCCCTTTTTCTAATCGGGTGAGCTTAGCATACTTTTCTTTGGATTTCTCGTTTCACATAAAGCAGTGATGGCTGTTTTTTCCATATTATTCCAGATGAAGACTTCTGGATTCTCGTCTGGAAGATAGCTTGTATGCTTGATGATGTATTCTAGAAATCCCCTTTCCAATTTCTCAAGTGCTTGCTCAGCGTTCGGGTCATCCCCGCCGTTTCGTGAGAATTCAATTGATTGAGCACCTGTGAAAGTCTTGATCTGCTCCTTGATGGCTTTTGTGTCTATTTCAGGAATGTTTTCAGGAGGCGTGATGGCCTTCTGCGGTTTTTGATCGCCGTCTAACAAAAACAATACGTTATTTACTTGGGTTTGAAAAAGGCCGGGCATGCATGTAGTGAATATTGATTTGGCACCGCCTGGATAGGGGATAATCTCAAATTGCTCCATCGCCGCTTCTCCAATCAGCCTGAGGGCCTTCCTAACAATTTCCTTGGCTAGAAGGTCTTCTACAAATATTTTCTTTTTGTTAGCAGGCGAAAGACCAAGATGGAAAAATGCTTCATTCGGCTTTACGTTTTGCTGGCAAACAACTCGCCCCGATGCCAGGTTTTGCTGCAGCAGCACTATAGCGTTGTCCGGAAGCTGATCAATTATTGATTTTGAATGAGTGCCAATGAATATTTGATGCTTTTTCTGAATGCACTGCTCGGATAAAAATTCTATGAGCTTTGACTGTGCTCCAGGATGAAGTGAGACTTCCGGTTCATCTATGACTATCAGCGTCTTATCCTTAGCCTTTAGAATCTTGTGAACCAAAATTATGACTGCAAATTCTCCGCTTCCTGCGAATGCTTCGCTATAGCTTAGATCTCTTGTTTTGATTATGGCTGTATAGGAATTGTTTTCAAACAGATCGTGCAGGATGAGTTTTATGCTGACATATTCTCGGCCTACTATGTCCGAAATTTTTCTCAATTCAATTGCACTAAGCTCAATGTTGGAGAAAATTTGCTCTTTTCGTCCTTTAAATGGTCGAAGCGTTTTAAGGTCTTCATTAACTGCTCGCTTTAGATAAACTGAGCGCTGTCTGAGAATTTTTTTCGGCTTTCGTCCGCGTAGAGCTGATACTGACTGTCCATGATAAAGAAGCTTATCAAAGGCGCTGATTTCGTTTCTGAAATCAATAACCAGCACTTCTTTTTTTATTCCTTTCCATCGGGTTCTTGTCCTTCCTGGATGTACTTTGCCATCTGCTAACTTGGGAAGCCTTGTCATACCATCTCCGACTAGTGGCCTAGACGGCTCCCAATAATCAGGTTCATCAGGCTTGGAAATTCTTGTTTGTATTACCTCCACTATGGCTTTCGAAGTCGGATCTTTGTAGCCAAATATATATCTCGGTCGTCCCCCAGTTTCGTCTATTGGATCTACGTCCGTCGAAAACCAAAAGTCGCCGAGATTCGAGTATTGTGGACAGCAGGCAAGCGCTCTTAGAACTGAGCTTTTATTTGATCCATTAGGGCCAACAATGGCTGTTATTGGAAAGCTAAAGTCGATGCGAAGGTACGGTTCTAGGTTCTTGAAGTGGGGGAATCTAATGTGCCTGACAGATGGCTCGAATTGATCGAATTCAAAAGCCGCTTGAAGACCTTTAATGTTTATCATGATTTTATGCTTAGTAAGTTTTACGTCGTACGCGTTTAAAGTTCAGCGCGCTTTTTAATTTTTTCTTCTCAATTCGTTTTTTTCTCATAGCGTCCCTTAACGGGCTTTGTGTGCCAGTTTTTATAGACCGTGTAATTTCTTGCGGTAGTTTAGATGCTTCTTCTATTAATGTGTCTACAAAGGACTTTTGAACAAGCCACATGATTTCGAGTATTAGAACGGGTGTGAGATAGAATGCGAATTGGGCTATTTGCGCGCTAAATGGGCGCTGGGAGGGATATATTGGTAGGATCAGAAGGCCAAGAGATATAACTGCTGAGAGTAGAAAGCAAGTGTATAGCGCAGCCTCCTTTTTTAGTTCTCTTAACGTTTTGAGTCGGTCAATCCTGATCTTTTTTGCTTTTACAAGGTCTCGGTAACGGAGGCCTCTTAACAGATAGACCAGTTTGGTAATTGCCGGACCACCTAGTTTTTTGAATCCCCAATACAGTCCAGCCGTCAAGGCAGGGAGATAGAGATCTTTTACGCTCGGCAGAATGTCTGCGGATCCCAACGTGTTCCAGTCCAAATCACTTTCCCTATGCTGTTGGCTTGAATTGGTAATTGTGATCCGACTCACGAATTTCTGCCACTAGGTCTGGATGGGTTACTCATGCCTCAGCTGCAGGGATCTGCAGGGTTTTTTCTGGTGCAGAGTCTAGCCTTAGGACCACAGCTGGCGCGGCCTTCAGGACAGTGCAGGGATGCAGAAAAACCGACACATTTAGCCCGCAGGCGTGGCGGGGGGACAACGGCGCGCGCTGGGGTAAGAGGCCCGCGGCGGCTGGAGACGGACGGTTGGGAACGATTCATCGAAGGTGCTATCAGATCGCCATCTTGGAACCACTTGCAGGGATAGCAGCTATGGATCGTGTCGTCGCCCAGATCTCCCAGAATCTCGACTGGGAATACCTCATCGCGCTGGAAAGCAGCCTGACCGCTCGCGGCCTCATCAACGGAAAGGTCCAGGCTGAGTTGGACCGTCATGCCCACACCCTGGCCCGGCGATACCTGCTGAAAAAAGCCAGGTTGGGCAATGGTCCCTTCTCTGCGGTAGAGGAAGAGATCCTCGATGTCCTGGCCACCGCCGTTGCGGCCCTGCGGCGCTCCCGGCAGTTGCCGCACAACATCATTAAGAGCCTGCGCGCGGGTGGATTGATCGCCGCTGTGCAGCGCAGCGTCTGCCACTCCGGCGTTCTTCAATGCCGCACCGACTTCGAAGCGGACGGCATTGCGCGGGGCACCTTTGAGGCAATCGTGAATCGTCACCCAAGCGCGTTCGACGCTGAGACGATCAATCTGGCCAGCCTGCAATCGGCTATGCCTGCACAAGCACCCCTGCAAGCGGTCAGCTGACTCGTTCACCCGGATAGCAAAAGGCCGCCTGTAGGCGGCCTGTCGCTGGCCAGGAAGAGCTAGGCGCTGTGCTGAACGCCTTTCTCTTCGAGCAGGGCGAGCAGGTTGGCCCGCTTCCGGGCGAGCATTGTGGGACTCGATGCTTCCTGGCCCGTGAGTTCGTAGGCTACGGCTGGAAGCACCTGCAGCGCCTGCTCGTGCGGATCTGCGTCAGCTGGCTCGAGTCCGGTCCCAGCCGCGTCCACCAGCGTTGCCAGCGAACGTTCGAAGCGTCCTCGGGCCGCCTGCTCGCAATCGCTGCTAGCGATCATCCCTTCACCGAGGACCGCGCGGAGGTGGCGTGCCTGCTGACGTCTGGCCAGCTGCAGCCAGGCACGGCCCTCATCGGTGGCGAACATCGCAGCGGACGCGGCGGCGAAGCGATGATCCCCGTAGAGGGCTGCCGCCTGGTCTCTGGTGTAGGCGTATCGCTTGCGCGCCTCCACTGCGTCCAGCTGCGCCAGTTGGTAGCTCGGCTCCAACTCGCTTGCCAGCTCCTCGTAGCTCTCGGCCAGCTCGCGCTTGTCCAGCTCGGCGCGCTTCACCTTCAAGATCTCCGGCCTTGGGTCGCCATCGGCAGCGCGGAATGCCGCCCGCCATTCGCTGCCGGCCGTCTCCGATTCGTGGCGGGCAGCGCTGGCCGCAGCACGGTGCTTTTCCAGTCGCTTGCCGAGGGCGATCAGCGTTTCGCGCTGGGCCAGGTAGGCGGCTTTCGCCTGGTCATGGCTGGCCAGTGCGGCGGCAACGTCTTCGGGGAGGGCGGTGGTGTGGGTTTCGGTGTTCATGGGGTGTCTCTAGTTTGGGGTTGGGGTGCTCCGGACCGACCGTGCTCGAGCACGGCCAGCCGTCGCGGTTGGGTTGGGTGGATCAAGTTAAGTGAGGAGCGTCAAGCACTTCGTGCCAGAACACCCTTGTTCGTGTCTGAAAACGCGAATCGACCGGGAACGTGGGCGCGCGGACAAAACCGCTCTGGAATGCGGGTTTACGAGTGGGAATTTGATCCCACCCTTTTTCGAGCGGGAACAGAGGGAGGAGGGAGGCTATTACTTGAACAGAGTTGTGTTCCCACATTCCCACTCTCGTAATTCAAATGGGAACGCTGCAACCCGCGTCGTTGCTGGCCTGTTCCCACGTTCCCACTGTTCCCGCTGAAAACAGTCAGCAAGGTGATATCTACTGAGAGATTCATGCTTGACTCTCTCCCTCGGCATCCAGGCGCTCGGGGTCGATGACGTAGAACCGGGCATTGCCTCCGCCTGGCGTGCGATAGCGTTTCGTGCGCCGGGAGGTGCGCGCCTCTTCATCCACCTTGGCGAGTGCATTGGCTTCCACCAGAGCGCGCAGGATCCGCTCCTTGCCGTAGCCGGCCGCCGCCTCGAGCAGCGCGGGCGCGTTGAACAGGTACAGCCGGCGATCGTCGATCAGCTCGTAGAAGCCGGCCCGATCGCGCACGGTCGAGGCAGCGTGCTCGGCGTGGATCCAGGAGAAGCGACTGTCGCCGTGCAGGGCGATGAAATCGCCGATACCGCGCAGGATCTGGCGCTCCTCGGCGTTGCCATCACCCATCCTGGCGAGCCATTCGCCGAACAGTTGGCGGCAAGCGTTGCCCGCTGCGCCGATTGGCCAGCCCAGCAGCCCGCGCTCGGCCGCCAGTTCGCCGGCCAGGGCGAGCACGGCGAAGCGATCTGCCACCCGGCCGGCCTGGGAGCTTTCCGTGCGGAAGGTGGCGCGGACCTGGCGAAAGCGCTCGAGTAAGTCTTCAGGGGTCTTGAGCAGGCTTTCCACGAACGCCGGCCCCAGGTGGCCGTAGTCCTGGCCGACGGCATCGGTCAGCCGCCGGTGGAATTCCTGGCCGGTGAGGCCGTGCACGTCGTCGAACGCCCGGAAGGGGCGAGTGCCGGCGTTCACGTCCACCATGCGCAGCTCCGCGCCGGCGTGGGCGCCGTTGCCGGCAATGGCAGCATGCTCTGACAGCGAGCGCTCGCCGCTGGACAGCGCCAGGACGCGCCAGGTCAGCTTGGCGCGGCCCTCGCGCTCGCGGGTCATGGTGCTCTTGCCCATGCCGTTGGCGATGGCGTAGGCCATCTCCTGGACGCGCTTGGGGTCGGCCCGCTTGATCTCGTCCAGGATCAGCACCGTGTCGTTGCGCGACGCCGCCTCGATCTCCACGCCGCCCTTGGACACGTCCCAGGACGCGGCAAAGGTGCCTGGGTTGCCCCAGACTGACGCCGCGAGCAGCTGCGCCAGCGACTTGCCGCTCGAGGAATCGCCGACCAGGTGGATGCCACCGCCGTTGATGCCCAGTTTGGCCAGCAGCGGCCCGGCCAGGGCGCAGCACACGGACAGGATCAGCACCGGATTGCCCAGGCAGTAGGGTGCGATCTGCGCCTGCCAGTTGGCCAGCGTGCCCTTGCTCGTGAAGAGATTCACCGCCCGGCCGGAGTCCTGATAGCGCACGTTGTCGCCACCGATTACTCGCGATGGCAGTACGAAAGCGCCGGACTCATGCCAGCCAGGCTTGGTGGTGGTGGCGATCACCCGCGCCGGGGCGTGATAGCTGGCGAGGTACGGCGCGACGTGGCGGCGCTGGTGGTACTCGATGGCCAGGCCCTGGCGCATGAGCGCCTTGAGCACCTCGTCGGCCTTGCCGGCCAGGGCTTCCATGGGCATGACCCACTCAATGCGCTTGCCGCGATAGCGGAAGCTGAGCAGGCGGCCAATGCTGCCGTCCTCGGTGTTTACCGTCTCGGCGTCGACGTGCAGCGGCGAGCAGATCCAGTAGTCGAACGGCACCGGCTTGTCTTCCGGGCCAGTGTGCTTGACGCCGTGGTACCAGGTGCCTTCGCGGAACTGTTTGCCCTCCTTGAAGACAGGGCGGTCGTAGACGGCAAAGCACGGCCGATCCAAGGTGTCGCGGTCCGGCGCCTTGGGTTCGCCGACCAGGCTCAGGCCGGATTTCGCTTCGGGCGTGCTCATGCCGGCACCTCCCAGCGTCCGCTCTGCCAGAGGTGCAGGTCGTTGAAGTCGGACAGCTCGGCCGGGCCGTCATACGGCCAGTCAGGGAAGACCACCAGGGCCTCCGCCGCGGCGGCCGCCCGGTTCGCCGCGGCGCGGCCGGGATTGCCCAGGGTGAGGCGGTCGTCGTCGCCGGCGATCACCAGTTCGACGCGCCGGCCGAAGCGCTCGCGCATGGCCAGGGCCACCGGCTTGAGGTTGCCGGCGTTGAGCGCGCACACCACCGGCGCGCCGGTGTGGTGGTGCAGGGTGGCGCCGGTGGCCCAGCCCTCGCAGATGTACAGCCGGGCGCCGTCCTCGACCTTGCCCAGCGGGCAATAGCAGCCCTGCACACGACCCCCGGCCAGAAAGCGCTTGTTGCCCTGGCCATCGATGATCTGCAGGTTGACCAGGCGTCCGTCCAGGACCAGGGGTACGGCCAGCCGGCCGTGCGAGATCTGGCGCAGTCCGAACGGTTCGACCTGCTTGGCCTGCAGGTAGGTGTGCAGCCGATCCACCGGCTTGCCATGCTGCCAGAGCAAGGCCGCCTGGCGCGCCGCAGCGGTCTGCTTGTCGTGCAGCTGCGCCTCGGCGTCGCGCTGTTGCTGCTCGAGGCGCTGGCGGGTGGCCAGGGCCTCGAGTGAGGGGTGGCTATCCCCCCTGGCGAGCGCTTCGAACAGCCCCAGGCCGAGGCGTTGATCGATCTCCCGCGCCGCGTCGCCCTGCCGGCAGCCGCGCAGGTAGGCCAGTAGCGATACCAGATCGCCGCCGTGGGCGGCGCTGTCGGCGAAGTCGTTCCACTTGCCGCTGTCCAGGGAGACGCCGAAGGAACCGGCCTGGCGGTCGCCGCGTGCGGCGTTGGGCGCGACCCATTCGCGGCCCTGGCGACTGCCTTTTGGCAGCCACTCGGGGAGCAAGGTGGTGGCGTTGGCCAGGGCGTGGAGCGCGGCCTGGCGGATCAGGTCGGGAATGCGACTCTCAGCCATGGGGCAGCTCCCCATGCAGGCCGACGGTACGCGCCGCCTTGTAGAGATCCGTGGCATCGGCCAGCAGGATGCGGACCACCTCAGCGACGTTGAGCAAGTCCTGGCTGGCGGCGTTCTTGGTGTTCATGCAGGTCAGGCTATCGACCAGGCCATAGGCAGCGGTAAGGCGCTGCTCGGCGCAGTCCACCAGGGCGGCAAAGCCTGGCGTGGTATCCACCAGCAGGACCGAGGCATAGGTCGGGTTGAGGGTCAGCGGAATGAGGTTACTCATGGCCGGCACCCGTCTGCACCATGGCCAGGAGCAGGCGCAGCAGCGACAGCGGCACCTGGCGGATGTGGAGCTGGCCGGCCTGCACGGCGGCGTGGACCTCCGCGCGCAGCTGGTCAGCGACGCCGGGTTGATGATTGAGCGCGTCGACGGCATCGAGCATGGCCTCGAGGGCAGGGCGCGACGGCGACTGGCCGGCCGGGTTGGCTAGCTCGGTCAGCAGCTGGTGGAGGGCATCGATGGAATCAGCCATGGCGCACCTCCAGGACGGCGGTGGCCACCTGGGCGACGGCGGTAGGCGTGACAGGAGAAATGGAGAGGGTGGTGTCGGTAGCAGCGGCAGCCGGCGCGCATGCGGCCTCGAGGGCGCGAGCGCGCTGCATGTGGTGGTTGTAGCGGGCGAGACGGGTGGAAAGGCTGGAGTTTGCGTGCAGGGCAGCCAAGGCCATGGCCTTATGTGCGGCGACGCGGATGCAACGGGGGGACGAATTGAGGGCGTGCGAACGCTTCATGGGTGAGGCTCCTAGAGTTGGGGAGCTGCCACGAACCGTCGCCAAACGATTTTGGGTGGCAGCCGTGCGCAGGTTGGCGAACCGGGACTCTAGGAACCCGGCAGACCTTTCGGTCTCCCGCGCACGACCGCCATAACACGGCATTGCGAGCACAAAAAAAGCGCCTGCAATGGGATGGTGGGCGCCTGTGCGCCTAGAGTAGATCGGGTCGCCAAACCCGGTCGCGGATTTTGCCGCGACGCCACGACTATAGGCTGTCTTCGGAAGGCTTGGCAAGGCTTGAGCGTGATCTACCTGTAACAGGTCTTGCAGCACCGCAGCGCCTGCCACGCGGGCCGAACGGCTGAAAACGCCCAGGGCTGTGGTAGCCTTGCCGGTGCAAATTGATTGGTTCTGAGCCCTGGCAGCGTTGGCGCGCTTGCCGGGGCTTTGTCTTTTCTGAGACATGCAAAACTCCTCTCCGCCGAGCAAGCCCGGCGGCGTATGCGTATGGATTCAGGAAGGGAAGCGGGGGTGGATCAGCAGTCGGTCAGGATGACAGGGGTGTCGGCGCTGGTCTGGTTGAAGATCAGGGCGCCGCCTGGCAGGCCATTGGCCGTGTGCTGAGCGCCGTTGGAAGCGCTGGACACGTTCAGCTCGATCTTGGCACCCACACGGCTCGGGCCGAGGCGGCGGAAGGTCTGCTCGCCAGGCTTGCGCGCCGCGTCCAGGAGGGCGCTTTCGATGCTGGCGAGGTCTTCCACGGCGAAGGTGATGGACTGGTTGTCGATGGTCAGGGTGCAGCGGTTCATGGTGGATCTCCGAGGGTAGGGGACTGCTAGGCCTAGGGAGCAGCGCTGATGAGCTTTCGCTCGGCGAGACGGTCGGCGATCCACTGATCGATTTCCGCTTCCAGCCACGCGACGCTGCTCCGGCCGATGGGGACCGGCTCCGGGAAGATGCCGGCACGAATGTCGGCATAGATCGCAGCCCGGCTTTTGCCGGTCTTGAGTTCCACCTCGCGGCGCCGCAGCAGGCGATTGCCCAGGTTGATGCGCTCGATGGGGCGGAATGCGCTCTGTGCCGGCTTGCTCATGCACGTTGCTCCCTGGCAGCGATACGGCCTTCGATCCAGGCCTGGACCTCGCCAAGGACGAAGCCTACGGGGGCGTTGCGGGCACCGCTGTCGCTGAGCTTGACCGGCTTGGGGAAGGTCGGGTCAGTCTTCATCAGGCGATGCGCCGTGGTGCGGGAAAGGCAGGTCAAGGCGAGCAGCTCGGGCATACGCACAAATCGCAGCGATTCCTGGCTGAGGCTGACGGGTTGTTTGTTGGAGTTCGCGCTCACGCTGCACCTCTCTCGACCTGGCCGGGGCAATTCGATCCGGGATCCTGCTCCAGGTCGGCCGATGCCGCTCGGCGGAGGGCGTTTGGCGCGTAGGGAAGGGTGACGTCAGGGTTTGGCTGACTGGATGGACTGAGGCGATGGGTGATCTCGTCGATACCCAGGAAGGTCGCGCCGCACACCGGATTCCGGCAGATAAGGAAAGTGCGCGACAGCAGCAGGTGTTTGCTCGTCGAGCTGCGCTTCACCAGGGACGCGCCGCAGTCAGGGCACCGGCGCCGGGGCGTGGTGTTGCGGTTGGATTTGGGAGTGTTTGTCATGGTTGGCACGCCTTGGTTTCTGGACGTGCCAAGCTTCCCTTGGACTACTGAGGAACGATATGCGGCGGACTTGTAGCAAACGCTGCTACAAGTATTTGGTAGGGCGGGAGTGGTTTGCTGGGGGATGGCGAGGATCATTCGGCACCTCCCTGACAGCGAGATTCCAGCCAGTGGGCGACGTCCTGCTCGCGATAGCGCACCAGGCGCCCGACTTTGAGGAACGGCAGGTCATGGCGGCCAGTGCTGCGCCAGGTGGCCAGCGTGCGAAGGGAGACGCCCAGCGCTTGGGCTGCGCGACGGGGCGTCCAGAGGTCAGCGCAATGCGCCGTAGGTGAGGGATGATGCATCTTCGTCTCCGTAATGCGTTCTCGATGACGGAGCGAAGAGTGCTGGGTTACGGCGCCTGACCGGCTTTTTTTCCGAATTCCGAATTCGGAAAATCAGGGGTGCAGGTGCCTGAGCGCTGCGCTCAGCGTTTTGCTGAATCCATCGCTTTTCAGTTCGTAGTTGTGCTCAGCCGCTATACGCGCAAGCTCTTTCGAGATGGTCGAGCAGTTGGGTTTATCGCCACACGAAAGCCCTCTCTTCCGATTTCCCACCTTCTCGAGTTGATCGAGCTTGTCACCCAACTCTGCAATCAGGTGGGCAGCGAAGCCAATTGTTCTGAGTAGTGGCTCCGGGCGCTTGGGCGCAGCGGTTGTGCTTGGCCGTACGTTGCTTGTCTCTCGGCGATTAGTAATGGGATAAGCCATCCACGGCGCGGGACTGTTGATGAAAGGAATATCTTCTGAGCTGTCCTCGTCTGGCGACTTGAGGAGGTTCAAGTTGCAGATGCACGGGGGCAGCTGTGGTTGGTTAGGCAGAGTTGCTGCAAGCTGCTCCAGGTCAGTGATGTGGATGAAGAAGTCATAGTGACCTTCCTTCAGGCTGATGGGCTTTCCATCTTCACCGACTCTGTAGCAGCCGCCGACGGTTATTACTCCACTATCCAGCGGATTGATTTGAACAGTAATGCCAATAGGCTGTTGATGTCCTGCCCTGCAGTTGATGGCGAAAATTTGATAATGGGTAATTGGTACAGGCCCCTCGAAATGAACTATATATTCCGATTTTTCTAGAAAAACAGGTACCGGTGACTCGACATAGCGCGCGAAGAATGGTGGCAGCTTCTTCATTCTTTCTTCGTCGTAAACGATACTGAAAACACCTAGGTCTGCGTCATCGGTTGGCCAATAGTGTGCCCGGACTATGTTGTTGGTCGCAGCCCTATCAATGGCGTCTTCGTCAAACTTTCGTCCGGTTTTATCCGATAGGTAAGCGGCGGCCTCTGAATAGTTGAGCCACTCTTTGAATTCATAAGATGACATTGAGATTATCCTTTGGCTTGAAAGTCGACCGTAACGACGTTGCCTTTTTCAAGTTTGTCCAAATGATCCGCATACCACTGCATCATCACTCGCCGCTGATCGAGGTAAATGGCCTTGTTATAAACGCCCGCAACGCCCTGCTCGGCATGAGCGAGTTGCGCCTCAACATGCTCGCGAGGAAAACCGTGCTCCCGAAGAGTCGTCGATGCGATGTGGCGGAAGCCGTGGCCTGTCTGCCTGCCCTCGTAGCCCATGCGCCGGAGGGCCATGTTGAAGGCCATGTTGCTCCGAGGCTTCTTGCGGTCGTTGCGACCTGGGAAGAGAAGGGGATAGTGCCCATTCAGCTCCTGTATTCCCTTCAGCAGCTCGAGCGCCTGGCGCGACAGGGGAACCAGGTGATCGCGACGCTTCTTCATGCGAGCCGCAGGGATGTTCCAAATCGCCGCCTCGAGATCGAACTCAGCCCATGGCGCTTCCCGTAGCTCGCTCGGCCGCACACCCGTCAGCATCAGCAGCTTCAGGCCGAGGCGGATGTCATGCGCATGGGGATAGGCGCCCATTGCTCGCAGCAGCTCGGGCAGCTCTTCCTGGGAGACGTGGGCATAGTTCTCGGCCGGCTTGGTCTGCAGGAACCTATGCAGTCCTTCGAGAGGGTTGTGGGTGGCCCGCCCGGTGACCCTGGCAAGGTCGTAGATCTCCTTGCAGAAGCGGCGCACGTTGCCCATCTGGTCAATGATGCCTTTGCGCTCCATGCCCCGCAGGAACTCCATCCACTCGATGGGCATAATCTCAGTGAAGGGGCGCGGGCCGAAGACGGGGAAAACGTGCAACTCGAGGGCGCCGATGATCCGTCGGGCGGTGCCGTCCTCCCAGCGTGGCTTGCGTGCGTCGTACCACTCACGCGCCAGCTTCTCGAAGGTGTTGGTGGCGGCCAGTGCCTCGGCGGCCTTGCGCTCGCGCTTAGTCAGCATCGGGCTCTTGCCGGTGGCTACCTCGGCTTTCAACTCGGCGGCCTTGGCGCGGGCGGCGGCACCACTCACGGCAGGGTAGGCGCCCAGGCCGAGCCAGGACCATTTGCCGTCCGGCTTCTTGTAGCGAAGCTCCCAGCTTTTCTGGCCGTTGGGTTTGACGCGGAAGTAGAGGCCGTTGCCATCCTGCTCGCGGTAGACGGCGGCTTCAGGCTCAAGGCCAGAGAGGGTTGTGTCGGAAAGGGGGCGACGCTTGATGTCTTGGCGTTTCATTCCTTGTATGCCTTTGGTTCGAATTTTCCCGAGGCATACACATTGGCATACACGGTGGGTTGGAATGACCAGAGACTACATGGAACCACCAGAAACAACAAAGCCCGCACTGGGCGGGCTTTTGAGGGCGTTTCTGGTACTGCTTGGGACTACCAGAAACAAGGCAATGGTCGGAGCGACTGGATTCGAACCAGCGACCTTCTCGTCCCGAACGAGACGCGCTACCAAGCTGCGCTACGCTCCGTAATGGATGGCGCGCATTCTACCTAAAACTCATGCAAGCACAAGGGGTTAGGTAAAAAAATCGCGCCGGGCAGGAATCAGAGCTCCTTAATGGTGCGAACCTGGTCCTTGTTGATGCGGGTCGGTTTGCCGTCGAGCTGCTTGAAGGTATAGAAACCCGAGTCGTCATCGTACTTCGGCGTGTCGGTGGCCTGGATCTCGCGGCCATCGTTGAGGGTGATGACGCTGGGCGTGGAGCAGCCGGCGAGCAGAGTGCTGGCGACGACCAACAGGGCGGCGGGGAACAGGTGCTTGTTCATATGACGGTCTCCTTTCTTGGCAACCAAGCGGCCTTAGGACCGCTGGCGCGGGGCCAAGTTCGTCCGGGAACCGGTGAGTCACACCCTCTGGCTCGATGGGTCGCTAGGTTCTGTACGAAAAGTGCCTGCGCTCGGTGATGCTTCGTTGAAAAAGGCTTCGGAATGCTCATTTACCGCTCGTAAACTCCGCTTCCTCAGCCTTTTTCGCCTCGCCTGACCTTCGCTCGTCGACTTTTCGTACAGAACCTAGGGTCGGATCGCGCTTTCCAGGGCTGTGGGATCGTTGAAGTTGGCCAGGCGGATATCGTCTTCGGCGAAATCCACCGCGGTCAGACCCAGCGGCAGCAGGGCCCCACGCGGACTGCGCTCGCCGCCTGCCCAGGCCTGGCGCAGCGCCGGCAGCAGGCGCCGGGGCAGGGCGCTGAACAGCGGTTGCCAGTAGCCGCCCTGGCGCGCCATCACCGGGCCGTCGCTCGCCTGGGCTGCGGTCAGCAGCTGCCGGGCGAGGGCGGTATCGATACGGGGCGCATCGCAGGGCAGCAGCAGCACCCAGTCATGCCGCGCCACGGCGAGGCCGGCGAGGATGCCGGCCAGGGGGCCGGGAAAGTCCGGCTGGTCATCGGCCACCAGTTGGTCGGCCCATCGAGCATAGAGCGGCGCGTTGCGGTTGCAGGAGATCACCAGGTCATCGGTCAGCGTTCGCACCGCCGCCTGTACCTTGGCCACCAGCGGCTGGCCCTGCCATTCCACCAGGCCCTTGTCGCGCCCGCCCATGCGTTGGCCGCGCCCGCCGGCAAGGATCAGGATGGAAGCGGGCAGGAGGGACATGCAAAAGACCTCGAGTGTCAGGACGTGGGAAGCGGGCGCCCATCCTAGCCCGGTTTAAGCCCTGGCTGCCGGCTCTGGCGGGGTTTGTTCGGGCAGCAGCCCTGGGCTAGACTCGGGCGTGCCCTGCAAAGGGGCGTACTAGACACCTTTGATCCTCTCCGCCTGGTGGAGGGGAGTCCCTGCCCAGAAGGAGTTTGGAAACGATGAAGACGATGCTGCTTTCCGCCCTGGCCCTGGCGGCCTTGCCCGCCTTTGGCGCGGGCGGTGGCGAACCGCCCTCGATCAAGGTCACCTTCGGCAAGCCGACCATCCGGCAGAAGCTGTTCTACGAAAAGCTCTACGAGAAGAAGCCCTATCCCGACGCCACCCTCTATTACTACAGCAATGGCGTCTACAAGATCATCTCGCCGGGCGAGGAGCACTATGGCGTCTACGTGGTGCATGGCCAACTGACCGACGATAAGTACCAGGTGGATTTCATCTCGCTGCCGTCTGCGGACTGGGGTGGCAAGACGGCCCGGCACTTCCTCACCTTCGATCGCAAGGCCGGCACCTTCACCCAGCAGGCGACCTGGGAAGAGGACCCAGATATCGCGCCGCAATATGGTCGCTTCAGCCAGGACGCCAACGACATCGCCGATCCGCGACCCATCAAGTGGGACAGCCATGCCGAGGGCGAACAGCGCCAGCGCTAGCCATGGCCGGTCGCGCCCCTGCGGGTTGAAGGGGCGTCGGCTTTTCCTCTAGGCTGTCGATATGCAGCCCGCGCGGATGTCTTCCCTGACCCTGGTGGCCGACAGCGAGCCTCCCTGCCGGAGCGCTCGCCTCCTGGCCACCCCTGGTCACCTCACCCACGGGAAACCCGCTGCCCGTCCAGCGGTCTTCCGCTGCACCCTTTCTTTCGCACTCTTCGGAAACCCAAGCAGATGAGCCATAAAGCCGAGGCGGTTTTCGTACCGCTGAACGTTGCTGTCCTCACGGTCAGTGACACCCGCACCTTCGAGACCGATACCTCGGGTCAGCTGTTCGTCGACCGCCTGCAGGCCGCCGGCCACTTCCTCGCCGACCGCGTGCTGCTCAAGGATGACCTCTACCGGATCCGCGCCCAGGTCGCCCACTGGATCGCCGAAGACCAGGTGCAGGTGGTGCTCATCACCGGTGGCACCGGCTTCACCGGTCGCGACAGCACCCCGGAAGCCGTGGCCTGCCTGCTAGACAAGCAGGTGGACGGCTTCGGCGAGCTGTTCCGCCAGATCTCCGTGGCCGACATCGGCACCTCCACCGTGCAGTCCCGTGCCCTGGCCGGTCTGGCCAACGGCACCCTGGTCTGCTGCCTGCCCGGTTCGACCAATGCCTGCCGCACCGCCTGGGACGGCATCCTCGCCGAGCAGCTGGACAACCGTCATCGCCCCTGCAACTTCGTGCCGCATCTGAAGCAGGCCGAACCCTGCGGGCCGCGCGGATGAGCCTGCTATCGCTGGAAGAGGCCCTGGCGCGGTTGCTGGCCATGGCCGCCGAAGACGGTCCCTTGCCCCAGGAGCGCGTCGCCCTGGAAGACGCCGACGGGCGCATCCTGGCCGCTCCGCTGATCGCCGACCTGGACCTGCCGCCCTGGGACAACAGTGCCATGGACGGCTATGCCTTGCGCCTGGATGACTGGCAGGGCGAGCCGCTGCGGGTTTCCCAGCGTATCTTCGCCGGCCAGGCACCGGCGCCGCTGGAGCCAGGCACCTGTGCGCGCATCTTTACCGGCGCGCCGGTGCCGGCGGGTGCCGACTGCGTGGAAATGCAGGAGAACACCGAGGTGCTGGACGACGGTCGGGTCCGTTTCGTCGAGCAACTGCGAGCGGGGCGCAACATCCGCCGCCGCGGCAACGAGGTCAAGGTGGGGGACGAGGTCCTGTCGGCTGGTACTGCCCTGGGCCCGGTGGAACTGGGCGTCGCGGCCTCCCTCGGGCGTGCCCGGCTGGACGTCTTTCGGCGCCCCAAGGTAGCGGTCCTGTCCACCGGCGATGAACTCGTGGCGCCTGGGCAGCCCCTGGGACCGGGGCAGATCTACAACAGCAATCGTGCCCTGCTCATCAGTTGGCTGCGGCGGCTGGGCTGCGAGGTCTCGGACCAGGGCATCCTACCGGACGACCTCGCCGAGACCCGCCAGCGGCTCGGCGCGCTGCAGGCCGATCTGATCCTGTCCACCGGCGGCGTCTCGGTAGGGGAGGCCGACTATCTGGGCCAGGCACTGCGCGAGGAAGGCGAGCTGACCCTGTGGAAGCTGGCGCTCAAGCCGGGCAAGCCGCTGACCTGTGGGCGTTTTCGCGGTATCCCGCTGATCGGCCTGCCGGGCAATCCCGCCTCGACCCTGGTGGCCTTTGGCCTGCTGGCGCGGCCCTATCTGCTGCGCCGGGCCGGCAAGATCGACGTGGCGCCGCTGAGCGTCGAGGTACCGGCGGGTTTCGACTGGCCGCGAGCCGGGGCGCGCCGTGAATACCAGCGCGCGCGCCTGGAGAATGGCCGGGCGGTGCCCCATCGCAACCAGGGTTCCAATGTGCTGCAAACCGCGGCCTGGGCCCATGGTCTGGTGGAGATCCGTGAGGACCGCACCTTCGCCGTCGGTGACTTGGTGCGCTTCATTCCCCTCGCGGAATTGCTCAAGGCGTAGCCAACCGATCGTCAGGACTGAACGTGGCCGTTGGGCCACAGTCCTAGTCTCCAGAATCGCACGCCGGGCTCTGCCCGGTACCTGACGCGGCATCTCGCCGCGCAGCGCCAACCTTGGACGACAGACATGACGACGACAGGCACCCTGGCTGACGCAGCCCTGGTCATTCTCAATGGCAAGGAAACCGGTAACGAGGACGTTCGAGAGGCCATTCTCGAACGGCGTGCCGCCGGTCATCGCATCGATGTGCGGGTAACCTGGGAAGAAGACGATGCGGCGCGCTTCGTCGAGCAGGCGACCCGCGAAGGCTATGGCACCCTGGTGGCGGCCGGTGGCGACGGCACCCTGCGCGCGGTGGCCGAAGCCATGGCCCAGAACCACAGCCAGGCGCGCCTCGGTCTGCTGCCGCTGGGCACCGCCAATGACTTCGCCCGCGCAGCGGGGGTGCCGGTAGAACCCGCGGCGGCCCTGGCGCTGCTGGACGGCCCGACCAGCGCCATCGACCTGGTCGCGGCGGATGGTCAACTGTTCCTCAACATGGCCACCGGTGGCTTCGGCTCCCAGGTCACCGCCAATACCCCGGGTGAACTCAAGCGCCTGCTGGGCGGGGCGGCCTATCTGCTCACCGGCCTGACCCGCTTCGCCGAGGTGCATTCGGCCCACGGCCATTTCCGCGGGCCGGGTTTCGAGTGGGAAGGTGAATTCCTCGCCCTGGGCATCGGTAATGGTCGTCAGGCGGGCGGTGGCCATGTGCTCTGTCCCACCGCCGTGGTCAACGATGGCCTGCTCGACGTGGGCATCCTGCCGGCGTCCCAGGACGTGCTCGGTACCCTTGGCGAATTCCTCAGCAAAGGCTTCAGCACCGAAGAGATGTTTATCCGCGCGCGCCTGCCCTGGGTGGAGTTGGAAGCCGCCGAAGGTCTGGACATGAATCTCGATGGCGAACCGGTCAAGCGCGACCGGGTGAGATTCGAGGTGCGTCCGGGTATCCTGCAGGTCTATCTACCAGTGGATTCGCCCCTGCTGGGCGAGACCGCCGGCTCCCTGGCCGAGCCGGTCGCGACGTCCTGAGCAGGTGGGTGCGGAGGTAACGTTGGAGCTACTGATCAATGCGGGAATCGTGCTGGCCACCGTGGCTGGCATGGAAGCCTTCGCCTGGTGGTCGCACAAGTACATCATGCACGGCTGGGGGTGGGGCTGGCATGAATCCCACCACCGCCCGCGCACGGGTTGGTTCGAGAAGAACGACCTCTATGCGGTCGTCTTCGCCGGCCTCGCCATCCTGCTGATCGCCCTGGGCAATGCCGGTTACTGGCGCCTGCAATGGATCGGCGCCGGCATGACCCTCTACGGCCTGCTGTACTTCATCGCCCACGATGGCCTGGTCCATCAGCGCTGGCCGTTCCGCTACGTGCCGCGCACCGGCTATCTGAAACGGCTCTATCAGGCGCACCGCATGCACCATGCGGTGGACGGCAAGGACGGCTGCGTGTCCTTCGGCTTCCTGCTGGCGCCAACCACCCAGCAGCTCAAACAGCAGTTGCGTGAGATACACGGCGGCGCCCTGGATTCCTCGCGTGAGCGCAAGGCCCGGGATCAGGTGCAGGAAGGCATGGACTAGGCGGGAGCGGAAGCGCCTCCTGGGAGGCGCTAACCGGGGTCAGGCGACGGCGGGGGTGTCGTCGTAGGCAGCGAACAGCGAATGGGCGTACTGGCTGCGCTCGCTCTCGTTGCGCAGCAGATCGATAAATTCCTTGGCCGGCGGATTCAGGGTCCCCGCTTCGGCGGCGGTGACCACCTGGGCCTGCTCGCCAGCCGCTAGGTCGGCGAAACCGGCACCCAGTCGCTCGGTGCAATAGCTATCCACCACGGCCAGACCGTCACGCAGCAGGTCGCGCAGATTGGCGCCCTGCTGGACCTGCGCCTGTTCGTCGAAGGGATCGACGATGTTGGAGCGGTCGCCATGGGCGTAGGGGGTGAGCATATGGCGATCGATGAATTCGGGCAGGCGAGCATCGGCCTGCTGGCTGTCGGCCTGCAGATGAGCGCACAGGGCGACCAGGGTACGCCACTGGGTGGCGTTGAAGAATTCTGGCTTGTAACCGGACTGCGCGTTAGCGGAAAGGCCAAGGGCAAGTAGTGACGAGGAGGCAGCGAAGCGATCGTGTGAAACAGCCGTTTCCGTCTTGTGCATGTGCAAATCCCATACTCGTAGGCTGACTACCGGATGCAGCGCTCTGGCTCAGGCATCCATCCATCCGCGGCCCGCGAGGGGTCGCTTTAATCCGACCCGTTTATCGCATAAAAGTTTGCTGTTGGGCATCCCCGAGATGCACGCAAATGTGACCGAAGCGTAATCGCTGGCGTCAGCGGCGCGGTCGGGTCCAGAGCATGGCCGGGCGCGGCTCGTCGCGCTGGTGCCGGGAAAGCATGGCGCGCGCGGCGCCGCGGCAGACCAGGCGCAGCTTGTCGGCGGTGCTGGTGCTGACGCGTTGGTCCCAGGCATGGGCGCCCAGGTGCAGCACCTGCACGCCGATCTCGCGATAGACGCCCCGCGCGGTGGCGATGGCCCAGGCCGAGCGCAGGGGCAGGGCGGCGAGGCCCTGGCGCGCCGAGTCGTAGTAGGGCTCGGCCAGGCGTACCAACCGCTCGGCCAATTGGGCGACCGTCGCGCGATGGCGGGAGTCGGCCAGCTCTTCGGCCGGTACGCCGAGCTCGTCGAGCCACAACCGTGGCAGGTAGATGCGGCCGATGCGGGCGTCCTCGACGATGTCGCGGGCGATGTTGGTGAGCTGGAAGGCCATGCCCAGGTCACAGGCGCGATCCAGGGTCTCCTCGTCTTCGGCGCCCATGATGCGTGCCATCATCACTCCGACCACACCGGCGACGTGGTAGCAGTACTCCAGGGTGTCTTCCAGCTCCACATAGACGCGCTCCTCGACGTCCATGCGAAAACCGGCCAGGTGGTCCAGCGGCAGGGCCAGGGGGATTCCGTGGCGCTTGACCACCCGCTGGAAGGCGGCGAAGGCCGGATCCTGCAGGAGCTCATCGCCATAGGCGGCGCGGGTCAGCCGTTCCAGCTCGACCAGGCGTTCCCGACCGCCACGGCGGTCGCCCTCGACCTGGCCGTGGCCCAGCTCCTGGCCGTCGATGACATCGTCGCAATGGCGGCACCAGGCATAGAGCAGCACGGCGCTCTCGCGGGTCTCGGGTGCGAACAGCTTGGCGGCCGCGGCAAAGCTCTTGGAGCCGACGGCGATGCTCTGCTCGGCGTGGTCGACGACGTCATGGGTGGCAGTCATGGCTAACCGTGCTCCTCGAGGATGACGCTGGCGGTGGCTTTGGCCGAACCCACCACGCCCGGAACGCCCGCGCCGGGATGGGTGCCCGCGCCGACCAGGTAGAGGTTGGGAATGACCTTATCGCGATTGTGCGGGCGGAACCAGGCGCTCTGGGTGAGGATGGGCTCCAGGGAGAAGGCCGAGCCGACGTGGGCATTGAGCTCCTGACGGAAGTCGGCTGGAGTGAAGATGCGCGAAGTGACCAGATTGGCTCGCAGGCCCGGCATGTAGCGCTCTTCCAAATAGGCGAGGATCTTGTCGCGTAGGCGTGGGCCTTCCACGCTCCAGTCGACGTCGGCATTGCCCAGGTGCGGCACCGGCGCTAGCACGTAGTGGGCGCTCTGGCCAGGTGGCGCCAGCGAGGGGTCGGTGACGCAGGGCGAATGCAGGTAGAGCGAGAAATCGTCCGGGACGCCCGGGCCCTTGAACAATTCGTCGATCAGACCGCGATAACGCTGGCCGAAACAGACCATGTGGTGTTCGAGACCCACCGGCGGCTGGCTCAGACCGAAGTGGATGACGAACAGCGACATGCTGTGTCTCTTGCGCTTGAGGCGGTTGCTCTCGACCACGCCATGGGTGTGGTGACCGAGCAGCTTGCGATAGGTGTGCACCACGTCGGCGTTGGAGGCCACCAGGTCGGCCGGGATCTGGCTGCCATCGGCCAGGCAGACGCCGGTAGCGCGATTGCCTTCGGTGAGGATGCGTTCCACCGGCGCATTCAGCCGCAGCTCGCCACCGAGGTCGCTAAAGAGTTTCAGCAGACCCAGGACCAACTGATGGGTACCGCCCTTGGCGAACCAGACGCCCCACTTGCGCTCCAGTGCATGGATCAGCGCATAGATCGAGGAGGTGGCGAAGGGATTGCCGCCCACCAGCAGGGTGTGAAAGGACAGCGCCTGGCGCAGCTTCTCGCTCTTCACGAAGCGCGACACCTGGGTGTAGACGCTGCGCCAGGCGGTGAGCTGGGCCAGCTTGGGGCCAGCGGCGAGCATGTCGCCGACCTTGAGGAAGGGCTTGGCGCCGAGACGGAGGTAGCCCTCTTCGAACACCGCTTGGGAATAGGCCAGAAAGCGCTGGTAGCCAGCCACGTCGTCCGGTTCCAGGGCACGGATCTGCTCGTCCAGACGGGCCTGGTCGTTGACGTAGTCGAAGCGGGTGCCGTCTTCCCAACACAGTTGGTAGAAAGGGCTGACCGGGAGGAGCTCCACATAGTCGCTCATCCGCCGGCCGCTCAGGGCGAACAGCTCTTCCAGCGCCGACGGATCGGTGATGACGGTGGGGCCGGCATCGAAGGTGAAGCCGGCGTCTTCATAGACATAGGCACGACCGCCGGGCTTGTCGCGACCCTCGATGAGGGTGGTGGCGATGCCGGCCGACTGCAGGCGGATCGCCAGGGCGATACCGCCAAAGCCGGCGCCGATGACGATGGCCCGCTTGGGCCCGTTACCTTGGGTCATGGTGCTTCCTTGAACTGAGGGGGACGCGCCAACGCGGCATCCAGGGCCGGTTTCAGCGGTACCGGCGGTTTGCCGGAGAGAATGCGCAGGCGATCGAAGGCGGTGAGGCGGCCGGCGTAGAACCGCTGGATCAGTGGTTCGCCGAGGCCGTAGAACCTTTGCATGACGCGTACCCGGTGTTCGGGGCGGCCAGCGAGAAAGAGCATGCGATTGAGCAGGCGGAAGAAGCCCTGTTGCCGCCAGCGCCCCTGAGCGTAGTGCCGCAGGGTGTCGCGCAGCACGGCACTGGAGGTGAAGGGCTGGGCGGCCAGGTGCTCCGCCAGACGCACCGCCTCCGGCAGCGAGTAACCGGTGGTGGGGTGGAACAGGCCCGCGGCCAGGCCGATGGGCGCCCCGGCGACGACATTGTCCCAGTAGCGGTCGAGATCGCCGCCCAGGGTGATGGGCAGCACGCCCTGTTCCTCGCGTAGCACCTCGGCGATCTCCCAGCCCTGCTGCTCGGCATAGTCGGCCAGGTGCTGGCGCAGGCGTTCGACCGGCAGACTTTCGCCGTCGGCGTAGTAGGTGTCTTCGATCAGCAGCCGGTCGGGGGCCAGTGGCAGGCTGTAGACGAAGCGGTAACCGTCCAACTGATCGACGGTGGCGTCCATCACGATGGGTTCGGAAAGGCCATGGGGGCGGGTGAGGCGGACCTCCTGGCCGAGGAATTTCTGATAGCCCAGCCAGAGCGCCGGATCGGAGCGTGGGCCGCGGGCGTCGATCACCGCGCCGGCGGCCAGGGTGTAGCCATCGGCGAAGACCACGCCGTCGTCCTGTAGGCGCAGCACCTGGCGACCCAGCAGCAGGCGTTCGGCGGGCAGGCGCGCGCTCAGCACCTCATGGAAACGTTCGGCGCTGATGCTGGCGTAGCCGCTGCCGAGCTGTCGCTGCCGCTTGGGGAAGCGCACCTCGTAGCCCGGCCAGCGATGGGCGACCAGGGGCTCGATCCAGGCATGCTGCGGCGCCGTGAGATCCGGTTCGTGGAAGGACCAGGTGTGGTTGCCGCCCAGGCGTGGGCCGGCTTCCACCAGGCGCCAGTCCAGTTCTGGCCGCGTCTCCGCCAGGCGCAGGGCGAGCAGGCCACCGGCCAGGCCGCCGCCGACGATCAACAGATCAGGACGCACGGTCGAGCCCTCTTCGGGCCAGGCCATCCACCAGGCGGGCGGCAGCCGAGACACCGCCGGCTGCCTGGGTAATGGGCACGAACCGCTCGGCTGCCTGGCGATAGCCGGGATCGGCCAGCACCGCGCCAAGGGCCTGGGTGAGGCGTGCCTTGCTGGCCAGGCGCGGCGCCAGGCAGATGCCGGCGCCGACCCGCTCCAACCGCCGGGCGATGCCGGGCTGGTCGAAGACCATGGGCAGGGCGAGCATGGGTTTGCCGGCCGCCAGGGCGTCCAGCACGGTATTGAAGCCACCATGGGTGATGACCGCATCGGCGCGGGCGATGGCCGCTTCCTGGGGCGCGAAGTCGGTCACCCAGGTGGCGCCGTCGTCCAGCAGACGCCGCTCGGCGCTGGGGTCCAGCCGCCCGCAGTGAGCGATCAGTACCTGGACATCGAGTAGGCGACAGGCCTGGGCGATGCGGCGGAACAGCGGTAGCCGGCCACCCTGCAGGGTGCCGAAGGAGGCGAAGACGAAGGGCCGGCGTGGATCGATTTCCAATTCCAGCCGTTGCTCACGCACCGCCGGCGAGCGCAGCGGCCCGACTTCGTGGAAGTGCGGTGGCGGTGCGCGGCGCGGAAAGTCGAAGCCCGGCAGGCATTGGCTCAACTGCAGATACGGCGAGAAGCAGTCGTCGAGGGTGCGCCGGTCGCCAAGGCCGAAGGCCTGAGCCTGGCGCTGGATGACCTTGCCCTGGCTGCGCATCATCAGGTCGAACACCTGGGTGGCGCCCTGGACGATCTGCCGCTCCCGCTCGGTGCCGGGATAGGCGAAGGGCAGGGTGGGCAGCGGCAGATAGGGCTCGCGATTCATCGGCACGGCGCAGGCCAGCGAGGCATAGGGCAGACCCAGGTGGTCGCCGAGCAGGCCACCGGCCGGTTCCATCTGGTCGGCGATGAGGCAGTCGACACCCAGGTCGCGCAAGGCGGTCGGGCCTTCGCGGCAGAACAATTCGGTATTGCGTGCCATGTCGGCGATCACCCCGAACACCGACCAGGGCTTGCTGCTGGCGGTACGGGCGAGCAAGGGCGCCAGGCTGCCACGTGGATGGCTGGTCGCGCCTATGGCCTGAAACTGGATACCCGCTGGGAGCGTCCGATCGCCCACCTCCACCTGGTGCAACAGGGTGACCCGGTGGCCGAGGGCGACCAGCGCCTCGCCCAGCACCAGATGGGTGGACAAATGGCTCGGCAGCGGCGGCGAGATCAGGGCGACATGCATGGCGGCGTCCGGTCGAGTGTCGGCCACTATGGGCACCGCAGCGGCGTGGCGTCCAGCAACTCGGCCTGGCGCAAGCTGGCCAGATCGGCCGAGCCGGTGCAGAAGCAGGCGATGCGCAGCTGTTCGATCACCACCTGGAAATGCGCGATCACCGCCTCGGTGGATTCCGTGGCGCCGGGCAGGGCCGCGGCGGCCTGGCCGGCCAGATCCGCGCCGAGGCGGATGGCCTTGGCGGCGTCAATGCCGTCGCGGATGCCGCCCGAGGCGATCACCGTCGCCTGCGGGCAGGCCGCGCGCACCTGGCGCAGGCTCTCGGCGGTGGGAATGCCCCAGTCGGCGAAGGCGCGGGCGATGGCACGCTGCTGCTCGTCACGGGCGCGTTCGGCTTCGACCGCGGCCCAGCTGGTGCCACCGGCCCCGGCGACATCCAGCACCGCCACGCCTGCTTCCAGCAATTGCCGGGCGACCCGGCCCGAAAGGCCGGCCCCGACTTCCTTGACGACGACCGGCACGGCCAGATGTGTAACCAGGTTTTCCAGCGCGCCGAGGATGCCATGCCAGGTCCGATCGCCACCGGCCTGCACGGCTTCCTGCAAGGGATTGAGATGCACGATCAGGGCGTCTGCCTCGATCATCTCCACCGCGCGGCGTGCCTCGTCGAGGCCATAACCGGCCACCAGCTGGGCGGCACCGAAGTTGGCCAGCAGGGGCACGTCCGGCGCCAGACGCCGCAATTCGCCGGTCAGGCCCTGGTCGCCACCCTGCTGCAGGGCGATCCGCTGGGAGCCGACCGCCAGGGCGATACCCAGGGTCTGGGCCGCTTCGGCGAGATGGCGATTGATCAGCGCGGCCCGCTCTGGCCCGCCGGTCATGGAGCTGATCAGCAGGGGCGCGGCCAGGGGGCGATCGAACAGCCGAGTACCCAGGTCGATCTCGTCCAGATTCAGTTCGGGCAGGGCGCAGTGCGTGAAGCGGTAGGCGTCGAAGCCCGTGGTGACGGCGCTGCGGGCCTTGTGGGGATCCAGCACGATGTCCAGATGATCGTTCTTGCGGCTTGCCAGTTCCCAATCCACCATGTCTTCTAGAGTCCGCCCTGAATGACCTTTCGTCGGTCGTTGTGGTCTGGTAGGGGACGACGGGTTCGCTTTGCGAAGACCTAATCCACCGAGGTGCGACCGTTCGTCGGTTCCACATATGGAGTATCTCGACTCATGGCGACCGTATTAGTGCCGAACGCGACAGACAATTTTGCCGCTTCGCTGCAATGGCAGCGTACCCGTATCGACGAGCGTCTGGCAGAGCTATTGCCGGCCGGAACCGATCCGGTCGCCGCCGCCATCCGCAGTGGGGTCATGGCCCCGGGCAAGCGACTGCGTCCGTTGCTGATGGTCCTGGCCGCCGAGGACCTGGGTCAGTCCGACGAAGCCGTGCTCGATCTGGGCTGCGCGGTGGAGATGGTGCACGCGGCCTCCCTGTTCCTCGACGACATGCCCTGCATGGACGATGCGCGCCTGCGCCGTGGCCGTCCGACCCTGCATGTCGAGTTCGGCGAAGACGTCGCCATGCTGGCGGCGGTGGCCCTGCTCAGTCATGCCCTGCGGCTGGTCGCCGGCCTTGCCGGGGTGCCGGCGGAAACCCGGACCCAGATGGTCTGCCAGCTGGCCGATGCGGTCGGTACGGCCGGGTTGGTCTGCGGCCAGTACCATGACCTGCACGGCGGTCGCCAGACGCGTCCGGCCGATGCCATCGCCCTCACCAACCAGCTCAAGACCGGAGCGCTGTTCTCCGCGGCCATGGGCATGGCGGGTGCCACCCTGGTCACCAGCGCAACGCAGCGCGAAGCCTTCCACGTCTTCGCCTGCCAGCTGGGCCTGGCCTTCCAGTTGCTCGACGATCTCGACGACGGCAAGGGCCTGGGCAAGGACGCCGGCAAGGATGGCGACAAGTCCACCCTGGTCAGCCTGCTCGGCCGCGACCATGCTCAACGACAGTTGCAGAGTCACCTCAAGCAGGCCCGCGAGGCGCTGGCCGTGGCCGATTGCGCCGATGGTGCCCTGGCCGGATTGCTGGATATCGTCTTTCGTCCGCGTTAGGGCGAATTACTGGGCGTCTCGCCCTCTAATCTCTCGATAGCCTTGTTCCCGTGTGAGGAGTCCTGAGATGTCGAAGTGGAAAATTGCTTACAGCAACGTTGACGGCAACACCTCGGTGGTCACCACCGAAGCCGAGCAGAAGCCGGATATGGAGCGGGTCGCCCAGATCGTCCGCGACGATGCCCTGGAAGAGTACGATGACAGCGAGGTCCCGCGGGATTACGACGAACCTACCGTAGCCTTGTTGGAGCGGCACGGCATCACCATCACCGGGATCACCGAAGAGGGCTGATCTCCAGGGTATCTGGTTCTAGGTTCTGTACGAAAAGTCGACGAGCGAAGGTCAGGCGAGGCGAAATAGGCTGAGGAAGCGGATCGGACTCGCGCTCGAGTTCACGAGCGGTAAATGAGCATTCCGACCGGGCTGGCGATCCAGGCCTTTTTCAACGAAGTATCACCGAGCGTAGGCACTTTTCGTACAGAACCTAGCGCAGGGGCCAGATACCGCCATCCCCTACCACGAAGATCCGTCGCGCCGGATCGGGCGCCAGCAGGTGCCCGCCGGTGAAGTCCCCGAAGGCCGGCAGGATCAACACTTCATCGTTTTCCAGGCAGAAGCAGGGCAGGCGTAGCGCCTGACGCCCGCGGCCGTGCAGACGAAAGGCCGGATGGATGTGTCCGGCCAGCACCGGCAGTCGCGGATGGGGATCGGGTTCGTGCTGCAGCGACAGGCCGTCCAGTTCCAGCGGCTCAGCTACCACGTCGATACCCAGGGCGGCCGGTGGATCCCCCGCGCGGCGGTCGTGGTTGCCGCGGATCAACAGCAGCTGCAGGTGGGCCTGGTGTTCCCGCCAGCGCTCCAGGGTGTCCATGGTCAGGGGCGCGCGGGACTCCGGCGCGTGCAGGAAGTCACCGAGAAAGATGATCTCGCGGCAGTCGTAGCGCGCCAGCAGGCTGTCCAGTCGCGCGATATTGCCCGCTGTGGTGCCGTGGGGTACCGGCTGACCCAGTGCCCGAAACGCCGCGGCCTTGCCGAAATGGATGTCCGCCACCAGCAGCGCCTGGCGCGCCGGCCAGTAGATGGCCTTTTCCGCGAGCAGCCAGAGTTCGACACCGGCGAGGATGAGAGGGTGATAGGCAGGCATGGGGTCTCCAGAAAAGGCCTCCTGCTCTGATGGCGGTGGGGTGCCAGGGTTCAGCGGCGTTGCACGTTGGGCAGCGCTGGCGCATGACTGGGTCAACCTGCGGCGATGACGGTCCGCCGATGCGGCGTAGGAGCGGCCCATGGCCGCGATCCTCCTTGCCCGCGCGCAAGACCTCACCCTATCACCGCCATTGAGCCAGGCCAGGTGCACCGCGGCGGGCAGCCCGGTAAACTGGCGGTTCACTAGAGTCCGGAGCGACCCATGTCGACATCCTTCGCCCAGATGCTGGAAAACATCACCCCCGATATCTACGACGGCCTGAAGCTGGCCGTGGAGATCGGCAAGTGGCCCGATGGCCGCAAACTCAGTCGTGACCAGGTCGAGCTCTGTCTGCAGGCAGTGATCGCCTACGAGGCCAAGCACTTGCCCGAAGACCAGCGGACCGGTTACATGGGCCCTCAGGAATGCGCCTCCAAGTCGGTGCCCATCGAGAACATCCTGTTCAAGTCCGACGCCATTCACTGATCGACTACGCCCTACCCGACGAGGTGCCCTTCGAACGAAGAGGCACCTCGCGTCTTTATCAGAGCCCGCCTAACGTCTGCTGTGCGTCGGCCAAACGGCGTTGAAAAGGCCTTCGGAATGCTCATTTACCATCTGTAAACTCCGCTTCCTCAGGCCTTTTCGCCTTGTTTGTCGCTAGCTCGCGAGACGTTAAGCGGGCTCTTAGAAACCGAGAAACACCACCGTGATCACCGAACTGGGCCGTGGCGCCCTGCGCAAGATGGCCGTGACCTTGGCCGACCCCGTCAACTATGCCTTCCGCCTCGATGAGCGCGAGGTGCCGGTCAACCCGCTGATCGGCCGCCGCGTGCGCCTCGAATACCTGGGCGCCATCCATTGCACCCATTGCGGTCGCAAGACCCGCAAGAGCTTCAGTCAGGGCTACTGCTATCCCTGCTTCACCGCCCTGGCCCAGTGCGACAGCTGCATCGTCAGTCCGGAAAAGTGTCACTACGAGCACGGCACCTGCCGCCAGCCGGAGTGGGGCGAAGCCCACTGCATGGTGCCCCACGTAGTCTACCTGGCCAATTCCTCGGGCCTCAAGGTCGGCATCACCCGCGCCACCCAGCTGCCCACCCGCTGGATCGACCAGGGCGCCTACCAGGCGCTGCCGATCCTGCGGGTCGCCACCCGCCAGCAATCCGGCCTGGTGGAGGACGTGTTGCGTAGCCAGGTGGGCGACCGCACCAACTGGCGCGCCATGCTCAAGGGCGTCGCCGCGCCGGAAGACCTGGTGGCGGTACGGGAGCGCATCTTCGACGCCTGCGCCCAGGGCCTGGACGATCTCCAGGGCCGTTTCGGCCTGCAGGCGATCCAGCCGGTGGTCGACATGGCCCCTATCGAGATTCATTATCCGGTCACGGTCTATCCCACCAAGGTGGTCAGTCATGACCTGGAAAAGACCCCCGTGGTGGAAGGCACGCTGCTGGGCATCAAGGGTCAATACCTGATGTTCGATACCGGCGTGATCAACATTCGCAAGTACACGGCCTATCAGCTGGCCGTGTCCGTTTCCGAGTAAGGATGTAAACCCATGCGCACCGACCAGCCCCAGACCATCTACCTCAAGGATTACCAGGCGCCCGAGTACCTCATCGAGGAAACCCGCCTCAGATTCGAGCTGCACGACGACCAGACCCTGGTGCACGCCGAACTGCGGCTGCAGCGTAATCCGGTGCGCGGCGCCGGCCTGCCGCCGCTGGTGCTGCACGGCGAGGAGCTGGAACTGCTGGCGGTGGCGCTGGACGATCAGGCGCTGGCCGCTGGCGACTACCAGGTCGAGGCGGGCAGCCTGACCCTGCAGCCGCAGGGCGAGGCCTTCGTGCTCAAGACCTCGGTGCGCATCCACCCGGAAAGCAACACCGCCCTGGAAGGGCTGTACGTCTCCGGCACGATGTTCTGCACCCAGTGCGAGGCCGAGGGCTTCCGCAAGATCACCTACTACCTGGACCGCCCAGACGTGATGAGCGTCTTCACCACCACGGTGGAGGCCGACAAGGCCCGGTATCCGATCCTGCTCTCCAACGGCAACCCGGTGGCCAGCGGCGAGGCCGAAGGCGGTCGGCACTGGGCCACCTGGGAAGATCCCTTCCCCAAGCCGGCCTATCTGTTCGCCCTGGTGGCCGGTGATCTCTGGTGCGTGGAAGACAGCTACCGTACCGGCAGCGGCCGCGGCGTGGCCCTGCGCATCTACGTCGAGCCGGAAAACATCAGCAAGCTGCAGCACGCCATGGACAGCCTGAAGAAGTCCATGCGCTGGGACGAGGAGGTCTACGGCCGCGAATACGATCTGGATATCTTCATGATCGTCGCGGTGAACGATTTCAATATGGGCGCCATGGAAAACAAGGGGCTCAACATCTTCAACTCCAGCGCCGTGCTGGCCAGCCCGCGCACCGCCACCGACGCCGCCCACCAGCGCGTCGAGGCCATCGTCGCCCACGAATACTTCCACAACTGGTCGGGCAACCGCGTGACCTGCCGCGACTGGTTCCAGCTGTCGCTCAAGGAAGGCTTCACCGTGTTCCGTGATGCCGGCTTCAGCTCCGACATGAATTCGCCGACGGTCAAGCGCATCGAGGACGTGGCCTTCCTGCGCACCAACCAGTTCGCCGAAGACGCCGGCCCCATGGCCCACCCGGTGCGTCCGGATCACTTCATCGAGATCTCCAATTTCTACACCCTGACGGTGTACGAGAAGGGCGCCGAGGTGGTGCGGATGCTGCACACCCTGCTGGGCCCGGACGGCTTCCGCAAGGGCACCGATCTCTATTTCGAGCGCCACGATGGCCAGGCGGTGACCTGCGACGACTTCATCAAGGCCCTGGAAGACGCCAACGGCGCCGACTTCAGCCAGTTCAAGCGCTGGTACAGCCAGTCGGGCACCCCGCGCCTGGCGGTCAGCGAGCAGTACGATGCGGCGGCCAAGACCTATCGCCTGACCTTCCGCCAGAGCTGCCCACCCACCCCAGGCCAGCCGACCAAGGAGCCCTTCGTCATCCCGGTCCAGTTGGGCCTGCTGGATGGCCAGGGCCGCGAGCTGCCCCTGCGCCTGGAGGGCGAAGCCGCTGCCCAGGGTACCGACCGGGTGCTGTCGGTCACCCAGGCCGAGCAGACCTTCACCTTCGTCGATGTGCCCGAGCGCCCGCTGCCTTCGCTGCTGCGCGGCTTCTCCGCCCCGGTCAAGCTCAGCTTCCCCTATAGCCGTGAGCAGCTGACCTTCCTCATGCAACATGACAGCGACGGCTTCAATCGCTGGGACGCCGGTCAGCAACTGGCGGTGCAGGTGCTGCAGGAGATGATCGCCGGCCAGCCGCTGGACACCCGGCTGGTAGAGGCCCTGCGCACCGTGGCGGCGGATGAGTCCCTCGATCCGGCCATGGTCGCCGAGATGCTGTCGCTGCCGTCCGAGGCCTATCTGGTGGAGCTGTCCGAGCAGGCTGATCCCGGTGCCATCCACGGTGCCCGTCGCCAGGCCCGCCGGACCATCGCCGAGGCCCTGCGCGACGTGCTCTGGCAGCGTTATCGCAGCGCTCGGGAGGAATCGCGCGCCACGCCCTACCAGGCCAGCGCCGACCATATCGCGCGTCGCAGCCTGCAGAATGCTGCGCTGGGCTACCTCATGCTGCTGGAAGAGCCGGAGGCGCGCGACGCCGCTCTGGAGCAATTCGAGCACGCCGACAACATGACCGAGCGCCTGGCTGCGCTGAGCGCCCTGGTCAACTCCGGTTTCGAGCAGGAAAAGGCGGAGGTACTGGCGCGTTTCTTCGAGGAGTTCAAGGCCGATCCGCTAGTGATGGACACCTGGCTCAGCGTCCAGGCGTCCAGCCCCTTGCCGGGCGGCCTGGCCCGCGTCCAGGCACTCATGGAAAACCCGGTCTTCACCCTGAAAAACCCCAACAAGGTGCGGGCGCTGATCGGCGCCTTCGCCAACAGCAATCTGGTCAACTTCCATGCCGAGGACGGCAGCGGCTACCGCTTCCTGGCCGATCAGATCATCACCCTCAATCGGCTCAATCCGCAGATCGCCTCGCGCCTGCTGACGCCCCTGACCCGCTGGAAGAAGTACGGTCCCGCGCGCCAGGCGCTGATGCGCGCCGAGCTGGAGCGGATCCTGGCCAGCGGCGAGCTGTCCAGCGACGTCTACGAGGTGGTGAGCAAGAGCCTGGCGTAGGAGAGCCGACTGGGCTGCTTGTTGGGCTTCGACGATAAAGCCGTCTCAACCCAACCTACCTCGTCCCGTAGGTTGGGTTGAGCCCCGCGAAGCCCAACATCGCCCGCCGCCAAGCCTGACGCCCAGCGTCGGGCTTTTTTTTGCCCAGATTTTCCCGCGCGGCCCTAGCCTGTAGCGCCTCTGCCGCCCGCTGAAAAATCTCGCACATCCTCGTGCCTGACAACTCGTCCCCACTCGGGCGCCGCCTGGCTGATGAAAATGCTTTAGGCTGACAACTGTATTCAAATCAGCTGCAGAGAGGCGCCGCCGCCGACAGGGTAGGCGTGCGGCCTCGCTTGGCACCCAGGCCCTATCACCGGAAGAGAGCGGAGCGGCAGATGAGTCATGCACAGCTGATGGATTGGGGATTCGTCCTGATAACCCTGTGCAACATCCTGCTGATCGCCCTGGTGGTGTTTCTCCTGTGGCAGCGCTACTTCGCCGGCGACGCCGCGGCCAAGGGCGAGGAGGCCGGCGAGGCGCAGGCGCCGGCCCTCCCCGAGGCGGTGGCCAATCCGCCTGCCGATACCCAGCCGCCACCTCTTCCCGTCAGCCCCGGCCCGGCGGTGAACCGCAACGTCGACCTCTTCGACGAGGGACCGGAAGAGGTGTACGACGAAAACTACCCCGAATGGAAAAAGAGCGACGACCCCTACGTCGAGGAGCTGCTGTCCCACCGCGAAGCCCTGGAGCTCAAGGTGGACAACATGGTCATGCGGCTCACCCGGGCGCACAAGGTGGTGACCGGGCTGCGCGCGCAGAATCGGGATTTGCGCGCCTCCGAGGCCCAGGCCCAGCGGCTGCAGGAAGAGCTGACCCGAGCTCAGACCAGTCTCGCCCAGATGCGCCAGGAGCGTGACGCCCTGCTGGTGGAGGTGCAGCACAGCCGCAAGGGAGATTCGGCGCCACGGCAGCCGACCGACACGGGCGCGCCATCCTCGCCCTGAGCAGCGATGGTCGGCCCATGCTCCACCAGCCATCCCCTCAACCGCCGCATCCGTCGCGCTGAACAGCGATCGGCGCGGCTTGCTCCTAGACTGGCACTCTCACCACCTTCAAGGACGATTCGATGAAATTGCTGCTCCTGCTGGCTGCCCTGGTCGCCATCGGCCTGTTCGCGATCAGCCTCTACAACGCCCTGGTCACGGCGCGTAATGCCTATCGCAATGCCTTCGCTCAGATCGATGTCCAGCTCACTCGCCGACACGACCTCATCCCCAATCTGGTGGAGGCGGTGAAGGGCTATCTGCAGCACGAGCGCGAGACCTTGCAGGCGGTGATGGTGGCGCGCCAGCAGGCGCAATCCGGTCTGCATCAGGCCAAGACCCGGCCGGAGGATCCCGTCGCGCTGCATGCCCTGGAGCAGGGCGAGCAGGGGCTCGGCATCGCTCTCGGGCGGCTGTTCGCCGTGAGCGAAGCCTATCCGGAGCTCAAGGCCAACGAGACGGTGATCCAGTTGATGGAAGAGCTGAGCTCCACGGAAAATCGGCTGGCCTACGCGCGTCAGGCCCATAACGATGCGGTGATGGACTACAACAATCGCTGCGAGACCTTTCCCGGATCGCTGCTCGCCAGCCGCTTCGGCTTTCGCCTGGCGCAGCCCTTGGCGCTGCCGGATGGGGCCGCGCGCCAGGTGCCGCGAATCAGCCTGAGCTGAGTTCGTGCGCTTTCTCGACGACCAGGCCGCGGCGCGTCGGCGCACCCGGCTGTGTCTCGCCTTGCTGGCTCTGGTGGTGCTGCTCATGGCGCTGGCCAGTGCCGGACTGGCCCTGGTGTTCTTGCCGCGGGAGGTGGTCGACTACCTGGGCGGACGCGGGCCAACGCTGGTCAAGAGCGGATTGGTCTTTGTCGGCGTCATCACCGGAGCGTCCTTCTGGAACGTCCGGCAACTCGCCCGTCAGGGTGGAGAAGAGGTAGTCAGGCGCTTGGGCGCGGTGCCGCTGGACGATCAGGCCGATCCCCGGACCCGCCAGTTGCACAACGTGGTGGCGGAGATGGCGCTGGCCGCCGGCGTACCGTTGCCGCGGCTGTATCTGCTGCCGGACGAACCGGCCATCAATGCCTTCATCAGTGGCTATGGACCGGCCGATGCGAGCCTGTGCCTGACCCGCGGCGCCCTGCAGCAGCTGAACAGGGACGAGTTGCAGGGCGTGGTCGCCCATGAATTCAGTCATCTGCTCAATGGCGACATGCGCCTGAATCTGCGCCTGCTGGGCTGGCTGCATGGCATCAGCCTGATCGCCGACCTGGGACAGGAGCTGTTTTCCGATCGCACCTCGACCACCACCCGGGTCGACGGCAACCATCTGCTCGGCTGGTTGCTGGGCACCGTGCTGCTGTCGATCGGCGGCTGCGGATTGTTCTTCGCCAATCTGATCCAGGCCGCGGCGACGCGCTCGCGCGAGCGCCTGGCGGATGCCTCCGCCGTGCAGTTCACCCGCCATCCCCAGGGGCTGGCCGATGCCTTGAAAAAGATCGCCGCCCATCCGCTGCAGGGGCGGCTCTATCATCGCCGGGCGCGCAGCGTCGCCCACATGGTGCTGGGCGACTCCGGCGCGTCCTGGTTCGCCACCCATCCACCGGTCCTGGAACGCATCCAGCAACTCGAACCGGGGTTCGACGAATGGCAGCTGGAGCGCCTGCGGGCGGAGGCGCTGCTGCCCACGGGCGTGGCCTATGTCGCCGGCAGTCCGCCACCCGCGCCGGCACAACCGACCGCGAGTCAACCAACAGCCCCGCCCGCGTTGGCCGACGAGCGCCTGGCGGACATCCCGCCAGCGCTGTACCTCTTCCTGCAAGACCCGCAACAGGCCGCCGAGGTGCTGCTGGCCCTGGCCGGTGCCTCCGCGCCGACTGCTGCAGGGGAGGGGCGACGCTGGGTGGATAGCCTGGACACGGCGCTGCACCTGCCGCTGGCCCAGCTGACCTTTCCGGCCATCCGGCAGTTGCCCCGGCCTGCCTTGCGTGCCTTGCTGGTCGCGCTCAAGACGCAGCTGCGATCCGCGGAGCTGGATCTGTCCCGCTATTGCCTCGCCCGGATCATCCAGCGCCAGCTGATCGGCAGCCTGGCGCCCGGACGCCAACAGCCTGCAGGGCGGCGTACCCTGGCCCAGGAGCGGACGGCGGTGCTCACCCTCTACGCGGTCGCTGCCGAGCAGACCCATGAGAGCGTCCTGGCGGCGCGGCGCGCCTTCCTCCTGGCCGTGGCAACCACCTTTCCCGGACTGCACTGTGCCTACCAGCCGCCACTGGCCTGGCTACCCGCGCTCGAAGTGGCTCTGATGGGCCTAGGCCGGTTGGGCGTCGAGGCGCGGACCCTGGTACTGGAAGGCTTGATCCGCTTGGTGGAGGCGGATCAAGCCGTACGAATCCGCGAACTGGAGCTGCTGAGGCTGTGTTGCGCCGTGCTGGAATTGCCCTTTCCCGTCATCCAGGCACAGCTTTCTCGCGGCGAGGACAGGCCGCTGCCACTGCCTCACCGCTCGACCGCTCCTGGCCGGTCCAGCTGAGCGATCAGTCCCGGTAGAGGGCATCGCGGATGGCGTCGGGAAAGGGGCCACTCATGCCGGCGATCGCCGTGTTGGTGAGGATCACCACGCTCAGCTCGCGCGCCGGATCGATGAACCAGGCGTTGCCGTAGACCCCGCCCCATTGCAGGGTACCGGGCGTCTGCGGCGTCTTCGCCAGCCGGGCATCGCGCAGCACCGCCGCGCCCAGGCTGAAGCCCCAGCCTGGCGCGTCGTCGCGTTGCAGCCCGGGGATCTGGTCTTCCATGAACAGACGCTGGCTGGTCGGGGTGAGCAGCCGGCCCTGGCGCAGCGCCTCCAGAAAGGCCAGGTAGTCTCCCGCACTGCCCTGCATGCCGCCGCCGCCCGAGGGAAAGGCCGTGGCCGAAAGTGCCCGCGCCGGGGAATAGAGGATGCCGCCCTTGGGCAGGGGCAGCAGATAGGGCTCGCTCATGGGCTCCGGGCGTGGATAGCCGTCGCGATAGGCCGTGGCCAGGCGGCTGGGCTCGCTGACGTGAAAGCTCAGGTCGTGCAGGTCGAGCGGTGCCGCCACCTGCTGCTGGACGACCTGAGGCAAGGGCAGGCCGGTCGCGGCTTCCAGCACGCCGCCCAGGACATCCAGCCCGAGGGAGTAGCGCCACTGGGTACCTGGCTTGAAGTCCAACGGTACGCCGGCGAGGCGCCGCAGGTTTTCTTCCAGAGTCAGGGGGGCGCCATCCAGGCCGTCGGATACCCCGGCGCGGTGATAGGGACCGTCCTGGTCTTCGCCGAAGCCGTAGCGCAGGCCCGCGGTGTGGCTGAGGAGCTGGGCCAGCGTGGGCACGGCTGGAGTGCCATCGGCCAGGTGCGGGGTGAAGTAGGGCAGGTAGCGACTGACCGGCGCCTGCAGATCCAGGCGCCCCTGATCCGCCAGGCGCAGCGCCGTCACCGCCACCAGCGGTTTGGTCAGGGAGGCAAAGCGAAACAGCTGGTCTTCCTGCATCGGCCGCTGCGCGTCCCGATCGGCGAATCCCGCCGCGCGGTGATACACCACCCGGCCCTGACGGGCGACCATGACCACGGTACCGACGATGCGCTGTTGGGCGATGGCGCGCTCCAGGATCGGATCCAGCCGCGCGGCGAGGGCGGCTTCCTCGGCCTGGACGAGGGGAGCGCTCAGGCCGAGACCGAGGGCGCTGGCGAGCAGTAGGGAGGACATCTGGTTTAAGCTCCTGGCGAAACGCCGGTGACTGGCAAAGAAGGAATCCTCGCATGATTCGCGACATTTTGAAGATGGGTGATCCCCGGCTGCTGCGGGTGGCGCCGCCGATAGCCGCCGAGCGCCTCGGCTCGGCGGAGCTGCAGGCGTTGATCCAGGACATGTTCGATACCATGGCCGCCGCGGGTGGCGTGGGTCTTGCCGCCCCGCAGATCGGTGAGGACCTGCAGCTGATGGTCTTTGGCTTCGAGCGCAATGCCCGCTATCCCGAGGCGCCGCCGGTACCGCTGCAGGTACTGATCAATCCGCGCATTGAGGTCCTTGATGCCAGCGAAGAACTGGGCTGGGAAGGCTGCCTGTCGATCCCCGGGCTGCGCGGCGAGGTACCGCGGCCGCGGCGAATCCGTTATCGAGGCGTGGATGGCGCGGGCAACCTGGTGGACCAGCAGGCCGAAGGCTTCCATGCGCGGGTGGTGCTGCACGAGTACGATCACCTGATCGGTCGGCTCTATCCCTCGCGGATTCAGGACTTCGCCCGCTTCGGCTTTACCGAGGTGCTGTTCCCCGAGTTGACGCCGGCCGCCCAGCGCTAGGCTTGGATCGCGTCCAGCTGCGCCCGGACGGCTGCCGCCAACTGGGCGAAGGGTACCGCTCCATCCAGAGCCCGCGCCTGTTCGATGGGCGCCTGCGCGGAACGCAGCAGCAGCGTCGGTACGGCCGTGATGCCCAGGGCTTCGGCGCGATCCTCGGCGTGCAGCACCACGTCGGTGTGGTCACCGCGCGCCAGGCTGGCCTGCAAGGCTTCGCCATCGAGACCGCTGCGGCGCGCCAGATCGATCAGCACCTCCCGCTCGCCGATATCGCGCCCCTCTTCGAAGAAGGCCTGGAAGACCGCCGTATGGAAGGCGTCGAAGCGGTCGTGGTCGCGGGCGAATTCCGCTGCTTCCAGGGCCAGACGGCTGCGCGGCTGGACCGGTGGTAGCCGCAGCACCATGCCGTATTCCGCCGCCATGGGATAGACCGCCCGGTCCCAGGTCCGGCGCAGATAATCCCCGGCGGGATCCAGGGTGGGCGTGGGTTCGGGGCGCAATTCGAAGGCATGCCACTCGATGGCCAGTTGATCGCCGAATTCCTCCTGCAGGCGCGCCAGCTGGGGCAGCTCCAGGTAGCAGAAGGGGCAGACGTAGTCGCTCCAGACATCCAGACGAACGCGCGGGGTGGCGGTCATGGCAGTGCTCCGGAAGGGCGTGGTGTCCGTCGGACCGCACCTGGGCGCGGATGTTCGCTGAACGGGTCGATATCCTCCGTGACGTGGCAACCAGCCAGGCGCTGCTGCCTTGGCGAGGTAACGGCCTGCGCAGCGGGCCTCTTCATATCTGGAAACGCAATTGTCCCGGGCCTATTACGTGAAATGGGCGGCGATCCGCGCTCTAGAGGCTTGCCTTGAACCTGTTTTCGACCCCAGGTTCCTATGGCTGCATCCCTCCTTTCTCGCGCTAAGGACTATCACCTTGGGTTTTTTCACCAGCAAAATGACCTTCCTTCGGCAAACCTTCACCTACGTTGGCTGGTCGGTGTTCTGGCTGCTGCTGTGGGACATCGCCGTTACCGTCGACTACATGATTTTCGTCGACAATCGGGCGCAGCTGCCCAACATTCCACTGACCCTGATCGGCTCGGCGCTGATCGTGCTGACCAGCTTTCGCAATACCAGTGCCTACCAGCGCTGGTGGGAGGCGCGCACCCTCTGGGGCGGCATGGTCAATAGCTCGCGTAGCTTCGCCCGCCAAGCGCTGACGCTCATCGACGACGGCGACGAACATTTCAACGCGATCAAGACGGTGCTCATCGAGCGTCACCTCGCCTATGTCCGCTGCCTGGCCTGCCAGCTCAGCGGCGATTCGTTGCCCAAGGAGGTGCGCACCTACCTGGGCAAGGAGGAGTGGGCGATGCGCAAGGAGACCAACAACTTCGCCAACGCCATCCTCAGCGGCTCCTCCAGCCTGATCGCCCTGGAATACCGCGCCGGTCGCCTGGACAGCATCCGTCTGGAGCGCCTGGAAGCCACCTTCGTCGATATGTCCAACTGGCAGGGCGGCATGGAGCGCATCGCCAATACCCCCTTGCCCTATCCCTATGTGAATTTTCCGCGGCTGTTCATCTTCCTGTTCTGCGTGCTGATGCCCATCGGCCTGGTGGAAAGCCTGGAGTGGTACACGCCGCTGGCCTCCACCGTGGTGGGCTTCATCTTCCTGGCCATGGAAAAGGTCGGCACCGATCTGCAGAATCCCTTCCAGCGCAGTCGTCACCAGATCACCATGGGTACCATCTGCAACACCATCGAAGGCAACCTGCGCACCATGCTGCGCGATGCCCGCGGGGGTTATGCTTCGGTCAGCGAGATCGTGCGGGATTCGCGGCTGAATTCGCCGGAAAAGGACCCCGTCTGAGCAAGGCCCGGCCCTAGCGATTGCCAGGACCGGGGTAGGCCTTACTTGAAGTCCCACTGCATCTGCGCGGGTATGCTGATGTCCCGCGAGGAATGCACGCAGACATCCAGATAATCAGTGAAGCGCGGTGGGGCGGCGATGCCTTCGTCGAGCAGCCGCTGATTGTCGAACAGATAATTCAGATCGGCGAAGCCGCCGTACAGCTTCAACGCCCGCAGCACCAGGCGCGGATTGGCCGGGCCGATGCGTTCGTTGAAGTCGGCGGCGAGTGCCTTGAGATCGGCGCTGTCCACCTGGCGATAGCGCTCGCCCACCGGGGCGTCGCCCATGGCGCCGGCATAGGCCTCGTCGATTTCGCCGAAGGTGCAGGCGCCCGCATTGCCCGCCGAGATGTGGTAAAGGCTGTAGTTCAGCTTGGGCTTGAGCGCCAGCTCCACCAGGGCTTCGGCGCAGTAGTCCACCGGAATGACATCGATCTGCTCATCCAGACCGCAGGTGAAGCGCTCCAGCGCGAAGCCCATGCGGAACACCCAGAAGATGCTGCCCGAGGCCTTGCAGCCCGAGCGACGGTGACCCACGACGATGGAAGGACGCGCCACCACCAGCGGCAGCAGCGGCAATTCGTTACGCAGCTTGAGTTCGATGGCGGCCTTGGAGGCGGTGTAGTCCACCAGCTGCTGTTCGGGTTCGGGGAAGTCCCAGGTCTCGGCGACCGGTGACTGGCGCTGCGGGCCGCAGGCCATGGCGGTGCTGACGTGCAGGAAGCGTTTCAGCCGCCGGGACTGGGCGCAGGCCTCGGCCAGGGCGAAGGTGCCCTCGACATTGACCGGCCAGATCTTCGGATTGCGCGAGAAGGAGGCCACCGCCGCACAGTTGATGACCTCGTCCAGCGCCAGCAGTTGTGGTTTGGCGGCCTCGATCCAATGGGTGTCCAGCAGATCACCGCAGAGGATCTGCTCGGGTTTGAGCCGCGCCGCCAGGCGCTCGTCGACGTCATGGACGCGCAGATTCTGCAGCAGCCGCTCCAGACCTTCCGCCGGGGTGGCCGCCCGGACCAGGAACTGTAGCCCCTCGACATGTCCCAGCTCCAGCAGGCGCAGGGTAACGGCGCCGCCGAGAAAGCCGGTGGCACCGGTGACGAGAATGCGGCGCGGTGCGGCGGTGAAGTGAATGGCAGAGACGGGAAGCGACATGGCGAAGGCCCTGGTTGGCGAAACGTGGGCGTACCTTAAGGCCCGACGCTGAAGGATTTATTAAGGCCAGGGAACCCCTCAAGGCTGGCGTCTTTCTAGATGCTTGCCGTTACCGACCGATACCTGCCTGGAGACCCCTATGGAACTTCCCGTTCACGATCTGACGACCCTTTTCGAGCAACTGGGCCTGGATTCCGATCCGGCTGCCATCGATGCTTTCATCGCCAGCCATTCCCCGCTGCCCGACGAGGTGAAGGTCTCGGAAGCCGATTTCTGGTCACCGTCGCAAAAGGCGTTCCTCAAGGACGAGATCATGGAAGATGCCGATTGGGCACCGATCGTCGACGAGCTGAACGTCCGCCTGCATCGCCATGACTAACGTACAGGGCCGAACCCTTTCGGCCCTGTAGTCCTTCTCTTTCCGCGTCTGGAGATTTGCCATGAACGCCGTCCATGCCCAACAGCAGCCGAACGATCCGCCCGTCGCCGACGATGAAGACGAGGTAAGCGAAGAGCAGCTCGACGAATCCGTCGAGGAAACCTTTCCTGCAAGCGATCCCATTTCGCCTTGATGATTTCCTGGCGCCGTTTCGACGGCGCTGGTCCTACCCCTGATCCTACTTTCTTGCACATTCGTCGTGCCATCTCCCTGTGCTGACCAGCCATTCACCTCGCGACTGCTAAGGTAACCGCGTCGCGCACGCAGCGTGACCGGGGTCGCGCAGGCGATCCGATGGATCGTTCAACGCAGGGAATTCCATGATCAAGACCTTCTTCGCCACCCTGGCCGGCTCGCTTATCGCCTTGGCCATGCCCTTCGCTGTGGCCGAGCCGATCGTCATCAAGTTCGCCCATGTGGTGACGGACGATACGCCCAAGGGCCGTGGTGCCCTGCAATTCCAGAAGCTGGTGCAGGAGCGACTGGCCGGCCAGGTCAAGGTGGAGGTCTATCCCAATTCCAGCCTGGTGGGCGACGCCGACGAACTGGAAGCCCTGCGCAGCAACAAGGTCCAACTGCTGGCACCCTCGGTTTCCAAGCTCAACGCCCTGGCCAAACCACTCAGGGTCTACGATCTGCCCTTCCTGTTCGACAACATCGAGGCGGTCAAGCGCTTCCAGCGCCGCGACAAGAGCCGCGAACTGCTGGGCAGCCTGGTCAGCCACAACATCACCGGATTAGGCTACTGGAACAACGGCGGCCGCCAGCTCTCGGCCACGCGGGAAATCCACACTCCCGCCGATCTCAAGGGGCTGACCTTCCGCGTCGAATCCTCCGAGGTGCTGGCCGCCTACTACCAGCAACTGGGTGCCGAGGCGGTCAAGCTGCCGTTCGCCCAGGTCTACGACGCCCTCCGGACCGGCAAGGTGCAGGGAGCGGAGAATCCCTGGTCGAACCTGCTGGGACAGAAGATCAACAGCGTGCAGCCCTATATCGTCGAGGACAACCACAGCTTCCTCACCTATATGCTCATCACCAACACCACCTTCTGGAATGGCCTGCCGTTCCAGATCCGCAGCGAGCTGGAGGCCATCCTCGACGAAGTGACCCAGTCGGTGAACCGCGATGCCGAAGCCATCAACGCCAAGGCGCGCGAACGGGTGGTCGCGGCCAATACCAGCAGGATCCTGGTGCCGACGCCTGCCGAGCGGGAAGCCTGGCGCACGGCCGTGGCGCCGTTGCTCAAGAGGTACGAAAGCGAAGTAGGCAGCGACGTCCTGCGCGCCGCCGAGGCCGCCAATCGGCGTTGAGATTGCACGGGCGTCCACCCTGGATTTGCGGCAAACTGGCACGGCTTCATCCTGACAACAAGAGGAATAGCCGTGCAGCACGCGGTCATCAGCGGTAGTGGGCTCTATACGCCGCCCGAAAGCATTTCCAACGACGAGCTGGTTGCGTCCTTCAACCAGTGGGCTGGCCAGTGGAATGCCGAGCATGCCGACGCCATCGCCCAAGGCAGTCTGGCGCCCCAGCCGGAATCCAGCGCCGCCTTCATCGAGAAGGCCTCCGGCATCCGCAGCCGCCATGTGGTCGACAAGGCCGGTATCCTCGATCCGGCGCGCATGGTGCCGCGCATTCCCGAGCGTTCCAACGACGAGCCCTCGATCCTCTGCGAGATGGGCGTCGCCGCGGCGCGCGAGGCGCTGGAACGGGCAGGGCGGACCGCCGCCGACATCGACGGTGTCATCGTCGCCTGCTCCAACCTGCAGCGGCCCTATCCGGCAGTGGCCATCGAGGTCCAGGCCGCGTTGGGCATCCAGGGCTACGGCTTCGACATGAACGTCGCCTGCTCCTCGGCCACCTTCGGCCTGCAGACGGCGGCCAACGCCGTGCAACTGGGCCAGGCGCGGGCACTGCTGGTGATAGATCCGGAGATCTGCACCGGGCACCTGAACTTCCGCGACCGCGACAGCCACTTCATCTTCGGCGATGCCGCCACCGCCCTGGTGGTGGAACGCGCCGACCAGGCGACCTCGGCTCACCGCTACGAAATCCTCGGCACCCGGCTGTTCACCCAGTTCTCCAATAACATCCGCAACAACTTCGGCTTCCTCAACCGCGCGGCGGAGGAGGGCATGACCCACCTGGACAAGCTGTTCGTCCAGGAAGGGCGCAAGGTGTTCAAGGAGGTCTGCCCGCTGGTGGCCGAACTGATCGCCAATCACCTCGCCGAGCTGGATATCCCCGTCGAGCGGGTCTCGCGCTTCTGGCTGCACCAGGCCAACCTGGCGATGAACCACCTCATCGTCAAGCGCCTGCTGGGGCGCGAACCCGAGCCTGGCGAGGCGCCGGTCATCCTGGATACCTACGGCAACACCAGCTCTGCCGGCTCGGTCATCGCCCTGCATCTGCACCACGAGGATCTGGTCAGTGGCAGTCTGGGGGTGCTCAGCTCCTTCGGCGCCGGTTACTCCATCGGCAGCGTGGTCCTGCGCAAGGTCTGATCGACGGCAGGAGTCTTCCCGGGAGGACCGTTGTCGGACCTGGGAAGACCTCTCGAGAAAGGAAGACCCCGTGTCGCCAGGAAGCCTGCTCCGGGTGCAATTGCGCCAGCTGCGCCCCACCCAGCCCGCGATCGGCCATGACCAGGTGCTGTACAAGCTTGGCAAGTACGCCTGCGACCGACGCAAGCTGTTCGACGACTACTGCGAAGCCAACGGCCAGCATCTGAGTGGCGGTTTTCAGCCGAGCACCAGTCTGCGCTCGGCTGGCGACGCCCTGGGCGTCGAGCCACCCGGCACTTATCCAGACGAAATGAAGACCGTGGTCATCGGCCCAGGACAGCAGCTCTACCTCACCGATGGTCACCACACCTTTTCCGCCTTCTGGGAACACCCCGGCGGTGGCGCCGAGACCTCGGTGTGGGTCAGGGTCACCGACGATTTCAGCGGCGCGGCGAGCATGGCCGAGTTCTGGATTCGCCTGCTCGACGAGCGCAAGGCCTGGCTCAAGGATCCCCAGGGGCGTCCGATCCTGCCCGAACAGTTGCCTGAATCCCTGGGGCTCACCGCCATGGCCGACGATCCCTACCGCGCCCTGGTGTATTTCACTCGCCAGATCGGCTACGACAAGCCGCGTACGCCGGATGGCCGGGTACTGCCCTCGGAATTCCTTGAATTCTACTGGGCCGAATGGCTGCGCATGCTGCTGCCCTTGCAAGGCTATGACCTGAATGATCGCAAGAGCTGCGCCAAGGCCGTGGAGCAGGCTGCTCGGCTGATGGTAGCCAATCCCGGCATGCTGATCGGCAGCTCGGGGCGTACGGCGCTGGAGATGGGCGGCTACCGCGCCCTGGACAAGAAGGTCCTGCGCAAGCTCTCCGCCAGCGATGGCAAGTTCACCTACCTGCTGGCGGCCCGCGCCCAGCGTGCGGCCCTGGCGCGGGCGATCTGACCCTTTTCCGGCTTAAGTGTCTGTTACTAGCAGGTTTTTTTCTGATTGGTGTTGACAGGGGAGGCCGGGCCTCTTAACATGCGCCCCGTCCTGACCGACGGGGCTATAGCTCAGCTGGGAGAGCGC